>NZ_WVUD01000003.1 GCF_009856865.1 Solidesulfovibrio aerotolerans | reverse complement strand
AGTCGTTCACAGGAAGCCTCCGTCTGTTTGAACTTTGAGCGGTTCAAGCGATGGAGGCTTCCGATTCCCGGAACTGTCAAACTTTGTGAGTCCCCCGGCAGAGCCGGGGGTTTACTCGTTATTATTACATGGTGTTAAATGTTTAAAAACTTTGGTTCAAACCTTGCTTTGTCCTTTGGTTGGCGGTGCGTCGCGCGAAAGCACCTTGGCAGCGGCCGGACAGGCTGCCGACCAAAGGCAGATTCCAGCAGCAGCACCGATACGGGTCTCAATGCTGTGCTTTTGAGAGAGGGATCATGTTGTCATTTGCAGTGAAAGTGCTTCCGTTTCTTGGTTGGTTTCCTAACTATTCGGCCGAGCGCCTGAAAGCAGATTTCATGGCCGGCTTAACCGTGGCCCTGGTGCTGATTCCCCAGAGTATGGCCTATGCGCAACTGGCTGGCCTTCCACCGCATTACGGTCTGTATGCATCGTTTCTGCCGCCGCTTATCGCCGCGCTCTTTGGCTCCAGCCGCCAGTTGGCCACGGGGCCGGTGGCGGTGGTGTCCCTGATGACCGCCGCCAGTCTCGAACCGCTGGCAACAGCCGGCAGTGACAGTTTTATCGCCTACGCCGTGCTCCTGGCCCTGGTCGTCGGTATTTTTCAGCTTTCCCTGGGCCTGTTGCGCCTGGGCCTTGTGGTCAATTTCCTTTCGCACCCGGTGGTGTCCGGGTTTACCAACGCGGCAGCCATCATCATTGCCACCAGCCAGCTCTCGAAGATGTTCGGGGTGTCGGTGGACAATGCCGAACACCACTACCAAACCGTCGTCGAGGTGTTCTCGGCCGCCCTCCACTACACCCACTGGCCGACCCTGGCCCTGGGAGGATTCGCCTTTGCCGTCATGTTCCTGCTCAAACGCTTTGCGCCACGGGTTCCCAATGTGCTTGTCGCTGTGGCCCTGACCACGCTTTTCGCCTGGGCCACCGGGTTTGAGCACAATGCCACGGTGGACGCCCAGAACCTCAACGATCCCCAGGCCATGGCAGACATTGCCCAATACAATGCGGCCATGGACACCCAGGCCAATCTGGCCAACGCACGCACGGCCCTTAGTACGGCCATTGCCAAGGCCAAGGACCAGGACGAACGCTTCACCGCCGTTGATGACGAAAACCAACTGCACCTGATCACCCTGGAAATGGATATCGCCCAAAGCACCGCCAAAGCGGCCCGGGCCCGGCTGCGGGGCATGCTTTTTAAAGGGGTGCCCGGCCCTGATGGCGCCTTGGCCTTTTATGCGCAGGGCCAAGTTGCACCAGGAGCGAAAACCGACGGCCGCACCTGGCGCTTAAAGGTTGGGAACAAGGGCCTGGACCAGACGCGTCTGACTATGATCGGCGGTGGCAGCGTGGTTGGCGTCGTGCCGGCCGGCCTGCCGAGCCTTGCTGTGCCGAAAATCGATCTGGCCATCATGGGGGGGGTATTGCCCTATGCCGCCATCATCGCGCTGCTCGGATTTATGGAAGCCATTTCCATTGCCAAGGCCATCGCCGCCAAGACCGGCCAGAGCCTTGACCCGAACCAGGAATTGATCGGCCAGGGGCTGGCCAACATTTTCGGTGCCGTAAGCCACAGCTATCCCACCTCCGGTTCCTTTTCCCGCTCGGCTGTCAACCTGCAAGCCGGGGCGCAGACCGGTTTTTCCAGCGTGTTCACCAGCGCCATGGTGGTCGTGTCCTTGCTCTTTTTTACGCCGCTGCTCTACAATTTGCCCCAGTGCACCTTGGCGGCCGTTATCATGATGGCCGTCATCGGACTCATCCACCCGTCAAGTTTCGTGCATTCCTGGAAAGTTGCCTGGTATGACGGAGCCATCTCCATTATCACCTTCGGGGCCACCCTGGCCTTCGCGCCCCATCTCGACAAGGGCATTCTGATCGGCGTCACCCTGTCCCTCGGGGTCTTTCTCTATCGCAATATGCGCCCTGTGGTCAGTTCCCTGGCCCGAACCGAGAAAGGCGAACTGCGCGATGCCACCCGCAACGGCTTGGCGCTTTGTCCCTATGTTGATGTTGTCCGTTTCAATGGGCCGCTCTTTTTCGCCAATGCAAGCTTTTTGGATGATTCCATAACCTCCCGCCTGCAATCGAAAAAGAACCTCAAGCATATCATCCTCGAGGCAAAGGGAATAAACGATATGGATGCGTCCGGTGAGGAAGCGCTGTCCCTGGTTATCGACAGATGTCGCAGCAGAGGAGTGGATATTTCCGTCTCCGGCGTCAATGATCTGGTCATGGCGATCATGAGCCGCAGTGGGTTATTGGAAAAAATCGGGCTGGAGCATCTCTATGCCGATGTCGACAAGGCGATATGCAGCGTCCACACCAATGCGCACCAGGACAGTACCGAAGACAGCTGCCCGCTGACCACGGTCTGCCGCCTCAACAATCAGCCTCCCGGGCAGATCAAACGGCCCAGACTCCATGCCTTTAACGTGGGCTAAGGTTTCGATGGACAGACTGGGCGGGCGGCGGCGAGGTCTCGACAGACTCCATGCCTGCATCGTGGGGGATAAGGTGGACCCGTCGCGGTTGGCCTTGATCCTCTGGCCGCCGCAGGTGAGCCTGCGGCGGGGGGGATTCTGCCTGCGGGAGAGTCACGCCGTATCAGACCAACTAGGCTGCTTCTTTCTTGGCGTCGTCAGGGGCGGCGGCCAGGTGGTCGAGGATCAGCCCATAGAAACCAAAGGCGTCGTCCGTCTGATGATGCCAGCCCAGATGGTTGCCGCAGCCGGCGCACACGGCCATCTGCCAGAAGCCTTCGGTCGGCTGGCCGAAATCCAGCGCGAAATGGCCCATGGACAAGCAGCCGGGGGCCAGGGAAAAACACCCGATTTCCTGGTCGATGCCATGGGCCGTCGGCACGGCGTGCCGGTGGGAGCCGTTGACGGCAATGCGCTGGCTCGACCGGGTTATGTCATCGCCGCACTGGGCGCAGACCATGCGGTCTGTGCTGGCCAGCGAGGGGTTGTCAAAGATCGGCTTGGGGGCCTTTATTGGTTCGTCAGGAGCCTCATCCCAGGTCAGGCTGATGGGCGGCGACGTCGTGAAAAGTGTGAGGTGCTTGTTCATGGTGCAATCCTCCCGGGCGACCGGTATCCCGTTGCGGCAGACCCGCTGTTTTGAGCCTTCGGGACGATTCAGTATCCCTACCGGCTCAGTCTGCATTAAGCTATGCACGATCTGTTCCCAAACAAGCGGGTTGGGAGGAGGGCGATGGCGAAAACGAGGGGCGCAGGCTGGAAATTTCAGTCTCGTAGCATGAAATCATGGATGATTTCTTAGTAATGAGTCCAAAAAAAGAGTCCGTGACAAGGGTGGCAGAGTGCCAGCCCGGATACAGGCCGCATGGCTCATGCGTCGGAAAGAATTGCATAAGTCCAACGCTGGCTATACACTATGCCTGAATCGTCAACCCGGCTTCGCGCGACACAATTGTCGCAGTCGGCTTCAAAAGTGTCGTCATGCATCAGTATCTTGGCCACCTCGCTGTTTCCGATCCCCTGCACGGGTATCTGCGCGACGTCATTTTGCCGCAATTGGCGGCATCGGATCGTGAACCACGCTGGCGTGTCTACCGCGTCGCTCCGGCCAGCGCCGTCTATCTCTACGAAGACAAATGGACCCAGGCCCGGGTGGTGGGAAAGTTCTACGCCCGCTCCAGGGGCTTAAACGGCAGCTTCGCCCCCCAGACTGCGGAAAACGAATACCGCAACCTGGAATTCGCCCGCAGCCTGGGCCTGGACGCTCCCCCGGATTATGTGGCCCGTCCCCTTGGCGTCAACGCCGCCCTGAGCGATCTGCTGGTCATCGAATACGTTGCCGGCGACCAGCTCGACAGCGTCATCGACGCCGCTGCCCGCGATGGCCGCAGTGAGCGGCTCTACCGCAAGCTTTCCGGTTTGGCCCGATTTTTTGCCCGCCTGCACAACGCGACGGCCGGTCCGGAACACGTCGATTTCGCCAGAACCCAAGGCTACTTCGGCCGGGTGGTCGACTATCTGGCCAGCCACGACGTTGTTTCCGCGCATCGCGCCGAGCGGTTGCGGGAGCTGGGGCATGCCTATGCCGGCCGGGAGGCCTTGTGGCAGGATGTCCAGGTCACGGTGCATGGCGACGCCACCCCGTCCAATTTTTTGTTCGGACGCGGCCAGGACGTTTACGCCATCGATCTGGAGCGCATGCACCGCGACGACCGGGTCTATGACGTGGGGCGGTTGTGTGGGGAGCTCAAACACTGTTTTCTGCAAATCACCGGCGACAGTGCGCGGGCCGAGCCGTTTATCGGGCATTTTCTCTGGGAATACGCCGGCTACTTCCCGGATCGCGAACGCACGTTTGCCGCCCTGTCCACCCGGCTGCCGTTTCATATGGGGCTGACGCTTATGCGCATCGCCCGCAACGCCTGGCTTGAAGAGGGCTATCGCAAACGCCTTGTCCACGAAGCCAAGGGTATTTTGACGGGGGCTTTATGATTGTTCGAGGAATCATCTGCGACATCAATGGTACGCTCATTGACATCAACACCGACGAGGGCAACGAACAGATTTACCGCTCCATCAGCCATCTGCTCAAGTATTACGGCATTCGCACCAGTCGCGGCGATGTGCGTGAGGGCTATTATCAGATCCTCAAAGAGCAGCGCCGGGCGAGTGGGGAAGCGTTTCCGGAGTATGATGCCGTGGCGGTGTGGCGGGAATTTGTGGTCAGCCGTCTGGAGCGCAGCGGGGCGAGCATACCCAAAAACAAGCTGACCCAGTTGCCGCATTTTCTGGCCGAGCTTTTTCGCGGCATTTCGCTCAATCGCCTGGAACTCTACCCGGAAGTGCGCCAAGTCCTGGACGAACTGCGCCCCAACTACCGTCTGGCCGCCCTGTCCGACGCCCAAACCGCCTGGGCCTTGCCGGAAATGCGCCAGGTCGGCATTGAAGAATTGTTCTTCCCCATCGTCGTCTCGGGCGACCTGGGCTACCGCAAGCCTGATCCGCGCATTTTCGCCCTGACCCTGCGGCGTATGCATCTGTCGCCACAGGAAGTGGTCTTTGTCGGCAACGACATGTACCGCGATATTTACGGCGCGCGTCAAGCCGGTATGCGGACCGTCTTTTTCGCCACCGGCCAGGGCCAGCAGCGCATGGACGGCGTCGAAGCCCACTACAACATCTACCGCTTCGGGGAACTGCGCAACGCCATCCGCTTTTTCGAGGCACAGCCTTAATGAAGTATCGCTGCGGGAGCTAAAAGGGGCGCTGCCCCTTCTGGACTTTCCCGCCGGGGGGGATAATCCCCCCCGGACCCCCTTTCCAGGGGGACTGGTCCGTAAACCGAGTCGGGGTGTGCGTAGGGAGAAAGAACTACTCGCCCATGTCCGTGAAGCCGTCCATCTCCTTGTGCTTTTTCCAGGAGATTTCCAGGGCGAACTTCTCTTTGTCCTTTTTCTGGGACGCCTTCATATCCACGTTGACCAGCACCGACGGACGCAGGGTGATGGACTCATCACCGGCAGCGATGGTGACCAGCCCGGCCTTCATGTCAGACACCAGCTTTTCCAGGTTGGCGATGACTTCGGTGATCTGCATCACCCCTTCGACCTTGATCTTGCCTTTTTCCTTTTCCATGGTGGACTCCTTATAAACGGCGTCAGCCGATGATTTCAAACGCAGTAGAGCGCCCACGGGCCAACCGGATTGACCCCTGGCGTTTGAGCACGAATCCCACAAGCGGTGTCAGGGCCTCCATGTCCAGGCTTGCCCCCGGCAGACGGCAGCGGAAAAACTGTCCGTCATCCGCCAGCGTCAGGGTGTAGCGGCCGATGCTGTGCGCCCGAAGCCGGGCGGTCAGGGTCGGCAGGGGCGCGCCTGCGTCGCCGGGATGCCGGCACAGCGCAGCAGCAGGCTCCAGGGAAGCCAGCAGGCGATGCAGGGCCTGACTGCAAAAAAAGAGCGTTGCCACCGGCAGATCCAACGCATCGGGAGCGACCGCAACCGTCAGGCTGGCCTCGCTCTCGGGAAGCAGCCCTTCCAGGACGCCGCGTAAAAAGGCCTCTGCCGGATGGAGCGGCGGGTCGGTGCTTGGCAGAGCTGTATGGGCGGCATGGGCTGCTGGGGCTACCGAGCTGGGCGTAAGCACACGTTCTGGCGGGCAGGGCGATTGGGGCTGTTCCGCTTCGGGCGAACAGGGGCCACCGGTGCCGTCGTCGCGCAGGGGAGGCGTCGGTTGTCCGGCACCGGCACCGGCTGTGCCTTTCGGGGGGCGCGGGCAGGTCTTCCAGTTTGCGGCTACCATGGGCGAACCACTAGCCTGGGCGACGTTACGATTTAAAGACAAGTTCGGGGCGGTCGGGAGCGGGGAAGCCGGCTAACGGCGGCGGGGGATGGCGGGAAGGCGTCCTGGTGGGTATTGCATTCGGGCTCAAGAGATAATGACGAAGGGATAAGACGCCGCTACATCGGTCAATCGGCTGCGGCAGGCGTTTTCTTTTGACGACACAGGGGCAATTGGTTCATTATTAACGCAAAGATATCGAATCATGCACACGATCATAGCGTCGGATATTTACGGCATAACGCCTGCCGTGCAGTCCCTGGCCGGCAATCTGGACCGGCAGGCCGTCGTGCTTTCGCCCTGGGACGGGGTGGGCTGTCCGTTTGCCACGGAGCAGGAGGCGCATGCGGCCTTTCTGGCCGGGGAGGGGATCGCCGGGTATGCGGCCCGGATTGCGGCGGCAGCCGGGCAAGCGCCGGCCTTTCTCGTGGGGTTTAGCGTCGGGGCCACGGCGATCTGGCTGCATACGGCCGGCGCGGGCTGCCATCCGGCCAGCCGGGCCGTGCTGTTTTACGGTTCACGGATTCGCTGCCATCTTGACGTCCGGCCGCGTTGCCGGGTGCGGGCGATTTTCGCCGCCCAGGAAGCGGCTTTTGATCCCCGGGACATTGCCTCGCAATTGGTGTCGGACACTGTTGCCGTACACATCGAACCGGAAGCGGCGCACGGGTTTATGAACCCGCTGTCGCCGGGGTATGATGCGGCGTTGGAGCGGAAATATCTCCATTTCTTGCAAAGTTATTGCGCAGAAGGTGTTCTTTCGTGAACGTGCGTATTGTGTATTTGTTGAGTTTTGGATTTGGTCTTTTTGGAGCTGTTATTTTGGTGTATGTGTATTCTGTTTGTGTAAATAGCAAAGACGACAAATTAAAAGACATGCTTCGACGTGTTGCGGGTGCTAATGGAGACAAGCAAGATTTGAATTGTTTTGTTTTAGAAAAAATCGTAATTTTTATATTTACAGCATTTTTTATGGGATTTTTTGCAGTTTGTTTTTTTGGTTCAATTCTGTTTAAAAATATTGGAACGGCAAAATATTGTCTTACGGTCTTTGTGTGTATTCTTTTTGCAATAGGATGTTTGTCATCGTTTGCTGATTATTTTCTTTCGATGGTTGTTGTTGTTGACGATTTGATTTATGTTAGATGTATGAAAACATGGTTTCGACCTGTCGTTGTCATTTTTGACGGAAGCCAGGCTTACGAAAGAATAGGGACTGAGGTGTCCTCGTTTTTGGTTGCGCGTTATATGGTTTGTATTAGAATAAATAATAAGTTGTTTGTTGTCATGAATGCGAGAAATAAAAAGCATCTCATAAAAGTATTTAATAACATGAAAGAAGTTCGTGGCACTGCGGTTTGATACTATTGATCTTGGAGCTTCGATCTATATTGGTCGCAATTGTCAAATAATGTTATTCGGTTGGAGAATCCAAAGCAATTGAACCTTTATTGTCATTAAGAGGAAGTCTATTCCGTTTTTATGTCAGCCAATCCGCAACCGCGCCTTTCCTGCCTCTTCTTCCACCACCCTCCCAATGACCGCCGCCAGATCGCCGGCTGCTTCGAGCATCTGCCGGGCCGCCGCAACTTTGCTCTCGGGCACGGCCAGCACCAGCCCGCCGGAGGTCTGGGCGTCAAAGACCAGATCGCAGCGGATGGGGTCCAGCCCGGCCGCAACAGACACGGCGTCGGCGCAGTAGCGTTTGTTGGCGAAACTGCCCGCCGGCAACATGCCGTAGCCGGCCAGCTCCACCGCTTGGGGCAGCAAGGGTATGTCGGCCAGCCGCAACTCCACCGCAACGCCAGACGCCGCAGCCATCTCCAGCACATGGCCGCCCAGGCCAAAGCCGGTCACGTCCGTGGCCGCCAAAAGCCCCAGTTCCCGGATCACCCGCGCCCCGGCGGCGTTTAAGCGTCCGGCCCAGATGTATAAAAGTTCCTCCAGCGCGAGGATGTCGCCGAAATCGCCCTTGATGGCCGTGGCGAGAACACCCGTGCCCAGCGGTTTGGTCAAAATAAGCACGTCGCCCGGCCGCAGGCCCGTATTGGAAGCAAAGGCATCGGCATCGACCAGCCCGGACACGGCCAGCCCGTATTTGATCTCCTTGTCCTCGACGCTGTGGCCGCCGGCCGGCACAGCCCCGGCTTCCAGCACCGCGTCCAACCCGCCGCGAAGGATTTCCCCCAAAATGGCGGTGTCCATGGTCTTGGCCGGGAAACAGACGATGTTCATGGCAGCCAGGGGCACCCCGCCCATGGCGTAGACGTCGGACAGGGCATTAACCGCTGCGATGCGCCCGAACTTGTAGGGATCGTTGACGATGGGCGTGAAAAAATCCACCGTCTGCACCAACCCCTGGCCGCCAGGAAGCCGCACGATAGCGGCGTCCTCGTTGACTCCCTGGCTGGTGAGCAGACGCGGATCGGTAAAAGGGGGCAGACCCCGCAAGACGGCCTCCAGGTCCCCTGGAGCGATCTTGGCCGCTCAGCCGGCGGCGGTGACGGTCTTGACCAGCGCAATGCCCATTATTTCTCCTTGCGTATCGCTTGGATAAGATCGGTCGTCAGCATCTTCCCGTCAAGGCCGAATCGGACGGCCAGACCGGCGACGGTCTCAAAAAGTCCCTGGCAGAGCAGACAGCAGCCGGCTGCTGCGTCGTAGCGGCGAAAGACCGCTTCGGTGGACGGGTGGGCGGCCACGAGATCCAACACCGTGGTGGTGTCGGGATCAAAGGCCATGAGGCCGCGTCCCGGCAGGCGCAACGGCAAGGGCAACGGCGTCGCAAACGACGGTCATGGGGCAGTTTCCCCGCCGCTTTGCACCGCCCACATGCCGGCATAGACCCCGCCGGCCGCCAGCAGCGATTCGTGGTCGCCGCGCTCCACCACACAGCCCTCCACCACCACCAGAATCTGGGCGCATTGCCGCACCGTGGACAGGCGATGGGCCACGGCCAGGGTGAGCCGGCCCTGGCGGAATTCGTGGAGATTTTGCTGGATGATGGCTTCGGTGCGGGTGTCCACGGCTGACGTTGCTTCATCCAGCAGCAGCAAGGCCGGGTCGCGCAAAATGGCCCGGGCCAGGGACACCCGCTGGCGCTCGCCGCCCGAGAGTTTCATGCCGCGCTCGCCGATGATGGTGTTGTAGCCCTCGGGCAAGCGCATGATGAAATCGTCGGCCCCGGCCATGGCCGCCGCCCGGCGCACGGCCGGCAAATCGGCTTGCGGGTCGCCGAGCAGGATATTTTCCGCCACTGTGCCGTGAAACAAAAAGGCATCCTGGGAGACATAGCCCAGACGCTGGCGGTAGCTGGCCAGGGTGACCGAGGCAAGGCTTGCGCCGTTGACCAGGATGTCACCGCTGGTGGGCTCGAAGTAGCGCAGCAGCAATTTGACCAGGGTGGACTTGCCGGCACCGGTTGGGCCGACCACGCCGACAACCTCGCCCTGGCGCAGGGTGAAGCTTACGCCGTGCAGGACCGGCTCGCGGCCGGGATAGGCAAAGCGCACGTCGCGAAAGGCAATCTCCCGGGGCCGCTCGGCAAGGGCCACGGCTTCGGGACGGTCCACGATGCGCGGCTCGGTGGCCAGCATCTCGGCGATGCGCGCGGCTGCCGCCTCGGCCCGCTGGATTTGATTGATCAGCATGCCAAAGACAAATAACGGCAGAACGAGCCGCGCGGCAAAAAGGGTAAACGTGGTGTAGTCGCCAACGGTCGTTCCGTTTCCGGTGGCAACGAGCCAGCCGCCGCCGGCAAAGACAGCGGCAAAGGACAGGCCGGCCACGGCATAGATGGCCGGCAGAAATCTGGCCCGTTCGGCCTCGGCCGCCACGGCCTCGTCGCGGTAGGCGGCCGAGCGCTCGCTGACAGCGGCCAACAGCCGGGCCTCGGCGGTATAGGCCTGGATGACGCCCATGCCGGCAATGTTGTTTTCAAGCAGCCCGGCAATGGCTCCCACTGCCTTTCGCGCCCCCCGATAGCGCGGCTGCACCCGGGTGACAAAACGGCGCACGGCGAAAACGGCCAACGGCAACGGCACGAAAAGGAGCAAAGCCAGTCGCCATTCCAGGAAAAAAAGATAGCCGTAGATGCCGACAAACGTGACCACGACCCGGATGATCGAGGTGGTGGCGTCGGTGAGAAAGCTCTCCAGGGTGTCCACGTCGCCGACCACCACGGACATGATGTCGCCGGTCTGGCGGTCTTCAAAATAGGCCGGGTCCAGTGTCTGGAGGCGGCTGTAGAGGGCCAGGCGGATATCGTGGCGGGTGCGCTGGGCCATGGCCGCCAGGATGTAATCCGAGCTGCTCTGGAAGAGGGCCAGAAAGATAAACGAGGCCAAGACGGCCAGTCCGAACAGCAGATAGGTATGCGGGGCGGTGACGCCGTTAACGGCGGCATCGATGACCTTGCCGGCCAGGGCCAGCGGGAGCAGATCGCAGGCCCGGGCCAGGACGTTTAAGCCCAGTCCCAGACCAAAAGCCCGGCGATAGGGAGCCAGGAAACGAAACAGCGTCCAGACATGGCGGCCGAAAAAAGGGCCGTTCGGGTCATTGGCCGCAGCAGCGGCAGGGATCTTTTTTTTCATACAACCAGCAGCAGGGCGGCGTAGCCCACCGCGCCAAGCGTAAAGGCCGGGGCGTTGCCTGAGCCGTCCAGGGGAAGTTCGTCCTTCATGGTGTTCATGACCACGCCACCGGCCAGAAAGGCGAAGAGAATGGCCAGCACGGCGTCGTGGACGCGGAAAAGATAGCCAAAGCCCCAACCGGCCAGGACAGCCCCGGCCAGGACCAGCCGGCCCAGATGACGGTAGCTGTCGGTAAAGTGGCGGCGAAGCCCATAGTCGTTGCCGGCCATGTGCAGGGCCATGGCCAGGAAATACGTGAGGAGGTTGGCCGGTCCCGGCGTCGCCCGGTTCACCAGCAGATAGCCGATAAGGAAATTGTACAGGCCAAACGAGGCCAGATGGAGCCAGAAAACGCCTTGTCCCGGGCTAAGCGGCGGGGTGTCGCGGCCGCCGCGCGCGCCAAGGGCCGCCCGTTCCAGGGCGTAAAACACCAGCAGTCCGGCCAGGGCGATGAGAAAGACGTGGCGGTCCAGGGTGGAAACCCAGGCCCAGCCGGTTCGCAGAACCACCTCCTGGCCGTCGCACAGGCTCGGAAAGATATGGACAAAGACGTAGGCCGTGGCCGCGCCGCCGGCCAGGGACAGCCAGGGACTGCGTGGCGCGTCGAGGACGGGACTGAGCAGGCGCACATACAAATGGAGCAGGGCCAGGCACAGGGCCAGCAGGGCACTTAAGCCCATCATGGCGTCTGGTCCTCCCCGGCAGCGGCCACGGCCCGGCGCAGCAAGGCATCCTCGTCATCCCAGGCGGCCTTGTCGGCATTTTTGACGAACCGACTGGCCCGGGCAAGACCCTCGGGGGAAAGCGCAATACCCAGCTCGGCCAGCCGCAAGGCCAGGGCCGCCTTGCCCGAGAGTGGCGAAAGCGGCAGCCGGATGCCGTCGGCACCGACCAGCTCCGGGCGAAAGGGCAGATAGGTGTCGGGGTGCTTGAGCAGGCCGTCCTGGTGGACGCCGGCCGAAGTGGCAAAGATATTGGCTCCGGTGACGGCCTTGTTGGCCGGCAGGGCAATGCCGGCCCGCTCGGCCACCAGCCGGCACAGGGCCGTGAGCTGGCGGGTGTCGATGTTGATGGAGCGGCAGTACTGCTGCTGGTTGAGGGTCAGGGCCATGACGGTTTCTTCCAGAGCGGCGTTGCCGGCCCGCTCGCCGATGCCGCAAACGGTCAGATGGACGATATCGGCCCCGGCGGCCACGGCGGCCAGGGTATTGGCTGTGGCCAGGCCAAGATCGTTATGAAAATGCACCCGTACCTTGACCCCGCGCGGATGGGCCAGTCTGGTCAGCATGGCCACCCGGCGGCGCACGACTTCCGGGGTCAGCACGCCCACGGTGTCGGGAAAGCCGATGCCGGTGGCTCCGGCGTCCATGGCCGTGGTATAGGCCTGGCGTAAAAAAGCCGGTTCGGTGCGGCTGCCGTCCTCGCAGCCAAAGGTCACCCGGTCGAAGCGTTCTCTGGCATAGGCTACGGCCCCGGCGATCATCTCCAGGCATTGGGCCTTGGTCTTAGCGAGCTTGTGGCGGCGGTGCAGCGGACTGGTGCCCAGAAAAATGCCCACCCCCCGGCGTGTCGGCGGGGCGTCGGCCAGGGCGGTCCAGGCGGCGTCGATGTCGGCGGTGACAGCCCGGCACAGCGCCATGATAAGCGGGCCGCTCGTTTCGGCGGCAATGCGGCGCACCGCCTCGATCTCATGGTCCGAACCGGCCGGAAAGCCGGCCTCGATGACGTCCACTCCGGCGGCGGCCAGGGCTTTGGCAATGGCCACCTTGTCGGCCACGGAAAAGCGCACTCCGGGCATTTGCGCCCCGTCGCGCAGGGTGGTGTCGGAAATGATCAGCGGGGACAGCGGCGGCGTGGCAAAAAAACGCTTGGGCATGGCTTCTCATGCGCTGTTTTCCCGTCAAAGGCAACGCCTTGGCGGCGTAACGGTTTGACGTAGCCGGGGGCAGAGGATAGATTTTTGCCCCGGCCGGCATAGGCTGCGGGAGAACAACACCAGTAACGGGAGGGGAGCATGGCGACCATCGGCGTACTCCTGTCGGGTTGCGGCGTCCTGGATGGCTCGGAAATCCACGAAGCCACACTGACGCTGTATTTTTTGAACAAGGCCGGGGTCAAGGTCGTGTGCCTGGCCCCGGATATGACGGTTGCGGCCATGGACCATGGGACGAAAAAGCCCATGGGCGAAACACGCAATATCCGGGTGGAAGCCGCCCGCATCGCCCGGGGAGCAGTGGCCGACGTGGCCCAGGTCAAGGCGGCGGACCTGGACGGCCTCATTTTGCCCGGCGGTTTGGGTGCGGCCACAAATTTGTGCGATTTTGCCGTCAACGGAGCCAAGGGCACGGTCGAGCCGTCGGTTGCCGCCCTGCTTTCCGCCATGCATGCCGCCCAAAAGCCCATCGGGGCCATTTGCATCGCCCCGGTTGTCGTGGCCCTGGCCCTTGGAGCGCATCATCCCGAACTGACCATCGGCAACGATCCCGCCACGGCCCAGGGGCTGGAAGGGACCGGCGCCCGGCATGTGGTCTGTCCTGTCGACGGAATCGTGGTGGATGCGGCCAACCGGCTGGTGAGCACGCCGGCCTACATGCTCGGGCCGGGCATCGCCGACATAGCTCTCGGCATCGAAAAGCTCGTGGCGGCCGTCTTGGACATGGCCCGGGCTTCCTGACCGTTTTGGCGGCCCCGGTCTGCCCGGTGGCGGGATGGCCGGCATTGGCGCAGGCCAGACCGTGACGCCTCCTTGGCCGGCATTGCGCAGGCCAGGACGTGACGATTGTTTTGAAGGGAAAGACTGCCAGGGAGGGCGGATGCGGCGGCTTTTTGTCAATGCGGATGATTTTGGGCTGACCGAGGGTGTGAGCGCCGGCATTGCCCAGGCCCTGGCCGCCGGGGTGGTGGGCGGGACCACGGCCATGGTTTGCGTGCCGGGCGCGGTGGAGCGGATTGCCCGCTTCGGCCGGCCGTTTTCGGACCGGGTGGGCCTGCATCTGCAACTCACCGGCGGCACCCCCTGTCTGCCGCCAGACGCGGTGCCGAGTCTGGTGACGGCCGAGGGCCTGTTCCCACGCAAAAAGATGGCGCTGGGCAATGTGGACCCAGGCGAAGTGCGGCGGGAATGGCAGGCGCAACTGGCCTGTTTTCTGGAATCTGGCCTCACGCCGAGCCACCTGGATTCCCACCACCATATCCACAAGCGGCCCGAGGTGTTTGCGGCCTTTGTGGAATTGGCCCGGGAATGGGGCCTGCCGGCCCGGGCGCTTTCCGACGATATGCGCCGGACTCTCGACGCGGCCGGGGTGGCCCATGCCGACGTCTGCGTCACGCGGTTTTACGGGGAAACCCTCAGTGTCCCCCATTTTCTTTCTTTGGTTGATGCGGCGTTTGCGGCCCTGGGCGGCGAGGGAACCGTGGAAATCATGTGCCACCCGGGTCTTTGCGACGCAACACTGAGCGCTATCAGCACCTATGACTTCGGTCGTGAGGAAGAGTTGCGGGTGTTTACTGCGCTGCAACTGCCAGATCTGCTGGTCCGGCACGGGGTGACGGTGATTGACGCCGCGTCCCTGGCCCCCTAGTGTTGCGTTCACAAAAAAATATTTATGTTTTTTTGTGAATAAAAATAATAAATTTTGTGTTAATACTTGGGTAACCATAACGGCAATTCGCGAACGCCATAGTAGAACATTGTTTCGGCGAGCGGGCACAGAGATGTCAGACGCCGCCAAAGGATGGGCGCATGCCGGAGAGACTCCTACTATCCATGCGCAAATTTGTGGCCCCGGAGTTCGTGTTCGGTCAGGGTGCCCTGGGTCTGGCCGGCCGACAGGCGGCCGGACTTGGGGTGCGTCGGGCGCTTTTGGTGGCCGATCCCGGATTAGCTGATTTGGGCTGGCCCCAGCGTGTCGCGGCCAGTCTGAGCGAGGCCGGGGTGGAAACCGAACGCTTCGAGGCCCTGTCGTCCAATCCCCGGGACCACGAGATCATGGCTGGCGTGGCCGCCTTTGCCGCGTGCGACTGCGACGCCATTGTGGCTGTGGGCGGCGGTTCGGCCATGGACTGCGCCAAGGCCATCGGCATCGCCTGGGCCAATGGGCGCCATATCCTCGACTTCGAGGGCGTGGACAACGTCGAGCGGCCGGGGCCGCCGCTGTTGTGCGTCCCGACCACCTCGGGCACCGGTGCCGAAGTTTCGCAGTTTGCCATCGTCACCGATACGGCCCGGCAACGCAAAATCGTTATTGCCAGCAAGACGCTCATTCCCGACGCCGCCCTGCTTGATCCCGACGTCACCACCACCATGCCCGCCGAGCTGACCGCCTATACCGGACTCGACGCCCTGACCCACGCCATGGAAGCCTACGTGTCCAATGCCCATGGTCCGGTCACCGATCTTTTCGCTCTGGAGGCCGTACGCCTCATTGCCGCCAATTTGCCCCGCGCCATGCATGCCCCGGATGCTATCGAGGCCCGGGGGGCCATGCAGTTGGCCAGCCTCTATGCCGGCCTGGCTTTTTCCAATGCCATCCTCGGCGCGGTCCACGCCATGGCCCACAGCCTCGGCGGGCTGCTCGATCTGCCCCATGGCCTGTGCAACGCCATCCTGCTCGATCACGTGGTCGCCTACAATTATGCCGCCGCCCCGGACCGTTACGACACCCTGGGGCGCTGTCTCGGGGCGCAGTTTGGCGCCGCCGCGCCGCAAAGCGAGAAAAAAGCCGCCACCCTGGCGGCTCTGGCTGCCTTCAAACGCAGCGTCGGCGTTTCCATGGGGCTGGCCGACCTGGGCGTGCGCGTGTCGAATTTTTCCGATCTGGCCCGCACGGCCCTGGATGATCCGTGTCTGTTGACCAATCCCCGGCAGCCGACCCAGGCTGATCTGGAAGCCCTTTATGAAAGCGCCTACCAATCCCGGGCCTGAGCCTGACGACCGCCGGACCCGGCTGCTCGGCTTTGGGGAACACTCGGTCAGCAAGAGCTATTATCCGGAGTTGCGGCGGCGTCTGGAGGAACTCGAACGGTTTCGCTCCCTGCTCGATCAGACCGGCGACGCTATTTTTCTCGTGGATGTGGGCAGCGGCCGCATTACCGACGCCGCCGGGGCGGCCGGGGCCATGCTGCGCCTTGGCAGCCACGAATTGGTCGGCCGGTTTTTTGAAGATTTCCTGCCCGTTGACGCGGTCTGTCAGCTCCGGGGCCTTTTTTCCGGGGACTTTGCCGCCGGGCGCATCGAAACCGCCCTGGCCCTGCCCGGCGCGGTGGCCGGCACCCGCCTGCCGGTGGAGATGACCTTTCGTCTGGCCCAGGGCGGGGACGGCCCCATCGCCGTTATCGTGGCCCGCGACGTCATCGAACGCAAAAAAAGCGAAGAGGCCCTGCGCCGGGCCGAGGAACGTTATCGGGGTATTGTCGAAAACGCCGCCGAGGGCATTTTCCAAAGCACCCTGACCGGCCGGCTCATGAATGTGAACCCGGCTCTGGCGGCCATTCTCGGCTATACCTCGGCGCTGGACCTGATGGAGCATGTGAAAAACGTGGTGGACGACGTGGTGGACTGCCCCGACGACCGCCACCGCATCCGCAACGAGCTTGAGCGCTACGATCAGGTCAAGAATCTGGAAGTCCAGCTCCTCACCAAATCGGGCCAGCGCATCTGGGGACTGATCAACGCCCGGCGCATCCGGGACGGCGAAGGCCAGGCCGAACGCTTCGACGGCTCGGTCCAGGATGTGTCCGTGCGTAAAAAGGCGGAAGAGACCCTTATCCGCTACCACGACGAACTGGAACAGCGGGTGGCCGAACGTACGGCAGAGTTGACGCGCATCAACGAGCGCCTCCTGCACGAGGTGACCATCCGCAAGCGGGCCGAAGAAGCGGCCGAGGCGGCCAACCGGGCCAAATCCGATTTTCTCTCCATGGTGTCCCACGAAATCCGCACGCCCCTGACCTCGGTCCTGGGCTTTGCCGTGCTGATCCAGAAACGCCTGCAAAAATTGCTGGCCCCCCTGACCGACGGGCCGCCCCAACGGCGCCGCCAGGCTGAGCAGGTCCAGGAGAATCTCGGCATCATCGTGGCCGAGGGTGAACGGCTCAAACATCTGATCAACGACGTCCTCGATCTGGCCAAGCTCGAAGCCGGCAAGATGGCCTTTCACAAGGATCGGGTGGACCCGGCCGCTGTGATCCGCCATGTCATGAGCGCTTGTGTCGGGCTGTTGCAGGGGTCCAGGGTCAATCTGACCACCAGCATCGAGGGACGGCTGCCGGAGATCGTCGGCGACCGGGACAGGCTTATCCAGGTGCTGGTCAACCTCGTCTCCAATGCCCTCAAATTTACCGAGACCGGCTCGGTCGCCTGCCGGGCCAGGGTGCAAGGCCATTCCATCGTCATCGAAGTCGCCGACACCGGCATCGGCATTCCCGAGGCCGAGCAGCATAAGGTCTTTGAAAAGTTTAACCAGATCGGCGGAACCCTGACCAACAAGCCCAAGGGGACCGGTCTTGGCCTGGCCATCTGCAAACATATCGTCGAGTCACACGGCGGTCGCATTTTTTTTGTATCAAAGCCCGGAGCCGGCAGCACCTTTACCTTCACACTGCCGATTGCCTAAGTTGGACCATTGCGGTATGTCCCCGTCCCCCGGCAGCGTCCCCGACGTTTGCCCCCAACGCCCTTCAAGGATTCCTGCATGAAAAACGCGACCAGAAACGAAGCCCTGCGCAATATCGCCATCATCGCCCACGTCGACCACGGCAAAACCACCCTGGTTGATCATATGTTCCGCCAAAGCGGTCTGTTCCGCCAGAACCAGGAAATGACCGACCGCATCATGGACAGCATGGATCTCGAACGCGAACGCGGCATCACCATTGCCGCCAAAAACTGCGCCGTGATCTGGAACGGGGTGAAAATCAACATCATCGACACCCCGGGCCACGCCGATTTCGGCGGCGAAGTGGAGCGGGCGCTGTCCATGGTCGATGGCGCGGTGCTGCTGGTCGATGCTTCCGAAGGGCCGCTGCCCCAGACCCGCTTTGTGCTTAAAAAGACCCTGGACCGGGGTCTGCCCGTCATTGTGGCTGTGAACAAGATCGACCGCAAGGATGCCCGGGTCGAGGAAGTCTTAAACGAAATTTACGACCTCTTTATTGACCTCGACGCCTCCGAGCAACAGCTGGAATTTCCGGTGCTCTATGCTATCGGCCGCGAAGGCATGGCCAAACGCAGCCTGGACGATGCAAGCGGCGACCTCTCGCCCCTGTTCGAGACGATCCTGTCCGAGATCAAGGGGCCGCTCCACGACGCTGCCGAGCCGTTTCGCATGCTGGTGTCGGATCTGGGCTATTCCGATTTTCTGGGCCGTCTGGCCGTTGGCCGCGTTGTCTCCGGCACGGCGCACATCAACCAGACCATGGTGTGCATTGACGCCGAAGGGACGACCAAACCGCTGCGCATCTCGAAATTGCAGGTCTATCAAGGCCCCAAGCTGACCGAGACCGAAGCGGCCGATCCGGGCGACATCCTCGTCCTTTCCGGCGTTGAAGACGTGACCATCGGCGACACCATCACCGTGGCCGAATCGCCCAAGGCCTTGCCGCGCATCAATGTGGACGAACCGACCGTGTCCATGCGCTTTGCCATCAACACTTCGCCGTTCGTTGGTCGCGAAGGCAAGTTCGTGCAGTCGGCCAAGCTTCGCGAGCGCCTGTACAAAGAGACGCTGCGCAACGTGGCCATCAAGGTCGAAGAGACCGAAGACAAGGACGCCTTTACGGTCAAGGGCCGGGGCGAGTTCCAGATGGCCATTATCGTTGAGACCATGCGCCGCGAGGGTTTCGAGATTTCAGTCGGTCGCCCCGAGGTCATTTACAAGACCGAAGGCGGCGTGCGCAAGGAACCCATCGAGCACCTGTTTATCGACTCCGACGAGGCTTTTGTCGGCGTGATTACGGAGAAGCTGTCCGTGCGCAAGGGCCGCATGCTCAATCTGGTCAACCACGGCTCGGGCCGGGTGCGCCTGGAGTTCTCCATTCCCGCCCGGGGGCTGATCGGCTATCGCGACGAATTTTTGACCGACACCAAGGGCACCGGCATCATGAACTCGTCGTTTTCCGGTTACGACGAATACCGGGGCGATTTCCCCAGCCGGTTCACCGGTTCCATCGTCAGCGACCGCCAAGGTGTTGGCGTTCCCTATGCGCTGTTTAACCTCGAACCGCGCGGCCGGCTGTTCATCACGGCGGGCGAGCCGGTCTACGAGGGCATGATCGTTGGCGAGCACAACCGCGACAACGACATCAACGTCAATCCCTGCAAGGAAAAAAAGCTCACCAACATGCGGGCTTCCGGCAAGGATGAACATGTCATTCTCACCCCGGTCCTGCCCATGACCCTGGAGCGGGCGCTGCACTTCGTGCGCGAAGACGAGATGGTGGAAGTCACACCCTTATCCATCCGTCTGCGCAAAAACGTGCTGCCGGCCAAGGATCGCCACACCATGGACGGGGCCAGGAAAAAAGATAAATAGCCTTTGTTTCCTGGACGTCGATCCTACCGGGCGTTTGTATTTGCGGCGATTTCCCTCTGGATGGTTTAACTGTCCAGGGGCAGGTCGCCGCTTCTTTTTCTCGCAGCCCTCCGAAAGACCGGCAGCCCGCCCCGGCCATTGCCAGTCGCCCGGCCTTCGGGCATGACAAGGCCATGAACAGACACCTGACCATGCCCGGTTCCCTGGCCGTTGCCGCGCGTTATCTGCTTGTGGTCGTCCTTTTGACGTTTTATGGCGGCCAGGTCTGACCCTTCATAGACGCCGTGCCCCCCGTGCATCTGGGGGCCATACTTGCCACTTCCTTTGCCGTTGCCCTGGCTGTGCGGGGACTTTACATGCGCCGCGTTGTCCTGGCCGCTGCGGACCGGGACCAGCCTTCACGGCAATTCATCCTGGAGATGGGATGCTGCCTGTTGGCCGGGCTGCTTGGGGGCCTGTGGATGGAGGCGCACATTGATTTTCTCTGGGTTTCCGGCTGGAAACTGGTGCTTGGGTCTTTGGCCGCCGGGTTCTATCTGGGCCTGGAAGGCGCTTTGTTGCGCCTGCGTACCGTGGTACTCCGGGCCACGGCGGGGGGCGGCGGCTTTACGGCTGCCCGGCCGCACCGGCTGCGCAGCCTGTCCCGGCGCTTTTTGCTTATGGCCGCAATAGCCACCGTCCTTCTCATGGGTCTTTTCGGATTGATCTGGGCTGGCGACGTAAGCTGGCTGTCCTCCCTGGATCGGGAGCCGGCGGTGCTGGCCGCAGCCCGTCGTTCCGTTATGCTTGAAATCGCCTTTGTCATGGCCGTGTTGCTGGCCGGGGCTTCCCGGCTGATTCTGCTTTATGCCGGCAATCTGCACTTTCTTTTCGGCACGATCACGCAGGGAATGGCCCGGGTGCGCCAGGGCGACCTGACCGTGCGCCTGCCTGTGGCCACGGCCGACGAATTCGGCCTGATTGCCGCTGAGGCCAATGCCATGATCGAGGGACTGTCCCAGCGGGTGGCGTTGCTCGATGCGCTCAAAGTGGCTGAAGATGTGCAGCGCAATCTTTTGCCGACCGGGCCGCCGCGAATCGCCGGCCTCGATATTGCCGCCTCAAGCGATTATTGTGATGAAACTGGCGGTGACTATTATGATTTTATTCAAACCGGGCCATCCAAAACCGTGGTGGTGGTGGGCGATGTGGCCGGGCACGGCGTGGGACCGGCCCTGCTTATGGCCTCGGCCCGGGCAACCGTGCGCATGGCCGCCGCCATGTACGCCGATCCCGGAGCGGTGGTCAGCGCCGTCAACTCCCGGGTGGCCGAGGATGTCTACGGCACGGGACGGTTCCTGACGCTTTTTTATCTGGAGATCGACGCTGCGGCCAAGCATCTGCGCTGGGTCAGGGCCGGCCACGATCCGGCCCTGGTGGTGGGGGCCAGCCAGGGCGAAATAGCTGAACTGGCCGGTGGCGGCCCCCCCCTTGGAGTTGTGGAGGGTTTCCGCTATGTGGCCAGTTCAGGCCCTTGGCCGGCTGGCGGTGTGGTGTTTATCGGCACCGACGGCATATGGGAAACCCGGGGCGCCAACGACGCGATGTTCGGGAAGCGCCGGCTGCTTGACATCCTGCACGGTACTGCCGACAAGCCGGCCGACCGGATTTTGGAAGCCGTGGCCCAAGCCTTGCGAACTTTTGCCCAGGGCCGTCCCCGGCAAGACGACATCACCATGGCGGCCATCCGGTTTCCCTGACCGGGACGGCCAGACCAGTACGCCCGCGTCTTGCCCGCCCGACCGTCTTGGGCTAGGAGAGGACAATCAGGCCAGCACCCATGAAATCCCGTATCGTCGATGTCGCCGTCAATGTTTTTGGCAAACCGGCCCAGACCGCCCTGGCCCTGGTCTCTTTGCTCGCCCACAGTGGCCGCTTCATCGACAAGATTTATTTTTGCGAAGAGCCCGACTCCCTCAACGCCGTCTTTGCCCATGCCGATATTCTGGCGGCCCTGGGGGATCGGATCATCCACCACCGGCCGTCCTTTATGAACTGGCGCTACGCCGTGGACGAAACGCGGCTTGGCGACGATGCCTACCGCCACGCCCTGCGCTATCAGTATGCCTTTGAGCACACCGACAAGCGCTATCTGCTCCTCATCCATAACGATTGCGAATTTATTGGCGACGCCGTCGGCCAGTTGCTGGCCGGCCTGGGCAGTCAGGCCGGGGCCGGGGAGATCGGCCAATGCTGGTTGTGCCCGGCGCACATGCTCGGGCGCTGCGGTCCGGGACGCTACCGGGACTATCGCCCGGATTTCGCCGAACTGGCTGCGCTCTATGCCGCCGTGGACCCGTCGGTGGTCTATCGCCGCAAATATCTGGACGAGCCGACCGAGGCCCTGCGCCAGCGGCCCTGGCCCTTGCCCGAGTGCCGGCTCAACGAATTCTGCTGTCTGCTGCGCCTGGACGCGGTGCGGCCCGACACCTGCCCGAAAGGCCCGGCCCGGCCGTTTGGGGCCTACGTCGATGTTGGCAATCCCGAAACCGGCAACGGCATCCTGGACATCGGCGTGGCTTGGTTTGGCGACATGGTCCATCTGGGCCACAGCTTCGCCCATGTGCCGCTCGATGCCTGTGTGCGCCACAACGTCGGGCACACGGCCCTTTTTGCCCCGGATATGTACGTGCAGCGCGAGGAAGAGGCCCTGACCATCCTGCGCGACACCTATGGCCGCCGCATCCCCTGATCCCCGCCCCCAAGGAACACCATGGAACTATTTAGCGTCACTGCAAATTGCACTGGCTGCGGCCTGTGCGTTGCCGCCTGCCCGGCCAGTCTGGTGCGCCAGCGTCAGCCGGGTGAAGCGCCCCAGGCCCTGGCTGGCCGGGAAGCCCATTGCATCCGCTGCGGCCATTGCGTTATCGCCTGCCCGGCCAAGGCCTTTGTCCATGCCTTGCTGCCGCGAGAAGATTTCGAGCCTATCCGGCGAAAAGAACTGCCCAGCCCGGCCTCCCTGCGCCATCTGCTCATGGCCCGGCGCTCGTGCCGCACCTACGACCCGGCTCCCGTGCCCCGGGAGGACATCGTGGGCCTTATCGAAGCCGTGCGCCACGCCCCCACCGGCCACAATATGCGCCAGGTGGGGTATGTGGTGGTGGATGGTCCGGCGCGCATGGACGCAGCCCGGCAGCTTGTTTTGGATTGGATTGCTTTGGAAGTGGCGGCGGATTCGACCCGGGCGGCTGAGCTGCATCTGGCCGGCGCGGCCCGGGCGGCGGCCAAGGGCAAGGATGTGATCTTTCGCGGTGCGCCCCATGTTGTGGTGGCCCATGCCCCGGAGCAGGGCATCAGTCCCGAGGTCGATGCGATTATCGCCGCCTCGTGGCTGGAAATCGCGGCAGCAGCGGCGGGCTATGGGGCCTGCTGGTGCGGGTATCTCATGTTCGCCCTGGCCGCGCATCCGCCGGTGGGGACGGCGCTGGGCGTGCCGGCCGGGCACAGGGGCTATGCCGCACTTTTATTGGGCCGCCCGGCCAGCCGCGTGGGGCAGATCCCGCCCCGGGACATGCCGCCCGTCCATTTCTATTAGCACGCCACAGGGGGAACTTGCAGCAGGAGCCGCCGGCACTTGTTGTGCTGGCGTAAAAACCGGCCAGTTCTCCCTGTTCGGCTATTCAAAAAGCTTTTTGATCTCGGGATCGGCCGGGTAGGCCTCATCGAGGTTGACCACTTCGGCCCTAAAGTTGCCATTGGGCGTCCAGGCGAAGCCTGCCCCGTCCGGCAAGGCCAGCAGATCGACACGATTGACGGTCTTGCCCCGGGTGTAGGCCCGGGCCCACAGGGTCTTGCCCTGGGGGCCGACCCGGCCGGCCGTGCCGGCGCTGATGCCGCTGCCGAGCAGCACATCCAGGGCATCCGGGTGGGCGGTGAGGAAGGCTTCCTCGTCGGGCATACCCAGGCCGCTTAGGCCAATAACCAGCCGCACCGAGGGGCGAAGCGCCTTGGCCGCCCGGGCCACGGCATCACCGATGGCGGCCGGAGCCGGTTTGGTCAGATCCGGCGGCGGCGGAAAAAAGACAAGGCCCACCGGCACACCGGCAACGTTGAGCACTTTGGTCTGGGGCTTGTTGTCCAGGACGTCAAAGCCGGACGGGATGGGCGCGTCAGCGCTTTTGAGATAGGCGGCCTCATCCGGCAGCAAGGCCCCGGCATCGTAGCCGATGCGGGAAAGCGCCTGGCTTATGGCCGGCAGGCGATGGGGATCAGGCTTTCGGTCCGGCCCGTCAGGCAAAATTTCAAAGGGCGCGCCGAGAACAAGCGTGCGTGCCTTGCCAGGGGCAGTGGCGCGAAGCGATTGGATAAAGGCGGCCCGCCGGGCCAACCCGCCAACAAGCTTGCCGCCTCAGGAAGGGCAGGGCTCGTAGTTGCCGTAGGTGTTGCCGGATAAGACGATGGTGAGGATCGGTTCCTGGGCAGCCGCCGGCAGGGCGACGACTACGGCCAGAACCAGGGGCAATAGGGCGAGGGCGGCGCGATGGGAGCGAGTCTTCACGGGATGAGCCTCGGGTTGCGTTGGCGGTTTGACAGGGGGGTAAAAACCATCGGTTGCCGCCCCGCCTCCTTGTCGGTTCCCTTGTCTGCCAAGGACACCAGCCGGGAGACGGGGCGGCAACCAGACGCGGGCCGCACAAGGTCGGGTTATTTGAGCAGCGCGTCCACGGCCTGATCCTGGGGAAAGTTTTCATCCAAAGGATCGACCTTGGCAGTGAAGTTCTCGCCGATTTTCCAGACAAAGCCGGGCTTTCCGGGCAACGCGAGCAAATCCAGGCGGTTGAGCGTCTTGCCCTTGATATAGGCCCGGGTCCACAAGGTGCGGCCGTCCTTGGAGGTGCGGGAGGCAAAACCGGATCCGCCGCCGCTGCCGAGCAGCACATCCACGGCCCCGGTTCGGGTGTTGATAAAGGCTTCCTCGTCGAGTGCTCCCCAGGGGCTGATGCCGACCACCAGGGCGGCCTTGGCCCGCAGTTCGGCTGCGGCCCTGGCTGTGGCGTCCATAAGCTTGTCCGGCACCACGGCGCTGATGTCTTTGGGCATGGGGAAGTACAAAAGCCCCACGGCAACGCCGCCAACGATGACGATGCGGGTGACCGGGGCGTCTTCGAGTACCACCGCGCCCTTGGGCGGCAGGGACTTGTGCTCGGCTAAAAGCCTGGCTTCCTGGGGGGCAAGGGCCATGGCGTCGTAGGCCAGGCGTTCATGGGCCTTGGCCACGACCGGCAATTTGTCTGGCTCGGGCGGCGCGGCCGAGACTTCGGGGAGAAACTCCCACGGCCCGGCCACGGCCAGCACTTTGCCGGCAGTGGGCGCGTTTTGCCGCAGCATCGCGATGGCTGTGGCCCGGCGGGCCAGACCGCCCAGTTTTTGCGGCCCGCAGGTGGGGCAGGGATCGTAATAGCCGTACGTATTGCCGGCATAGAGGATGGTCAGGGCCGGATCGGCGGCAAAAGCCGTTGCTGCGGTCGCTGCCGCCAGGGCCAGGACCAAAAACAGAATGCGCAGAGTTGCCATAGGATTATTTATTGAGGTATTCCTTGAGTTCTTTGCCCGGGCGGAAAAACGGCAGTTTTTTGGGTGCCACGGTGACGACGTCGCCGGACTTGGGATTGCGTCCGGTATAGCCTTTGTAGCCCTTGATTTTAAAGCTGCCAAACCCACGGATTTCCACGCGGTCTTCGTTAATGAGCGCCTGTTTGACGGAATCGACGAAGGCGTTGACGATGTCGGCGGCTTCGTCGATGTGCAGGCCTTTGGTTTCGGCCAGGGTCTTGATGAGTTCGCTTTTGTTCATCGCGTGGTCCTCGCGCTTTTGACGGTTGGCCGAATCCCGCTGGAAGCGGGTCGGATCAATCGTCCATCTATTTCATACCATTGCCGAAAAAAACCGGTGCCCGTCAAGACTTACTTGCGGATTATCGGTATTTTTCCAAGCACTGGCGCATCAACCAGGGCTTGCTGGCGCTGTTGGCGGACCCGGTGGAGCTTGACCGCCCCGTTGACGATGTCCTGGGCGGCCGGGCTGCGCGGGGCGTGGCGCAACAGCGGTATCTGGCGTCGCACCGCAGCCGGCAGGGCCGGATCGGACCGCACGCCGCCAAGCAGGATCGGCTCAAAGCCCAGGAAATGGTTGCAGGCGGTGGACAGGCGGGTAAACGTGGCCTGGGTGTCGGCCGGTCCTTCCACCTGATTGACGATGATATGGAAGTCGGTAATCCCGTACTGGGTGTGGAGCACCTTTATTACGGCGTAGGAGTCGGTGAGCGAAGTGGGCTCGGGGGTGACGACCAGCACGCGCAATTGGCTCATGGCGGCCACGGACAGGATGGTCTGGGAAATGCCGGCCCCAAGGTCGAGCATGAGATAGTCGTAGCTGCCAAAGACCTTGTTGAGCTTATGGAACAGGACTTCGCGCATGTCGTCGTCCATTTCCAGCATTTCCGGCACACCGCTGGCGGCGGGCAGGAAATCGAAGCCGCCCGGCTCCACGGCCAGGACCACTTCCTCGGCAGTCACATCGGGCCGAAAGAGATCCTGGAGATTTTTTTCCGGCGACAGACCGAGGAGCACATCGACGTTGGCCAGGCCCACGTCGAAATCCATGAGCAGGATGCGGTGGCCGGCCCTAAACAGCGCGTAGCTTAAATTCAGGGCGAGATTGGTTTTCCCCACGCCACCCTTGCCGCTTAAAATAGCCACGGACAGGGTGGCGTTGGGATTTTGGGCTTCGGACATAGCCATGTCATCCTTTGGTTGAACCGGTGAACAGGAAGCGTTTTTCGTCGGCCCGCACCAGGGTGTTTTCCGGTGGTGCCGTGAGGTCGGCGATGGGGGCGGAAAAGAGTCGGTCCTTGCCTTGGGCCTTGGCGGTGTAAAGGGCCCCGTCGGCCAGGGCGTAGAGCTTTTCCAGGGAGATGGGGTATTTGCCCTTGGTGCAGGCCAGACCGGCTGAAATGGTCACGCGCAGGGGCGTATCCACGCCGTCGCAGACAATGCGCAACGACCGGGCCGACTCGATGAGGCGTTCAATAACCCCTTCGGCCCGCATAAGGCCGACGCCGGGCAGGATCAGGGCGAATTCTTCACCGCCGATGCGCGCCGCGTAGTCGTAGGTGCGCTTTTCAGCGGCCAAAAGCGCCCCGATGGTTTCCAGCACCCGGTCGCCGCAGGGATGGCCATACGTGTCGTTGACCAGCTTGAAGTCGTCAAGGTCCAGCAGCACCAGGGCCAGGGATTGGCCGGAACGGGCCGACCGGATAAGTTCGGCACCGAGAATGCGCTCGAAAGCCCCCCGGTTGTACAGCTTGGTCAGGGGATCGTGCTCGGAGAGAAAGACCAGCTCCTCAAGCGTCTGCTGGATGCGGGTCAGATAAGGGAAGGGATTGGCCGACAGGGGCAGGGCCAGCCAGTCGCGCAGATCCCGCCGGTTGCGCAGGCACTCCCACTCCGGCAAGGTCAGGCCCGAGCACAGGCGCATGATGATCAGGCCGTCGCCTTCGGTGGCGCAGGCCGGTTTCTCCACCGGTGCCAGCATCTGGCGCAGGGCCTCAAGCTCGGCCAAAAGAGCCTCGTCCGGAAAATCCGGCACACAACCGTTGGCTTTGCCGACGGCCGGGGCGTCGGGGTCGTTAGCGGGTTTCATTGCCGGCGCTGAGCAAAAAGCCACGGATGAACTTGTCCAATTCGCCGTCCATCACCGCGTCAACATCGCCGGCATCGACGCCGGTACGATGATCCTTGACCAATCTGTAAGGCTGCATGGTGTAGGTCCTTATCTGGGAACCAAAGCCGATGGCGTTTTTGGAATCGTAATTTTCCTGCTTTTCGGCCTGGATCTTTTTCAGTTCCAGATCGTAGAGCCGGGCCTTTAACACCTTCATGGCCGATTCGCGGTTGCGGTGCTGCGACTTCTCGTTCTGGCACTGCACCACGATGTTGGTGGGCAGGTGGGTGATACGGATGGCCGAGGAGGTCTTGTTGACGTGCTGGCCGCCCGGGCCGGAAGCCCGGAAGACATCCACGCGCAGATCATCCTCTTTGATCTCTATGTCGATATCTACGCCAGCATCGGGGTAGACGTCTACAGAGGCAAAGGAAGTATGTCGCCGCCCCGAGGAATCAAACGGTGAAATCCGGATCAGGCGGTGGATGCCTTTTTCAGAGGCCAGCAGACCGTAGGCATAGGGACCGGAAATCTGCAAGGTGACGCTTTTCACCCCTGCTTCATCGCCGGGCAGGAAATCGAGCAGCGTGACGGTAAACTGCTTGCGTTCGGACCAGCGGCGGTACATGCGCAACAGCATTTCAGCCCAATCCTGGGCCTCGGTGCCGCCGGCTCCCGGATGGATTTCCATGATGGCGTCGGCGTTGTCCTCGGGACCGAAAAAGGCGGCCAGTTCGGCATCGGCCAGTTCAAGCCGCAAGGCCTCGATCTGTTCGGCCAGGGCGTCGAGCACTTCGGGGCTGCCGTCGTCCTTGGCCATGCCGAGCCATTCGTCGAGATCGGCCCGGGCGGCCAGCAACCGCTCGGCATCGCTCACCTTGGCCGTCAGGACGCTTTTCTCCCGCAAGATCGGGGTCATGCGTTCGGGGTTTTCCCAGGCACCGGGTTGGGACAGTTCCAATTCGATAACGCTTAGGCGCTCGCGGCTTTTGGCCAGGTCAAAGACGCCTCCAGAGTTCCTCAAATTTGTCCAAGAGTTCGGTACTCTGGGTGCGCAGCTCCGAATATTGCAACATGGTGACGTGATCGCTTGCTTAAAGGGTTAGATCCCGGGGACGCATCTGCGCCCGGCGGGCGGGCAGCAGCAGGGCGGTCAGGCCGAGCACCGCGAAAAGGCCGGGGATGCCCCAGGTGATGAAAAGATAGTGCCGGTGGTACCAGGTCGTTTCCGACACGAGGGGGGTCTCCGGGCAGGGCAGGGCCAGGGCGGTAAACAAGCCACCCTGGGCCATGATGCGCCCCCGAGGATCGATCACGGCGGAAATGCCCGTATTGGTGCCTCGGATAAGCGTTCGCCCCTGTTCCACGGCCCGCAGCAGCGCCAGATCGAGATGCTGGCGCGGGGCAGCCGAATCGCCGAACCAGGCGTCGTTGGAAATGTTGACCAGGACGTTGGCCCCGGCCGCAACCCGCCTTTGGGCGAGTTCCGGAAAGATTGCCTCATAACAAATGAGCGTCCCCAGGGCAAGGTTGCCTTGCAGCAGGGGTTTGCCGTCCTGGCCGGGCCGAAAATCGCCCAGGCCTTCAACGAGCTTGCCGATAAACGTTAGAAGGTTGCCGAGCGGCACGTATTCCCCGAACGGGACGAGATGCTCCTTGTCGTAGGCTGCGGTCTGGCCGGAGGGGGCGAGGAGGTAGGCCCGGTTAAAAAGGACATGGCCGCCGAGCGAGCGCAGGTAGGCTGGCGCGCCAAAAAGCAGCGGCACGCCGGCACCGGCCGTGAAGTCCCGGATGCGCTGGGCGGGCGCATCCCCGTCCTGGTAGAAAAAAGGCATGGAGGTCTCGGGCCACACGATCAGATCCGTGGGGGCGTCGGCCACGGCCTGGCGGGACAGGGCCAGATACTTCTCGACAATTTCCGCTTCGGCCTGGGGATCCCATTTGCGGCTCTGGTCCACGTTGCCCTGGATGATGGTCACATGGGCCGTTGCGTCCTTGGGCAGCGGTTCGGCCAGCCGGCGGTTGCCGAGAAAAATGAGGCCCAGGGCCAGGACGGCGGCGGCCAGGGTCGGGCGGGAAAGGGGACCGTAGATGGCCGGGGCGGCGGCCAGGGCGGCCAGCAAACCGGACAGGCCGTAGGCACCGAGAAAGGCTGCGCCCTGAACCAGCACCGGCCACGGCGAAAAGGCGGCCGCCAGGGTGAGCCAGGGAAAGCCGGTAAACAACACGCCGCGCAGCAGTTCCATGACCGTCCAGGCGCAGGCGCAGTAGGGCAGACACAGCAACGCCGGCAGGCGCTTAATCCCAAACCGCAGGGCCACGGTCAGGGCGGCCGTGTACAGGCCAAGGACAAGCCCCATGAGCACGGGCACGGGCAGGGCGAGCAGCCAGGGCACGCCGCCGAAATCGTGGATGGGCAGGCAGGCCCAGTACAGGCTGGCCGCGGCAGACAGGGCACCGATCCAATAGCCGGCCTTGATGGCGGCCCGGGTCGAGGGAGCCCGGGCGGCGACGTAGGCCAGACCGGCCGGCAGCAGCAGCACCAGCACAGGCAGACGGGAGAGGGGATTGGCCAAACCGAGCCAGGCTCCGGCAATGGCCAGTAGGGCAGCTATGGTCACGGTACTTCTTTTTTTAACCTTTTGGGGTTGTGGCGGCGGGGCGGCCCGGACAGGCAGGCGATCCCCGGGGAAGCGGCCAAACGGTCCCTGTTCGTCCGCGCTTCGGGGGCAGCGGGGCAACGCAAATGGACCCCGGGGACGGGACCGACCGTGGGGCAAGGCGGCAAACCGCTCAAACCGTCAGGGAGCCGGGGGGGCTGGAGGCCGGGTGTCTCCCCGCCCCGGCCGGACCCGTTCGGTGGCGCGGCCCCCTTGCCGCCCGCGTACAGGATGCGCCCCGGTCGGACCGCGTCGGCGTGGCCGGTCAATCGCCGGCCGGTTCGATAACGATCCAGCGGATCTGGCGGCGGTCGGCCTCGCGGATGGTGAACCGGCGGCCTTCCAGGGTAAACGCGTCGCCAGGGCGGGGCACCCGGCCGGCCAGTTCGGTTAAAAAGCCGCCGATGGTCTCCACCTGCTCCGACTCAAGCGACAGGCCCAGGGAGACGTCGAGATCTTCGAGCATGTAGCGGCCGGAGACGAGATAGACGTCCTGGCGCAGCTCCTTGATTTCCTCGGGCTTGCTCGGATCGTGTTCGTCTTCGATCTCGCCGACGATTTCTTCCAGCACGTCTTCCAGGGTAAGCAGCCCGGAAGTGCCGCCGTATTCGTCAAGGGCGATGGCCATGTGCTTTTTTTGATTGCGAAATTCCAGGAGCATCTTCTTGAGATCCAGGGTCTCCGGGATGAAAAGCGCCTCGCGCATGATGTCCCGGGGGTCCGGCGTTTCGCTTGCGGCCGGCAGGATGTGGCTTAAGATGTCCTTGGCGTAGAGCACGCCCAGGATATTGTCCCGGTTGCCTTCATAGACCGGGATGCGCGAATGGCCATGGGTCTTAATCAGCGCGCACACGGCTTCCAGGCCGTCGTCGACCTCGGCGCAGACAATGTCCGGGCGGGGCACCATGATGTCGGACACCTGCTTGCCTTCCAGCCGCAGGATGTTGAGCAGCATGGAAGCGTCTTCCTGAATGATGGAGCCTTCCGCCTTGGCTTCAAGGATCAATTCTTCCATGGAAATGCTTTTTTGGCGGAAAAACTTGGTCAGGGCATTCCAAAACCGACCATCGGAATCGTCGTCCAACCTGGTCCTCCTTGGCGGGTCGTGCCGTCAGGCGCGGCACGCTATAGTCCGCATTGTGCGTCGATATAATGACAATGCTGGAAAAAAACGTTTGTTAAATACCCAAAATTCCCAGGGGAGTCCATGCCTCTGTTAGGGCGGTTGCGCCGCCTATTCCCCGCGCTGGCGGTAGATGGCCAGATGCCGGCGAAAGGCCCAGTCGTCCAGGGCCGGCACTCCCGTCGCCGCCGGCTTCCAGGACAGCGGCTCACCGGGCATGTCGCCCGGCACGCCAAAGCTCATGATGCGAAACCCCATGACCACAAGCCCCATGGCCTGTGGGTCGCCGTAGATGTTTTGCAACCGCAGGGCCAGATGAAACTCCATGGGCTGCCCCGCTTCCGGCTCGGCCAGGAGCAGGCGGATGATGAACCGGGAGGCGGGTTCAAACAGCCGGTGCTGGCGGCGATAGGCGTCATGCTGGAGTTCCAGGCGCAGGCCGCCGCCGGAAATGTTTCGCACCTCCACGTCCGGGGTGTCGAGCTTGGGGTCAAGGCGCAGCAGCGGTTTGCCCCAGGTGGCCGGATCGCCAAAGCGTCCCCGGATGCTCTTGATGGTGGTCTCGTGCCACATGTCCAGTTCCAGGATGCACTCGCGTGGCGGCTCCACCCGCAAAAAACCGCGCTTTTGCTCCAGCTCAAGGCGGGACGGCCAGTCCAAGAGCATGCGGATGAACGTATCGCCGGCCTTGTTGACGGTCAGAATCGGGGCCACAAAATTGTAAAAGCTGTGCAAATCCTTTTTCGGGTCCAGGCGCAGACGGAAGTCGCAGGCTACCAGCTTGCCAACCCAGGTCGGATTGGCGCGCACCAGCGAGGTCATTTCCAACTCGATGCCCCGCCCCGGCGTGGCGGACAGGATGGTGGCGTCGGTGGAGCGCGCCCCGGCATCGTCGCGGACAAAGCTCACCCGGACCTTGCTGCGCTGGGTCAGGGCCGTTTCCACCAGGGCGCGGACCTCGCCCGGGCCGGTGATCCAGGTGCTGGGCACGATGCCGGGAGACTGGTTGCGTCCCTTGATCATAAGGCCCAGGGCGATGAGGAGAAAAAACGTGGCGAAAATGGCGGCCATGAGAATGAGCGCTTCCGGGGAGGCATGGCCGGTGTTGGTGGCGTCAAGCATCCTGTCCCACCAACCGGGGTCGAAAAGGCTTAAAAAAGCCGGGAGATCGCCGAAACCCCTGAAATACGCCATGAATCCGTCATATGCCATCGTCGTGGCCGGCACAAGGGGGCCTAGGCGCTCTTGGCGTGCTTTTTCAGATGTATTTCCAGGCAGGCCACCGCAGCCGGAGTCACACCGGAAATGCGCCCGGCCTGCCCCAGGGTGCGCGGAGCCACCCGGGCAAGCTTTTCCACCACTTCCCGGGACAGCCCGGAGACGGCGGCATAATCCAGGTCCGCCGGCAGGGCGACGGCCTCATGGCGGCCCGAGCGCCCGGCCAGCTCTTCCTGGCGCTTGAGATAGCCTTCGTATTTGATGCGCGTCTCGGTCTCGACAGCGGCCTCGGGATGCAATTCGGCCAAGGGCGGCCAGAAGCGGACCAGATCGGCCAGGGTGACATCCGGGCGGCGCAGCAGTTCGTCCAGGCGCAGACTGCGATCCGCCGGCCGGCCGCCAAGGGTGGTCCAATCCGCATCGTCGCACTCCCCGGGTCGCACCCGGCGTTCGGCCAGACCGGCCATGGCCGCGGCGATGGCGGTTTCCTTGCGGCAGGCGACATCCCATTGCTGCTGCCCAACCAGCCCCAGTTCCCGGCCGATGGCGGTCAGGCGGGCGTCGGCGTTGCCTTCGCGCAACAGCAGCCGGTGTTCGGCCCGGGAGGTAAACATGCGATAGGGTTCGCTGGTGCCCTTGGTGACCAGATCGTCCACCAGGACGGCCATGTAGGCCTGATCGCGGCCCAGCAGAAACGGCGGGCGGCTGGTCAGGGCGCAAAAAGCATTGAGCGCCGCCCACAGGCCCTGGGCCGCCGCCTCTTCATAGCCTGAGGTGCCGTTGATCTGGCCGGCCAGATAGAGGCCGGGCAGCACCTTGGTCTCCAACGTGGGGGTCAACTGCACCGGGTCGGCATAGTCGTATTCGATGGCATAGCCCGGCCGCACGATGCGCGCGTTTTCCAACCCCGGGATCGTGGCGATGAGCGCCTTTTGCGTTTCGATGGGCAGGCTGGTGGAGATGCCGTTGGGATAGATTTCCGGGTTGTCCAGGCCTTCGGGTTCCAGAAAGACGTGGTGGCGGTCGCGTTCGGGGAACCGGGCCACCTTGTCTTCCACCGACGGGCAATAGCGCGCCCCGGTGCCCTGGATAACGCCGGTGAAAAGGGGCGAGCGCTCAAACCCGGCCCGTATGGCGGCGTGGGTGGCTTCGTTGGTGTAGGTCAGATAGCAGGGAACTTGGGGCAGGACCGGGCCGGGGCCGTGGAAGCTGAACCCCGGAGGCGGGGTGTCCCCGGGCTGGGCCACGGTTTGGCTCCAATCGATGCTTTTGGCCAGCAGGCGCGGCGTGGTGCCGGTCTTGAGACGCCCAAGTGTTAGCCCGTGATGGACCAAGCTGGCGGACAACCCGTCCGAGGGCGGATCGCCGAGCCGGCCGCCGCGCAGTTGGGTCAGCCCGATGTGGATCAGCCCGCCAAGGAACGTGCCGGTGGTGATTATGACGCTGCGGCCGGGAAAGACCTCGCCCGAGGCGGCCCGAACCCCGCATACGCGGCCGCCCTCGGCCAGAATTTCCTCCACGCTGTCCTGGCGCACGGCCAGATTGTCCTGGGCAAAGATATCGCGTTTGACCACCCGCATGTAGGCGTCGCGGTCGATCTGGGCCCGTGTTGCCCGAACAGCCGGCCCTTTGCTGGTATTGAGCGTTCGAAACTGGATGCCGGCCGCATCGGCCCACAAACCCATGCGGCCGCCCAGGGCGTCGATCTCGCGGACCATATGCCCCTTGGCCAGGCCGCCGATGGCCGGATTGCAGGACAGATGGCCGATGCGGTCCACGTTTTGGGTGAGCAGCAGCGTGGCCAACCCCAGCCGGGCCGCGGCCATGGCCGCCTCGCACCCGGCATGGCCGGCCCCGACAACGATGCAATCGAAAATCATGGAATGAAAGCCTCCGCAGGAGCGATCAGATTTTCCCGGCGCAGGGGTCCGGGGGGATCATCCCCTGGCCGGCGCAGGCGCTCTCCGTCTCTCCCGCTCTTTCGCTAATCGTATTTAACGGCACTTATTTCCATGAGTTTATCCAACCGAATGCGCGTTTCGATGCGGCGCATGGTGCCGGTCTTGCCGCGCATGACCAGGGAGCGGGTAATGGCGTGGGTGCCGGTGAATTCGACCCCGTCGAGGAAGGTGCCGCCGGAGATGCCGGTGGCGGCGAAATAGGTGTCGTCGCTACGCACCAGCGTTTCTTCGGTAAAAATCTGGGAGCAGTCGATGCCGGCTTCGGTAAGCGCCGCCTGCTCGGCTTCGGATTGAGGATCAAGCCGGGCCAAGAGCCGCCCGCCCAGGGCGCGGATGGCGCAGGCGGTCAGCACGCCTTCCGGGGTGCCGCCGGTGCCAAACATAACGTCCACCACGTTTTCGGGGTCAACGGCCATGAGCGACCCGGCCACGTCACCGTCGGTGTGCAGTTGGATACGGGCGCCAATCGCCCGGATTTCCTGGATGAGCACCTTGTGGCGGGGCTTGTCCAGGACAAAGACCACCAGATCGTCCACGTCCTTGCCCAGGGCCTTGGCAATGTTTCTGAGATTGTCGCCGACCGGCGCGTCCAGGTCGGCCACGTTCTTGGCTTGGGACGGCACCACCAGCTTTTGCATGTAGTAGCTGGGGCCGGGGTTGAACATGGAGCCGCGCGGGGCGATGCCGACCACCGAGATGGCGTTGGGGCGGCCGTAGGCCAGCAGATTGGTGCCCTCGACCGGATCAACGGCCACGTCCACGGCATGGCCCTGGCCGCTGCCCACCCGCTCGCCGTTATAGAGCATGGGGGCTTCGTCTTTTTCGCCTTCGCCGATGATGATGACGCCGTCGATGGGCAGGGTGTTAAACGACAGGCGCATGGCGTCCACGGCGGCCTGGTCGCCGGCGTTTTTGTCGCCCCGGCCCAGCCAGCGCGAGGAACTAAGCGCCGCCGCTTCCGTGACGCGTACGAGATCCAAACCAAGATTTCTGTCCGGCGCTTCCATGGCAGGCTCCTTTTTAAAAGAGGTATGGGGAAGCCGGCCCTGGCAGAGCGCTTTTGGGCGCAGACAGTGGGCCTGGATTCCAAACGGCCCCGAAAGCCGAAGCTTTCGGGGCCGAGTTTGTAACGGTCAGGCGGGCAAGTCCCCGTCTGGATGGTTATTTTTTGTCCCAGGCCTTTTGGATGGCCGCGGCCAGGGCCGGGGGCGTAAAGCCGTAGGCTTCGGCCAGCTTCTCGGCCGGGGCCGAGGCACCGAAATGGGAGATGCCGTGAATCCGGTCCATGGAGCCGGTGTACTGGCACCATAATTCCGGCCGGCCGGCTTCCGTGGCAAAGCGGAAGGAGACTTCCGGCGGCAGGACAGCCTCTTTGTACTCGTCGGGCTGCTCGTTAAAAAGCTCCATGCAGGGGATGCTGACAATGCGGATGGCCAACTGCGGCAACAGCTTGGCCGCGGCCATGGCCAGGGAGACTTCCGAACCGGAGGCCAAAAGGATCATATCGGGCTTGCCATCGGCAACATCGGCCAGCACGTAGCCGCCGCGTTTGACGCCCTCGACCAGCCCCGGATAGACGGCATGGTCCAGGATGGGGAGGTTTTGCCGGGTGAGCAGCAGGCAGGTGGGCCGGTTGGTCCGGGTCAGCGCCACTTCCAGACAGGAACAAGTCTCGTTGGCGTCGGCCGGACGCATGACCAGCATATTGGGAATAAGGCGCAGGGAACTGGTCTGCTCAATGGGCTCGTGGGTGGGGCCGTCCTCGCCGACATAGAAGGAATCGTGGGTGAACACGTGCAGGGCCGGGATGCGCTGGAGCGCGGCCATGCGCAGGGCGTTTCTTTCGTAGTCCGAAAAGATAAGGAAGGTGGCCCCAAAGGCCATGAGTCCGCCATGGAGCACAATGCCGTTGACAATGGCACCCATGGGGAACTCGCGCACGCCAAAGCACAGCGTGCGGCCAAGGGGTTTTTCCGGGCTGAAAACGCCGGTCACCGCGCGGAATTTTTCGGTCTGGTTGGAGGGATCAAGGTCGGCCGAACCGCCGACCAGCAGCGGGAACTGGTCGGTCAGGGCATTAAGCGCCGCTCCCCAGGCCGACCGGGTGGCCACGGCTTTGGCCGGATCGAAGGCCGGCCAGGCAAAGGTGCGGTTGCCGGGCGCGCGTTTGGACTGCCGCCACAAATCCTCAAAGGCGGCGTCGCTGGCCAGGCGGGCTTCCAGGGCCTTGTCCCAGGCCTTGCGCGCAGCGCTCAGTTCCGGATAGCGGGCGCGGAAATGCTGACCCACTTCGTCCGGCAGGTAGAAAGGCTTGTCTTCAGGCAGCCCCAGGTACTTTTTGGTGGCCGTGATCTCGGTATCGGAAAACGGCGCGCCGTGGGAGGCGCTATCGCCTTCCATGGTGCTGGCCCCTTTGGCGATGGTGGTGAGGCCGATGATCATGGACGGCCGGCTGGTTTCGGCCCGGGCTGCATCCAGGGCGGCGTGAATGGCGGCATGGTCATGCCCGTCGATTTCAACGACGTGCCAGCCCATGGACTCAAAAAGCGTCTTGTAATTGGTGTGGTCGCAGATGGCCACGGGGCCGGAGAGCTGGATCTGGTTCCTGTCGAGCATGACGATAAGCCGGCCCAGGCCCCACACGCCGGCCAGGGCGGCCGAACCCTGGAACACCGGGGTCTGGACGTCGCCATCGGAGGAAAGGACATAGGTGTATTGGCCGGCGATGTCCTCGCCCAGACGCTGCCGCAGCATGACTTCGGACACGGCCATGCCGACGGCCATGGAAAAGCCCTGGCCCAGGGGACCGGTGGTGCATTCGACGCCGGGGGTTTCGTAATTTTCCGGGTGGCCTGGGGTCTTGCTGCCAAACTGGCGGAAATGTTGCAGGTCTTCCATGGTGAGAAGGCCACGCAGATGGAGCAGGGTATAGAGCAGCATGGACTCGTGGCCGGCGGACAGGACGAAACGGTCGCGGCCAAACCACCGGGGATCGGCGGGATCGAAGCGCAGATAGTCCTTGAAAAGCACATACGCCATGTCGGCCGAGGACATGGCTCCGCCGGGGTGGCCGGACTTGGCCTTGCGGGTGGCGTCCATGATGAGGCCTTTGATGACGTTGACGGCCTTGGCGTCGATGGCGGCGGTGGTGGTCATGGAGGGATCCTCGGAAAGAGCAGTTGAGGGTTTTAGGCGTCGCAAGACGGGCAGCAGGTTTCGATCATGTCCACGCGGCGTTGATGCCGGCCGCCTTCGAAGGCCGTGTCCAAAAAGACATCGGCGATGGACGCGGCCAGACCCTGGCCGATAACCCGCTCGCCCAGGCACAGGACATTGGCGTCGTTGTGCAGGCGCGTCATGCGGGCCAGGTATTCATTCAGGCACAGGGCGGCCCGGATGCCGGGTATGCGGTTGGCGGCCATGGACATGCCGATGCCCGTGCCGCACACCAGGATGCCGGCGCTGCCGGGGGTGCCCAGCAGGCTGGCGCACACGGCTTTGGCGAAATCGGGATAATCAACACTTTTGGCTTCGGTGGGGCCAAGGTCGGTGACGTTGTGGCCGGCGGCGCGCAGATGGGCGACAAGGCTGGCTTTGAGTTCCAGGCCGGCGTGGTCGGAGCCGATGAAAACAGTTTTGGACATAGTCGCAACTCGCAGTCTGGTTGCCGTGGGGCGGTTTAGAGGTCCGGCAAAAGGCCCTGGTCCCCGGCGGCGTCCAGGGGACGGACGACGACGCTTGGCGGGACAGGCAATTCCAGGTCAACGGCCGGGTAGGGGGCCGGGCGGGGCTGCAGGGTCTTGACGCGAAGGGTCAGCGTAGCACCACCCGGCGTGGTCAGCACGAGCCGGCGGGCCACGGGTGCGGCCATGCCCGGCAACACTTCGTTGTCTTCGAAATCGACGCGCCAGGGTTCCACGCCCCGGCCGGTCAGATGTCGCGGTTTGCCCTGGAAGTCAAGGGTGAGGCTGGACAGGCGCGGGTCGCTGGAAAAGCTGTATTCGTACCCGTCGGCGACTTTTTTTGATGTGGCGAAACGGGCCGGGGCCAGCTCGCCCAGGCGTCCGGAAACAATGGCCGCCAGTTCCCGCAGGGTAAAGGGCAGGGGCATGCCCAGGCGTGAGGCTCCGGCCCGGGTGTCGGCGTGGGTGAAAAGCGTGTCGCGGGCCGGGACAAAGGCCGTAAATTCGCCGCCGGTTTCGCGCAGATGGGCGTACGCCCCGCCCATGGTCGTGGTCAGATCCAGCCGCACGGGGGTGGCGTAGTTGCCGAAAAAGCGGTAGTTGAGCCGCCCACTTTTGCTGCCCCGCGCAAAGCTTAAGGAGCCGGCCAGGGAAAAGGCCTGGGCCGGTTCGTTTTTGGCCTGATTGGCCAAAAAGGTCTGGTAAACGGCCTGGACCCCATCGGCAGTCGGAGCGGTTGGTTTGATGGTGGCGCAGCCCGAGACCCAGACGGCCAGGGCGGCCAGCACGAAAAGGCGCGGCAGGAGCGCGGCACAGCGCGGCATTACAGGGCCTCCAGCTTCTTTTTGACAGCGGCCGGGGTTTCGGAGCCCAGTTCCAGGGCGCTGCGATAGGCTTTCTGGGCCTCGGCCTTGCGGCCGGCGGCAGCGGCGATGTCGCCGTAGTGCTCCCAGATAATGGCGTCTTTGACCTTGTGGTCAATGGCCTTTTCTATGGCGGCCAGGGCATCGTCCAGGCGCTTGAGCTTATACAGCGCCCAGGCTTTGGAATCGAGGAAGAAGGGGTTGTCCGGCTCTTTTTCCAGGGCCTTTTCGATCATGCCCAGGGCGCGTTCCAGATCGCGGCCGTCTTCGGCCAGGGAATAGCCGAGGTAGTTGAGGGCATCGGCATGGCCGGCGTCCTTGTCCACGATGCGCTCCATGACCGCCTTGGCCTCGTCGCGGCGCTTGAGTTTTTCCAGGGCCACGCCGTAGCGGTAGAGCAGATCGAGGTCATCGGGCCAGGTGATAAGCGCCTCTTCCAGGGTCTTGGCCGCACCGGCGGTATCGCCGGCCTTGTCCTTGAGGGCCGCTTCCAGGCCGGCAAATTCGCGGCGGTCCGGGAAGCGTTCCCGGGCTTCGCGCACCAGCGACCGGGCCGCCGGCAGATCGCCGATTTCCGAGGCAATCTGGACGCGAAGGGTCAGGCTTTTATCATAGTTGGGATTTTCCGGCGACACCTGGGCCAGGATGCTCATGGCCGCCTTGGGATTTTTGTCGCCGTCATAGGCCAGCACGGCCTTGTAAAAGGGCAGATCGGGACTGGCCGGATCGGCTGCTTCGAGCAGGCCGAACACCTGTTTGGCCTGTTTGATATAGCCGCCGTCGACCAGGGCCGACATGGCGTCGAGATATTGGGATTTGCCAGTCTGGCCGTCTTTGAGCAGCGACAGGGCCTTGGCCGGATTTTTCTGGCGGATGGCCAGACGCACGAGCTTGGCCCGGACTTCCGGGGATTCCTCGCCCAGGCGAAGCATCTCCTGGTAGGCCTCCTGGGCACCCTTGAAGTCGTTTTCGGCTTCGAGCAAACCGGCCAGATCCGCCCAGGCAACCATAAGCCCGGCGTCTTGGGCGACGGCGTTGCGCAAATAGCGGACGGCGTCCTTGGGTTGTCCGGCTCCGGCAGCGGCTTTGCCCATGAGATAATACACGGTGGCGTCGCGTTCGGTTTCCGGGATGCGCCCCAGCAGCCCGGCCGCCTCTTTGTTGCGGCCGGCGTCGATGCAAAGCGAAGCCAGTTCCTGGACAGTGTCGGCATCGGCCGGATGGGTCGACAGAAACGTTTCCAGGACTGCTATCGCCTCGTTGTTGAGGCGGCGCATCTGGTAGGCGTTGGCCAGATAGAAAATGACTTGTCGGTTGCCCGGGAAGTCGGTCCGGGCTTTTTCCAGGGTTGCCGTGGCTTTTTCCCGATCATTTTGGCCCCAGTACAAATTGGCCAGCTCGATGGCCAGATCGGGCGAGGGGTGGGCGGCGTCGAGTGCGGCCAGGATTTTGGCCGCTTCGTCCTTGCGACCCTGGCGCAAAAGATCCTGGTAGATCAGAAATTGGTAGCTGACCTCCGCCGACGAGGTCAGCCCCCGGGCGGCATGGGCCGTGCGGGCCAGACGGCTGGAGGCGCAGGAATTGGACAACAGACACGGTAAAAGCGCCAGCACCACCAACAAAGGCAGGCGTGCCGCAGCGAGGCGATTGCGTACTTCAGACATAACCGGCATCCGTTGCGGCGGCAGGGGCGTTGTCAGCCGGCCCGGGGCCGGAGGGGAAACGTCCGGCGCGCACGCCGCTATTCATCCTTGTGGATCCAATCCGAGGAAAAATCCTCGATGCGCTTGGACAAATGGTCCTTGAGCTTCTCCAGGAGCCGGGATTCAATCTGGCGCACCCGTTCCCGGGTGATGCCGTATTTGGCTCCGATCTCCCGCAGGGTCACCGGGGAGTCGGAGAGGATTCGATTGTCGAGCAGGTCGATCTCTTTTTCGTTGAGCTTGGGTCGGATCGCCTGGATATGTTTGTCGAGCTGCTGCGAAATCTCATCGCCAGCCAGGATTTCCTCGATGCCGGGGGTCAACGCCGGGAGAAAATCCAGCCGGGTGGTGGTGGTGTCGTCGCCCAGCGACACGTCCAGGGACAGGTCGTTGCCGCTTAGCCGCTGATCCATCTCCACGATGTCGGATTCGGTGACGTTTAAGGCCTGGGAGAGCTGGGAGGCGCTGGGGTCAAAGCCCAGGCTCTGCAAGCGCTGGCGTTCTTTGTTGAGGTTGTAAAACAACTTGCGCTGGGCTTGGGTGGTCCCGATCTTGACCATGCGCCAGTTGTCCATGATGTATTTAAGGATGTAAGCCTTGATCCAATAGGCGGCGTAATAGGAAAACTTGATGCCCTTGTCCGGGTCGAACTTGGTGACGGCCCGCATGAGGCCGACGTTGCCTTCCTGGATGAGATCCAGCACATTTTGCATCCAGCGGCGCTGGAAATCCATGGCGATTTTGACCACCAGCCGCAGATGGGAGGAAATGAGCCGGAACGCAGCCTTTTGATCATTGGCGTCGCGAACCCGTCGGGCCAGTTCCTGCTCTTCCTCGGGCTTGAGCATGGGAAACTTTCCGATTTCACGCAGATAGAGCTGCAGCGGATCGCGGGTGGAAAGGGCTCCTTCCGATCTGGCCCGGGGAACTGACAACTGGAAATCATCATCGGGATCGATGTCAAGGGTTGGCGAATCGGGGTCGTCAGCCTCCTCGAACGCGTCGGGTTCGACAGGGGCCTGGTCCGTATCTTCCGGGGAAATGTCTTGATCGTCTTGAAGTTCCATCAGATAATGACCGTGTTTGCGGGTGCGGTCGCACCGCTTGGGTTTGCCGGGCTAAGGGCCTGTGACAGCATAGGGGCTGTCTCCCATGCCTACCCTTCACTGTAAACTTTTGGTTTGTCCTTTTCAATGTTTTTCAGTAGACGGTCCGCGTTTCGGTTGCGACGGTACGCCGCAGACACGCACAAGGAGGCTTCGTGGGCGATTTCAGAAAAGCGCTGGGCGACGACGGGCTGCTCATTTTCGACGGGGCCATGGGAACACTGCTCCAGGGCCGGGGACTGGCAGCGGGGGAATCCCCGGAACTGTTCGGTCTGGCCCATCCCGATGCCATCATGGCCACCCATCGCGAATATGTCCAGGCCGGCTCCCGGGTCATCACCGCCAATACCTTTGGCGGCACCCATTTCAAGCTGCCCCCCGGCACGGATGTTGTGGCGCTCAATCGTGAAATGGCCCGGCTGGCCCGGCAGGCCGCCGGTCCGGGCGTGTTTGTGGCCGGCTCCGTCGGTCCCACCGGCCATTTTGTCGCACCGCTGGGCAAGGCCAGCCTCAGCGATCTGGTGGCCGCCTTTGCCGAGCAGATTCGCGGTCTGGCCGAAGGGGGCTGCGATCTGATCATTGGCGAGACCCATTTCGATCTGGCCGAGGCCAAAGCCGTCATCCTGGCCTGCCGGCAGGTCTGCTCCCTGCCTGTGGCCATGTGCATGACGTTTGAGGGCGCGGCCAGCCTGACCGGTTCCAGCCCCGAGGTCTTTGCCGACGCCATGGAAAATCTCGGCGTCGATCTGATCGGCGTCAACTGCGGCCAAGGCCCCGACGACATGCGGCTCGTCGGCGAGGTCTTTGCCCGCCGTCTGGCCACGCCCTTTTTCGTCAAACCCAACGCCGGCATGCCGCGTCTGGAAAACGGCGTAACCGTTTTCCCCATGGGACCGGCGGAGTTTGCCGAAAAGACCGCCCGGTTCGCCGATCTCGGGGCCAAGGCCCTGTCCGGCTGCTGCGGCACCACCCCGGCCCATATTGCGGCCCTGGCCGGGGCTTTGGCCGGGCGTTCCTACAAACGCGCCGACACGCCCGACCGGCCGGTCCTGGCGGTCACCGCCCGTTCCACCACCGTCTGTGTCGGCGGGAAAAGCCCCTGCGCCCTTATTGGCGAGCGCATCAACCCCACCGGCAAGCCCGAACTGGCCGCCGAACTGGTGGCCGGAGAATTTTCAAAAGCCCTGGCCTTTGCCGAGGAGCAGACGGCCGCCGGGGCGCACATCCTCGATGTCAACGTGGGCGCGCCCATGGTCGATGAGGTGGCTGTGCTGCCGGGGCTGGCCCTGGAGCTGGTCAAACGCCAGCAACTGCCGCTGTGTCTGGATTCCAACAACGCCGACGCCCTGACCGCCGGCTTGTGGGCCTATCCGGGCACGCCGCTTATCAATTCCATCAGCGGCGAACCCGGGCGCATGGAGCGGCTGGGGCCGGTGTGCCGGGATCACGGCGCGCCGTTTATTCTGCTGCCGCTCAAAGGCCGCAAGCTGCCGGTCACGGCGGCCGAGCGGCTGGCCATCATCGAAGAATTGCTCATCCAGGCCGATTCGCTTCGCATCCCGCGCCGGCTGATCCTGGTCGATGCCCTGGCCCTGACCGTTTCCTCCAAGCCCGAGGCGGCCGTGGCCTGCCTGGACACCATCCGCTATTGCCGCGACACGTGGGGGCTGCCCACGGTCCTTGGCCTGTCCAACATCTCCTTTGGCCTGCCGGCCCGGGAGCTGGTCAACAGCGCCTTTTTCGCCATGTGTCTGGGGGCAGGGCTGGCTGCAGCCATCGCCAACCCCAACGTTGCCCGGCTCATGGAAACGTTGACTGCCGGCGAAGTGCTCCTGGGCCGCGATCCGCAAGCCGGCCGGTTTATCAGCCGCTATGCCGGCTGGAAACCGAACCAGGGCGGTGGGGGTGGCGTTGTTGCCGCTGCTGCGGTGGCCGGCGACGACGGCGAGAGCCGCTTGCGCCGGGCCGTGGTGCGCGGGCGCACCGAAGAAGTGCTGGAGCTGGTCGAAAAGGCGCTGGCCGATGGCCAGGACGCTGCAACCATTTTGAGCGACGAACTGATACCGGGTATTATGAGCGTGGGCGAGCGCTACGAGCGCAAGGAATTTTTCCTGCCCCAGCTTTTGGCCGCCGCCGAAGCCATGCGGGCCGGCTTTGCCCGTCTGGAGCCGCTGTTGACCGCCACCGCCGGGGCGGCCAAGGCCCGCATCGTCATGGCCACCGTCGAAGGCGACATCCATGACATCGGCAAGAACATCGTGTGCCTGATGCTTAAAAACCACGGCTTCGAGGTCATTGACCTCGGCAAGGACGTGCCGGCCGAGCGTATTGTGGCGGCGGCCAGCGAGCATGGCGCGTCGGTCATCGGCCTTTCGGCCCTCATGACCACCACCATGGTGCGTATGGAAGACACCGTGCGCCTGGTTCGCGAGCAGGGGCTCACCGCCCGGATCATGGTGGGCGGGGCCGTGGTCACCGAAGCCTTTGCCAAATCCATCGGGGCCGACGCCTATGCCACCGATGCCGTGGACGCCGTGCGCCAGGCCAAAGCCCTGGCCGCTGGCGCGTAGAAAAAACAACTGGCGCGGCGCGGCGCGTTTGGAGTAAATGTTCCTGGCGGCCGCGCCGCCGAATCGTTCCCCTGGAGGACGCCGTTGCCTATTCGTTCCCTTCTTATGGCCTTGCTGCTTGTCTGTGCGCCGTTATCTGTGGCCAGTGCCCAGGATACCGGCAGCATCACCGGCCAGGGCGTGCTCGATACCGTGGTCGCTGCCCAGGGCAAGGTCGTGGTCATTGATTTTTTTGCCTCCTGGTGCAAACCGTGCCTCATGGAGATTCCGGAATTTATTGAAGCCAGAAAGCATTATCCCGCCGACAAGGTGGTCTTTATCGGCATCTCCCTGGATCAAGACCCCGGGCAGTATGCCCGCTTCGTCAAACAGACACCCTTTAATTTTCCGGTCTATCTGGCCGATCCCGATGTCATCAACACCTTTGGCGTCAAGATGATCCCCAAGACCATCATCTATGACCCAACCGGCCAGCAGGCGCTCAACCACGCCGGCTTTATGCCCGGCGAGATGCTGCGCCAGGTGCTCGACAAACTGCTCGGCGGCGAAGCCAAATGAGCGATTATTTCATCCGCAAGGCCAGGATTCAGGACGTCAAGCCGATCCACGCCATGCTCATGCATTGCGCCCGCAAGGAATTTCTGCTGCCGCGCTCGTTTAATCAGCTCTACAGCCATTTACGGGACTTTTTTGTCCTGGCCGAACATGACGAGCCCGGTATTCGCGGCTGCTGCGCCTTGTCCATCTGCTGGGACGACATTGCCGAAATCCGTTCCCTGGCCGTGGACGAGAGCATCCAAAAACAGGGGTGGGGCGGCAAACTCGTGGAAGCCTGCCTGTCCGACGCCGTGACCCTTGGCATTTTTCGGGTGTTCACCCTGACCTACCGGCCGCATTTCTTCGAGCGCCTGGGCTTTGTGGGCGTGGAGAAGGAACAGCTGCCGCAAAAGGTCTGGGCCGACTGCATCCATTGTCCCAAGTTTCCGGAGTGCGATGAAAACGCGCTCATCATGGAAATGTAAGGGCCTTTTTTCGTCTCTAACAGTGCAAAAATGCAGGGAATGATGTCCGAATCATTGCGTGAAGTATTTGGCGAGGCGGCCATTGCCGCCCGGGTGGCCGAATTGGGACAGGAAGTGTCGGCGCACTTTGCCGGCCGGGACGTGGTCATGGTGGGCGTCCTTAAGGGCGCGTTGCCGTTTATGAGCGATCTGCTGCGGGCGCTTGATTTTTGTCCGGAGCTGGATTTCGTGCGGGTGGCCAGCTACGGCGCCGGCGTGGCTCCCGGCGAACTGCGGTTTCTCATGGACCTGGAGACAGATATCGCCGGCCGTCACGTCCTGCTGGTCGAAGACATTGTGGACACGGGCCGCTCATTGGCCTATCTCCTCAATATGCTTGAGAAGCGAAATCCAGCCAGCCTGACGGTCTGCTCGTTTTTGGACAAGCCGTATCGCCGCGAGGTCGCGGTGACGGTGGATTTTGTCGGATTTTCCGCCCCTCCCGTGTTCCTGGTGGGCTACGGCATGGACATCGGGGAACGGCTGCGGCGGCTGCGTGGCGTGTACGAGCTGATCCGGTAGGAAATGGCCTTGAATTTGCATTAGTTGGCCAAAAACCGCAACCGGCGTGGAAAAAACACCATGATTGTACAATGCCCGAATTGCCAGGCCAAGTTCAAACTGCCCGACGGCAAGGTTGGCCCGGCCGGGGCCAAACTGCGTTGTGGCAAATGTCGCAACGTCTTTCACGTCGAACCGCCGGCACCGCCTGAGGCCGATGGATTGGCGGATTTCGATTTTCCCGACGATCTGGCACCGACGCCCTCCAGAGCCGGGGCGGCCGGCGGCGGAGCGATTATGCCCGACGACGGCGTGCCGGCCGGACTCTTCCATTCCGAATCCTACGACGGGACCGCAACCTCCAAGAAAAAACGCGACCCGGAACCGGACGTTGAAGACGATTTTCCGGGCGCTCCGGTCAAGCCGGGGTTCAGCCTCGACGATGTGGCGGATCTGTCGCTGTCGGGCGGCCGGCCGTCAAAAGAACGACGCAAACGCTTGCTGATCATTGGCGGCGTGCTGGTTTTCCTCGTGGTTGTGACCCTGGCCGCCGTCCATTTCCTGGATTTGTGGCCCGGCAGGAAGGCCGCCAAGGACGCCGCCCAGACGGCACCGGCCGAAACCGCGACGCCGGCCGGCGAGGCTGCCAAGCCCGCCGACAAGGCCGCCGCTCCCGCAACACCGGCTGCGCCCGGTGCCCAAAAGCCCGAGGAGGCGGCCAAGGTCAAGGACATCATGCTGCAAAACGTGCGGCAGTATTACGTGTCCAATGAAAAGGCCGGCCAACTCTTTGTCATCGAGGGCAAGGCCGTCAATAATTTCAAGGCCCCCAAGGAAATGATCAAGCTTGAGGCCAGCCTGTTTGACGAGAAGGGCGGGACGCTGGCGGCCAAGGAAGAACTGGCCGGCAACACGGTGTCGCTTTTTCAGCTCCAGGTCATGACCCGCGATGAACTCAAAAACGCCCTGGCTTCCCAGGTCGGCGTGCTCACCAACAACACCAATATCGCCCCGGCCGGCGAAGTGCCGTTTATGATGGTCTTTTTTGATCCGCCTGAGGCCGTCAAAGAATTCGGGGTCAAGGTCATCGACGTCAAAGATCCGCCCCGGCAGTAGGATGGCGGTCAAGGCAAAGCGGCTTTTCGTCTGCTCCGACTGCGGGGGCACGGCCCCCACCTGGCGCGGCCAGTGTCCCCGATGCGGGGCCTGGAACACCCTGACGGAAAAGCTCGGTTCATCCCGCGTCGCCAGCCCCGACGGCCTGCCGTCCGGGCTGCCCATTGTCCTTGGGGAACACCCGGGCGCGGATTTCAAACCCTTCCCCACCGGCATCGAAGGCCTGGACCGGGTGCTCGGCGGCGGGCTCACCCCGGGCGGGGCCGTGCTCCTTGGCGGCGAACCGGGCATCGGCAAATCCACCTTGCTCCTGCAACTGGCCGGTCTGGCCGCCGCAGCCGGACGGCGGGTGGTCTACGTTTCCGGCGAGGAATCCCTGCCCCAGCTCAAATCCCGGGGCGAACGCCTGGGCGTGCTCCACGAAGGCTTGCTGGCCGCTTCCACCACCGACGCCGGGGCCACGGTGGATATTCTCGGTGCCAACCCCGCGCCGGATTTGGTCATCCTCGATTCCGTCCAGACCATGCACGCGGCCGGGGTCGAAGGTGCGGCCGGGTCTGTGTCCCAGGTCCGGGCCGTGGCCGCCGCCTGCGTGGAAGCGGCTAAACGCGGTGACGCCTGTCTGGTGCTGGTCGGCCATGTCACCAAGGACGGCCAGATCGCCGGCCCCAAACTGCTGGAGCACATGGTCGATACGGTGCTTTACCTCGAAGGCGAGCGCCGACATCTCTTTCGTATCCTGCGGGTGCTTAAAAACCGCTTCGGCCCCACCGACGAACTGCTGGTCATGGAAATGCGCGAGGCCGGCCTGTGCGAAGTGCCCGATCCCTCCACCTTTTTCCTGGGCGACCGCGATCCGGCCGTGTCCGGTTCGGCCGTGGTCATGGCCATGGAAGGGCGGCGGCCCTTTGCCGTGGAAGTCCAGGCCTTGGCCGCCAAGTCCTTTCTGGCCATGCCGCGCCGGGCCGCCCTTGGCCTCGACGTCGGCCGGCTGCATCTGCTGCTGGCCGTGCTCGAAAAGCGCCTGCGGCTTAACCTCGGCCAGACCGATATCTACGCCAAACTCGGCGGCGGCCTGAAAATCGCCGACCCGGGCCTTGATCTCGGCATTGCCGCTGCGGTCCTGTCCTCGTTTTACGACCGGCCCCTGCCGGCCGGGGCCGTCTTTTGGGGCGAAGTGGACCTCTCCGGGCGCATCCGCCCGGCCGCTGCCCAGGATACGCGCCTCAAACAAGCCGAACGCCTGGGCTACGGTCCCATCATCAGCCCCGACGCCGGCAAAGGCCGGCCCAAGGCCGACAACCTCGGTGATCTGGCCCGGCTGCTTTTTTCCTAAGCGCGCTGTGCAAAAACCGAAGATGCCTCCGGCGGCCAAAGGGCTGAGCCCTTTGGAATCCCACCTGAAAGGCAGGGGGTTAAAGGGGAACGGCGTTGCTGTTATGGTTGGTGGGACGAAAATGCATTTGCCTCGGGTAGGCAATGCCACAGGACAAGCTTGACGGGAACCACCGTAGGGCCGACGGCATGCCCTCCCCGAACCCCTGCAAGTGGAGAAGATTTTTAATGGGTTTGCGACACTGGCAGGGAATAGGGATATGCGCGAACAGGTGTGCTTCTGCTTTGGCTACACCGTGGCCGACATCGAGGCTGATCTGAACCGAAACGCCGGCCGCTCGACCATCCTGGAACGGATCGCAGCCGAGAAGTCCCTTGGGGGCTGCCACTGCGCCCAAAAAAATCCCCAAGGGCGGTGATGCCTGCCCCAAGTCCGCCAGGTGGCGGAAGCGTGGCGCAAGCGGCAGGGCGGGATTTCTGTTTTCTAAAGTAACGCCGGTCAGGCGGCAGGCGCGTCCTCGATGTCCAAAACATCGCCGGGCCGGGCATAGCGAAAGAGAACACTGCCGTCACGGGTGAGACGCTCGGCGTATTGCTCGATGTATGCGACGTGCCCGCCCAGGTGCATGGGCGCGAAGTAGCGCGGCTGGACCCGTTGGAGCAGTTCCGGCGCGCCGGACAGACTTTCCGCCAGCCTGGGGTCCATGTTGGTCAGGGCCACGTCCACCGGGCGCTCGGCCAGCCGGGTTAACGCCCGCCGCCAGGACATGCCCACTGCCCGGTTGGCCGCCGGCGAGTTGCCCGGCCAGTCCCACAAGGCCAGATCCCCGCCGAAGTAGACGGTCAGACCCGCCACGTCGATGCGATAGGCCAGCCCCATATCGTTGCTCTCAAGCCCTTCCACCGTCATGCCGCCGACCTCCCGGACCATGTCCGGCTCCAGGACCACCGTGTCTGCCGGCAGGACCGTCCCATAAAGGTCGGCCACGTCGTCGGATACGACGAAACGGCGCGAGGCAGCCCGACTCGTTGCCGCTGCAAGGTTGGGATCGAAATGGTCGTCGTGGCTGTGGGAGACGAAAACCGTCAGATCGGTGCCGGCAAGATGCGCCGCAGCGACCTGGGCCGCCGCCTGGGGCAGATACCTGGAAGCGGGGTAGTCAAAGAGCAAGGTCTTTGCGCCCGCTTCCAGGATAAAGCAGTCGTGGTGGATGTATAGAAGGCGCGCCGGCATGGCGGGCTGGCTAGGCAATATCCCACTGGGGGCCGGTGGGGGTGTCCATGACCGTCACGCCAAGCCCGGCCAGTTCGTCGCGGATGACATCGGAACGAGCAAAATCCTTGGCCTTGCGGGCTTCCTGGCGCTCGGCCACCAATCTATCCACCCGGGCGGCGTCGATGCCCAGGCGCGTCAAACGGCAAGCCTTTAATGCGGCCAGAAACGTCTGGCTGTCGCTGCCCAAAACCCCCAGGATCGTGGACCACTCGGCCAAAGCGTCCAGGATGCGGCGCAGGATGTCCGCCGTCTCCCGGCTTTTGGCCATGGTCTTGTCATCCATGAGGCGGCCGGCCAGACGCACCAGGCCAAAGACATGGCCCATGGCCTGGGCGGTGTTGAGGTCGTCGTCCATGGCGGCAGTAAAGCCTTCCACATGCCGGGCCAGTTCTTCGGACACATCGGCCGGCAGCTTGCTCTCGCTCCATTTGGCGCGGGTGAGCGCCTGCTCCATCTGCACCTTGGCCGCATAAATGCGCTTGATGCCTTTCTCTGCCTCGTCCAGGCCCTGGTCGGAATAATCCAGCGGGCTGCGGTACTGCGAGGATAAAAGGAAAAAGCGCAGCACTTCCGGGAGATAGCGGGCGTAGATGTCGCGGATGGTGACGAAATTGCCCAGCGACTTGGACATTTTTTCGGTGTTGATGCGCACGAACCCGTTGTGCACCCAATAGCGGCAGAATTCCCCGCCGATGGCCGCCTCGCTCTGGGCGATTTCGTTTTCGTGGTGGGGGAAGATCAGATCCTGGCCGCCGCCGTGGATGTCGATGGGCATGCCAAGGAGCTTTTCGCTCATGGCCGAACATTCCAGATGCCAGCCGGGCCGACCCGGGCCAAAGGGGCTCTCCCAGACCGGCTCGCCGGGCTTGGAAGCCTTCCACAAGGCAAAATCCAGCGGATCTTCCTTTTCCTCGCCCGGAGCCACCCGGGCGCCCGAACGCATGTCTTCCACGTCGCGGCCGGACAGCTTGCCGTAGCCGTCAAAGGAGCGCACTCGGAAATAGACATCGCCCGACGGGGTGCGGTAGGCATGGCCGCCGTCGATGAGGCGCTGGGCCAGCGCTGCCATTTCGCCGATATATTCCGTGGCCTTGGGCTCGGCGTCGGGACGCAGGATGCCGAGTTTGTCCATGTCTTCGTAAAAGGCCGCGATGTAGCGCTCGGCGATCTCCGTGGAGGTCGCACCCTCGGCATTGGCTTTTTTGATGATCTTGTCGTCCACATCGGTAAAATTGCGTACGAATTTTACCTCGTTGCCGATGTGGCGCAGATAGCGCACGAGCACGTCAAAGACCACCGAAGACCGGGCGTGGCCGATATGGCACAGGTCGTAGGCGGTGATCCCGCAGACGTACAGGGCCACCTTGCCCGGCACGCGGGGAACAAACGGCTCCTTGGCCCGGGTCATGGTGTTATAAAGCTGCATCCTCGCCTCCCGTCAAAAAGTCCTCACCCTTTGCAAAGGGGAGTTGTAAAGTCAACCAGGGGGAGAAAACCCCTGGTTGAAAAAAGGGGTTTTCTCCCCCTGGACCCCCTCTTTCCCCAAAAATTTTTTAAGGGGGTTGGGGTAAGAGAGCCACGGCTGTATTCACCTGACCGTGGGCTTTTTTCACCCCTGGCTTTCGCCAGGGGTGAAAAAAGCCCACCAGCCAAGGGGTCCGGGGGGATTATCCCCCCGGCGGGGTGCAGGGGCAGCGCCCCTGCATTCTTCTATTGCTCCAACCGCCAGCCGGTGACCAGGGCGACGGCTTTGATGCCTTTTTTTTCGCCGGTAAAGCCCAGCCCCTCTTCGGTGGTGGCCTTGAGGTTGACGTGCGATTTATCCAGCGCGAGCAATGCCGCCACATTGACCCGGATGGCCTCGGCGTGGGGGCTGATTTTCGGGATCTGGGCAATGATAGTCAGATCGACGTGGGTGATGGTCAGCCCCCTGGCTTTGGCCAGGAGCAGGGCTTCGCTTAAAAACACGCCCGAGGCCATGTTGTCGAAATCGGGATTGCTGTCCGGGAAAAGGCGCCCGATGTCACCGCCGGCCACACAGCCCAACACCGCGTCGGTCAGGGCATGCAGCAGCACGTCACCGTCGGAATGGGCCAGCACGTCCGGCGCGCCGAGAATGGGAAACCCGCCGAGCTTCATGGGCCGGGCCGGTTGTTTGCCGGGAGCCCGGTTCGGATCGGCGTAGCGGTGCACGTCGTAGCCGTAGCCGGTGACGGGCAGGGGCTGGCTGGCGGCGGGTGCAAGCCGGGCCAAGTCTTGGGGATGGGTGATCTTCATGTTTTCCGGGGTTCCGGCTACGGTGAAAACGGGCTGGCCCAGGTGTTCAACGAGGCTTGCGTCGTCGGTGACGGTGAAATCCGGGCCGGCATGGGCAAAAGCGGCCAGCAGCAGGGCCTTGTCAAAGCCCTGGGGGGTCTGCACGGCGGCCAGGGCGTCCCGGGGCAGGGTGGCGACGACGGTGTCCCCGGCCACTTCCTTGATGGTGTCGGTGACAGGCAGCACCGGAATCACGGCTTTGTGTCCGGCGGCCAGGGCGTCGGCCACCCGGCCGATGAGTCCGGCATCGACAAAGGGCCGGGCCGCGTCGTGGACCAGCACCAGGGCCGCTTCCCGGGGTAGGGCGGCCAGACCGTTTTGCACGGAGTCCTGCCGACGCGCCCCCCCGGCTGTGGTGAGTACCGGGATGCCCGGGTGGCAGCGTTCAAGAAGGCCCCCCAGTTCCAGGGCGGCCGCGTCCAGATCATCTGGCGGGAAGACAACCACCACCCCGGTCACGGCCGGGGATTTGGCAAAAGCGGCCAGAGATTGCCAGTAGAGCGGCCGGCCGGCACAGGAAAGAAACTGTTTTTTTACGCCGCCCGCCGCCTCGGCCAAACGGGTTCCGCAGCCGGCAGCGAGCAGCACGGTCCACAGGGACACAGGGCATCCTTTGGTTTGAAGGAAAAAAAAGGGGAGTCGGCCGATAAGCCGGGTTTTGTTCCCCGGAAGTTCCGGGGCGGCCATCATTCCTCTAGGACCGCAGTTGCCTACGGCCTCAAGCAACCTACCCGAGGGCACGGCCGGGCCAGCCTTAACGCCCTCCTATTTGGTCTTGCTTCGAACGGGGCATGCCGAGCTTGCCGTGTCACCACGGCAACTGGTGGGCTCTTACCCCACCGTTTCACCCTTACCTGCGCTTAGGGGCGCAGGCGGTTTGTTTTCTGTTGCGCTCTCCCGGGATCGCTCCCGCTGGACGTTATCCAGCGTCCTGCCCTGTGAAGCCCGGACTTTCCTCCCCGGGCCTTACGGCCCGCGACGATAGCCTGTCCGACTCCCCGGACAGATGCATAAGGCCCTTTTGCCGCTGCGTCAAAGGGGATGGTCGTCATTGTCGCCTTGAGAGCCGGCCGGGCCGGTGGTAGAAGGGGAACGATGTCACATCGCCGCACCGTTTGGAGGCTCCATGCGTTTGCTTTTGACCCTGCTCGTTGTTGCGGGAACGGCCTGCCCGGCCCTGGCCACGGATTGGCGGTTTTTAGCCGCCCATGACGATCAGTCCGTGGCTTTGTATTATGACCGCCATTCAGTGCGAACTGATGGCGAGCGGGTCAAGGTGCGGATCAAGCGGGTGTTTGCCCCAGATGAAGGGCGCGATATCGCCGCCGAACAGGGCTTTGCCGTGGGCGTGGCCTATGCCGTGGAACGGGTGAGCCTTGACTGCGGGCAAAAGCGCATCTCCCGCCAACAGGCTGCCTGGATTGGCGTTGGCGGCAAGCTGCTGGACCGAACCCTGGCCCCGGCCCAGGGGTGGCGGCCCATGCGGCCGGGCGGTCTGGGCGAGGCTCTTTGCCGGGAGCTGGAGTAGCTGGCTGTATTATAAAGCACGCATCGGCAATTTTGAGTCTGGGCGAGGTTTTTGCCGGGAACTGGAGCAGGGCGGCGTCTTACGCTTTTGCCCGAAAGGAGCCGGCCCAGCGCGACAAGGCGTGTGCGCTGACAGCCCTTTTCCCACGCGAACTGTGGCGGAGGTGGAAAGATGCGGCCTGGAATCTGTTTGATGATCTTTTTCCTGCTGGCGACGGGTTGGGCCGAGGCTTGGGGCGAAGGGGCGTATTCGGCCGGGTATGCTGCTGTGCTGGCCGCCCATGTCCGCGACGGCGGGGTGGATTATGCGGGACTCAAAGAGCAGGAAGCACTTTTGAATACCGTCCTGGAGGCCATGGCCGCTGTTGATCCTGCGACCTTGCCGCAACCAGAGCGGATTGCCTTTTACATAAACGCCTATAATGCCTGGACCATCAAGCTGATTTTGGACCACTGGCCGGGAATCCGGTCCATCAAGGAGGCCGGGAACATCCTGCGATCCCCCTGGAAGCGGGAATTCGTCCGGCTGGCTGGCAAAACGGTCAGTCTCGACGCCATCGAGCACGGTATCCTGCGCCGGCACTACGGTGACGCGCGCCTGCATTTTGCGCTGAACTGCGCCTCCGTGAGCTGTCCGCCCCTGGCCGGGGTGCCCTACCAGGGCCAGACCCTTAACGCCCAACTCGACGCACAGACCGCAGCGTTTATCAATGACCCGGCCCAGACCTTCGTGGCCGATGGCCGGCTGCATGTCAGCAAGCTTTTTGACTGGTACGGCGAGGATTTTGGCGGCGAAACCGGTGCGTGGGCCTTCATTCGGCGCTTTGCCGGCCCCCGGTTGGCTACGGCCTTGGACGCCTTGGCCGACCACCGTCTGGTGTACACGGACTATGATTGGGCGCTCAACGACCGGCCCCGGGGAGCGCGGCCGTCAGCCCCCGCTGCCGCGCCGGAGCAGCCGTGACCGGGAGGGTGGTCCCAGAGACGAACATTTCCCGGCCGGGCGCTGTGGGCCAAGTTCGGGGCAACGACGCGGCAGCGATGTGGGCAGTATGGCGGTTTGTCCCCCTCGTCCTGGCCCTGGCCGGGCTGGCGCTGTGCGGCCGCTACGAAGTGGGGCGGGTCGGGTACGCCGTTTGTTTCCTGGCGGGCTTTGCCGGGTTGCTCCTGGCGGTGCGCGGCTTTCCTGCGGCCTTTCCCCGGCATCGGACCACGGTCGGCCTTTTGGTCCTGGCCGTTTTGGTGCGCCTGCTGTTTTTGTGGGCCTGGCCGGCCGATTCAGATGCGAACCGTTACCTCGTGGAAGGGGACATGCAGCGAGCCGGGGGCAATCCGTATAGCCTCGCCCCGCGCGATGCGCGCCTGCCGCCCTTGCTCTCCGCTCCGGCCAGGGACGCGCTGGCCCGGGTCAACCACCCGGAACTGACCGCCGCCTATCCGCCCCTGGCCGAGCTGTTCTGCCGCGCCGTGGCCGCCATAAGCCCCCGGCCAATCGCCTTCAGGATCACTTTTGCCCTGGCCGATATGCTCACCGGGTTGGTCCTGGCCCGGCTGCTGGCAAGGCGCGGCCTGCCCGCCGTCTGGCTGGCCCTTTTTCTGCTCAATCCCCTGACCCTGGCCATGGGAGCCGGAGAAGGGCATCTCGACGCCCTGGTCGCCTTGGCCGTAACCTTGGCTCTGGCCGCCTTTGAAGACAACCGCCGCCAGGGATGGGGATTTTTCTGGCTCGGGGCCGCCGGGCTGGTGAAATATCCGGCCTTGCTGCTCATTCCTTTCTTTTTCTCAGGCAAAAACGTCGGCAAGGCTGCCTGGGCACTCGTGCCTCTGGTGTGTTTTCTGCCCTACATGGACGCCGGGTTCGGCCTCTTTGCCTCATTAATTGCTTTTGCCGGCCAGCTCTCCCATGGCGGACCGCTCGTGGCCGCCTTGCAGCCCGTCCTGGCCGCCAAGGCTCCGGCCGTGGCCCTGGTAGCGGGCGGACTGGCCCTGGCAGCGGGTTGGCTGGCCATCCAGGATCAGGCCCGGGGGGCGTTGTTGGCCATTGTTGTGGTCCTGGCCTGTCTGCCCACGGTCTATCCCTGGTATTTCCTGGTGGTTATTCCGTTTTGGACCCTGCGGCCGGGCTGGCCGATCTTGTGGTTGCTGGCTGCCCAGGCAATCGTCACCACGCCGACCTGGCTACGGGCCGCCGGCCTTGGCGGCGAGGGCTGGGCCATGGCCGTGGTCTGGCTGCCCTTCCTGCTTCTGCTGGCCGCCTCCCTGCGCCGGCCGGCCTTTCTTGCCCCGCTGCGAGCCTTTGCGCTGGTGCGTACGGTGTCGGTGGTCGTTGCGGCGCGCAACGAAGCGGCCAACATCGAACGCTGCCTTGCTTCCTTGCAGGGAATCGGCCTGACCGAAGTGGTGGTGGCCGACGGCGGCTCCACCGACGACACGGCGGCCCTGGCCCGTAGGCATGGCGCGACGGTGGTTACGGCCAGCGGCGGGCGCGGCGGACAGATTGCGGCCGGGCTGGCCGCTGGCCTGGGCGACGTTGTGCTGGTGCTCCATGCCGACGCGGTGTTGGCTGCCGCAGCCCCGGCCCGCCTAGTCCGGGCGCTCAATGCCTGCCCCTGGGCCGGGGGCGGCGTGGTCGGCATGCACTTTGACGCGCCCGGGGCCGGCTTGGCGTTTATAACGATGCTTAATGCCCTGCGCGCCCGGACCACGGGCATCGGCTTTGGCGATCAGGGCCAGTTTTTTCGCCGTGAGGCGATTGCCGCAGCCGGCGGCTTTCCGAATATGGCGTTGATGGAGGATGTCGAGCTGTCGTTGCGCCTGCGCGCTGTCGGCGAGACGTTGTGCCTTGGCGGCGGCGTGACGGTGTCCGGGCGGCGCTGGGCCGGAGCAGGCTTTGGCGGCAAGGCGGCCGGCGTGGTCTGGTTGTGTGCGCAGTATCTGGCCGCCCGCCGTTTTGGCCTGACCGACCCCACCGGCTGGCGCTATTTCAGGCGTTACTACCGGTAATTTCGAGCTGCCCCAGTCCACGGCTGAGAACTCTCAGCCATGCCCAAAACCCCTTGAAATACTTCTCCCTTTCAGGGAGGGCGAGGTGTGCCCCCTTAACCCCTTGCCTTCAGGTGGGATTCCAAAGGGCTCAGCCCTTTGGCCGCCGGAGGCACTCTTCTGTCTTCTTCCCCCGGCCACCGGAGGCATCATTTTTTTATGTAAATTTCACCAGACGGCGGTGTAGGCCAGGGGGGCGAGATTCCAGGTCCGGCCGTAGACGTGCACCCGTTTGGTCGGCTGTCCCGTGCCGTCCACAAGGGGACCGCCGGCATGGAGCCAGCCGAGTATTCCGGCAGCCAGGTTCAACGCCGGGATGCCTTGCTGGGCCAGGGTCCGGGCCACAAGCCCACTGCGGTAGCCGATGGTGCAGTAGACAATGACTGTCTTGCCGGCAAATCGGGCGGGATCGGCCAGAAAGGCCGCCTCGGTCACGGCGGCGGGCAGGGTGGACACGGCCCGTTCGGCGTCGGTGCGGGCATCGACAAAGACGGCTTCGCCCGCCTGCTGCAAGGCCAGGGCCTTGGCCGGGGCGATGTCTGCTACTTGCGGCAGTTGTTGCCGGTAGCCGTCGTACAGGGCATAGGCCTGCTGCTGGCGGCCGGCATCGTCAGCGGGCGGCCGCTGGCAGGCGGCCAGGGCCAGAACCACCCCCAGCGCCAGGGCCAGGAGTGCAGCGGGCAGCCCGGCCGGCTTGGGTCCGGGCGCACGGGAAGCGTTGGGTATGTGCAATGCGCCGCCGGGCGTTGTGGCATTGCTGGCGGGGCCGGGCTTATGGGAAGCAATGGGCATGTTCAATCCCTGTCTGGTGCGCCGTGCCCTCTCTTCTCGGGAACGGTGGGCTTTGGTTGCGAAGCGGCAGGCCGCCCCCGGCGGCAGGCTGCAGGCAGTCAGGTGCCGCCCGAGGCAGGTTCCTTGCCTGACAGGCAAAAGGCCAGCACACCGACAATGAGGGCGAGGCCGAGCAGCAGATATTCCATGGCCCCTTATTAGCAGGCCGGGTAGCGCGCGTCGATAATGGGTTGCCCAGGGTGCCGGGAGGCGAGGGCGGGAGACGGATGACAGGCGCAACGAAAGGGGCTATGAACCGGGGATAAAACGTCGAACTTGCGGCGGGTATCGGAGGAAGTATGGGCAAATGGAGACTGCTTGTGGCGGTGGCCGTGCTGAGCGCGCTGGCGCAGCCGGCCAGGGCTGACGACGACGTGGAACGCGTGCGCAAGGTGCTGCGCGAGCATCCCGAAATCGTGGTGGAGGCCATCCGCCAACAAGGTCCGGCCGTGCTCGAAGTGATTGAAAATACTGCCCGGACGCGCCAGAAGGAACTGGAGCGGGCCCGGTTTGCCCAGTCCCTGGCCAAGCCGCTGACCCCAGCCTTGGAAGCGGGGCGGGCAACGCTTGGACCGCAGAACGCGCCGGTGACCATCGTTGAATATTCGGATTTTCTGTGCCATTTCTGCGGCCAGGCCGCCGGCACGGTCAAGGCTCTGACCCAGAAGCACCCCCAGGACATCCGGCTGGTGTTCAAGCATTTTGCCACCGGGAAAAACAGTGTCCGGGCGGCCCTGTATTTTGAAGCCATCAATCTGCAAGATCCCCAGAAGGCCTGGGCCTTTATGGATGGTGTTTTTGCCCGGCAAAAAGATGTGACGGACAAGGGCGACGAAGTCCTGGACGCCATCGCCAAGGAACTCGGCGTTGACGCCAAACGGCTGGCCGAGGACATCAAGCGCAAGGATCTGGCCGAAAGGATCGCAGCAGATACCAAGGAAGCCCGGGATTTCGGCTTTGAAGGCACGCCGGTGTTCCTGATAAACGGCGCTCCGGTGCGCGGTGCCGTGCCTGTTGAAGTGCTTGAAGAATTTGTCGGTGTCGCGGCCAAGGTCGGCCAACCGGCCAAGAGCCAGTAACCGTTCACTATGCTGCGGCCCGGGGCTTGTCTTCGGGCCGCAGCAGGCCTACCAGGGACGATATCCGCGCAGGCCGGGATAGAGGCATGCCAAGCGTCAGACAGATACTCGTCCAAAACGTCATCAAGACCATTCCGGTTGGGTTGCTCGTCATAGGCCCGCGCGGTACGATCATTGTCTCCAGCCCGTCAGCCGCGCACCTGCTCGGCCTGGCAAACGACACCCTGGAAGGCCGTGACTGGCGCACGCTGGTACGCAGCGAACCGATCAACGAACAATTCAATCGCAATCTGGTCGAGGCCGTGGAGAAACGCCAGGCGTTTCGCCATTGTCTGGCCGACTATCTGCGTCCCGACGGCGAGTTGCGCCGTTTTTCCATGACTGCCTCCTGTCCGCAAATTGACGGCAAGCCGGTTGGCGTCACGCTGCTCTTTGACGACGAGACGGCCCTGTACCGCAGCCGGGAGCGGGAAACGGCCGCCCTGCGTGAAAAAAACCGTCTTCAGCACGACATGATCGAAAGCCTGAATAATCTGGCCCTGTCCGTGGCCCATCAGGTGCGCAATCCGGCGGCGGCCATCGGCGGCTTTGCCCTGAAGCTGCTGCGCGAGCACAAGGAGCGGCATCTCTCGACGGAACATCCCGACATCATCTTTCAGGAAGCCCGGCGTCTCGAAGATCTCGTGGGTGCTGTGGTGCGGCTGGCGTCCCTGGCCCAGCCCCGGTTTGATACCGTGGAGCTGACCCGACTCCTTGAGGAAGCCGCTTCCCGGGCGGGCGAAGCAGCAACCGGTCTGCACAAACGGGTGGAGTTTACGCTGGACCTTGAGTCGGTGGAGATCGTGGCTGACGAGGCTTTGCTTTGTCAGGCTTTGGACGAAATTTTACTGAATGCCGTGGAATTTTCCGGTCGCGAGGCCGTTGCCATCGCCATCAGCCTGACCCGGCGCGACGATGCCTGCCGGTTGACCGTGGCCGACGATGGGCCGGGGGTACGCGGCGAGTTGCGCGCCTTTGTCTTTGATCCCTTTTTCACCACCAAGGCCCGGGGGGCCGGCATCGGCCTGACACTGGCCCGCAAGGCGGTTCTCGAACACAACGGCGAGATTGATCTGCGCCAGGGCGAAGGCGGCGGCACCGTGGTGGCGATACGTCTTTTTGACACCCCGGAGGATGGCCTTGGGCGCGAAGCCTTTTACGGCACCATGGGACTCGATGTGCGGGAACTTAAAACCAAGGCCCGGGAACTGGGCCTGGACGTTTCGGGCCTGACCGCCATTGATGCTGTGCGCACCATTCAAAAACACGAAGGTTTTTCCCCCTGCTTTGCCTGGGGCGTGCATGACCGCTGCGGCCAGGAACTGTGCGCGTTTCGGCGCGAATGCGTCAAAACCACGCGCATCGACGACGGCCAGCGCATCGTCTACGGCGGGGCCTGATGCTCGCCTTCTGTGCGCCTGTCATCTGGCGGTTGCCGCCACGGTCTGGAGAAGGGCCTGCCTCACTGCAGCGCGGCTCCTGTGCGCGCGGCACCGGGCTGGGCTGGCTGGATCGGATCGTCAAGGGCGGTTTGCTGGCCGCGACGCTGGTCTTTCTGCTGCCCGGGCAGGGGTTGGCCCGCACCGTCTACGGCTATGAGGACAGCCTGGGCATGCTCCATACCAGCACGACCAAGGTCAACGAGCACTACAAGCCGCTGCTTGAAGGCAAGCTCGAACACGAGGCGCTCATGCGGGCGCTTCGGGAGCAAAACGCCCTGGGTGGGCCGCCTCTGGCCAGGGTGCTGTCCGTGGATCTGGGGCCGCTCTCCGAAGCCGGCGAGCGGATCATGGGCGCGGCCCAGCCGTATCTCGGCGCGCCCTATCGGCTCGGCGGCGACACTGCCACCGGCATCGACTGTTCCGGGCTGACTAAGGCCGTCTACGCCCGCTTCGGCTGCGATCTGCCGCGCCAGAGCCGGTTGCAGGCCGGGCTTGGCACGCCGGTGGCCGCCACGGAGCTGGCTCCCGGGGATCTGCTTTTTTTCGCCACCAACCGGGACGTGGGCATCAGCCACGTCGGCATTTATCTCGGCAGCGGCCGCATGCTCCATTCCAGCCCCCGGCGCGGCGGCGTGGGTGTGGATCGTTTGCCCGGAACAGATTACGAACGCTGGTTTGTGGCGGCCAGACGTCTGGCCCGGCCCGGCGGGTTTGATGCTGCGCTCGGGACGCCAATGACGCCCGGGCGACGCAAGTAACAGTTTTGGCCCAGAGGGAGTCGCAGCATGAGCATGGGGGAACAGTTGCCGCAGATTGATCCGCAGACGTGCAGTGGTTGCGGACTGTGCGCGACAGCCTGCCCTTCCGGGGTTTTGACCCTGATCGACGGGCGCATCCAGGTGCAGGAATCGGGTTGCATCGGCTGCGGCCATTGCGGGTCGGTGTGTCCGACCGGGGCTGCCACTGCGCCGGCCGGCGACGGCTGGGCCGAGCACTATGACGTTATCGAATCCCGTGGCGCGGTCCTTGCTCCCGGGGAATTCCCGGCCGGCCCCTTGGTCGATCTGCTGCGTTCGCGGCGCTCCTGCCGGTGTTTCACGGAAAAGCCCGTGTCCGGTGCCATGCTCGAAGATCTGCTGCGCGCGGCCGTGACGGCTCCTTCCGGCACCAATTCCCAGGCCTGGACCTTTACGGCCCTGACTTCCCGGGCTGCGGTCCTGGGGCTTGGCCAGGCCGTGGCCGGTTTTTTTGCGCGCCTCAACAAACTGGCCGCCAATACGCTTTTGCGGCGGGCTTATACCTTTATTGGCCGGCCGGAATTGGAAAATTACTACCGGGAGCATTTTGCCTCGGTGGCCGCCGCCCTGGTGGATTGGGAACGCGACCGCACGGATCGGCTGTTTCACGGGGCCACGGCCGTGGTGATCGTCGGGTCGCGGCCCGGCGGGAGCTGTCCGGCCGAGGATGCCTTGCTGGCCACCGGCAACATGCTGCTGACGGCCCATTGCCTGGGCCTGGGCACCTGCCTGATCGGCTACGCCGTCGAGGCCATGCGCCATGATCGGCGGGTCAAAGAGGCGGCCGGGGTGCCTTCCGGGGAAGCGGTCCATGCCGTGGTGGCCCTGGGCTGGCCGGATGTGACCTTTTTGCGGCCAACCAGTCGCCGTCGGCCCCTGGTGCGGTATAAAACGGCCTGAGGGCCGGGTTGGCCCGAAGCGGGCGGTCGTTTGTCTTGTCGGGGATGACAGTTTTATGGCAAGGCCCAGACAGAAAGGGTCGGACAGGGAATGTTGGAGGGATGGGAGTGATGCGGGGATGGGTTTTGGGCGCGATGCTGCTGGGACTGTTTGGGGCTGTGCCCTGGCAAGCTTTGGCCGGGCAACTGGAAGCGGTGCGTCTGCAGGGGCTGGCCTTGCGCCAGGGACCGGACGGGACATCGCCCATGATCCGGGCGTTGCGGGTTGGGGAGACTGTGACCGTAACGGCGCGAAAAGGCGAGTATGTGGCCGTGACCCTGGCCGATGGCCAGGCAGGCTATGTCCACGGCGGATTTCTGACCGGCTTTGACGATATCGCGCCCATGCCGGCCTATGCCGCACGCATGGATCGCAGCGTGGCCCGGCCCGGGGCCGGGCCCGGGTCGGACATGGGCACGGCCGAGACCGGCAAGACGGCTGGGGATGGAAAAACGGTTGCCGCGACCGGCCAGACCCCACCGGCCAAGACGTTGCCGGACAAGACCCAGTCGGGACAGACCCAATCGGGCAAAACGCCGGCAGCGGCCGGCAAGGCGGCCCCGGCACCGGCCGCCCCGGCCGGCGCGAACCGGGAAACGGTGGGCAAACTGACGCCGCCCCCGGCCATGCCGGCCTATGTCCCGGTTGCCGACGGCGGCGGGCTGGACCGGTTTTTGGCCACCCTTGTGGCGGCGCAACCTTCCGCCGCCGGGGCAGGGCAGGACGCAGCCGAGGCCAACGCCCACAAGATCCGCTATGCCATAGAAGTCCACCTGTCCCAGCGCAAGCTCTACCTCTATGAGAATCTGCCCGATGGCTCCCGCAATCTCGTGCGGCTATACGTGGTGGCCGTGCCGGGCCGGGATATGGAAGCCCCGCAAGGCTGGGGCACGGTGACCGGCATCAATTTCGAGCCGTCCTGGCGACCGACTCCGGCGATGAAGGAGCGGGCGTTGAAAAAAGGCAAGCCGCTGCCGGAATACGTGGGGCCGGGGGTCAAGGACAATCCCATGGGTACGTTTAAGATTATTTTGTCCCATGGCTATGGTTTCCGCATCCATGGCAACAACAACCCCGGCTCCATAGGCCGGCCCGTCACCAGCGGCTGCATCCGCATGCGCAACGATGAAGGCAAGGACTTGGCCAAAATGATTGACGTCGGCACGGAAGTGGTCTTTTTGAACTGAATCCGGCAGCAGTCAGGAGTGGTCGCGGCAGATCGGCGGCAGGCCGAGCGTTTGCCATGGAGGCTCCATGAAAGGGTTGTATCCAGGCGGGGAGCCGGCTGGGGAGGAATCCCGGGAAACCGGGGCCAGGGAGCCGGCGACTTTCGATCCAGAAGGCGCACGTCACCACATGGGTATTGATCCGGACGGTTTCCGGCGGATTTTCGACTGCATCTGGCATGAGGTGGCCAAGCGGCGGACCCTGCTTGACGAGGCCTACGAAGCCGGCGACCTGGATCGCGTTGTCCTGCAGGCCCACACCATCAAAAGTTCCGCCGCCTCTATTGGCGCGCAGGCCCTGTCCCGGGCCGCCGCTGTCGTGGAACAGGCTGCCCGGGACAAGGCCTTGGGCGAACTCGCTGCGGCCATGGTCCATTTTCACGCCGCCAAGGATACCTTGAGCCGGCTCGTAGGCATCGTCTAGACCGGTGTCTGCGCCAATCACGACAGGGAGGAGGCGCTTTTGAATCGGCGTCTGATCACCGCGTCAGCCCTGCTGGCTTGCTGCCTGGCCGGGTGTGCTGCGAACAAGGATTTTGAAAAGGAAATATTGGGGCATCCGGCCCCCGACCAGCCAAGCGACTCCGGCTGGTCCCGACAGGCGCCGCCACCGCCACCCCCGCCGCCGCCGGCCCAGGCCAGACCGACACCGCCGGCACCGTATTCCGCGCCTGCTCCGGTGGCTGCGCCGGATCAGGTCGTGCCGCCGTCTGCGGCTACGGGTCCGGCCGGGGCCGCCCGGACCATTGCACCGCCGCTGGTGGAGCCTGCCCCGGCCGTGACCGATCCCCGCTTTGCGCCCAAACCCTTTTCGCCGGGGACTGCCGAGCAGCCCGGGCAACCTGGACAGTCCGGGCAGGCCCAGGGGCCGGGTGCCCAGACCGCCCCGCCGGCCGCACCATCGGGGGCGGGCCAACAAGCCCTGCCAGCCGCCCCGGCAGCGCCTGCGCGGGCTGACGAGGCCCCGGCTGCTGGTGCCCCATCGGATCGGGCCGCGTTCACCTTCATGGTCGGTTCGTTTGCCCACAGCGAAAAGGCCGGCGAACTCATGACCACCCTGGAAGCGCGGGGATTTTCCACGCGTATGGACCAGGGCAAGCTCAACAATAAGACGTTTTTCAAGGTTTTTGCCGTCAAGGACGGCAACCGGGCGGAACTGGAAGGCGAGCTGTTTGCCGCCGGGGTGACCGAGCCCCGGCTGGTGGCCGAACAGCCTGTGGACAACGCTGCCCCGCCCAAAACTTCTGGCAAGGCGACCGCCAAGGTGAGTCCGGCGGCGGCCACACCTGCTCCTAACGCCTCTTCGCCCAAGCCTTCGGTCAAGTACGCGCCGCCCAAAGTGGAGCCGGCTCCGCCGCTGCCTGACGGCTATGTGCCGCCGCCGCCCAAGGCGTCGGGGTCCTGATCACTTCGCCGGCGCGGCCTTGGGGATGTGCCCAAGCCGCGCCGGTTTTGCTGCGGGCCGCACCGACAGACACACAATGCCGGCCAGCACCCCGACGCAGCCAGCCAACTCCCGCCAGCCCACCGTCTCCCCGCACCACAGCGCCGCGCAGCCCAGTGCAGCCACAGGCATAACGCCCGTGGTCACGCCAGCCGTGGCCGCATCCACCCGCATCACACCGTAAAACCAGAGCATATAGGCGGCGGCAGTCACGCCAAGGCCGTAGTAGACAACCTCACCGATGGAGCGGGCGGTCAGCTGGGAAAGCTGCATCCCCGTCCCTTGCCACATTCCAGGCCCGAGAAAGAGGACGCAGCCGAGCAGGGATACCCACATGGCCGCAGCCAAGGGGGAGAGTGGTTCCCGGACCGTGCGGCGCAAGAGCAAAAAGATCGCTTCAAAGCCGACGGCGCATAATACCAGCAGATTGCCCAAAATCGGCGACGGCCCGATACCAGCTTCGCCGCCACCGCCGATAACGGCAAGGCCGGCCGTGGTGCAGGCGATACCGGCCACAGCGGCCCGGGGCAGGCGTTCCCGGAAGAGAAGCCGTCCAAGGAGAGTGACCATGGCCGGCGTGGCTGCGGCCACCACCCCGGCCTGGGCCGCGCCGGTCAGGGCCAGACCGTAAAGCAGGCAGGCGGTAAACAAAAATGAACCACACACGGCCTGGGCGAACAGTGCCGCCAACGTGCGGCGCGACACCCTGGGGAAGCGGCCTTCCAGTATGACGACCAGGGGGACAAGAATCAGGCTGGCCAGGGCAAAGCGGGCCAGGGAAGCGAAATAGAGCGGTAGGACAGCGGTCATGCTGCGGCCCACGGCCACGGATGACCCGACCAGGACCATGGCGGCCACCAAGGCTGCAACCGCTTTGAAGCGGGACGACATAGAGACCTCCGTCAAAGATGATGACGGAGTCTAGCGGACCCGGACGCGGCTTTCTTGAACGATCTTGCGCCAGGCACCAGGCGGCAGGCCAAAGCGGGCCTTAAACGCCCGGGTGAGATGGCTCTGGTCGGCAAACCCTACATTGGCCGCGATATCGGCCAGCCGGGCGTTGCCGGCAAGCTGGTCCCGGGCGGCCCGGCAGCGAAATTCCAGCAGATGGCCGTGGGGCGGCAGGCCGGTGTGGCGGGTAACGGCCCGGGCCAGATGCCACGGCGACAACCCGGTGGCGGCGGCCAGATCGCTTAAGCAAATATCGGCGGCAAAGTGCGCGGCCAGCATCTCCAGGGCCAAACGCACCGCCCGGGGTTCGCAGCGACTGCGCGGGGCCGCCGGGTGGTCGTCGCCGTGGCGGGCAATCCAGGCGGCCAGCAAGGCGAGGAGCCGCGTCTCCTTGGCCAGGGTGGAGACGCCCGGCTCCAGGAGCAAACGATGGACATGGCCCAGTCTGTCCGCAAGAACGGCGTCTTCAATGACCCCCGGACGGAAATGGGGCGGCGGCGCGCCCGGCGGCAGCACCAGGGCCAAAGCCGGCAGCGGCAGGTAGAGCATGCGATAGCGCCAGCCTTCGGGCACGGCCGGTCCGCCGTCGTGGGCCACTCCGGGCTGGACCAGACTGAGGCTTCCCGGTGCGGCCACCACCGTGTTTCCCCGATAGCGAAAAGCCAAGGCCCCGGATTCGATGCGGCCCAAGGCGTATTCTTCGTGGATGTGGCGGGAGAAACGCTGGGTGCGGTAGCTGGCGGTCAGGGCCAGGATGCCGCCGCAGAGGGGCAGGCGGACGGCTGTGACCGCCTCGGTCGGGGATTGCGGCGAGGGTGTATCCATAAAACCACGAAAAACGCCGCCGTGCCTGGGCACGGCGGCGTCGGGATGGCGCGGGTTACTGGGAGATGGCGTTTCGCCGGTACTGGATATAGGCGTCCTTGACGGCGGTGTAGGGATCGACCGCCGGTTTGACGACACTGTCGTAAGCTTCCAGCCTGTTCGGCAGATTGTTAAAAACGTCGCCTCCCTTGATGATGTAGGACCAGTACCAGGGGTTGTCCTCGCCGCCGATGGACCAGGGGCCAAATATCCAGGTCAGGGGATTGGCGACGGCGTCGCCGGCCATGCCGACAGTGTCGCGAAGGGTGGAGGGGCCAAGGAACGGCCAGACGATGTAGATGCCGTCGCCTATGCCGTAAAAGCCCAGGGTCTGGCCGAAATCTTCGTTGCCCGGAGCCAGGTTGGGATCGGCTTTGGCCACATCCACGAGACCGCCGATACCCAGCGTGCTGTTGAGCATGAACCGGCCGAATTCCTTGGAGGCCTTCTTAAAGTCCATTTGGAGCAGGGCGTTTAAGAAGCGTATGGGAAAGATGAAGTTCTGATAGGCGTTGGTCAGGCCAGAACGCACGGGTTTGGGCACCACAAAGGCGTAGCTGACGGCGATAGGGCGCATCAGACCGCTGTAGAAGAGATGGTTGAAGCCAAACCAGAACTTGTTCCAGTGGTAGAGCGGATCAGCGACCGGGCCGTAGCTCGCCTCGGCCGGAACCGGGGCCTCGGCAGCAGCCGGCGTGACAGCCGGGGCTTGGGCCGCTGTTGCAGTCGGCTGCGCCACCTTGCCGATATCCTTGCCGGTCTGGTTACGGTGATGGCAACCAGTCGAAGCCAGGACCGACAGCACAAGCAGGATCAGGATACATTTACGGGGCAAGGCGGCTATCATGGCATCTCCACGCGGTTCTTGCGTTTAAAAAAAACAGCTCTACCGAAGCGTCATTGTACATGTCTTTTGCCCTTGTGCGGGGCCTGTGTCAAAAACTATTCACTGCCGCGTACCGATATGGTTGCAAAGACACCCACCGGGGTTCAGGAACGTTTGGTCGAAATTTTTGCAATCAGGGCATCAGGGCTTTCATTCATGAGGATCTGGCCGAACTGGCTGCGGTAGTTCTGTACGAGGCTCACGCCCTCAATGATGACATCGTACACTTTCCAGCCACTGCGATCCACCAGCCGGTAGGAGATGGGAATCTCCTTGCCCCTGCCCACGACCTTGGTAGCTACTTCGGCCTTGCCGTCACCAAGATCCTGTTCTTTAAGATACTGCACCTTTTCATCGGTGTAGCTTTCGATTTTGTCAAGGTAGGTGTTTTCCAGCAGCGTTCCGAAAGCTTTGACGAACCGGTCCTGCTGCTCTGGGGAAAACTTGTTCCACTCCGCGCCAAGCGCCCGGCGGGACAGTTCTTTCATGTCGAAAATTTCGGCAATGGAGGCAATGAGCTTGACCCGCAGACCGGGCCGGGATTCCTGGTTTTTGTACGCCGGGTCGGACAGCAGCCCGATAATACGGTCAACCGACTGGCTCAGCGTGTCCGTGGCCGGGCCGGCCGAGGCGCGGGAGACCGTGGCGCTCATGAGGATCAGGAACAGCACCAGACAAGACATGAAGCGTTGCATACGCAATTTCCACCACTGGTAAAAGTCAGGGGAGGGCGGGAGGCCGGCTATTTCACCCCGCCAAAAACATATTTGCCGATAAGATCGCCCAAATCAACCGACGACTCGGTCTCAACGATCAGGCCGCCGGGACGCAAAGGATCATCGGAACCGCCCGGGGAAATCTTGACGAACTTGTCGCCGATAAGCCCGCTCGTCTTGATCGAGGCAATGGCGTCGTCGGTCAGCCGCACATCCTTGTCCAGGGTCAGGGCCACCAGGGCGGCGTGATCTTTCTGATCAAGCTTTATGCCCGATACCCGCCCGATCCGCACGCCCGCCATCTCCACGTAGGCACCGCTTTTAAGCCCTGTCACGTCTTTAAACCGCGCCGTGACCTGATATCCATCGCCGCCGATGACTTCGAGCTTGCCGAGCTTGACGGTCAGATAGGCCACACACAAAAGTCCAGCCAGGACAAAGATGCCGACCGACGTTTCCATCGCGTATTTTTTCATGCCACCGGCCTTTTACGGCGAACCCGCGCAACTTGCAACACGCCCGCCGACTTCTGCGTTACAGCAAAAACGAGGTCAGGACATAGTCCGCGACCAAAATAACCACACAGGAAAGGACCACCGCCGAGGTGGTGGCCAGACTCACGCCCTTGGCCCCGAAGCCCTCCCGCCGGGTATGGGTGAAGTAGCCTTCATAGCAGCAAATTGCCGCTACAAGCAATGCAAAGACCAGGGCCTTGACAAAACCGCCTGTGACGTCGGCCAATTCCACCGTTGCGTCGATGCGGTCAAAATAGACGCCGGGGTTGATGCCGAGCAGCACACAACCGGAAATATAGCCGCCCATGATGCCCACAACATCAAAAAGAGCGGTCAGCAGCGGAAAACAGATAAGCGCCGCCGCCAGCCGGGGGGCCACTAAAAAACGAATGGGATTGATGTCCATGGTGGACAGGGCGTCGATCTGCTCGGAAATGCGCATGATGCCGATTTCGGCGGCCATGGACGAACCGGCCCGGCCGGTAATCATGATGGCGGTCAGCACCGGGCCAAGCTCGCGGATGATCGATAGGGCCACCGCTGCGCCCAAAAGGCCCTCGCTGCCGAATTTGACCAGGGTGTAATACCCCTGCAACCCAAGCACCATGCCGGTGAACAGGCCGATGAGCGCGATGACGAAAATGGATTTGACCCCGATGAAATAGACCTGCTGTACGATCTTGGTCCACGACGGAGCCGGGACCACGATGCGCCATAATCCCTGGACCAGAAAAATAGAGAAGCCGCCAAGCTCGGCCACAAAGGTTAGAGCGGCGCGGCCGACAGCCGTAAACGGTGCGAAAAGCAGAGAAAGGGCGGTTTGTGTCATCGTTTCCAGGCGCGGCGATTAAACGCTCTCGGGCCGGCCGGACTTTTGATTACACTTGTTTAACCAAAATGGGAAGTGGACAGCGCCGGTTCGAGCTTGACGCCGGCGACAAGACGTTTTAACCGTTTGTTTGAAACGAATGGTTTAACCGGAGAGTCCAATGGTCGATGCCCCAGATGTAAAAACGCGTATCCTCGACGCCGCGGCGCAGGAGTTTAGCCGGGAAGGTTTTGCCGGAACCAAGGTTGACGCCATTGCCAAACGGGCCGGCGTCAATAAGGCGGGGCTGTATTACCACGTCGGCAATAAGGAAAAACTCTACGAGGCCGTGCTGCTGCATCTCTTTGCCCAGGTGGCGGGAACACTCGAGCAGGCTGCAGCCCCCGAGACTGCGCCCGGTGCCGCCCTGGGCGCCCTGACCGCCGCTCTGGCCGACCTGTTTACGCGCCTGCCGGTGCTGCCCCGGATCATGGCCCTGGAAATGGCCTCGGGCGCGGTCAACATGCCGCAAGCCGCGTTGGCAGAATTTCGGCGCATTTTCGCCGTCACCCGGGGCATTTTGGCCCGGGGGCAGGCGGCCGGCCTGCTGGTTGCAGCCGAGCCCGTGTTTGTGCATCTGACCCTGGTGGGGTCGATGATCGTCTACTGCCTGTCCGAACCCCTGCGGCTGCGCTTTGCCGCTGCGGGCCGGGATATGGGACTGGATATGGAGAGGCCTGTTGCCGATATGGCGGCGTTTCTGGCCCAGGTCATGGGGCGCGGTCTGGCCAGGACCGATGGTCCCGGCCTGCTTGGCGGAGGTGGCCCATGCATCGATTGACACTGTTGGCTGCGGCTTTGGCCCTGGCCGTGGGCCTGGCCGGCTGCGACCAGCCCGGCCCCACGACCTACCAGGGCTATGTGGAAGGGGACTTTGTCTACGTGGCCGGCAAACTGGCCGGACGGTTGGACGCCTTGCTGGTTTCCCGGGGAGAGCGGGTGGCCGTCGGGCAGCCGCTCTACGCGCTGGAACACGCCTACGAGGCCCAGGGGCTGGCCCTGGCCGAGGCCGATCTGCGCCAGGCCGAGGCCACCCTGGACGACAAGAAAAAAGGACTGCGGCCCGAAGAAATCGACCAGATTCTGGCCGATCTGCGCCGGGCCGAGGCGTCCCACGAACTGTCGCGCCTGGAATACGAGCGCCGCGTCAAGCTCTACGCCTCGGCCACCATCGCCAAGGAAGAGCTCGACACCGTGCGCACGACCAACGTCCGGGACAAGCATCAAGTCAAGGAATTGGAAGCCAAACTGGCCACGGGCCGGCTGCCCAGCCGCATCGATCAGATCACGGCGGCGGCCGATGCCGTGGACGCTGCCCGGGCAACTGTTGGGCAGGCCCGCTGGAATCTCGACCAGATGCGCCAGTCGGCCGGGGTGGCCGGGGTGGTCTTTGATACCCTGCACTACCAGGGCGAATGGGTGGCGGCGGGCAGTCCGGTGGTGGTGCTGCTCCCCGACGCCAACATCAAGGCCCGCTTTTTCCTGCCCGAAGCCGTGGCCGGCCGGCTGGCTGTGGGCAGCCCGGTGCGGGTGGCCTGGGACGGCGGGGCCGAACCGGTGGCCGCGACCATCCGCTATATCGCCCCCCAGGTCGAATACACGCCGCCGGTGATCTACAGCCAGGGGTTTCGGGAAAAACTCGTCATCATGGTCGAGGCGGATTTTACCCCGGCCGACGCCGTGCGCCTGCATCCCGGCCAGCCCATCGATGTGTCCCTGGACCCTGCGGTCGGCGCAGGCCCCCAGTGAATCCGTCGCCCCCGGTCATTGACGTGACCGGCCTGACCAAGGTCTTTGGCCATAAAACCGTGGTGGACCACCTCGACATGCAGGTGGGCAGGGGGGAGATCTACGGCTTTTTAGGCCCCAACGGCTCGGGCAAGACCACGTTTATCCGCATGTTGTGCGGGCTGTTGCGGCCCGACGACGGGCAGGGCACCTGCCTTGGTTTTGACGTGCGCACCCAGGCCGAGCTGATAAAGCCCCATGTCGGCTATATGTCCCAGAAATTTTCCCTCTATGACGATATGACCGTGCGGGAAAATCTCGATTTCATCAGTCGCATGTACGGTGTGGCCAATCGCAGCGCGGCCATTGACCGCACCATCGGGCGCATGAACCTTGGCCGGTTTCGCGACCAGTTGGCCGGCACCCTGTCCGGCGGCTGGAAGCAGCGGCTGGCCCTGTCCGCCTGCATGATCCACGAACCGCAGCTCCTGCTTCTGGACGAACCCACTGCCGGGGTCGATCCCATGGCCCGGCGCGATTTCTGGGACGAGGTCCACAAACTGGCCGGTGAGGGCATAACAGCCCTTATTTCCACTCATTATATGGATGAAGCCGAGCGCTGCCATCGTCTGGCCTACATTGCCTACGGGCATTTGTTGGCCACCGGCACGGTGGCCCAGGTCGTTGCGGCCGAAGGGCTGGTCACTTACGAAATTGCCGGCCCGCAACTGTACGGCCTGATCGACCGGTTGCGCGGCCTGCCGGGTGTTGAGCAGGTGGTGGCCTTTGGCATCACCCTGCACGTCAGCGGCCGCGAGGCTGATGTCCTGGCCCACAGTCTGGCCCCGTATGCTGCCCCGCCGCTGACCCTGCGCCAGATTCCCTCCAACCTCGAAGAGGTCTTTATCAGCCTCATGCGTAAGGCGGTGACCTGATGGCCCGCATCGTCACGTTTTCCCTGATTCGCTTCGCGGCCATGGTATCCAAGGAATTCACCCAGATGCGCCGCGACCGGGTGACCTTTGGCATGATGGTGGGCATTCCGCTGCTCCAACTCATCCTTTTTGGCTACGCCATCAATTCCGACCCCAAAAATCTGCCCACGGCCATCCTCGACAACGACCGGTCGGTCTTTTCCCGCGATATGGCCATGGCGATGCAAAACAGCAGCTATTTTAAATTCACCCAGGCGATCGGCACGGAAGCCGAGGCCGACGAACTGCTGCGGCTGGGGCGCATCCAGTTCGTGGTGACCTTTCCCGTCAACTTCGGCCGCGATCTGGCCCGGGGCGACCGGCCGGTGGTGCTGCTCGAAGCCGATGCCACCGATCCGTCCGCCACCTCCAATGCCGTGTCCGCCATCCGCCAGGCCGCAACCGATGCCTTTACCCGCGACCTCACCGGCCCGTTAATAGCCCTGCGCCCGGCCAACGGGCCGGTGGAGCTGCGCCTGCACGCCCGCTACAATCCCGAAGCTGTCACCCAGTATAACATCGTGCCCGGACTCATGGGCGTGGTCCTGACCATGACCCTGGTCATCATCACCTCGTTGGCCATCACCCGCGAGCGCGAGCGCGGCACCATGGAGAATCTGCTCATTACGCCGGTGCGACCGGTTGAAGTGCTGCTGGGCAAGATGCTGCCCTATATTGTGGTGGGGTATATCCAGATGGGGCTTATTATCATTGCGGCCATGACACTTTTTAAAGTGCCGGTCATCGGCAGCCTGCCGCTGCTTTTTCTGGTGTCTTTCCCGTTTATTGCCGCCAATTTAGGCGTTGGGATCACCTTTTCAACCATTGCCCAGAACCAGTTGCAGGCCGTGCAGATGTCGTTTTTCTTCTTTCTGCCGTCGATCCTGCTTTCGGGGTTCATGTTTCCCTTTCAGGGCATGCCGGAATGGGCGCAGTGGATCGGCTCGGTGCTGCCGCTCACGCACTATCTGCGGGTGGTGCGGGGAATCGTGCTCAAAGGCAACACCTTTGTGGATATCGCGCCGCACATGTGGCCCATTGGCCTTTTCCTGTTCGCCTCTTTGGGACTTGGGATCAAGCGCTACCGCCAGACGCTGGATTAAGCGAGTCCTTCCACCACCTGGGCTTTTTCCAGCAGATCGCGCCCAAGAAGGGCCAGATTCTCGCGCCACAGGCGGTCGGCGTCGGCGTCGGACACGGCGTATTCCAGCTTGATCTTATTGCCCAGCACCTGGCTCACTTGCGCTTGCGTCTGGGCCTTGGCCAGACTGGAGCCTTGCTTGTGCCCCACGCGCACGGTGCCGTCGTACACGCAGGGATGGCCGGCCAGAAACGAGCGGATGTCGCGTTCGAGATCGTCGAACTGGGTGGGATTAAATCGGATGTCAAACGGACCGGCCTTTGTCAGGGCTTGGCGCGAAAGCAGATGGCAGCAGCCGGACACGGACAGGCAGGGGCGGGTATAGGCGAACAGGCTCAAATCCGCAGCACCCCGGCAGGCTTCACAGACAAACAGCCGCTCCTTGGCCTCGGCCATGGTCGGCTGGCCCATGTTTGGCGGGAAAAGGTTGAAATCGGCGGACTGGTGGTCGCGCGGCGCGTCCAGATCGTTAATGGCGCAGCCAACCGCCCCGGCCATGGGATTGTCCCGGGCCGTGGCCAGCAGGCGGGAAAGCCAGTCGCGTTGCGGGAAGGCGTCGTCGTCCAGGAAGGCGACATGGGTGCAAGCCGCCACTTCGGGCAGGGCCAGGAGCCAGTTGCGGGCTCCTGGCGCGCCGATATTGACGGGCAGGCGCACGCTGACGAACCGCCCGGCCGGGAACCGGGCGGCCATCCCGGCCAGCATGTCTGGCGTTGCATCGGTGGAACCGTTGTCCAGGACCGCCACCATTGCCTCGCCGAGATCGGTCGCGGCCAGGTGGGTCAGGCAGTCGTAAAACAGCTCGGCCTTATTAAGCGAATACAGGCACACGGCAACTTCGCCGGCCTTGGCCGGGGGCGGCACGGTAACGGGCTTGGCCAGTTCGAAGGCGCGAAGCGTCAGATTGACATGATAGGGCAAAACGCGCCGGGCCGTCAGACAGGCGCTGAGCGCTCCTTCCCGGTCGCCCAGGCGGTCCAGGCAGTGGGAGGTGGCGAGGGCGACGAAAAGGCCCCAGACATCGGCGTCAAGGGTGGCGAGGCGGTCCAGGGCGATTTCCGGGGACAGGCGCAACACGGCAAATTCGGCGGCCAGCCGGGCGAAAAGCGATGGCGGGAGCACGGGCGCAAACTCGGCAAGCAGCCGCTCGGCCAGTTGGGGGTCGGGCAGGCGGCACAGGCCGGCAAAGGCCGGGGCCAGCCGGGCCAGACCGGCGACGCGGTCGCGGCAGGACACTTCCAGATAGCGAATAAAAAGATCGGCATCGCCGCTGGCCGCGATGGCCTCGTAGGAGACGTCGTCGGCCGGTTGCGGCATTCCGGCCAGCAGGCTGGCCATGGCGGCGGCCCGGGGTGGCAGAAAAGGGGTCTGGGCCTGGGTCTGGGCGAGCAGGGCCAGACTTGGCGCGTCAAAGGGATCGATTTGGCCGGCATAGGCCAGCAGGCCCTTGGCGGCAGCGGCGCAATCGGGCTGGCCTGCCCCCTGGGCCAGGAGCAGACCGGCCAGGGACAGGCGCAGTTCCTTTTGCTGGGAAGTCAGCGCCCAGATGGGCAGGGCGTTTAAGATGCCGGCCAGAAATTGCGGCCCCGGCAGCGGCAGTGGTGCCACGGCGATGCGGCGCGGATCGATGGGCATGGCTTTTCCCTTTGGCGCGTTGGTGCTAGGTTGTCTCCCGCAACTACCCGGACCCATGCCGGAAGTCCAATCCCGATCCCAGGCCTAAACGGGCCAAAAGGCGGCAGTCCCCATGCAGTCGAGCACACTTGCCGCAGCAGCACAGATAGTATGCGGCGGCGGTTGTATCGTCTATCCGACGGAAACCTATTTCGCCTTGGGCGCGCTGGCAACCGATGCGGCGGCCCTGGCCCGCATTGCGGCCATCAAGGCCCGCCCGGCCGCCAAGCCCTTGCCGCTGCTGGTGGGTGACATGGCCCAGCTCGCCGCCGTATTGCCCGACGGTTTTCTGGCCGGGCCGTTGGGCGAGGATTTTACCACGCTGACCGACCGGTTCTGGCCCGGACCGCTGTCGCTGGTGGTGCCGTGCCGGGCCAGTCTGCCGGGGCTGGTCAAGGACGCGCTGGGCCGGGCCTCGGTGCGCTTTACGCCGCACGAGACTGCGGCTGCGCTGTGCCGCTTGGCCGGCGGGGCGCTGGTTGCCACCAGCGCCAATGTCAGCGGCGGCGCGCCGGCGGCCGTGCCGGGCGAGCTTGATCCGGCGGTGGTGGCTGCGGCCGACGGACTCGTAACGGCAGGAATGCCCCCGGCCGGCGGCCCGGCCTCGACAGTTGCGGGGTTGCTCGGCGGGCGGCGGCTGCGGATTTTTCGCCAGGGGGCGACGGCGGCGGCAATGCTTGAAGCGGCCGGGTATCAGCTCGTAAGCGGCTAAGAGATCCTACGCCTGCCTTTTCTCCCCAAGTCGCCACAACTTCTCCGCCACATGGCCCAGTCCCCAGAAACTGACCGAGAGCAATACGAAGAAAATAACCTTGTTGGTGGAATCCCAAAAGAATTCGAAAAATCGCGTGTAGCAGTTGAGAAAGAGAAAGGTGAGGCCGAATCCCTTGACCGTGGTGTTGTCGTGGCGCAGGCCGTAATAGATGGCCCAGCCGGCAGCAAGGGCGAATAGCAGCGACCAGTGAAACAGTTCGATCTGCTTGACCCGCGCCCAAGTCTCCTCATCGCCATGGTTGCCGAATATGGAGAGTATCCACAGGGCAATGAACAGATAAAGCAGGCCCATGACCAGGGTGGTGTGCTGGAACGGCCGCAGCTTTTCCTGGCTTTGCAGGGCGAGTCCCGCCGCCGTGAGCAGGCCGCCAAAAAGGGTAAAGCGCAGCGGGTAGTTCATGCCCAGGTAGTAGGCCCCCCAGCCCGAAGCATAGCCGGTCTCGGCCCCAAGCCAGCCCCCCAGCGAAAGCAGGGCAAAAAGCCAGATGAGCCCAGAGCGGAAAAAATAGCCCAGCACGCCATAGATCAAGCACGACAGCAGGATGAGCAGGGAAAAATGGCCGCTGTCCTTGCCCAGAGCCAGACCGAGTTGGTACACGGCCCCGGCCACGGCTAAAACGCCAAGAAAGAATATCGCTTCGTTGCTGAAGCTCTTGTCAGGATATTTGCCCCGCCGACGCAGGCCAAACGTAAAAATGGCCCCGGCCGTGGCCGCCATGCCGGCGCATTTGGCCAGCGGTGGCGCATTGAAAAGGACGTGCAGGAGCTCTCGCAGATAATCGTCGCTGATAACTGCAACAAGCGCGATGATGATGCAGATGATCGAGAGCAGAAAGGAATACTTGCCAAGGGCTTTCCAGTCGAACGGGATGACGGCAATGTCATCGGTAAGACGCTGTGCGGTTTCAGGGTCAAGGCGTTGCGTGTGTTGCCATTCGACAATGGCCCGGCGCAGAAATTTCGCTTCGCGTTTGCTGACCTGCATACGGTGTCCTCGCGATGGGTTCCGAGATGAAAGAGCCGGTTACGGCGAGGCTGTCTCTGACCAGCTTGCGGAAGTTGATACGGATTTCGGAATGTGGCCGCAAGCCTGTTCGCCTTCTCCCCCTGGCGTCGGTGTGGAAACCAGCGAGGTGGCGGCGTTTGTTTTTGATTTGACCGATGTTCGCCTTTTTCCGCTTTCGTGGGTATGGGATCATCTCGTCACCCTAACGCCAATACCTCCTGCGCCTGCTCCCAGACCGTGTCGACCGCAATGCCGGCCAGGCACGGCAGCGGGCGGGGGCAGGCAGCGGCAAATTCCCCGGACGTCACCCCGACGCACGGCGAGCAGGGCAGGTCGGCCGTGACGATGGCCAATCCCTGCGGTCCCCACTGGCGCGGTGCGGTGGGACCGAAAAGCGCCACGCCGGCAACGCCGTGCAGCCCGGCCAGATGCAACGGGCCGCAGTCCGGGCCGATGACGCAGCGCGCAGCTCTTAGGGCCGCCGAGAGCGCTTCCACACTGGCCGGGGCAAGTGTCTCGCCGGCCAAAGGGGCCACGCCGCGTTCCAGTTCCGCCGGCCCCAGCACAAAGACGGGCCGCAGGCCGTTGCGGGTTAGGAGGCTGGCCAGGGCTTCAAAGCGGGCCAGGGGCCAGCCCTTGTCGGCATGGCCGGCACCCGGGAAAAGCAGCACGGTGTCGCCGTGCGGCCCAGGACGGCCGAACAGCGCCTGAAATGTTTCGCGGTAATCAGCGGCAAAGGCAATGCCGCACCGGGCCAGGGCATCCTTATAGAGGTCGCGGGGCGAAGCCGCCGAGCCGGGCACGACCCCGTGCAGAAACAGAAACTGCGGTGCCTGCACTCCTGGCGGACGGGCGGCCAGTCCCGGGCGAACCACCAAAACGTTTTGCAGGACATCGGGCCAGCCGTTCCCCTGAAATCGGGCGTCCAGGCCCCGGCGGATCTCGGGCGGGCAGGGCGTGGCCAGGGGGGAAAGGTAGCCGGCCAGGGACGGGCGCACGGCGAAATGGGCCGGGATGCCGGGGAAGTGGCGCAGCACAGACAGGAAAACCGGCCAGGCCAAGAAAAAATCCCCAAGCGCACCGGCATGTTCCAAAACGATCTTGTCAGGGGTTTGCATTTCGCGTACTCTCGGTAATGGAAAAAGACGTTTCTTTATAAACGCTTGAGACTTCTTTCCCGGAAAGGACGGGCATTTTGCCGCCTCTCCCGGGGAAAGTGTCCCGCATCTTTCACGGAGACTGTGCCCATGTCCCTCGTCAAACCGTGTCCCCAGTGCGGCCATCCCATTGTCCATTACCGCAATCCCGTGCCTACGGTGGATGCGTTGATCCACATTCCCGGGCGCGGCGTGGTGCTGGTCGAACGCCAAAACGAACCCCATGGCTGGGCTTTGCCCGGCGGTTTCGTCGATTACGGCGAGCCGGCGGAGCTTGCGGCCATTCGCGAGGCCAAAGAGGAAACCGGGCTTACCGTGGAACTGACGGGGCTGCTCGGCGTCTATTCCGACCCGGCCCGCGATCCCCGCCACCACACCTTAAGCGTTGTCTACATTGCCCAGGCCGTGGACCCGGACGAATTGGCCGCCGGCGATGACGCCAAGGGCGTGGGCGTTTTTCCCCTCGGCCAGTGGCCCAGTCCGATATGCTTTGATCATGCCCGTATCCTCAATGATTACGAGAATTATTTAAAACAGATCAATCCGCATGCGCGGTGACGGCGGCGCAAGTTTGTTATAGGCTGTCGCCATGTCGGGCGGGATGTGCTCCCGGAGTCGCCGCATCGGCATTGTCAGCGGACAGCCTGCCATCAAAGACGGACGAGCGGACAGGGATGCCCCGCCTTGCCGTCAGGGAACGCAACCGGCCATGCCGAGGAGAGCGATGAAGTTTCATCACAAGGTCCTCTTTGTCGCTTCGGAAATGTATCCCTTCTCCAAGACCGGCGGTCTTGGAGACGTCATGGGGGCACTGCCCAAGGAACTCAAGCGCCAGGGCGTCAACGTCGCCCTGATCGCCCCGTATTACGGCCGCCTCAATCACGGCGACCATCAATTGCGGCTGATCTATTCCAAATGCCGCGTCGGGTATCCCTGGGCTCCCATCACCGCCGACATCTACACCGCGACCTGCGACGACGTGCCGGTCTATTTCGTCCAGCGCGGTGAATATTTCGACCGTCGTTTCTATTACAATACCCATGACGGCGATTATTTTGACAACTGTGAACGTTTTATCTTTTTCTGCCGGGCCACCATGGCCTGGGCCAGCCGCCTCGACGGCGCGCCGGCCATTGTCCACGCCCATGACTGGCAGGCCTCGCTGGTCCCGGCCTATCTGCACTTTTTGCGCCCGGCCGCTCCGTTTTGGCGCAACACCAAGACCGTCATGACCATCCACAACCTGGCCTTTCAGGGGCGGTTCGCCTCGCGGCTCTTTTTTGATTCGGGCTTGCCCAAGGAAGCCTGGGGCATTCATGGCGCGGAATTCTGGGGCGATTTCAATCTGCTCAAGGCCGGCATCGCCTATTCCGACATCATCACCACCGTCAGCCCCACCTACGCCCTGGAAATCCTCTATCCGCAATTCGGCTGCGGCCTGGAAGGCATTCTGTCCCAGCGGTCCTCGCAACTGCGCGGTATCTTAAACGGCGCAGACTATACCGTCTGGGACCCGATCAACGACCGACACCTGCCCAGCACCTACAGCCCCGATGACCTGTCCGGCAAGGACATCTGCAAACGCAACCTCGTGGCCGAACTGGGGCTGGACCGCCGGTTTTTAAAGCGTCCCATCCTGGGCTTTATCGGCCGCATCCGCGACCAGAAAGGCATTGATCTGCTCATCGACATCATGGGCCGCATCATGGAAAAGGACGCCGCCGTGGTGGTCCTTGGCGAAGGCAGCCTCGATTACGAAGCCGTTTTGCTCGAAATGATGGAGAATTATCCCGGCCAGTTGGCTGTTCGCATCGGCTACACCGAGGATTTGGCCCACCGCATCCAGGCTGGCTCCGACATCTTTCTCATGCCCTCGCGCTACGAGCCTTGCGGCCTGACCCAGATGTATGCCCTGCGCTTTGGCACCCCGCCCGTGGCTACGGCCGTGGGCGGGCTTCGCGACACCATCGTGCCCTGGCCCGATCCCCAGGCCACGGGATTCACCTTTTCCGACACCGACCCGGAACTGTTTTACCGGGCCGTGCTGGACGCCCTGGAAATGTGGAACCAGCCCGAGGCGTGGCGGGCCATGGTGGTGCGGGCCATGCGGGCGGATTATTCCTGGGAAAAGGCCGCCAAAAACTACATCAATCTGTATCGGGAACTTGGGGCGGATATTTAAAGCCCGCCGCTTGTTTCGCCGCCGAAGTGACGACGGATCGACCCTGATCCGTCGATGTCGCTTGGCATGACGGCAGTGCCGCCCGCGCGGCCAAAGGAGTCCTTGATGCGCCAAGCCGGTAAAAACAAGCTGCCCTGTCTGCCCGTTGCTCTCGGCGAACTCGATATCTTTCTTTTTGGCCAGGGAAAACACTGGGATCTGTACCGGGTGCTCGGGGCGCATCCCCACGACGGACCCGAAGGTTCGGGCTACCGGTTCGCCGTCTGGGCTCCCAACGCCCGCAGCGTATCGGTGGTAACCGACCAAAACGACTGGACTCCGGGCCGCCAAAGCCTCCATCCCGTGGCCGCCTCGGGCATCTGGGCCGGGTTTATCCCGGGTTTTGAAAAGGGCTGGCTGTACAAATTCGCCGTGGAACAAAAACACGGCGGGATCGTTGAAAAAGCCGATCCCTTTGCCCTGTGTACGGAAATGCGCCCCGGCATCGCCGCCCGGGCCTGGGACCTGGACAGCTACGCCTGGAACGACGCAGCCTGGATGGCCGAGCGGCGGGAGAAAGGCCTGCCACTCAATGAAGCCGTCTCCTTCTACGAAGTGCATCCCGGCTCCTGGCGCTGGAAAAGCGCAGAATACGGTTCGTTTTATTCCTACCGCGATCTGGCCGAAACGTTGGTCCCCTATGTGCGCGACCTGGGTTTCACCCACATCGAATTCATGCCCCTGGCCGAGCATCCCCTGGACGAGTCCTGGGGCTACCAGACCGGCCACTATTTCGCCCCCACCTCGCGCTTTGGCACGCCCGAAGAGCTGCGCTATCTGATCGATGTGTGCCACCAAAACGGCATCGGCGTCATCCTCGACTGGGTTCCGGCCCACTTCCCCAAGGATACCTGGGGGCTGGGCCGTTTCGACGGCACCGGACTGTTCGAGCACGAAGACCCGCGCCAGGGCGAACACCCCGATTGGGGCACCTATGTCTTTAACTACGACCGCCACGAGGTGAAAAACTTCCTGCTGGCCAACGCTCTGTACTGGTTTAAGGAATTTCACATAGACGGGCTTCGCATTGACGCTGTGGCCAGCATGATCTACCTGGATTATTCCCGGGAGGAGGGCCAGTGGATTCCCAACCAGTACGGCGGCAAGGAAAACATCGCCGCCATTGAGCTCATGCGTGAACTCAACACCGTCGTCCACGACCATTTCCCCGGCGCGTGCATGATCGCCGAAGAATCCACCTCCTGGGCCGGCGTCTCACGACCCGTCTACACCGGGGGGCTTGGGTTCACCTTCAAATGGAACATGGGCTGGATGAACGATACCCTGGACTATTTCAGCAAAGATCCCATCTACCGGGGCTTTCACCAAAACCAGCTCACCTTTTCCATGCTCTACGCTTTCCACGAAAATTTCATCCTGCCCCTGTCCCACGACGAGGTCACCCACGGCAAAGGGGCGCTGATCAGCAAGATGCCCGGGGATCAATGGCAGCAGATGGCCAACCTGCGCCTGTTTCTGGCCTACATGTGGGCGCACCCCGGCAAGAAGCTCCTCTTTATGGGCTGTGAATTCGGCCAGTGGAAGGAATGGAACTCCCGGGAACCGCTTGACTGGGTACTCATGGACTTCCCCAGCCACCGGGGGGTGTCCGAATTGGTTCGGGCGCTTAATCGCGTGCACAAGGACCATCCCTCCATGCACGCCAAAGACAACGATTGGACCGGCTTTGAATGGGTGGACCTGTCGGATTACGCCGCCTCGGTCATTACCTTTTTGCGCAAGTCCCCAACCGGCGCGCCGGTCCTGTGGGCCTTTAATTTCACCCCCATCGTTCGCGAAAGCTACGCCGTCGGCTGCCGCATTCCCGGCTACTGGCGCGAAATCGTCAACACCGATTCCGCCCTGTTCGGCGGAACCAACGCCGGCAACGGCGGCGGCGTCATGGCCCAGTCCGCTGCCTACGGTAACTGGCCGCACTACCTGTCCCTGACACTCCCCCCCCTGGCCGCCGTGGCCTTTACGCCAGAGTAAAAGAAAGAGCTGGGAGGAGGCGTTGCCTCCTCCCAGACCCTCCTCCACCGGGGGGGATAATCCCCCCCGGACCCCCTTGGCGGGGGCGGGTGTAGTCAATTATTTCTGAGTGTTGCGCCGGGGCGAGGCGGTGGCCCACCTGGAGAGACGAAATCCAACCGTAGACAGATGGAGTGTTATGACCGCATCCGCTACTGCTGCCGGCTCTGCCAGACCCGTCCCCGTCCTGCTCACCCTCGGCGACGCCAACGGCCTTGGCCCGGAACTGGCTTGCCGGCTCCTGGGCGATCCACAGTCCGCGCCCTGCGACCGCCCCATTGCCCTGGTCGGCCCGGAGTCGGCCCTGCTCTGGCACGGCGAGCATCTGGGGCTGGCCCCGTTCTGGACCCGGCTGGAGACCGGCGAGACCTTGGCCGATGCCGCGCCCGGCGTCTATTTGCTGGAGCCGCCGCGACTGGCCGGGCTGCCCGTCACCCCTGGCAGGCAAACTCCCGCCGGTGGACTGGCCGCCGGGGAGACGCTGGAATATGTCATGACCCTGCTGGCCGCCCATCCGAATTGGGGACTGGTCACCGGACCGCTGTCCAAGGCGGCGCTCAATGACGCCGGATTCCTCTTTCCAGGGCACACCGAATTTCTGGCCGAGCGCTCGGGAGTGGGGCGAAAAGGCGTGTGCATGCACCTGTGCGGCCCGGTGCTGCGGGTCAGCCTCGTCACCACCCATCCGCCCCTGGCCAAGGTGCCCTCGCTTGTCACCTACGACCGGGTGGCCCGCTGCCTGACGCTTACCTGGGACCATGTGCGCCGCCTGGGCGTGTCGGACAAACCCATTGCCGTGTGCGGGCTTAATCCCCATGCCGGGGAGGGGGGCCTGCTCGGGCGCGAAGACGAAGACGTGGTGCGCCCGGCCGTTGCGGCAGCTGTGGCTGCGGGCGTGTCGGCTGTTGGGCCGCTGCCGGCGGATACGCTTTTTTACCGGGCCGCCCAGGGCGAATTTTCCGCCATCCTGGCCATGTACCACGACCAGGGCCTGCCGCCGCTCAAGCTGTTGCATTTTAAGGACACCGTCAACGTGACCCTGGGGCTGCCCTTTGTGCGCACCTCAGTCGGCCACGGCACGGGCTTTGAACTGGTAGGCACGGGTAAGGCCGCCACCAGCAGCCTGGCCGCCGCCCTGGTGTTGGCCTGCCGCTTGACGGCTTGAGGCGTGAGGGAGGAAGAGCCTCCGGCGGCCGGGGGGGATAATCCCCCCCGGACCCCCTTGATTGGAGAAGTCTTTTAGGGGGTTTGGGGCGGCTGTCCGCGTTGCTTCCTGCCTCGAAGCATCATTGTTTGGGGTGCGCGTTATTCTTCAGGCAAGGCCTGAAGAATAACGCGCACCCCAGGCAGGGAGGGTCCGGGAGGGGGCTACCCCCTCCCGGCCGCCGGAGGCATTCTTCCGTCTTCCGTCCTGCTCCCCAATTTACGCCACCACCCATACGGCCAGCCCCTTGGCGGCGTGGATGATTTTGGTTGAGACGCTGCCGAAGAGAAATTCTTCCTGTTTGGACACGCCCCGCCGTCCCACCACCACCGTGTCGTAGCCGCCTTCCTCGGCCAGTCGCAAAATTTCCAGTGCGATGCTCGTGCCGATGCTGCATTCCTGGGCCTCGCGTAAGGGCGACCGGCAACTCTCCACAAAGCGCGTCGTCACAGCGGCCTCGGGCACGCCGGCGGCCACCAGCATGGCCCGGGCCTCGTTAAGGGAGGTCCGCATGGCCTCGATGCGTCGGGCGCATTCCGCTTTCCAGGCCGCGTCGTCGGCAAACAGGTCGCGGTCTGCCGGGCGTTCGATGGCGGCCACGTCCACCAGACGATTGCCGCCGGAACCGACCATGGCGGCGGTGTAGGACACGGCGCGGCGGGCGTTGTCCGAGCCGTCGTAGGCGATGAGAATTTTAGCGGTGTGCATGGCTGCTCCGGCTTCAAAGGGTTGGCTGGGACAGGGCGTCGCGGGCGCGTGACAGATCGTCGATCAATTCCGCTGTCGTGTCGTAATAGACTTCTGCGGCCAGGGAAAACCGCAAGAGAATGTTGTTGAGAGACTCCGGGATGTAGGGAAAGAGCTTTTTGAGATTGACGACGCGGTTGGGGAACATGATGGAACAGTCGTTGGCGTCGATGATGACCCGTTGGGACGGCGTTAACGCCTGGGTGGTGTGTTGGCCCATGCCGACCAGGAACTGGATGATGTTGCCCAGTCCAAAGAGGTCGAGGCCAAACGGGCTTTCCTGGAAATCAAAAGTGTAGTCAAAATCGATCCAGCAGTAGCGGCCAGTCTCGCGCAGCACGTAGAGGTGGTCGCGCCGGATGTCGCCGTGTTTTTCGCCCCGGTCGTGGAGCCACTGGATGGCCTGGCAGGCTTCGATAAAGCGTTCCAGCACCTCCGGGAAGTGGTCGTGAAAGTAGTCGCGGTGGGGCATCTCCAGGGCCTCGATCTTCTCATCAAGGCGCTTGCCGGGGACAATGTCCAGGATACGCACCGGGTTGTCCGCTGTGTCGTAGATGGTTTCGCCCTGCATGAACCGGTCGTCACCGTGGACCAGATCGAGGATGCGGGTTTCCTTGCGCGGGCTTCGGGTGCAGGTGACCGTCATGGTGCCGATGGTCATGGGGAATGATTCGTGAAAAACGAGCTTTAAAATGTTGCGGCCGCCGGTTTCCAGGCAGCGGCAGCGTTTGACCCAGAATTTGGGGTCTTCCATGCCGAAGCGGCGTTCGGCTTCGTCGCGCAGCACCAGAAAATGGCGATCCGCCAGCACAATGACGTCGCCGTGGCTGATGCGCATGAATTCGGTGGTGTCGGTATAAAGATCCCCGACGTGGCGGGCCGGAAAATCCGGGGCCATCTGGGCGAGCAGGGTACGGGCGGATGGGGCCAAGGAAACCTCCGTGGCAAAACGTGGTTCCTCTATCTTTTGCCTCAATTACCCGGTTTCGGCAATGCCCAGGGTGCACGGTGTATCTGGAAAAGCTCCTGCCGGCCGCAGGCGCGGTCATGCCTTCCCATTTGTCACCCCCGGACTTGTCGCCGCTTCCCGGCCGGTGTTAGGATGCAGGCAACAGGACAGATGGGGCCGGCTTGCGTTGTCGCATGGAGCGACTGCGTCCCGGGCCGGTCTGCTGTTGGCTGTCGGGCCGGATACAAGCAGGAGAGCAGTATGGATCACAAACGCGTTGCTATCGTGACAGGCGCATCCCGGGGAATCGGTGCGGCCATCGCCAAGCGGCTGGCGGCCGACGGGCTGGCCGTGGTCGTTAATTACGTGAACGGCGAGGCCAAAGCCCAGGCCGTGGTCCGAGACATTGTGGCCGCCGGCGGCCATGGAGTCGCCATCAGGGCGGATGTGGCCGATTCCGGTGACGCAGCCGAACTCTTTGCAGCGGCCGAGGCCGTGTTTGGCGGCGTGGACGTGCTGGTCAACAATGCCGGGGTGATGCAGCAGGGGTTGGTTCCCCTGGCCGACACCGACGATGCCCTGTTTGACCGGCTGGTGTCGATCAATCTGCGCGGCAGCTTTAACATGCTGCGGCTGGCGGCCACAAAGCTGCGCCAAGGCGGGCGCATCGTCAATTTTTCCTCCAGCGTGGTGGGGCTGGCCCCGCCGGGCTATGCCGTCTACGCGGCCACCAAGGCGGCCATCGAAACCATGACTGCCATTTTTGCCAAGGAACTGCGCGGGCGCGACATAACCGTTACGGCCATTGCCCCCGGGCCGGTTGGCACCGAGCTGTTTTTGATCGGCAAGACTCCGGAGATGGTGGAAAAGATCGCCCAGGCCGCGCCCATGGGCCGGCTGGGCACGCCGGAGGACATTGCCCGGGTGACGGCATTCCTGGTCGGCCCGCAAGGCGGCTGGATCAACGGCGCGGTCATCCGGGCCAACGGCGGCTTGGTCTAGAATCGCATTCGGTAATTTCTGGTATGGATTGCCAAGCAGCAACACTTCGCCTTGAGCCCGGCCGGTTGATCCTTGTGCGCACTGGAACGCACAGTGAGTTATTTAAATGGTAGTTGCAGCTGGTGAGTTGTCGCTTGCGGCCGGGCAAGGTACTCGTATGTATCCAAAATCTCGTATCCAAAAAAAATGGGGGCCTACCGGCGTGTGCCGGTAAGCCCCTGAAATCCGTTGGTGGAGGCGATGGGACTCGAACCCACGACCTCTGCGTTGCGAACGCAGCGCTCTCCCAGTTGAGCTACGCCCCCATCGGGAAGACGGTTAATAAGCGCAATCGTCGGCCCGGTCAAGAAGACCTTTGCCATTTTTTGGGGTGACCCTGATCGTCATATTCCCGTGTTGACCTCGCTCGCCGCTTTTGCCATTGTGTCAATCGAAACACCCCTGAAACCATTATGTCTTTTTTGGCGGCCTGGCCGCCCGGAGTTTGTTCATGAAGATCCATCGCGCCCTGCGCATGGAGCGCTGCATCGGTTGCCATTCGTGCTCCCTGGCCTGCGCCCGGCTGGTTTACAAGTCCATGTCCTGGAACACGGCCGGCATCCGTATCCGCTCCACTGGCGGCGTCTCCAGCGGCTTTCAGGCAATCCTGTGCCTGGCGTGCGATCCCGCCCCCTGCGCTGCGGCCTGCCCCACCGGGGCCATGGTCCAGCGCAAAGCCGGCGGTGGCGTGCTGCTCAAAAAAACGCTGTGTATCCAATGCGGGAAGTGCGCTGCCGCCTGTCCGGTGGAGGCCATCGCCCTGGACGCCGCCAATAATCCCAGCGTGTGCATCCACTGCGGCCAGTGTGTCGCCTATTGCCCCCACGATTGCCTGGAGCTGGTCGAGGCCGACAAGCCCGATGCTGCCCCCTGCCTGGAGAGTTGCCATGTCGAGCGATAACGATCTTTTTCGCGTTTTGGTCTATGATCTCAGCCGCAAACGCGGCGAGCTGGTCATGCTTCCCGGCCGGCGGCAATTTATCGGCGGCTCGGGCTTGGCGGCGCTGCTCTATGAAAAATACGGCCTGCCCGGGGCAGCCCCCTTTGATCCCGGCCAGCCGCTCATTTTCGCCATCGGACCGGCCACCGGCTATTTTCCGCTCATGAGCAAGACCGTGTGCGGTTTCAAATCCCCCTACAATGCCAACTACGCCGAGTCCCATGCCGGCGGCCGCTCGGCCCTGGCCTTGCGCTTTGCCGGCTACGATGCCCTGGTCGTCACCGGCAAAGCGGCGTCTTTGTCCACGTTGGTGGTGGGTTCGCGGCGCATCGAACTGATCGACGTCCACTATCTGGCCGGGGCCGATGTTTTTACCACCGGCAAGCTGCTGCGTAAAATCGCTGCCGGCGCGTCCGGGCATCGCAGCATCATGCGCATCGGCCCGGCCGGTGAAAACGGTTCAAGCTACGCCTGTATCAACGTCGATACCTACCGCCATTTCGGCCGACTCGGAGCCGGGGCCGTCATGGGGGCCAAAAACGTCAAAGCCATCGTTTTGATGGGCGACGGCGATTTGCCGCTGCCCGAAGACAAGGGCTATGCCAAACTGTTTAAGGACATCCACGAAAAGGTCACCTCCTCGGGGATGATGGAAAAATACCACAACCTGGGCACGCCGGCCAACGTGCTGCCCTTAAACGAACTCAAATCCCTGCCTTGGCGCAATCTGGCCGCCACCTCCGATCCTGACGCCGACAAGATCTCCGGCGAGGCCTTTGCCGACAAGCTTCTCATGCACAACGCGGCCTGCGCCGGTTGTCCGGTGGGCTGCATCCACGTCGGCATGGTGCGCGAGATGTTTTCCACCTCCCACCGGTTTGCCATCCATCAGGTGGCCTATGACCATGAGCCGAACTTTGCCGCCGGCCCCATGCTCGGCGTGGTCGATCCGGTCGAGGTGCTGGCCATAAATGACATGGCCGACCGCCAGGGGCTGGATATCATCTCCGCCGGCGTGGCTCTGGCCTGGGCCGTGGAAGCGACCCAAAAAGGGCTTATTTCGGAAAAGGAAACCGAGGTGAAGCTGACCTTTGGCGACGCTGCGGCCTTTAAGCGGGCCATGTGGCTCATCGGGCACAAGGCCAATGATTTCTATGCGCTGCTGGGGCAGGGGACCATGGCCGCGGCCGCGCACTACGGCGGCGGCGACTATGCCTGCGTGCTGGGCCAGGAAATGGCCGGCTACGCCACCGGCGAAACCTATTTCGCCTCCCAGACCGTGGCCTTTCGCCATTCCCACCTCGACACCGGGGCCTATTCCTACGACCAGAAGCACAAGGAACACGACGTCGATGCCGTGGTCAAATTCCTCGTGGACGACGAACGCGAGCGCGTGCTCCTGACGTGCCTTGTGGCCTGCCTGTTTGCCCGCGAGGTCTACAAGCCCCAGACCATGGTCGATATCCTGGCCTGCCTCGGCCATGGCGAGCTGGCTGCCGATCTCGACGCGGCGGCGGAAAATGCCCGGCGGGCCCGTTGGCGGCTCAAAATCGCCACCGGCTATGATCCCATGGCCACGCGCATCCCCAAGCGCTTTTCCGAGGTGACCACCTGGAAAGGGCCCATTGACGCCGTCTACATGGAGGCCCTGCGCCAGGGCTACGCCCGGGCCGTGGCCGCACTCGGCGTGCCTTTGGCGGGCTGATGCGAAGACGGAAGAGGCCTGCGGTGGCCAAAGGGCTCAGCCCTTTGGCCACCGCAGCAACGGTGTTACCTGACGCCTCGCTGCAGTGTACTCTAACAGGACATGCAAGTCGCCAATCTAAGCGGCTTGTGGCTTCAGGTTCCAGGCCAAAAGCTTAGACGTACTTCTTCATCGTCACTGTCCATTGGCGTTTAGCAGCAACAGGGGGTTATGGGCAGCCTGGGAAGGAGGATGGCTGGTATAGGTGTCGCAAAGGCTCCAAGGATCGGACCCGTTGCTGCTGCAATAGGAATGGACGGATATCTTTCCTACTGACCCTGAATTGTCTACATCCACGACAGCATAATTGAACTTTTTTTGTTCATTCCAGTTCGGTGGACCGTCCGGCATGGCCGGTTCGTCCGCTGTACCGGCAATGGGCGCGCCGCAGGTGCCGGCAACGATTTGCGGTATCGATTTTGTGAAATTGTTGGTTGGATTGCTGGCATTGAAGTTTGAATCGATCATGACCCGTGAATACAGGTGGGTGTGCCCGTTGAAGACGGCAGTTACGTTTTGGTCGTTTATAATCTGCCAGAACGAACACATGCTTGGGGCCCAACAGGCGTGGTAGGCTTGATCGGTTGGCTCAAAGGCTGGATTGTGCACAATTACGAATTTGGTCTTGGCGGTGCTGGCGGAAAGAGTCGTCTGAAGATAAGTGAGTTGCGCTTGGTTCAAAGAGCCGGATGCCGTGTAGGGGATCGAGGATTGACTTGGGTCTACGTAAAAACCGTCCAGAACGACAAACAACGAATTTCCGTTATCGGCCGTAAACGAATAGGCTAGGTACTTGTATTCATCGTTGTAATTCGTGATGCCCGGCATGAATTGGGCTGAAAGGTTGGCGGTTATGAAATCCTGATAGGCCACTTGGCAGGAACGCATGAGAACGGCTTCCTCAGCCGCGACCGAAGTGCCGCCGGCCTCGTGCAATTCATGGTTTCCGATGGCCAGATAGAGCGGCAGCGAAGCTGGCAGGCCCGTAGGTTGGGCCCGCATGAAGTTCAGCCAGGACGAATAGGTATATTGGCCGTTGATTTTGGCCCGATAGGACATGTCCCCATAAAAGATCAGGAATTCTGGGGATGGATTTAAAGCCGTCACCTGTTGGTTCACAGCGCCCAAAACTGTGTTGTTGACGGGCGCAGCCGTTGTGTAGCCGCGCGAATCGCCCATGGCGACAAAGCGTAGGGCCGAGGCCTGCCTTGGGACGAGGGCGGACAACAAGATGCCGAGCGTCATGAGCCAAACGAGAAGACGATGTTCGGATATAGGGGGCAAAAAGTGTGTTGCGTTGTGCACAATTCCCCTCCGGAGTCCGTTTGGGATTTTCCTACGAGGAGCTATTCATACGCCAAAGCCTAGCAATTCGCCACCGGAGCGAGGTTTCGTGACCGAATTTTTTCACAAAACAAATGCAATAATTTCAAACTTGGAGACAATGGAAAAGAACTTCGGTTTATTTGAAGAAGGCCCATGCAAACGTCTTGTCGTACGCTTTTTTCCCGTTTCGAGTTCGAACCCCACTTCCTGTCTGGCGGGCAATGCCGCTCCAAGTGCGTGGGCCCGGCAGGGCGCACAAAAAGAAAAAAGCGCGAGTTGCCTCGCGCTTTCAAGGGAAGCCGGACACCCGGCTCCAACCGTTACCGCTGCTTCCTTTCGGACCTGACGGGGTTGGCGGCGAAACCGCCATCCGACTTCCCCAAAATTCGTGGCGGAGAGGGAGGGATTTGAACCCTCGGTACCCGTTAAGGTACATACGATTTCCAATCGTACTCCTTCGGCCGCTCGGACACCTCTCCGCGAAGCACTGCTATCTAGCCAAGACCCTTGATCTTGGCAAGCAAAAAATGCGGGCTAGGCCAATTTTTTTCCGGTCAGCACCGCGTAGGCCGTCAGGTACTTTTCCTGGGTCTTGGCCACAACGTCCTCGGGTAGGTGCGGGGCCGGCGGCTGCTTGTTGAAACCGACAGCGGTCAGCCAGTCGCGCAGATACTGCTTGTCGTAGCTCGGCTGTGACTTGCCGGCCACATAGCCTTCGGCCGGCCAGAAGCGCGACGAGTCCGGGGTGAGCACTTCGTCAATGAGGATCAGTTCGCCGTCAAGGAGGCCGAATTCAAATTTGGTGTCGGCGATGATGATGCCGCGCTCCCGGGCATAATCCCGGGCCTTGGCGTACATGGCCAGACTCGTTGCTTCGACTTTGTCGAAAAGGGCAGTCCCGAGCAGTTCCCGGGCCGCGTCCCGGGTGATGTTCTCGTCATGGGCTCCCAGCTCGGCCTTGGTGGACGGCGTGAAGATGGGTTCGGGCAGGATTTGCGACTCCACCAGTCCGGCCGGCAGGGCGTGGCCGCAGACCGTGCCTGTGGCCTGATAGTCTTTCAGGCCCGACCCGGTGATAAAACCGCGTACGATGCACTCGATGGGCAGCGGCTTGGCCCGCTTGGCCACCACGGCCCGGCCGGCCAGATCAGCGGCGTAAGGGGCGAGCGGTGCCGGAAAATCGGCCGTGTCGGCGGCGAGCAGATGATTGGGGATCAGATCTTTGAATTGCTCCATCCAAAAAAGAGTGATCTGGTTGAGGATCACGCCCTTAAGCGGAATGGGATCGGGCATGATGACGTCGTAGGCCGAAATACGGTCTGTGGTGACGAGCAGCAGGCTTTCCGGGGACAAGGCGTAGATGTCGCGGACCTTGCCGCGCGAGAGCAGGGGATAGGCCTTGATGTCGGTTTCGATAACGGCGTGCATGGCAACAATCCTCGTTTAAGCTTTGAAGCGGCATTCCACGCTGCGGGCGTGGGCTTCGAGATTTTCAAGGCGTGCCAGCCGGGCGATCTTGGCTCCATGGGCGGCCACATAGCCCGGGGCAGCGGCAATGAGACTGGTTTTTTTGGTAAACGTCGAGACGGACAAGGCCGAGGAAAACCGGGCCGTGCCCATGGTCGGCAGCACATGGTTGGGACCGGCGAAATAATCCCCCACCGGTTCCGGGCAGTGGTGCCCCATAAAGACCGCCCCGGCATGGCGCACCTGGCCGACAACGGCCCAGGGATCGGCCACGCACAGCTCGAAGTGCTCGGGCGCTATGGCGTTTATGAGCTGCATGCCAACGCCCATATCCGGCACCAGGGCCAGGGCTCCGTAATGCCCCAGGGCTGAGGCGGCAATCTCGTTTCGCGGCAGATCGGCCAGTTGGCGGGTCAGCGCCGCGCACACGGCGTCAAGCAGGGCCGCGTCGTCGCTGACGCACACGGCCGCCGCCATGGGGTCGTGCTCGGCCTGGGACAGCATGTCAGCAGCCAGCCAGTCGGGATTGGCCGTGGCATCGGCCAGAATGGCGATTTCGCTGGGGCCGGCGATCATGTCGATGCCGATGCGGCCAATGAGCAGCCGTTTGGCCGTGGTGACATAGATGTTGCCCGGCCCGACCACCACGTCCACCGGTTTGATGGAGGCCGTGCCGTAGGCCAGGGCGGCGATGCCCCAGGCGCTGCCGATCCGGTAGACCTCGGTGACGCCGCACACGGCGGCAGCAGCCAGGATATAGGGATTGAGCGTGCCGTCGGCCCGGGGCGGGGAGACGACCACAATGCGCGGCACGCCGGCCACCCGGGCCGGAATGGCGTTCATGAGCAGGCTGGAAATCAGCGGCGTTTCGCCGCCGCGTCCACCCGGCACATAGCAGCCGGCCGCGTCCACCGGAGTGACGATCTGGCCGAGCATGGTGCCGTCATGGGAGGGAACCCACCAGGATTGCTCTTTTTGCCGTTCATGAAAGGAGCGGATGTTGGCCGCAGCCTCTTCAATGATGGCCAGATCGGCGGCAGGCACGGCGTCGCGCCCGGCCAGGATATCGGCGGGGGGCACGCGCAGGCAGGCGGCGTCGAAGGTCTTGCAGTCGAAATCGCGGGTCATTTCCACCAAGGCTTCGTCGCCGCGCGCGGCCACATCGGCCAGGATGTGCTCGACTTTCGGGATGACGTCGCCGGCGGCTTCCTCGCGGGTGGCCAGCAGGGAGGCAAGCGCCCCGAAATCGTCGGGGCCGGTGATGGTAAAACGGGGGCAGGGCATGGGAATATCCTTGGGACTTGGCATTGATTAGTGAAGTACCCCAATTTAGGCCCAAGCGCGGCAAATGTCGAGACGATGGATACTGGCGGCTACTCGTCTTGTATTATGCATATTTTCAAAAATACATAAAGTGTTGCTTGATGTTTTTGTTGGGCGTTCCGGTAGCAGTCGGCGTCCCGACCGCGACCGGCGTACCGGTTTAGGCTGGCGACGAGGGGTCGGTTTCCGGGAGTTGGCAGCGCTCGCCGCTCGGGGGGCGCGTCAGGAGCGCGGCCACCGGTTCGCCCTTGGCCAGCCGGCGGGCCAGTTCAAGTTGTTCGGACCGGCATACGGCCAGACCGTCGATGGCCGCCCCGACCACCCGGCGCAGGATGTCGGCGTAGCGGGGACCGGCTTCGACGCCGAGCTTTTTGAGATCATTGCCCGTCACCTCCACCCGCTTGTGGCGAAGCGTGGTCAGGTGCATGGACACGTACTTCTGGAGCGGCTCGCGGGGATTGCGGGCCATAAGATAAAGCGCCCCTTCCAAGGGCAGCGGCTCCAGCAGGAAATACAACTCCGACAGCGGCCCCTTGTGGTATTCCCAGTTGTAAATGCCTTGGGCCGTGTCGCGGATCTGCTGGCGCATGGCCGCCATGTCCCCGGCCACGCGCTTGGAGAAGTTGAGCCGTCGGGCGATAATGGAAAACTGCTCGGCATCAAGGCCGGTGCACAGGGCCAGGAAGTAAAGCAGCCAGACTTGCGGCTGCGGCTCGATGTAGAGCAGGCGGTACCAGTTGACGACGTTTTCCACTTCCAGGAGCACGGCTTCCTTGGAATGCGTCAGGGCCAGGAGCGGATGGATGGCGGCCAGGAGCTTATAGTCCTGCATGCGGCGCAGGCAGGACAACGGGGTCTTTTCCTCGAAAATAAGCTGCAACTCGTGAAAGACCCGGGCACCGGAGAGCTTGTGAAAAAAGCTGTGGCGCACGGCGTTTTTGATCAACCGGTCGGTTTGCCCGCCGATGCGAAAGCCGAAGCGTTCGCTAAAGCGGATGGCGCGCACGATGCGGGTGGGGTCTTCCACAAAGCTTAAGGAGTGCAGGACCCGCAGCACCCGGTCCTTGATGTCGCGCTGGGCACCAAAAAAATCCACCAGATCGCCAAACCGCTCGGGCGAGAGATGGACCGCCAGGGCGTTGACGGTAAAATCCCGGCGGTAGAGGTCCATTTTAATGGACGAAAGCTCCACCGTGGGCAGCGCCGCCGGGTATTCGTAGTATTCCAGCCGGGCCGTGGCCACGTCCACCCGCTGGCCATCCGGCAGGATGACGACAGCGGTTTTGAACTTGGGATGAGATTTGAAGCGCCCGCCGAAGACCCGCACCATTTCGGCGGCAAAGGCGATGCCGTCGCCCTCGACCACCAGATCCACGTCGAAGTTGGGGTGTTTGAGCAGCAGATCCCGGACAAACCCGCCCACGACATAGACGGCCTGGCCCAGCTCCTGGCCGAGCTTGCCGGCTTGTTGCAGCATGGCCAGCAGCTTTTTTGGCAACCGCTCGCGCAACACACCGCCGATATTGCGTTCCTTTTTGCGCTCGGGCAAAAGCGCCTCGGGAATGCGCGCCGGCTCCTTGACAAGCGTGTTGACCAGATCGGTGCGGGTGACCACGCCGGTAAGCTGGCCGTCCTCCACCACCGGGGCCAGCCGTTGCCGGCGGCCGAGAATGATCTCCATGACAGCGTAGAGGTCGGTGTCCGGGGTGATCACAGCCGGGTCGCGGATCATGTAGTCGCCGACCGGCACGTCGCCCAGACCGTGGTTAATGGCCTTATCCATAATGTCGTGTTCGATGACCCCCACACAGCGCTTACTGCCCTTGGCCACCACGGGCAGGGCCTTTAAGCCGTAGCGGGTCATGATCTCCTCGGCCCGGCGCATGGTGGCGGTATCCTCAATGGACACGGCCGGCTTGCTCATGAGTTGCCGGGCGTGGACCTGCGGATTGATCTGGGAATAGAGCAGGCCGAAGAGTTCCTCGCGCACTTGCGTGAGCGTCATGTCCTTGATCGAGGCCGAGGCGGCGTAGGGATGGCCGCCGCCGCCTAGGGCGGCGCAGATTTTGCCCACGTCCACGTCAGGGGTGCGCGAGCGGGCCACCAGATGCACCCGGTCGTTCATAAGCCCGACGGCAAAGAGCACGCGCAGGTTTTCCATGTCCAAAAACTTGTGCACGAGCAGGGCGAAATCGCCGATGTATTGGTCGGAAGCGGCCTCGGCAATGACCACTTCGATGCCGTTTATGTCATGGGTTTGGGCCGTCTCGATAAGCTGGCTCATGATGGTGATCTGTTCCGAGGACAGCTCGCGGGTCATGAGATCCGCAATGACTCCGACGTCCATGCCGCGTCCCCGCAGCCAGGCCGCCGCCGCCAGATCGTGCTCGGTGGTGGAGGCGAAAGTAAACGATCCCGTGTCTTCGTAGATGCCAAGCCCGAGGATCGTGGCCTCATCCGGGGTGAGCGTCATGTCCCGGGCCATGATCTCGTCCATGATAATCGCCGTGGTCGAGCCCCAATTTTTGACCACCGATTTTTCGGCGGCCACATCCTCGTCGGTGTCGGGATGGTGGTCGTAGCAGTGGATGACCAGGCCTGGGGTGTTAAAAACGGCTTCAATATGGGGCGCGCGGGAGCGCTGGCGGGTATCGACCAGGACCAGGGTCGTGACACTCCCGGGGTCGATTTCCTTAAAGCTCTTGAAATTAAACATATAGGTGGCACTTTGGATGAAAAAGTGCCGGATGTTTTTTTCCTGGCTGCCCGGAAAGATAAGTGTTGCGCCGGGATAGAGCTTGCCGGCGGCGATGATGGCGGCCAGACAGTCGAAATCGGCATTGGCGTGGCCGGTGATGATGGTTGCGGCGCGGATCAGATCAGGCTTGGGTGGCATGCTCATAGCTCAAGTATCACTTTACTCTTTGCCCTGGTCGCGGGACCGGGGGTGGTGGGCGCGGTGGACGGCCAGCAAGCGGCCGGCCTGGACATGGGTATAGATTTCCGTGGCGCTGATGTCGGCGTGGCCGAGCAGCATCTGCACGGTGCGCAGATCGGCCCCGCCGTCGAGCAGATGGGTGGCAAAGGAATGGCGCAGGCTGTGCGGCGAGATGCGGGTGGAAACGTCGGCGGCCAGGGCGTAGCGTTTGATGCCCTTCCACACGGCCTGACGCGTCAGTCCCCGGCCGGAACGGTTTAAAAAGACATGCTGGTCTTTGGGAGAAAACGCGCCGCGCACCGAGGAAAGATAGGTGGCGAGAAATTCCATGGCCAAGGCGTGGATGGGTGTGACACGTTCCTTGGAGCCCTTGCCAAAGACCCGCAGCAGGCCGGCCTGGGCGTCGAAATCGGCCAGATTAAGGCCCACCAGTTCCGAGACGCGAAGGCCGGCGGCGTAGAGCAGTTCCAGCATGGTCCGGTCGCGGTAGCCCAGCGGCGTGGTCGTGTCCGGGGCGTCAAGCAGGCGAACGACCTCCTCGCGTGAGAGCACGTCGGGGAGCAGGCGCGGCAGTTTGGGATTCTCGATCAGGGCGGCCGGCGACTGGGGCAACCAGGCCTCGTCAGCGGCAAAGGCAAAAAAACCGCGCAGGGCCGAAAGATGCCGGGCCAGGGAACGGCTGGCCAGCCCACGCGCGCGCAAGTGCATGAGATAGAGGAGCACTGTCTCGTCGCTGACAGCTTCAAGCGTGCCGGCGTGCTCGTTTAAAAAAATTAAAAAAGCTGTGATATCGGTTGAATACGCGGCGATGGAATGCTCAGAAAGCCCCTTGGCCACTATCAGATGCTCCAGATAGCGGTCGATCCAGGGGTGGGCTGGACGGGGCGGGGCAGGGGACATGTCGTGGGTCATCATGGGCAGATACAGCATCCTGCCATGATTTGTCCCGGTCGTAAACGGCTGTGACCGCCTTCTGGCGGCTTGACACGGGCTTTAGCCGTTCCTTATTGTATCCGGCCTGCCGCCGCAAGGCGGGGACACACGCCCAAAGGAGCCGTTCATGATCGAATTTCCCATGGCCGACCGCGTGGCCGCGCTGCCGCCGTATTTGTTTGCCGAGATCGACCGCGTCAAGGCCGAAGTCAGGGCCAGGGGCGTGGACATCATATCCCTGGGCATCGGCGATCCCGATCTGCCCACCCCGGACTTTATCGTCGAGGCCCTGTGCGCCGGAGCGAAAAAGCCCGAAAACCACCAGTATCCCGACTATGTGGGCTTGCTCGCCTTCCGGGCGGCCGTGGCCGACTGGTACAAGACCCGTTTTGGCGTGACCCTTGACCCGGCCAAGGAAGTGGTGAGCCTTATTGGTTCCAAGGAAGGCATTGCCCATTTCCCGCTGGCCTTTGTCAACCCCGGTGATCTGGTCATCGTCTGCTCGCCCAACTACCCGGTGTATCCGGTGGCCACGGGCTTTTGCGGTGGCGAGGTCAAGATCCTGCCGCTCACCGACGCCAACGACTATCTGCCCGATCTCGACAGCGTCACTGACGCCGAATGGGCCCGGGCCAAGATGATTTTCGTCAATTATCCCAACAATCCCACCTCGGCCGTAGCCCCGCGCGCCTTTTATGAAAAGCTCGTGGCCAAGGCCAGGGAAACCAAGACCATCGTGGTTTCCGACGCCGCCTACACCGAGATGTATTACGATCCCGCCGAGCGCCCCATGTCGATCCTGGAGATCGAAGGGGCTCGCGAGGTGGCCATTGAATTTCATTCCCTGTCCAAGACCTACAACATGACCGGCTGGCGCATCGGCATGGCCGTTGGCAACGAGCAGTTGGTCAAGGGCCTGGGCAAGATCAAGGAAAACGTCGATTCCGGCATCTTCCAGGCCGTACAGGAAGCCGGCATCGTTGCCCTGGCCAAGGGCGAGCCTTATGCTGAACAGTTCCGGGGCATCTATAAAGAGCGCCGGGACGTGGCCGTGGCCGCCCTGGCCAAGATGGGCATTGCCTGCCGCACGCCCAAGGCCTCGTTTTACCTGTGGTGCAAGACCCCGGCCGGCCAGACGTCTTCGGCCTTTGTCACCAAGGTGCTCCAGGAAACCGGCGTGGTCCTGACCCCGGGCAACGGCTTTGGCGCGCCCGGCGAAGGCTATTTCCGCATTGCCATGACCGTCCCGGTGGCCCGTCTGGAAGAGGCCCTGTCACGCATCGCCAAACTGTAATCGCCTATATCGGCCTGGGGTCCAACCTGGGAGACCGATCAGCTTGTCTGCAAGCGGCCCGGGAGCGCCTTGCCGCGCTCCCGGACGCTTTGTTGGCGGCAGCCAGTCCGATCTATGAGACCGAGCCGTGGGGCGATCCCGACCAGCCGGCCTACCACAATCAGGTTGTGGCCCTGACCCTTGGCCCGACCTGGACGCCGCATCGCCTGCTGGCCGCCCTTTGGGCCATTGAAGCCGACCAGGGCCGGATACGCCACCCCAAGCGTCCGTACGGCCCCCGGACCCTGGATCTGGATATCCTGCTTTTTGGCGCGCTCCGTCTTGATACGCCAGAGCTGACCATTCCGCATCCACGGCTGCGCCAGCGCGCCTTTGTGCTCCTGCCTCTGGCCGACCTCGCTGGAGACGTGCCCATCCCGGACGGGCAGGGGGGAAGCGTTGCCCAGGCGTTGGCGAAAATGCCTTCCAAAGAAGTCGGGAAAATTGTAAGAGCAACCGAGTGACCGGCCTTACATCGGGGCCAGGGAAGGAGTGCTATGACCAAATGGCTTATTCTGATTGCAGCCGCTTTTATTCTCTATAAGCTTTTCATGGGCGACCGGGGACGCAAAAAAGAAAAAGAAGTCGAGATCAAAAAACACATGGCCGCCACAGGCGAGATGGTCAAAGACCCGGTCTGCGGCACCTATGTTCCGGCCGACGCCGACATCCGCGCCCGCGATGGCAACAAGGTCTATGCCTTTTGCAGCTACGAATGCCGCGACACCTTCGTCAAGCGCCTGGAAGCCAGTCGGACCCAGTCCGTTGACCAGGGCAAAGCCTCGGACCGCCCCGAAGACGGCCGCGCCTAGTGTCGCCTTCGGCCATTGCTGTCATGGTTTTCCTGGTGGCAAAGCTCTAAATTTATTAATCTATTCACAAAAAAATATAAATGTTCCTTTGTGAACGCTGCACGAGCTGCGGTCTGGAAGCGCCGGCATACATTTGGGCGTGCTCATAAGTCGTATAGCGTCATCGTCGCCGCAACACTTTGGACTCATGGTTCGATCATCGGTGTTGCAACCGACATCCGACCCATGAGTCTCTTTCTCCGCAAACTTCGTTTGACGCTGGAAACACGGCGTCGCCATCTGGCGCACAGCGTTTGTTTTGGGCGTGCCGTTCGGGAGTGCCCGCCACCGGCCCGCATGGCACCCGGTTGGCGGCGTCCGGCTGGCGGCAGCGCGGTGCGCCGTTGGCGAAAGACGAACCGTGCGCCAGCACGGTTTGGTTTCGTTTCGGGCGTGCCATGCGCCTGGGGCGCCGGCGCGGCAAAGAAGATGCGAGGGGATGCGCGCGACCACAGTCCGCATAGGCGTCCTTCAGAAAGCCCCAAATGGTGCGGTCCCGTTTTTCGCCGATAGTGTTGGCGTAGGCGAACCCATTGGTTGCGAGGCTTTTCTTGCGAATTGACTATGGATGGATAGTTCACGCCGAAAGAAGTCATCCAGGTGTTCGTGACGTTGCGGCTGGCTGTGCCCGTTATTTGAAAAGACGGAGCATGAGGGGTTTCCTTTGCCAGGGCCGGGTGCCGGGAGCACGGCAAGGCCTGGGCTTGGACAGGGCAAGGCGTTTTGGACAGATGATTGTCGGCGGCAGGATTTGCCGCCCTCATTTCCCCTTGCTTGAGCAAAGTTAACATAATTTACATTATGGGACATTGGCAAGGGTGGCATTGAAGCGGGGGTCGGTGTCCACGCGCCCTGCCGAAGAAGCCCCCGGCAAGCCGCACACTGACGGCTTGCCGGGGGCTGATTACTTTTTGAATACGATTCGTATTACACTTTGTTTACTGATTGCCGTCGCAGCCCTGATGCCGATACGACCCCTGTCGGCTGCATGTCTGGCGGCCGGCTTGTCGGCCAGGATGGACGCTGGATCAGCAGCATCTCGCCACAGCAGACTCAACCCACGCACTCCGGGGCAGCAACCGCAGCATTGCCAGTCAATCGCTCCTGTGCGGCTTAGAGGAAAAGCGGCACAGGCGCAAAAGCCATAACGTCCACCAGCCCCTTGTCCGTGAGCTTGAGGCTCGGGATGACCTCCAGGGACAGAAACGACATGGCCATAAACGGATGCGCCTCCACGTGCGGCGACAGGCCGGCGATTTCCCGATAAGCCCCGTCCAAAGCCTGAAGGCCCGAAAGAACGACTTCCAGCGGCGCATCGCTCATAAGCCCGGCCACGGCCAGCCGCACCTGGGCCAACACCTGGCCGTCACGCACCACGGCAAACCCGCCGCCAGACACCATGAGCGTGCGGGCGGCCAAGGCCATGTCCGCGTCATTGACGCCAGCCACAATGATGTTGTGGGCGTCATGGGCCACGGTGCCGGCAATGGCCCCGGCTTTGAGGCCAAGGCCCTGGACGAAGCCCAGCCCCAGGTTGCCGGTGCCTTTGTGGCGTTCGATAACGGCCAGTTTGGCCAAATCGCGCCCCGGATCGGCCACGGCCAGCCCATCGCGTACCGTCGGGGCGACAACCAGCGCTTCGGTAACGATCTGGCCCGGAACGATGCCGATAACCCGCATCCGGGACGATGTGGCCGGTACAGCCAGACGGGCCTCGGCCAGTTCCCCTCCCACCCGCATGGCCCGGGGCGGGGTCAGACAAGACCGGTCGGCAAATTCCCATTCCTCCAGCCGCCGTCCGGCCAGCACCACCTGGCTTATGGAAAAAGACGTTAAATTCTCGACGAGTACAGCGTCGGCCCGATAGCCCGGAGCAATGGCCCCCCGGCGATTCAGGCCGAAATAGCGGGCCGGGTTGATCGAGGCCATGGCCACGGCCCGAAGCGGCGGCACGCCCAGGGCAACCGCCTGACGCACCAGGGCGTTTAGGTGCCCTTCCCGGCTCAAATCCGTGGGGTCACGGTCGTCGCTGACCAGGGAGAACTGGGCCGCGTTGTCCGGGGTCACCAGCGAGATCAGCGTTTCCAGATTTTTTTCGGTGCTGCCCTGCCGGATCATAATGTGCAGGCCCCGGCGTAATTTTTCGCGCGCCTCGTCAAGTTCGGTGCATTCGTGGTCCGACCCCGGTCCGGCCGTGGCATAGGCGTCCAGCGCCCGGCCGGTCAGCCCCGGGGCGTGCCCGTCAATGACCCGGCCCCGGGCGGCGATGAGCTTTCGCAGCACCATATCGTCGCCGGCCACAACGCCGGGGAAGTTCATGACTTCGGCCAGCCCCAGGATGCGGTCGGGATGCCGGGCCAGCATGGCGGCCACGTCCATGGCCCCCAGACGCGCCCCGGACGTGGCCATGTCGGTGGCCGGCACGCACGACGGCATCATGAAATAGCAGGTGACCGGCAGATCCTGGCTGCAGGCCAGCATGTATTCGATGCCGGGCAGCCCGAGCACGTTGGCGATCTCGTGGGGATCGGACACCACGGCGCAGGTGCCATGCGGGGCCACGGCCCGGGCGAACACCGGCGGCGACAGCAAGGTGGATTCAATATGAATATGCCCGTCGATAAACCCCGGGCACAGATAGCGGCCGGCGGCGTCGATGGTTTCGACGGCCTCGCCGCCGGCAAACCCGACAAAGACGCCGTCGGCTATGGTCACGTCGGCGTCATGAATTTCCCCAGACAGCACGTTGAGCAACCGAGCGTTTTTGATGCGCAAATCAGCCGGTGCGTCGCCGCGGGCCACGGCCAGCCGGTGTTTGAGGACATCAAGATTTTCGGCAACAGGCATGGTCGGCCTCTTTTTGTTAAAGCATCACTTTAGAAAATGGGATTGAATCGCCGGCCGTTTTTCTCTATAAGCCGGCCCATGAACGCACCAGGAACTTTCATCCTCGGCCCAGCCGACGGCCGCGCCCGCACCGCTCGGCTGACCACCGCTCATGGCGACATCGAAACCCCAATCTTTATGCCGGTCGGCACCCTGGGCACGGTCAAAAGCCTGTGCCCCACCGATTTGCAGGCACTTCACGCCCAGATTATTCTTGGCAACACCTACCATCTCTATCTGCGTCCCGGCGACGAACTGATAGCCCGTCTGGGCGGGCTGCACAAATTTATGGCCTGGGACGGCCCCATCCTCACTGATTCCGGCGGTTTCCAGGTGTTTAGCCTGTCCGGGCTGCGCCAGATCGCCGAGGAAGGCGTCACCTTCGCTTCCCATATCGACGGCTCGCGCCACCTGTTTTCGCCGGAAAAAGTCATTTCCATCCAGCGCAATCTCGGCTCGGACATCATGATGGTTTTGGACGAATGCGTGCCCTATGGCGCAGACCGGGCCTATACCGAAAAATCCCTGGGTCTGACTACCCGCTGGGCCGCACGCTGCCGGGAGGCGCACCCGGCCGGCGACCGGGGGCAGCTTCTTTTTGGCATCGTCCAGGGCGGATTTTTCAAGGATCTTCGGGCCAAAAGCGCCGAAGAAATCATCGGCCTCGGCTTTGACGGCTATGCCCTGGGCGGGTTGTCCGTGGGCGAGAGCCGCAGCGAAATGTACGACATCCTGGACGACGCGGCCCCCCTGCTCCCAGCCGAACGGCCCCGCTACCTCATGGGCGTGGGCGCGCCCCGGGATCTGCTGGCCGGCATGGCCGCCGGCATCGACATGTTCGACTGCGTGCTGCCCACGCGAAATGCCCGAAACGGCACGCTTTTCACCTTCCAGGGTAAGGTCAACATCAAACGGGCCGAATACCGCGAAGACGACTCGCCGCTGGACCCCACCTGCCCCTGCTACGCCTGCCAGACCTTTTCCAAAGCCTATCTGCGTCACCTCTATATTGCCAAGGAACTGCTGTCCTATCGCCTGAACACCCTGCACAACCTGACGTTTTTCTCAGTCATGATGGAGCGGGCCAGGGAGGCTATCCGCCAGGGCCGTTTCGCCGCCTTCCGGGCCGAGATGGAAGCCCTCTACCCTGATGCCGAGGATGAGGCGACGGAATAAAAACTTTTCCCAGTGGGGGGGTCCGGGGGCCTCAGGCCCCCGGCCGCCGGAGGCATCTTCATCTTCTGCCTTTTCTTCTTCAATCTCCTAATAATTTGAGCATCTTCGCTACGTCGGTGGTCGGCGGTTGGCATGAGCCGCCCCGGCAGACATGGGCAGCGGCATGGCCGTCTGCCGGCAGTTGGTAGCGGGTAAAGGGGGCCAAGGCCACGATGTCCGGCTCGTCGTCGTCAGAGGCCGTGGCCGGGCGCAGCACCACCGCCGCTTCCGGCAGATATTGGGTAAAAATCGCCCGGGCCAGGGCCTGGGTGTCCGGGCTGGCCGGATCACCGGCAATGGTCACTTCCGAGGCGCGGGCCAGCAGTTGGGACAGGCCGCACAGGAAAAAGGCGTGGCCCGAGGCATGCTCGGCCAGCCGTGGGGCCATGGCCCGGGCCAGGGCGGCGGCGCTTTCTTTGTATGTCGTATCCCCGGTCAGGCGGAACAGCGTGGTCAGCACGAAAAAGGCCACGCTGTTGCCGGACGGAATGGCCGCGTCGTAATAGATTTTTTGGCGCAAAAGCAGCGTCTCGCCGTCGTCGGGCGTGAGGAAAAAGCCCCCGGCCTCGCCGTCGCCAAAATGCGCCAGCAGGGCCTTGGTCAAACCGACCGCCTGCCCCAGATAGGTTGTCTCAAAGACGGTCTGGTAGAGTTCGATGAGTCCCCAGGCCAGAAAGGCGTAGTCGTCGAGCATGCCGGGGATGGCCGCCTCGCCCAGCCGCAGCCGATGCAGCAACCGGCCGTTTGGCAGCGCGAGGTGTGCCAAAAGGCCGTCGGCGGCCCGGCGCGCCTGATTGGCCAGCTCCTCGTCGTCAAAGGCCCGGGCGGCCTTGGCCAGGGCGGCGATCATCAGCCCATTGATGTCTGTCAGCACTTTGTCGTCGCAAAGGGGGCGCACCCGCTTTTCCCGCGCGGCAAGCAGGATCAACCGGCAGCGTTCCAGGCGCTCGGCCAGCCCGGCCGCGTCCAGTCCGGCCGTGGCCGCCGCTGCTTCCAGGCTGGCCGGCAGGGACAGGATATTGCCGCCGCTGCCCTCGCCAGTGGCTTCGTCGTGGAAATTGCCGTCCTCGCTGGCGCCGTAAACGTTCATGAAAAGCGTCGCATCGGCTCCCAGCAAGGCGCGCAGTTCTGTGGCCGTCCAGACATAGAACTTGCCCTCGACCCCTTCGCTGTCGGCGTCCTCGGCGCTGTAAAAAAGCCCGTCCGGGCTGGTCAGATCGCGGCGCACATAGTCAAAAATCTCCAGCGCCGTGCGCTTGTACGCCGCCTCGCCAGTGGCCAGAAAGGCTTCGGTGTAGGCCATGGCAGCCAGGGCCTGATCATACAGCATCTTTTCAAAATGCGGCAGGAACCAGACGGCATCGGTGGCATAGCGGTGCAGGCCAAACCCAACCTGGTCGTAGACTCCGCCCCGGCGCATGGCGTTAAGGCTGGCCCGAACCATGGAAAGGCAGGCCGAATCCCCGGTGCGGCGGTATTCCCGAAGTAAAAAGAGCAGGTTATGCGGCGAAGGGAACTTGGGCGCGCCGCCGAAGCCGCCGTTTTGGGCGTCAAAGATAGCTGTTAACTGGGCGCGCCCCGCTTCCAGCTCGGCCTCGGCCGGCTCCACGGTCGCGCCGGTATCGGCGGCGGCCATCTGGTCGCGCACGGCGTCCAGCACCTGGGAGGCGTTGCCGATAACAGCCTGCCGGTTGCTTTTCCAGGCCATGAGTACCCGTTGCAACAACTCGCGCAGACCGGTGCGGCCGTAGCCCGATTCCTTGGGGAAATAGGTGCCGGCGAAAAAAGGCTGGCCGTCGGGTGTGAGAAAGACAGTCAGCGGCCAGCCGCCCCGGCCGGTGAGCGCCTGGCAAAAGGTCATATAGAGGGTGTCCAGGTCAGGGCGTTCCTCGCGGTCCACTTTGACGGCCACCACCGTGGCTCGCAACAGGGCAGCAATGTCCGCGTCCTCAAACGATTCCCGTTCCATGACATGGCACCAATGGCAGGTGGAATAGCCGATGGACAAAAAGATCGGCTTGTCCTCGGCCCGGGCCAGGGCAAAAGCCTCTTCGCCCCAGGGGTGCCAGTCCACGGGGTTATAGGCGTGTTGCTGGAGATAGGGGCTTTTCTCGTTGATAAGCCGATTGGGCGTGCGGTGTTCCATGGCGTCCTCCCACGGTTGCTATGTCCCAGCCGGCGGCGCTTGGCAACCTCTTGACGCGGCGTTTGACCCGCGCCCCGCGGCATTTCGATTCCCGGGTATGGATTTTCGCGGCGCAGTTCGTTTGGCCCGAAGCCGCAGCGTTTGGCTCCTGGTTCCTGGGTGTGGTGCCCGGACTTGCCTTCGACTGTCCATTGCGGCATAGGGTGGTGTAAGTTTCACAATTTTGACGACTTCAACCCGTTTTATACCTGGAGTACCGCCATGCAAGCCAAAAAAGCCCTGATTATCTCCGCTGATGCTTTCGAAGACAGCGAACTTCTCTACCCGCTGTACCGTCTGCGCGAAGCCGGGTTCGTGGTGGACGTCGCCGCGCCCGCTGCCGGAACCATCACCGGCAAGCACGGCTATGCCGTGGCTGCCAATCTGGCTGTGGACGCCGTGGAATCGGCCGGCTCGTGCGGCTACACGTTGCTCGTCCTGCCCGGCGGCAAGGCTCCGGCGACCCTTCGCACGCTCCCCAAGGTCATTGACATCGTGACGGATTTTGCCTCTTCCGGCATCCCCATAGCCGCCATCTGCCACGGTCCCCAGATTCTGGTCAGCGCCCGGCTGCTGCGCGGCAAACACGCCACTTGCTACGAAACCGTGGCCGGGGAACTCAAGGAAGCCGGCGCGCTTTATGAGGACTCCCCGGTGGTGGTGGACGGCCCGCTCGTCACCTCCCGGATCCCCGACGATCTGCCGGATTTTATGCGCGAGGTCATGAAAAAGGTCGGCTAACCATACCGCCCTCTCTCGTGTCGCGTTCGGTAATTGCTGTTCTGGTTTACCTAACATCAACATACTGAATTTATTATTTTTATTCACAAAAAACATACATGTTTTTTGTGAACGCCACACGAGCCAATTCCCTGGTTGCTTCCGGCGTCCCGGCGCGGTAAGGCCTGCCGTGTCGCCGATGCCGGAGGTATGCCCCACGCCATGACCCAGCCTGTGTATCTCAAACGCGTTGCCCGCTACGACGACCCGGGCCTGGACACCGCCGTGGCCGCCCTGCTTGATGGGGCCGGCTGTCCGGTCGGGGTTGGAAGCAAGGTGCTCATTAAACCCAATCTGGTGGCCCCGCGCAATCCCGCCCTGTCCTGCACCAGCCCGGCCGTGGTGCGGGCCGCCTGCCTCTATGCCTTGGAAAAGGGCGCGGCCCGGGTCACCGTGGCCGACTCCCCGGCCTTTGGCACCGGGCGCATTGTGGCCCGGCTGGCCGGACTGACCGAGGCGGTGGCCGATCTGCCGGTTGCCGTAGCCAGCCTGGATCGCCCCCGGGCCATTGCCCTGTCTGTCGGCGGCAGCATAGGCGTCTCCCGGCTGGCTTTGGAGGCCGACCACATCCTAAACGTCGCCCGGCTCAAATGCCACGATCAGATGGGCCTGACCCTCACTGTTAAAAATCTCTTCGGCTGCGTGTGCGGCTTTCGCAAATCCCTGGCCCACCAGCGCCTGGGCAGGGAACCCGGCCGCTTTGCCGCAATGATCCTCGATGTGCTGGCCGCTCTGCCCCCGTCCACGGCGCTGCTGGACGGCGTGGTCTGCATGCACAAGGCCGGGCCGGTGGGCGGCGAGCCTTTTGCATTGGGCCTTTTGGGAGCGGCGGCCAGCCCCGTGGCCCTGGACACGGCCGTCTATACCCTGCTTGGCCTGTCGCCGCGCCGGATTCCCTTATGGCAGGCGGCCATAGCCCGGGGCCTGCCCGGAACCGACCCGCTGGGCCTTGTCTATCCACTCAACAATCTCAACGATTTTAGCGCAGAAGGCTTCGTGGTCAAAGAGCTGCTGGCACCGCTCAACTTTGAAACCAGCCGGTTCATCCGGGGACGCCTCAAAAGCCTCCTGGTGACCCTGCGCCCCACTCCTCAGAAGCCCCCCAAACATTGACAGGACGGCAAAGCCCGCTACCTTGCGCGGTATGCCAAATTGCATGCGAAGCCGCCATGTTGTGGCCGGTCAGGTCCAGGGCGTGGGATTTCGCCCGTATATCTACCGTCTGGCCCGGGAACTCGGGTTGGCCGGCTGGGTCCAAAACACCCCGGCCGGCGTGGTCATTGAGGTGGAAGGCGCGCCGGAAGCGTTGATGGCCTTTGCCCGCCGCCTGCCGGTCGAGCTGCCGCCCCTGGCCCGCCTCCTGTCCCAGAGCACAGCCACCATCCCGGCTACAGGCGAAACCGGCTTTGGCATCGTGCCCAGCGCGCCCGGCACCGGGCATGCTGTGCTGATCAGCCCGGACACGGCCACCTGCCCGGACTGTCTGGCCGATATGGCTGATCCGGCGGGACGCCGCCACCGCTATCCCTTCACCAACTGCACCAACTGCGGCCCGCGCTACACCATCACCCGCCGCGTCCCCTACGACCGGGAAACCACGTCCATGGCCTGCTTTCCCCTGTGTCCGGCCTGCGCCGCCGAATACAACGATCCGGGCGACCGGCGCTTCCATGCCCAGCCCAATGCCTGTGCGGCCTGCGGACCGGCTTGGTGGCTGGCCGACCGGCAGGGAACCGTCCTGGCCCGGGGTGATGCGGCCATCCAAGCCCTGGCCCAGGCCCTGGCCCAGGGGCAGCTCGCTGCGGTCAAGGGCCTGGGCGGCTTTCATCTGGTCTGCGATGCCGGCGACGACGCGGCCGTGGCGCTGCTGCGTCGCCGCAAGCATCGCCCCACCAAGGCCCTGGCCGTCATGGTTGCGGATCTGGCCGTTGCCGAGCGCCTGGGACAGGTGGACGCGGCCGCGCGCGACCTGCTGGCCGGGGCCGTACGCCCCATCTGCCTGCTGCCGCTGCGACCTGGAAGCGGGCTGGCGGCCTCGATCGCCCCGGATGTGGCGGAAATCGGCGTCATGCTGCCCTACACGCCCCTGCACCACCTGCTGCTGGCCGATTTCGCTGCCGCAGTTGGTCCCGGGCGTTTGCCGGCCCTGGTCATGACCTCGGGCAATCTCGGTGGCGATCCCATCTGCCTTGGCAATCGGGAGGCGCTGGCACGGCTGGGCGGCATTGCCGACGTGTTTTTGCTGCACACCCGCGACATCCTGGTGCGCACCGACGATTCGGTGGTGCGGCCCCTTAATGCCAGTGAAGCGGCGGCGGCCGGGACGTCAGCTATGTTTTTGCGCCGGGCGCGGGGCTATGTTCCCTCGCCCGTGGCCCTGGCCCGGTCCGGCCCGGCCGTGGTCGGGCTTGGGCCGATGCTCAAGGCCACCATCTGTCTGACCAAGGGCGACCAGGCCTTTGTCAGCCAGCATATCGGCGACCTGGAGAGCCTGTCGGCCATGCAGTTTTACCGGGAAACCCTCGACCATCTGCTCGGAGTGCTTGGTGTTTCGCCCCAACTGTGCGTGGCCGATCTGCATCCCGATTATCCGAGCACCCACTACGCCCTGGAACAGGACCGCTGGCCGGTGGTGCGCCTGCAGCACCATGTCGCCCACATCCATGCCGTCCTGGCCGAGCATCGGATAACGCAACCGGTCCTCGGCCTGGCCCTGGACGGCACAGGGCTTGGCGAGGATGGAACCCTGTGGGGTGGGGAATGCCTGCTCGTTGATCCGAGCGCTTTGACCCACAAGCGGCTGGCCCATATCGCGCCCATGGCCCTGCCCGGCGGCGACGCGGCCGTGCGCGAACCCTGGCGCATCGCCCAGGCCTGCCATTTCACCCTGGGCCGGCAGCTCGGGGACGGCCTGCCCTGGCCGTGGCTGCCGGCCCACGCTGGCGCGGCAAGGGTGGTGGAGCAGATGCTCCAAAAAAATATTAACTGCCCCGTGACAACCAGTTGCGGGCGGTTGTTCGACGCCGTGGCGGCAGCGCTGGGGCTGTGCCTGACCATTGAGTATGAAGGCCAAGCCGCAATCCGGCTGGAGCGAATCCAGGATGTATCCGAGACGCGTCCCTATGCCTGCCCGGTTGTTGGCGCAGGCGAACCGGCCGTGCTGGACACCCTGACACTGTATGATCAGGTGGCGTCTGATGCCGCCCGGGGCGTACCGCCGGGGTGTGTGTCGCGGCGCTTCCACCTGGGGCTGGTGGAAGGACTGGCTGATCTGGCCCAGGCCATGGCCAGGCGGGCCGGCATCCGGCACGTGGCTTTAAGCGGCGGTGTGCTGCAAAACCGCACCCTGGCCGTTGCCCTGCCGGCGGCCTTGCAACGCCGTGGTTTGCAGGCCTTGGTGCACCGCCGCCTGCCGTCCAACGACGGATGTATAAGCCTTGGGCAAGCGGCCTTCGGGTCCATGCTTGCTCGATAGGAAAACGCAATAGGGTAGCGATATTCCACGAAGATTAAATTTGGATTAAATTGGTATAAATTGAATTGACAGGCTTGCTGCCGGGAAGTAGGCCTCAGCGCAAATGGCTGCTGGCGCATTTTCCCCCTACGCCTCGGGCCTGTGGCAGACTGGTTGGAGGACCGAGGCACGCCAAAGATGGCGCGTCCAGCCGGCTGTCCTGTCTGGAACCGGGCTGCCTGGTGTGACGAAGCCCTCTCCTTACAAAACCGTTAAAAAAAGCATAGTATCAGCACTGGGGCTGTGTCCAGGGCGGGAAGGCCCGCACTGTTTTATCGATTCTGCAAAAATCACAACGCAACCGGCCACAATCCAGAACACTGGTAATTGTTAGCAGTATAACGAAGCGCTGACAACCGACGCATGTATGACAACCCTTGACGATTCGTGTTTTGATGCGTATTTTATATAAAGAAGTGGCTTGTCAAAGCGTGAAAATGCAAAAAATATTTACCCTGCAATAGGCATCAGTTCATATGCAATTAATCAAATACGGAAATTATTCCAAGTGATGGATGCTCCGGTATCAGTATAACTGACTTGTGTATGATTATCTTTTGCAAGCAGCACCCCTACTTTTTCTTGCAGAGCCAGTAGTACCCATGTCCGCTTCTGGACATGTGACACAAATCAATTCATAGCGTTGGAGGCGACATGAACACAGATGAAACAAACCAGGCAACGATGAGCCGCTTCGACGATGCATTCGATCGCATCAAGAAAGCCACCGGCATGCGCACGCAGGTGGAAATCGCCAAACTGCTGGACATTCGTCAATCCAGCATATCGGATGCCAAGCGTCGCCAGTCCATTCCCGATAGCTGGCTCATCAAGCTCTATCAGGTCTACAACCTCAACCCGAGCTGGATTCTCGACGGCGATACCCCGCAGTTTCTGGGCGAACAGCGGACAGGTGCCTTCCAGGTCAAGGAACCGGCCGAAGCGTACGGACGTAAGCCAAAGCACTACCAGATGCCGGTGTGCACCATGGCCCTGCCGGAAGACGCACAAGGGCCCTGGCAGGAACAGCCGGTGGAATCCTTGACCGTGCCCGAACAGTTCCATCGTCCTGGGCTGGTTGTCGTGCGTATGGACGAAAGCGACATGGAGCCGGTCATCCATCGCGGTGCCTATGTCGGCATCGACAAGGACCGCCGGACCATCCGCTCCGGTGCGCTCTATGCCCTTGATATGCCCATGGAAGGACTGGTTATTAAAAAGATCGTGCATGACAGTGAAAACGGCAGGCTCATCCTGCGCTCGGAAAATACGGATTTCGCGGATCAGACGCTGCCGGCCGATGGTTCGGCCGAGCGCATCGTCGGCCGTGTTATCTGGGTGATCCAATCAGTCTGATTTCGCTCCGGTCTGTTTTTGCCCGCCTTATTCCCCAGAAGCGCGCCGCCAGCCCAGGCGGCGCGCTTTTTCGTTTGGGCTGACCCAGCCGCGCCCGCGTTGTGCCCTGGGGCGGGCGTTTGCCGGGATGCCGGCCGTCTGAGACGCCAGAACGGCTGCCCCCACACGGCGCTTTTCGATTATAATTGACAACAATTCTCAATTTCAATATCAAGAAGGTGTCCCGAGGCGTTGCCCGACGGTGGCCCTGCCCGGCGCGTCAGGCGGTACGGAAGTCCGCGCCAAGCCGTTTGACGCGTTCCTGCTCTGATCATGGCAACGCTTCGGGATAGTATCCACCGGAGGCTCCCGTACGTGATCCCATCCCATATCCGCCGCGCCCTGACCACCCTGCTCCCCATCCGCCAGCCCGTGTTCCTCTGGGGACCGCCGGGCGTGGGCAAAAGCCAGATCGTGGCCCAGACGGCCGCCAGCCTTGGCCTTGACCTCATCGACATCCGGGCCGTGCTTCTCGATCCCGTGGATCTGCGTGGTCTGCCGCAAATCGATGCCGATGGGCGCACCCACTGGCGCGCTCCGGCTTTTCTGCCTGTCCAGGGCCAGGGGGTGCTCTTTCTCGACGAATTAAACGCCGCCCCGCCCCTGGTCCAGGCTGCCTGCTACCAGCTCATTCTCGACCGGGCCTTGGGCGAATACCGACTGCCCGACGGCTGGACCGTCCTTGCCGCCGGCAACCGCGAACAGGACCGGGCCGTCACCCACCGCATGCCCTCGGCCCTGGCCAACCGGTTTGTGCATCTGGAAATCGAGGCCCATCTCGAAGACTGGGTGGCCTGGGCCACTTGCGCCGCAATGCGCCCGGAAGTCATCGCCTTTCTCCGCTTTCGGCCGTCACTGCTCCATGATTTCGATCCTGCCGTAGCCTCGCGGGCGTTTCCCACGCCCCGGTCATGGGAGTTCGTCTCCACCATGCTGGCCGGCTCGCCCGACCCGGACGTGGAACTGGAACTGTTGCGCGGGGCCGTCGGCGACGGTGCGGCCCTGGAATTTTCCGGTTATTTAAAGCTGTGGCGGGAGCTTCCCGACACCGATGCCGTGTTGGCCGATCCCGACGCCGCGCCGGCCCCGGTCGAACCCGGGGCGGCCTATGCCATCTGCGAGGCGCTGGGGCGCATGGCCTCCCCCGAGACCATGCCGGCGTTGACCCGCTACGCCGCCCGGCTGCCGGTGGAATTCGGGGTGCTGCTCATGCGCGACGCCGTGCGCCACGACAGCCGGGCCGCCCAGACCGAGTCGTTTGCCGCCTGGGCCAGGGACAATGCTGCGGTGTTCGTGTGAGCGCCCCTGACGCCATGGTCCGAAAGCTCGTGCGGGCCAGGATGGAACTGGTGCTGGCCCATCCCTTTTTCGGGGCCATGGCCCTGCGGCTCATCCCCATCGACGACGCCGGCTGTCGGGACATGTGGACCGACGGCGTCCACCTTGGCTACAATCCGCTGGCCCTGGCCAGCCGCAGCGAAGAGGATATAACGGTCATGGTGGCCCATGAGATCCTCCATCTGGCCTGCGAGCATCATCTGCGCCGCAAAGATCGCGACCCGGCCCTGTGGAACAAGGCCTGCGATCTGGCCATTGCCGCCCTGCTGGTGGAAGCGGGCTTCCCCCTGCCCAAAGGCCATCCTTTCGAAGCTGCCCAGGCCGGCAAACCGGCCGAGGCCATCTATGCCGCCTTAACCGGCAACAACGACGAACGCGGTGGCGGCGGATCGGAGAAAAAGGCCAAGACCTCGGCCGCACCGGCCGAAACAGCACCCGGCGGCGGCGACGGCGACACGCCCTTTGCCGGTGCCCCCACCGATCCCAAGGCCGCCCCGGCCGGGGCCGATTTGTCCGGGGCCACAAGGCAACGCCAATCGGCTAGCGGCGACAAAGACGGCGACGGCCGGATCGGAGACAAATCCAGCCACAGTGTTGGCGAAGTGCGCGACCATCCCGATCTGGACGGAGCGCGCCAGGAGCCTAAGCGCCGCGAACTGACCGAAAAACTGCGCCAGGACGTCAGCCAATCCCGCCGGGCCGCTGCCGCCATGGGCAACATGCCGGCCGGGCTTGAACGGGTGCTGGCCGGACTGGCCCGGCCAAAGCTCGATTGGTCCACCCTGCTGCGCCGGTTTATTCTGGACCGGGCGGTCAGCGACTATTCCTGGTCGCCGCCCAACCGCCGTCATATCCACATGGGCCTGTATCTGCCCTCACCGCGTTCCATGTCACTCGGCGACGTGGTGCTGGCCATCGACACCTCAGGCTCGGTGGACGCGCCACTTCTGGCCGCCTTTTGTGCCGAACTGTCGGGCGTCCTTGAGGTCTGCGACGCCCGTCTGCTGGTCTACTGCTGCGATATGGCCGTTAGCCAGGCGCAGGTCTGGACCCGGGCCGACCCGCCCTTGGAATTTGTCCCGGCCGGTGGTGGCGGCACGGACTATCGCCCGGTCTTCGCCAAAGTGGCCAGCGAAGGCCTGCACCCGGCCTGCCTGCTGTATTGTACCGATCTTGAATGCGACCGATTTCCGGCCGAGCCGCCCTATCCGGTGCTCTGGGTCGTGCCGGCCGCAGCCCGGGGACGGCCGCCCTTTGGCGACGTCCTGCATCTTTCCGCCTAAAAGGAAACATCCATGCGCATTACCTGGCATATTGAAAAAAAACGCGGCAACCTGCGCCCGCAACTGTTCTACGACGTGCTGCTCGAAGGCCATGAAAAGGCCCTGGCCCTGCCCTATGTGCGCATCGACTCCACCATCCCCGAGCCGGACGCGTCCTGGCAGTCCCATTGCTACCCCAACGAACACGAACGGGCCGGCAAAGCGCCGGCCAGGGTCTATCAGCTGGCCACGCCCAACCACGCTGCCGGCACACTGCGGCAATCCGTGCGCCTGCCCTGGCGCGAGGACAATGCCTATCCCGAGGTGGAGGCGTCGTTTCGGGAATTGCGCCGGGTCTTCGAGGCGGCCCTGGCCGCCGCCCATGACAGCCAGCCCATGGACGTACGCGGGGAACTGGCTCTGTCGGCCAGCCTCAAGCGGGATATCGCCCCCGGGCTTATGGCCGAGCGGCTCTTGCGGCTTGCCCGCTAAGAGGACGGCAACCCCGCCGCAAAATGACCAGGCCGGCGGCCCTGTCCTTCCTATGGACAGGGCCGCCGGCCTGCACCGTCAGCGCGAGGCGGTGCGCCTGCCTATTCCCCGCGTAGTTCCTTGTAGTAATTGATCAGCCCGTTGGTCGAGCTATCATGGCCCGCCACCGGCTCGACACCCGAAAGCTCGGTTAAGATCGTCCCGGCCAGCACCTTTCCCAGCTCGACCCCCATCTGATCATAGGAATTGATGTCCCAGATGGTCCCCTGGCTAAAAATCTTATGCTCATACAGCGCAATGAGCGTTCCCAGGGTCTTGGGATCAAGCTTTTCATAGAGAAACGAATTGGTCGGCCGGTTGCCGCTAAAGGCCTTGGCCTGGGACAAGAGCGCCAGCCGGTCCTCGTCCAGGCCCGAATCGGCCAGTTCGGCCCGGGCTTCGTCTGCGGTCTTGCCCTTCATGAGCGCTTCGGTCTGGGCGAAAAAGTTCGACAGGAGCATGTCCTGGTGCCGGCCCAGGGGATTTTGCGTCTGGGCGGCGGCCAGGAAATCGCAGGGAATGAGCCGCGTACCCTGGTGGATGAGTTGGTAGAAGGCATGCTGGCCGTTGGTGCCCGGCTCGCCCCAGATGACCGGGCCGGTGGAATAATCGACCGCACGCCCATCGGTGGTCACTGACTTGCCGTTACTCTCCATGTCGCCCTGCTGGAAATAGGCTGCAAAGCGGGTCAGATACTGGTCATAGGGCAGGATGGCCTGGGTCTGGGCCCCAAAGTAGTTGTTGTACCACAGGCCAAGCAGTCCCATGATGATGGGAATATTGCGCTCCAGGGGGGTGGTGCGAAAATGCTCGTCAGCAAGAAACGCCCCTTCGAGCATGGCCTCGAAATGATCGAAGCCGACAGTCAGGGCAATGGTCAGGCCGATGGCCGACCACAGGGAATAGCGTCCGCCGACCCAGTCCCAAAAGGCGAACATATTGGCCGTGTCGATGCCAAAGGCGGCCACGGCCTTGGCATTGGTGGAAAGGGCCACGAAATGTTTGGCCACCCCGGCCTCATCCCCTGCCTGGGCCAGAAACCAGTCCCGGGCTGCATGGGCGTTGGCCATGGTTTCCAGGGTGGTAAACGTCTTGGAGGCAATGATGAACAGCGTGGTTTCCGCCGAGAGGCGTTTGAGCGTCTCCACCATGTGCGTACCGTCCACATTGGAGACGAAATGCGGCGTTATACCCGGCACGGCGTAATGGGCCAGGGCCAGGGAGGCCATCTGCGGACCGAGGTCGGAACCGCCGATGCCGATATTGACCACATCGGTGATGCGCTTGCCGGTATACCCCTTCCACTGGCCGGAATGGATGCGGCCGCAAAAGATGCGCATCTGGTTGAGCACCTTGTTGACTTCGGGCATGACATCGCGCCCGTCCACAACAATGGGTCGGTTGGACCGGTTGCGCAGGGCGACATGGAGTACGGCCCGGTCCTCTGTGCGGTTGATCTTGGCCCCGGCAAACATGGCGTCGCGCCGGGCTTCGACCCCGGCCTGCCGGGCCAGATCGAAGAGCAGGCCCATGGTCTCGTTGGTGATCCTGTTTTTGGAATAATCGAACAGGATATCGCCCAGGCGCAGGGAATGCCTGGCGAAACGCTGCGGGTCGGCCGCGAACAGCTCACGCATGTGCAGATGCTGGACCGTTTTATGATGCTCGGCCAGGGCCGCGTGGGCAGGCAGTTCCGTCATCAGTGGCATGGCGCAGACTCCTTGTAAAAAACGGGCTTGGCAGGGAGCATCCCCGGCCGGACAGGGATGCGGCAGCTGGTTGACCCGGCCGAAAAACCGCCGATGGTGCGCTCGATTCCGGGCAAGGCGATCATAGACCAGAAGTCTTGCCCAGTCCTCAATAAAAAAACAAACCAGACAGGAGCCCCGGGAAGAACTTCTCCCCTTGCCTCCAGGTGGGATTCCAAAGGGCTCAGCCCTTTGGCCGCCGGAGGCCTCTTCTGCCTTCTCTTCTCATCTCTTCGCATCACCTTCCAAAAACGCCAGCTCCGCCTCGGCAAAGGCCACGGCCGGCCCCACGATATGGCCGGCGGCCAGGCCGTGCCCCAACAGCGCCGTGAGTGTCAGCGGCGCGGTCACGGGCAGGGCAAATGTCTGCCGCAGCCCGGTCGGCCGCTTGTCCACAAAGACATAGAGCGACACATCGCCCATCCCCTGCCCGGCAAAGGCTTTGGCTGCGGCCAGGGCTGTGCCGCCGGAGGTGAGCACGTCGTCGAGAAGGACCACGGGCAGCCCGGCTTCACCGCCAAAAACCTGCCCGGCCAGGCCTTTTTCCGACGTATCCGGCCGGAAAAGGGCCAGCGGCAGGCCACACCGGGCGGCAAAGGCCCCGCACAAGACCGGCGAAAGCAGGCTGCTCACGCTGCCAAGGGCCAGACGCCGCTCGGCCAGCCAGAGCGCAAAGACATCCCCCAGCAGTTTCAGATTGCCCGGGTTACAGACAAACTGGCGCAGCGACACGTAGACGTGGCTGACGCGCCCGGATTTAAGCGTAATGGGCTCGGCCGAGACGGTGACCGCCCCGGCCTGCCAGAACCGTTCGGCCAGGGCCGGTCCGGCCGACATCAGACCGCCCCCTGCTTGTGGCTGTCATACAGGGCCAGATATTCCCGCAACATTTCCGGGATGGGCAGATTGTAGGGACACCGCGTGGCGCACTCGCCGCAGTCGATGCACTCGCGCACCGTCTCCATGGTTGCGCCGGAAAAGCCGACCGCCTTGGCCGGGGACAGCCGCTTGGTCACCACCTTGTACATCATGGCGTAGGTGATGCGCACGCCCTGGGGACAGGGCTGGCAGTATTCGCAGCGCCGGCAAAACCGCGAGCCGAGTTCCTGGCGAAACGCCTCGGCCTTGGCTGCGTCGGCTTCGGTCCAGACGGCCTCGCCCGAAAAGACGTCGGCCGCCTGATCCACCTGCTCTGCCGTGTCGCAGCCGGCCAGCACGAGGAGGTCAGGCTCGCGGCGCAAAAAGCGCAGGGCCAGCTCGCCGTCGTCGAGCATACCGCCGGCAAAGGGCTTCATGGCCAGGATGCCCATGCCCTTGGCCCGGGCCTCGGGGAAAAGGTCGGCGGCGGCTTCGGTCTCAACGATGTTGTAGGGAAACTGGATGGTGGCGAAAAGGCCCGTGGCCACAAGCTTTCGGGCCATCTCCAAACTGTGGGAGGTGACGCCGATATGAAGGATCTTGCCCTGTTCCCGGGCCTTGACCAGCGCTTCCATGGCCCCGCCCGGCCCGAGCAGGGTCTCGAAATCCTCGGGCGTGGACACCTGATGCGGCTGGTAGAGGTCGATGCGGTCCGTTTGAAGACGCGTCAGGCTCAGTTCCAACTCCTCCATGGCTTCCTTGGCCCCGCGCATGCCGGTTTTGGTGGCGATGACCACCTTGTCGCGCAGGCCGGCAAAGGCCAGACCCATCTTTTCTTCGCTGTCCAGGTAGCGGTTGGCCGTATCGAAAAAGGTGAAGCCCCGGTCCACGGCATGGCGCAACAGCGCCGCCGCCGCCTCCCGATCCAGGCGGATGATGGGGATGCCGCCAAAGCCCACGGCCGAGGCGACGATGCCGGTGGTGCCGAGTTCCCAGGTACGCATGATCGAACTCCTTGGCCGCGCCGGGCCGGCCGGTTTGATTGCCAATGAGTGTGCCGCCGGTCCAAACCGGCTGTCAACAGGCTAGGGGCATGTCTGGTTGGGGTTGCTGCTCCGGCGATCCAGGCTTGCAAAAAGGGCCACCCCGGCCGCGCACAGTCCACCGGCCAGGGCAATGGCGGTCGGCGCGTCCACAAGACTGGCCGTCGTCCCGGCCAACAGCGAACCGAAGGGGGCCATGCCGACGAGAGTGACGGAATAAAGGGCCATGATACGGCCCCGCATGGCGTCGGGGCTTTGCTGTTGCAGCATCGTATTGGAAGCGGCGAAAAAAAAGATCAGGCAAAAACCCAGGAGCGTTGACAGGCACAACGAAAGCCAAAACGTCTGGGAGAAGGCGAAGGCCACCATGACCAGCCCCACTCCCAGACCGGAAATGACGCGCCACCGCGAAAGCCCCCGGCCCTTCTGGCGAAGGGCGAGCAGCAAGGCGCTCGCCACGCTGCCGATTCCTGTTGCGGCCATAAGAAAGCCCAGGCCCTGGGCTCCCTGGCCCAGCACCGTCGTGACGACCACAGGCAACAGTACCATGTAAAACGAAGCAAACAGGCTTGTAACGATAAGGCAGCCCAGGATCGAACGTATGCTGCCCTCGCCCCAGGCATAGGCCACCCCCTGGCGGACATGGCTTAACACCGAGCCGGTGTTGGAGCGCGGCTGGGAAGGCGGCAGGCGCATGGCAGCCAGGGCGGCGATGACGGCCAGATAACTGAGGCCATTGACCAGAAAGCACCAGCCCTCGCCAATGACGGCCACCAGCACGCCGGCCATGGCCGGGCCGACGACCCGGGCGCTGTTGAACATTGAGGAATTAAGCGCAATGGCGTTGTGCAGATCTTCGCGCCCCACCATGTCCACCACAAAGGCCTGGCGGGTCGGCATATCCACGGCATTGACCAGCCCCAGGAAGGTGGCCAGGGAGACGACCAACCAGACATTGGCGGTTCCCGACAGGGTCAGGGCGGCCAGGGTCAGGGCTTGCAGCATGGCCGCAGCCTGGGCTGCGATGAGGATGGCCCGTTTGTTGCCGCGATCAGCCAGACAGCCGCCAAAAAGGCCAAAGAGAAAGACAGGGATGTGGCTGGCAAAGCCCACCAGCCCCAGCGCCATGCTCGATCCGGTCAGGCGATACACCAGCCAGGACACAGCCACCGACTGCATCCAGGTTCCGGTGAGCGAGACAAACTGGCCGGCAAAAAAAAGCCGGAAATTGCGGTGCCGAAAGGAGCGCAGCAGGCGGTCGCGGGCTGGCGCAGCAGGGGTTTCCATAGGGAGGACAAACGGCCGCGCCGCTTAGGCGGCTGCGGGCCGTTTGTCTGTCATCCTTTCCCGCCAGGGATCAACTGCCGGTTTCGTCGCCTTCAGGGGCCAGGGCAAACAGCGTGTTCAAAAGCGCCATACTGGCGGTGATGGTGGCCACTTCGTCAGGGGTCAGCCGGGCCAGCTTGGCGGCAAAGGAGGCTTTGACCGCCTCCCGGGCCGTGGCCAGGATGGCCAGACCGGCTTCGGTCAGCCCCAGGCGCACCCGTCGGCGATCCGACGTATCCGGCGTGCGTTCGATAAAGCCCCGAGAGGTCAGCGTATCCACCAATTTGGACATCGATGGCAGGGAAACGCCAATGTACTCGGCCAGATCCGTTAAGTTGGAGCCAGTGTTGTGCCGCAAAAAGGCCAAGCTGCGCAGTTCCGGCACCCGCAGATCAGGAGCGCTCTGGCTGCGCATGGTACGCCTGAAGTCCTGCATGACCAGCGGCATGACGTCGAGCATTTCACGGGCGCAGATGTCGAGGGAATTGACCATGGCTGTACCCTACCGCTAATAGTTAGTTAAGGAAACAGTAAGGCCGCCTCAGCGATGCGTCAAGGCCACGTCGGCGTTATTCCAAGAGATCGACAGCCATATGCTGAGCCGGAGTAAGCCCCAGGCAGCGGCAGACCGTGGCCGCCAGCCGGGTCTGGGCCACGCCGTCGGCAGCGGCGGCCAGCGGCAGATTGGAAAAAAGCGATCCCGGCACAAAAGAGGCGTCCACGCAGTGGTCGCCAGACCATTTCTGGCGGTTGTCCGTAAAGACCGCCCCGCCCGTGCCGCCGATGGCCGAGGTCCAGGCCACCCGGTACGGCGGGCGGCAGCCCACCACCAGATCCGGGGCCTGGGCGGCCAGCGGCCCCTCGTAGAGGTCGGCCTGCCGGTGCACGGCGGCAATGGGCGCGGTGTTGCCGTCGGTCAGGGCGGTAAGGCGCGCGGCAAGCTCCCGGGCCAGGGAGTCAGCCGGCTCGCCCGCAGTAACGACCCCTTGCGGTTCGCGCCCGGCCACATTGAGGTAGATGGAGCCAAAGCCCATGGCAAAGGCCCGGCTGGCCGGCCAATCGACAAAGCGGAACAGTTCGCCGCTGTCGGCCGGATCGTGGGGAGTAAGCTTCAAATAGCCTTCCCGGACCAGCCAGGCATTGAGATTGATGGAACGGGTGTAGGAACAAAAGCCGTGGTCCGAGCAGACAAACAGGGCTGTATCGTCGCCGGCTGCGGCCATGGTCCGCCCGACGACGGCGTCCATGCGAACCATATGGTCGTCAATGACCGGCCCCAGACGGGCGGCCTCGGCTGCGTCGTAGAGGGGATGGGCCGGGTCGTGCAAACGCCAGAAACAGTGCTGGATGCGGTCGGACGTGTCGAAAACAACGGACAACAGCCCTTCCCGAAACCGCCCCAATTCGTAATCGAGCATGGCCTCGCGTTCGCGGGTGACGTCGTCGCACAAGGCTAAAAAAGCCTCGTCGGTCATAACGCCGTCGGTCAATCCCTTGGTCTCTTCAGGCATGCCCAACGTGGCATAGGGACCGCCCAGGGCTGTGGCCAATTCGGCGGCATAGCCCGGCGGGGCGGCAATGGGCAGATGCGGTTGGCTCGGATCAATCTGGAGGGGGCCGAGATAAAGCGCCAGGGGTGTAACGCTGCCCAGCCACAGCCGGGTCAGGCCGCGCACCACCCCGCCCTGGCCCGTATCGAAAAAAAGGGGCAGATACGGCGACCACTGGCCGGGTTCAAGGCTGCCGGACCGGCCGCACAGCGTATAGGCCAATCGCCCGTCCGAGCGCGTCAGTTCCAATGAAACGGTGGCGGCCGCCCGCTTGCCCATGACTGTGGCCAGCGGGCCTTCCACGGCAAGCTCGGCCCGGCCGTCGGCAAAGCGCACCGGCACGAACTTTCCACGCCCCCCCGCTTCCCGGGTTTGCGGCGCGTCTTCGGCATACTGGACGTAGTTGCCCAGGCGTCCCTTGATATCGGGAGCGCCAAGACCGGCCAGGGTGGTCACACCATCAAAGGCCGGCGGATAGGTCACAGGCCAGCGCACGGCCGTGACCGGCAGCCCGGCTTTGGCGGCCGTCTCGAAAAAGGTTTCGCCGGTGTAGGCCGGTTGGGGCACGCCTCCCGGCCCCGGGCGGGTCAGCGACAGGCGCGGCAGATAGGCCCCGGGGCTGCGCACGATGAAATCAAAAATGCCATGGCGGCCAGGGTTGGTTCCGGTGGCCAGACACGTCCAGGCCACCGGGCTCTGAGCCGGATTGGCCGTAGAAAGGGCAACGAAACGGCCGGTTTCAGCCAACCGGGCCAGATGCGGCAGGCGACCCTGGGCCATAAGCCGGCGGCACAGGGCCGGGTCGAGTCCGTCGATGCCAAGAACAATGGCCTTGGGGAAGGTCTTTGGATGCTGCATGAACCGGATTCCCTGGGGTTGGAATTTTTTCATGGGGATGTCCGCACCACCTAGCATGAAATCCCCCCCCTGCCCAGGTTCTCCGGTCAGCTTCGACCAGCGAGATACACAATGGCCCGCATGGCCGCCGCCTGGGCTTCGGCCACGGACTCATCCAGCGGTTTGGGGCCAAGGCACAGCCCGGCGGCAAAAAGACCGGGCCGGGGCAGATCCACGGGCAATAGGACCGGATGCACCGGGGCAAGAAACCCGGGGCCGGTTGTCGGCAGGGCAAAAAGCGCCGCTGTCTCGGCCAGACCGACCGGGACCACAGGCACGGCCAGCACCAGCCGGTCCGGTCGCAGACGCACGCTGCGGCCAAGGAGGATATCCTCACCCGTGACGGCCAGATCGGCTCCCAGGCGTTCCACCCGGGGCGCTCGCTCGGGGTCGTAGCGGAAAAAGAGCACGCCCAGCCGCCGGGCCTCGGTGTAGAGGTCTTCGGATTCGCCGGGCGTGGTGATGTCGCGGTAAAAGACCGCCACCTGGGCACCGGGACGGCTTTTTTTCAGCTCCACGGCGGCGCACAGCGCCTGGGCGCAGCACACCCGGGCGCAGGCCGTAAAGCCATGGCGCTGCCGTGAACCCACGCACTGGATAAAAACCACGGTTTGCGGTGTATCGTCCGGTTCGGGATGGGTGCGCCGCCAGTTTTCAAATTCGAGCTGGGTCATGACTCGGGGGTCACGGCCGAGCAGATACTCGTCCGGCCGGGCCTCGCCGCTGCCAAGGGCCAGGACAGCCGCGCCAAAAGCGATCTCCTGCGTTCCCAGGGGTGTGGCGAGACTGCCGGTCCAGCCTTGCGGCGTTTGCGCCGCTGCGATCAGACGTGCGTCAGTCATGACGGTAATGCCCGGGAGGCTTTGGACCGCCTCGGCCATCTGCGCCACAGCTTCCTTTGTTTCCCGGCCCTTCCAGACCGTTGGATGCTTGCGCGGATGGCCGCCCAGGCGCGCACTCGCCTCAACCAGGGTCACGCGCTGCCCGCAGCCGGCCAGCCCAAGGGAGCAGGCCAGCCCGGCCGCCCCGCCGCCCAGGACCAGGACCGGCAGTGGTTCCCGGGGAGGCGGCGACACCCGGACCGCAGCCAGAGCTTCCAGGGCCGCAGCCGAGCCTTGGACCGAGGCCAGCGAGGCTTCGCCCGGACCGCCCAGGGTGCCGGCCACAAAAACGCCCGGTCGGCTGGTGGCCACCGGCGCATACGGATCGGTGGCCACGAAACCGCCCCGGCCAAGTTCCACCCCCGAAGCGTCCAGCATGGCCCGGTTGGCGGCCGAGAGGCCGATGCCGACCGCCAGGACCGCCATGTCCACGGCGTCCTGGCATTCGGTGCCCTGCTGGTCGATAAAGCGAAAGGTTACGCCGCGCCCGTCCGGGCCGGCGGCCAGGGTGTGGGGCCGGGCATAACGGACGGTGAGGCCCTGGGCTTCAGCCTGATTGAGGGCTTCCTGGGTGCCGGCCACATGGGCGCGCAGATCCATGGCGTAGAGGGTGCGGCGGGCTTGGGGCAGGGCCAGGGCCTGGCGCACGGACACGGCGCAGCACACGGCAGAGCAGGCCGGACGCTCTTCGGGCTGGTGCATTCGCGAGCCAACGCACTGGATAAAGGCCACGGACCGGGGGGGGCATCCGTCCGAAGGACGCACCACGCCGCCATCGGCAGCCAGCATGGTTTCCACGCTCAGGCTGGTGACCACATCCGGGACGACACCGTACGCCAGAAAATCAAGGCCGCCGGGTTGAAAGGGCGAACACCCCGTGGCCAGAATAACGGCTGCGACCCGGATCTGTTCCGTGCTCCCCTCCCCGGTCTGGCCCAGGACAGCGCACAATTCGCCGGGCGCACCAGTTACGGATTCCAGCCGACAGCCGAAGCGGACCGTGAGGCGCGGATGGGCCGCAACCGCTTGGGCCAGTTCGGCTACAAGCGCCTGGACCGGCTGTCCGGTCTGGACCAGGGCGGCAAGATGGGCCGCGCCGCCGCCAAGGCGCGTGCCGGCCTCAATGAGGAGCACCTCCTGCCCGGCTACGGCCAGATCGAGGGCGGCGCGCAGGCCGGCCAGACCGCCGCCGGCAACAAGCACAGGGAGTCGGTCCCGGGCGTCCATTAAAAGCCTCCGTCCAGTTCGGCTTGGAAATGCCGCTGCTGCAGGCGGCTGCGTTCCTGGGCCGCCTCGATTTCCGTCTGGGACCAGGGGGTGGCAATCATGGTTTCGGCCACCAACTGCCACAGGTATTTGACTTCATAGCGGCAGCGGCCGGGATAAAACCGGGGCAGGCGTTTTTGCAGTTGATCGCGGCAGTTGGCACAGCCCACCACCACCACATCGGCCCGGCAGGCTTCGAGCTGGGCCACCTTGAACCGGCCGTGGGCCGCGGATTCTTTTTCAAAAGGCATGGGCCAGTTGCCGCCGCCAGCCCCGCAACAATAATTGTTGGCCCGGTCCGGGTCCATGGCCACCACATTTTCCTGGCCCACGCAGGCAGCCAGGATGGCGCGCGGCTCATCGTAATAGCCCTTGCCGAAATGGCGTTCCAGTTCCCGGCCGTGTTTGCAGGCGTCATGCCAGACGTAGGTCCGCCCGGCATTGCGGGTCGGATCGAGCCGGATGCGGCCCGAGGCGATGCGCTCCAACAGGTAATCGTAGAAATACACGGCATCGACCTGACGCGACGGGTCTTGCAAGGCGCAGGTTTTAAGGCCCATGCGGCAACCGTACGATCCGCCGCCGCAGTCGGGGATCAGCAGCCGGGCCGCGCCGAGGCTGCGCATGAGATCGAGCTTGCGCCGGGCCAGGACCAGGGAGACATCGGGGTTGCCGGTGAAAAGCCCCCAATCTTCCGCTTCCCAGTTGCGCGACGGCACGGTCCAATTCTCCCGGGCGTTGTAAAAAATGCGCCACCACCATTTAAGATCATCAAAATCGCCGAAGACTTCTTTGGAATTGAGGAAAACGAGGAGATCGGCCCCCTGCTTGTCCACAGGCACGTAAAAGCCGGGGCACTCTTCTTCGGCGAGTTCGCCGCCAATGTCGCTTAAGGTGTCGAGGAAGTCTTCCAGGGGGATGGCCAGGGTGTTGCCGGTCTCCAGCACCGAGGCAACGCCCTTTTCCAGCGTTCCCGGGACGTTGGCCCGGGGCACCAGACCGCGCAGCAGGCTGAATACGGCGGTGAGGTCAATGCCCATGGGGCAGACATGGGAGCAGCGGCCGCAACTCGTGCAGACCCAGGGAAACGGCGAGGCCGCAGCCTCAGCTTCGCGCCCCATGGCCAGAAGGCGCACGGCCACCCGGGGATCAAAGCCTTCCATGCCCGGCGTCCCCGGGATGGGACAGCCGCTGGCGCAGGCCCCGCAGCCCAGACACGACCGGACGTCGAGGGCCTGCAACCGGTCCTGCAGTTCCGGCGAGGCGACGGCGAGTTCCAAAGGCTCCATGGCAGGCGGTCTCCTTGGGCGTTGCGCCGGGGATCAGGGCAAAAAAAATGACACCGGGGCCGGGGCGACAAATGCCTGGTGCTGACAATGGTTTCGTGAGCAAAGCAATGGCAAAACGGCGTATTCTCCAATTTCCTGGTTGCCTTGACCTTCCCATAACATGCAGTAAAATAAATTAAAATTGGTAATTTACCACGTATTTGGCCAACCGCAGGCAACCGGATTGAATTTACGGAAGAAAATGGGGGAAATAAAAAGCACGCCGGCCAGGGACGGTTTGGCCTTGCCCGGGCAACACGGCCTTTGCGCTCTTCGTGACTGGCTCTGGCCGAACGCAACGTCTCAGATCGGACCCGCGTAGAGCCGGGCACTGCGGGGGTGTCTTGGGGCCGCAACAAGCGCCCGCACGCAGAGCGCATTTTAGCGGAGAGCGGTCCATGCCGTCGCCTCAAACCGCAACAGGCGCAGGTGCATTCGGGGGCATTGGAGCGTTATGGCGGGCTTGGCCTGCCCCCCTTACAACGGATCGTTCTCTGCCCCGCTCCACTCGTATGCGTTGCGAAGCCGGACGCGACAGCCGAGCTTTTCATAGATACGCAAGAGGCCGTAGCGGGTTCGGTCGAGGAAGACCATGTCCGGGTTCATGGAAAAATGCCTGCGATGTTTCCACATGGCCCGCGAAAGTTCCCGGCCTTTGGCGATACATCCGGGAGCCGCAGCAAAATCGAACTCTTCGCAGGCATAGAGGCGGCCAAGCCAGCGGCCAAAGTCATAGGCGGTCTCGTAAACGGCTTCCTCCGTCTGCGCGTCAAGCTTTTCCTCGATGAAATGCAGGCTGCGCAGCAGATCAAAATACCGGTCCCGGTCGCCGTTGACCATGGCCTGGGGCAGCTTTCGGTACAACTCGACGAATTTTGGGGTGAAGGATTTGACGCAACCAAAATCCACCAGCCCAAGTGAAAGGTCTTCGCCAATGATGTAGTTGCCTGGATTGGGGTCGGCGTGGATGCGGCCCAGGCGGTAAAAGCTCTGGAGAAAAACGGCATTGAGCCGGGCGGCCACGAGATTTCGCGCCTCCAGTCCCGGATTGGTCTTAAGCCATTGATTCAGCGGCAGCCCGGGCAGCCTTTGGGCGCACAGAATCTCCTGCCCGCACCCCTTTTCCCAGACCTCTGGGACGCGCACGCCGGCAACAGTCAGATTGTCCCGGAAAAAGGCCATGTTGTCCGCCTCCAGGCGATAGTCCGTCTCCTCCAGGAATCGTGCTTCGATCTCATCGAAAACCTTCGCGATGCCTCGGACATCCGGCAGCCGCCCGAGCGTTCCCCGGATCAGGCCCATGTCGTCGCCGATGGTCTGCCGGATGCCCGGGTACTGAAGCTTGACCGCCAGCTTTGCCCCTTCTGGACTTGTCGCTTCGTGGACCTGCCCCAGGCTGGCCGCAGCAAAGGCGGTGGCCGTAAAGGAGGCAAAGACCTCGCCGGGATCGCAGCCCAGGGCGTTGGACGCCGCCTTACGGGCCAGAACCCTGTTCATGGGCAAAACCTGGTTGTAGGATTGCTCCAACTCATTGCAGACGACCTCAGGCAGAAGCTCCAGCTCCAGGCTCAAAAGCTGGGCGGTCTTGAGCGCGGCACCCCGGAGCATGCTCAAACAGGAAAACAGCAGCCGGGCGTTTTTTGCGTCCGCCTTTTCCCGGGCGTCGAGTCTGGCGTCCTCGCTGAGAAACGGCTTCCTTACCAGGTAGCCGAGCACGTTGGCGCCCACCTTTGCGGTGGTCGCGCTGCCGATGATTCCCCGCCGCAGCTTACCGCTTGGTACTTTTGCGCCCATCGCCGCCCTCCATAAAGGCCGTGACTATGGTTTTCAAGGCGTCCGCGCCGGGCCGCATACTTTCCAGGCGCGCGAGTACATGGCTCCTGAAGAGAAAAGAGCAGATATCATAGGCCTTTGTCGCCACGTTCGCTCGCAACAGGGCGCAGCCGAGATCCATGGTCTTGTCGATGAGAACGCTTGTGGCCGTGAACCGCTCGGATGCGTCTTTGAGCCAGTAAAGGACAATGCCAATGCAATAATCCCAAAATAAACGCACGATAATTTCCTCAAACAGCATGTCCTCGAACTCTCCCTTCTCCCTGGCCGCAGCAAAGGCTGCCGACACGGTCGCGAAGAAAGGCTCCTGGATCGGGCGAAGCTCCCGGGAGTTGGGCGGGATGGAGAAAAAAACTGAATGAAAGGTGGCCTGAAGGAATTCCCTGTCCGGCAGGAAAGCATGGAGGATTTCTTCGAAAAAAGCCTGAAGCCGCTCCTGGAATGAATGTTCGTCAAGCCCCTCGATCCGCTGCAGGCTCGCAGCCGCCTGTGCGAAGCGATCCTCATAATAGGCGAAAAAAATGGCCTCCTTGGTGGGAAAATAGTTGTAAATAGTGGCGTCGCCCACCCCGGCCTGCTGGGCGATTGCCCGCATGCTCGTCGCGCGGAACCCCTTTTCGATGATCAGAGCGACGGCGGCGTCAAGAATGGCCTGTCTGGTCTCAATCTTCTGCTTGGCGCTGATTTTCATACACCATTCCGAACATACTATTTATTAAACACATTAAACTTGACTTTTAAATATATTGATTTCAGATTGAGGTCAACATTTACGACGCGCCGTAGGAACGGCAGCGCACAAAACCCTAAAATACCGAAGGAAATTGAAATGATGCAAGAAAACGCCATCACCGCCATTCCTGAACTCGCCGCCATTTTCAACGGGGCCGACAACATCCATGTGGTAAGCGTGGACTGCCGCAAAAGCCTGCGCGAATTCCTGTCTGCTGTTTTGTCCTATATGCCAGGCTGGATGCGTTTTCTCTACCGCGTACGATGGGTTTTCGTCCGCCTGCTCGGGGCGAGGCAGGATGGTGTCCCGGCATCGCTGTTCGTGGCCCCGGACGGCGTCCCCTTCGCCAAAGGGGAGCAATCTTCGATTTTCACCGTCATCGAGGCCAGGGAAGACAGCTTCTGGATTGGAAAAGCAACCGATACAATGATCACCGGCTATCTGGGCGTGATTGCCGAACCGCTGGAAAGCGGCGCAAACCGCTTTCATATTGTCACCGGGGCGAAATTCCTCCATTGGACGGGGTCGATCTATTTCGCCATCATCAAGCCCTTTCACAACCTCGTGGTTGCCTGCATGGCCCGCGAAGGGGCCGCCGTGCTGGCGGGTACTCCAGAAGACGCAGTATTTGTCCAGGATAGTAAAGCGTAGCGGTACGGCAGGGAAAAAGGGATGCGAGACGTTGCTCTCCCTGTCGGACCGGCCCATGGAATAAAAAAGCGCACCGAAGAGGCTTCGGTGCGCTTGCAATCAAGATATGGCAGGATCAACTACAGCATGGCCTGAAGCAGAGCCATGGGCGTGGCCGAAGGGAGCATGATCCGCCGCTCGGGCAGGGCTTTTTCGGCAACCAGGGTCAGCCACTGGCGCGAGGTGGACAACTGGGCAAAGGTCAGCCAGCCGCGTCCGGTCTCGTCGCTGGTCAGGCCGTAGCCGATCAGTTCCACCCGGATGGTGTCGCGCTCGCCGAGCGGCAGCACGTCCACTGTCAGCGTCCGGGCGGCGCTGTCAATGGCCAGATACTGCACTTCGCCGTACTTGCTCAAAAACGGCTTGGCCGCCGAAAGAAGCAGTTTGGATAAGGACTTGTCCTTGGCCGAAGCCAAATCGATATTAAATAATGCCATGCGACGTTACCAGGAAAGGGCCACCGAAACGTCGTCCATACAGGTCTTGAGACCTTCCCCGCACGGCGGTATAATATACTTGCCGTCAAAGCAGGCCAGACAGTACGGCGGCTCCTGGCCGCTTTTGCAATGCACGGCTTCCAGCAGCCCCTCAATGCTCAGGTAATGCAGCGAATCGAGGCCGATAAACCGGGCGATATCGTCCACGGACTGGTGGGCGGCAATGAGTTCTCCCTTGGAAGAGAAATCGATGCCGTAAAAGCACGGATTGCGGATGGGCGGACAGGACACGCGCATGTGGATCTCACGAGCGCCGAGTTCGCGCAGGCGCTTGACCCGGGTGCGGATGGTGGTGCCGCGCACGATGGAATCTTCGACAATGAGGATGCGCTTGCCCTTAATCATGCTTTTGACCGGATTGAGCTTCACCCGCACGCTGAAATCGCGCATGTCCTGGGACGGCTGGATAAAGGTGCGGCCCACATAGTGGTTGCGCACCATACTCATCTCAAAGGGCAGTCCCGAGGCCTGGGAATAGCCGATGGCGGCGTAGAACCCGGAATCCGGGAACGGCATGACGTAGTCGGCGTCCACCGGCGCTTCATGGGCCAGGATGCAGCCCATCTGCTTGCGCCGTTCGTAGACCACCTCGCCAAAGACTTCCGAATCGGGCCGGGCAAAGTAGACCAGTTCGAAAATACACTGGCGCACGGGCTGGGGATCGCAAATGCGATAGGACTGGAGCCGGCGGTCCTGGATGACCAGCATCTCGCCCGGGGCCAGCGACCGGATTGCCTCGGCCTCCATGAGGTCAAAGGCGCAGGTCTCGGAAGCCAGCACATAGGCGTCGCCCATACGGCCGAGCATCAGCGGCCGGATGCCATGGGGATCGCGTACGGCAATGATCTTGTCGTTGACCAACAGCAGGATGCAATAGGCACCCTTGACTTTATTGCAGGCCATGATGACGGCTTCTTCCAGGGAATGGCCGTTTAAGTACTTGGCAATGAGGTGTACAAACACCTCAGAGTCGATGGTGGTCTGGAAGATGGAGCCAGAGGCTTCCAGTTCCGCACGCAACTCCATAGTGTTGACCAGATTGCCGTTGTGGGCAATGGCCATATGGTAGTCGCCAAAGCGCACCAGAAACGGCTGGCAGTTGCGTAAAAGCGAAGCTCCGGTGGTGGAATAGCGGATATGCCCCACTGCCACCGTGCCTTTAAGCTCTTTGCCAAGATGGCGTTCGCTGAACACGTCGGCGACAAGCCCCATGCCCCGCTGTTCGCGGATACGGGTGCCGTCCCAGGTGACGATGCCGGCGGATTCCTGCCCGCGATGCTGCAGGGCATAGAGTCCGAAGTAGGTCATCCGGGCCGCCTCGGGGTGGCCGTAGATGCCAAACAGTCCGCAGTATTCCTTTTTCATGGTGCGTCGCCCGGGGTTAGTTGGCCCCGTAATACTCCTGAAGGCTTTTGACGGTGAGCCCGATCCCGTCCATCTCGCGGATGGCCTGGGCCATGGCTTTGGCCCCGGCCGCCGTGGTGGTATAGGGGATGCCATAGAGCAAGGCCGTCTGACGGATGATCATGGAATCACGCACAGTGCGTTTGTCGGAAACGAGATTGATAACCAGACCGATTTCCCGGTTCTTCATGTGGTCGACGATATGGGGCCGGCCTTCAAAGACCTTCATGACCGGGGTGACGGCGATGCCCTTGCCGGCCAGATAGGCGGCAGTCCCCTTGGTGGCCATGATTTTAAAGCCCACTTCGCTAAGGATCTGGGCGGCCGGCAGGATGTCGTCCTTGGCGCTGTCGGGCACGGAGATAAACACCGTGCCGGATTGGGGCAGAACCTGGCCGGCACCGAGCTGGCTTTTCATAAAGGCCAGACCGACGGAGGCATCAATGCCCATGACTTCGCCGGTGGACCGCATCTCCGGCCCGAGCAGCACATCCACGCCCGGGAAGCGGTTAAACGGGAACACCGATTCCTTGACCGAATAGTAGCCGGATTTGCGCTCGGCCCAGGGATTGATCTCTTTGAGCTTGCCGCCCATGATGACCTTGGTGGCCAGCTTGGCCAGGGGCACGCCCGTGGCCTTGGACACGAAGGGCGACGTGCGCGAAGCCCTGGGATTGACTTCCAGGATATAGATGTCGCCGTCTTTGACCGCGAACTGGATGTTCATAAGGCCCACGACTTCCAGTTCTTCGGCCAGGGCCACAGTCTGGCGTTCGATTTCGGCGATCAGTGCCGGATCGAGGCTGTGCGGCGGCAGTACGCAGGCCGAGTCGCCGGAATGGATGCCGGCCTCTTCGATGTGCTCCATGACACCGGCCACATAGGTGTCGGTGCCGTCGGAAACGGCGTCCACGTCCACCTCGATGGCGTTGACCAGGAACTTGTCGATAAGGATCGGATGCTTGCCCGAGGCGACCACGGCCACCTTGAAGTAGTTTTCCAGATCGGCCCGGTCATACACAATTTCCATGGCCCGGCCGCCCAGCACGTAGGAAGGGCGCACCACTACGGGATAGCCGATCTTATCCGCGATGACGGCGGCGTCCTCGGCGGTAAAGGCTGTGCCGTTGTCCGGCTGGCGCAGGCCCAGCTTTTGGAGCATGGCCTGGAAACGCTCGCGGTTCTCGGCTCGATCGATGCTGTCCGGCGAGGTGCCAAGGATGCGCACGCCGGCATTGAGGAGCGGCACGGCCAGATTGAGCGGCGTCTGGCCGCCGAACTGGACGATGATGCCTTCGGGCTTTTCAACTTCGATGATGTTGAGCACGTCTTCAAAGGTCAGCGGCTCGAAATAGAGGCGGTCAGACGTGTCGTAATCGGTGGAAACGGTTTCGGGGTTGGAGTTGACCATGATGGATTCCACGCCCATCTCGCGCAGTGCATAGGAGGCGTGGCAGCAGCAGTAGTCAAACTCGATGCCCTGGCCGATGCGGTTGGGACCGCCGCCAAGGATGACCACCTTGCGGGCGGCCTTGGGCGCGATTTCCTTGCCGGTTTCGTAGGTCGAATAGTAATACGGCGTGTAGGCTTCGAACTCGGCGGCGCAGGTATCAACCAGATAATACGTCGGGGTGATGCCCATGTCCTTGCGCAGCTTGCGAGCCTCAAGGCTCGAGCCCAGGCCGAAAAGCGAAGCGATCTGCGGATCGGAAAAGCCGTTTTGCTTGGCCGTGAGGACCAGTTCGCGGCATTCGGTGTTGGCAACAGCGATCTTATCCTTGGGGAAGGCCGCCAGCACGGCTTCCATGTCCACGATTTCTTTGAGCTGGCGCAAATACCAGGGATCGATCCAGGTGGCGTCGAAGATATCTTCCAAGGATACGCCGCAGCGCATGGCTTCGCGCACCTGGAACAGCCGCCGGGAATTGGGCTTGCGCAGATCGGCCAGCACCTGCTCCCGGTCGGATTCGCACACACCGGTCAACGCCGAAAAGCCCGTGGCCCCGATTTCCAGGGAGCGCAGGCCTTTTTGCATGGCTTCCTTGAAATTGCGGCCGATGCTCATGGCCTCGCCCACGCTCTTCATGGCAGTGGTTAAGTAGTCTTCGGAGCCTGGGAATTTCTCGAAGGTGAAACGCGGGATCTTGACCACGCAGTAGTCGATGCTCGGCTCAAAGGAGGCCATGGTCTCGCGGGTGATATCATTGGGAATTTCGTCCAATGTATAGCCCACGGCCAGTTTGGCCGCAATTTTGGCGATGGGAAAGCCGGTGGCCTTGGAGGCCAGGGCCGAGGACCGCGACACACGCGGGTTCATCTCGATGATAAACATCTCGCCGTCGGCCGGATTGACGGCAAACTGGACGTTGGAACCGCCGGTTTCGACGCCGATCTCGCGCATGATGGCAATGGCGGCGTTGCGCATCATCTGATATTCGTCGTCGGTCAGCGTCTGGGCCGGGGCCACGGTGATGGAATCGCCGGTGTGTACGCCCATGGGATCGATGTTTTCAATCGAGCAGATGATGACGCAGTTGTCGGCCTTATCGCGCATCACCTCAAGCTCGAATTCCTTCCAGCCGATAACCGAGCGCTCCAGCATGATTTCGCTTTTCATGCTGGCAGCCAGACCGACTGCGGAAATCTTTTCCAGGTCTTCCTGGTTGTAGGCCACGCCGCCGCCGGTGCCGCCGAGGGTGAAGGCCGGGCGCACGATGATGGGGAAGGGAATACGCTTGCCCCAGTCCCGCACGTCGTCCATGGTGTGGCAGATGCCGCTTTGCGGAATCTTTAAGCCGATGTTGTCCATGGCGTTGCGGAACAGATCCCGGGATTCGGCCTTTTTAATGGCTTCCAGGGACGCACCGATCAGCTCCACGCCGTATTCGGCCAGAACGCCGGACTCGGCCAAAGCGACTGCCGTATTGAGGCCAGTCTGGCCACCCAGGGTCGGCAGCAAGGCATCGGGTCTTTCCCGGGCGATGATGCGGGCCACGGTTCCGGGCTCGATTGGCTCGATGTAGGTACGGTCGGCCAGTCCCGGGTCCGTCATGATGGTGGCGGGGTTGGAATTGACGAGGACCACTTCGTAGCCCTCTTCTTTAAGGGCTTTGGCGGCCTGAGACCCGGAATAGTCGAACTCGCAGGCCTGTCCGATGACAATAGGCCCCGAGCCGATGATCATGATTTTTTTTATGTCCGTCCGTTTAGGCATGGGCGTGGGGTATTTTTTTTAGAGGGTGAAACGATGTAAGCGGAACCGCACAGGGATAAGCCACTTCGCCCCTTTGGGCAAGGGGTTTGCTCCGGGGGCCGGCTGGACGTTTTTTGGCACAGGCATCAGCCGCCGCGCGGTGGTCCGCCTGGGCCTTTCTTGACTTCCGGGCCGCCTTGTTTCAAAAAGCCTGTTTCTCCAGCGTCGCTTGGATGCCGGAAATAGCGCAAGGACACTCCATGAGCACCGATTATAAAAAGACCCTCAAGCTTCCCCAGACCTCTTTTCCCATGAAGGCAAATTTAAAGGAAAAAGAACCGGAAACACTCAGATTCTGGGCTGAAAGCGACATTTACCGGCGCATGCTTGCCGACCGGGAAGGTGCCCCCCGCTACATCCTGCACGACGGCCCGCCCTACGCCAACGGCCATCTGCACATGGGCCATGCGCTCAATAAAATATTAAAAGATATCATCGTCAAATCCCGCCATATGGCCGGCCAGCAAGCGCCCTACGTGCCCGGCTGGGACTGCCACGGCCTGCCCATCGAGCACAAGGTGTCCCAGGAGCTCAAAGCCAAGGGCAAGGAAAATCTGCCCGCCGTCACCGTGCGCCGTTTGTGCCGGGACTACGCCAAGAAATTCGTCGATATCCAGCGCAAGGAATTCAAGCGTCTGGGCGTTTTTGGCGACTGGGACGACCCGTATTTGACCATGCACCCCTCCTACGAGGCGGCAACGGCCCTGGCGCTGTGCGATTTCGTGGAGCGCGGCTCGGTCTATCGGGGCAAAAAGCCCATCCACTGGTGTCTGTCCTGCCAAACCGCCCTGGCCGAGGCCGAGGTGGAATACGCCGACGAGACTTCACCGTCGGTCTATGTCCGCTTTCCGCTGACCGATCCCAAAATCAAAGACATCTTCCCCATGGCCGACCCGGCCAAGGCCTACGCCGTCATCTGGACCACCACGCCCTGGACCCTGCCGGACAACATGGCCGTGGCGGTGCACCCGGACTTTGACTACGTGCTGGTGGCCGCTGGCGAGAGCCAGTACGTCCTGGCCCGGGAGCTGCTCGACACCGTGCGCGAGCTGTTTGGCTGGACCGAGGCGACCATCCTGGCCGAGACCCCGGGTGCTGCCCTGGAAGGCTTGGCCGCCCGGCACCCCTTCTACGACCGCCCTTCGCCCATCGTCACGGCCGATTACGTGACCCTCGACGCCGGTACGGGGCTGGTCCACACCGCCCCGGGCCACGGCCGCGAGGACTACGACACCGGCCTTCGCTACGGCCTCGACATCCTTTCGCCTCTGGACGACGCCGGCCGATTCCTCGACGTGGTGCCCTATTTTGCCGGGCTTACGGTCTGGGAAGCCAACCCGAAAGTCATTGAGAAGCTCAAGGAAACCGGGCATCTGCTGGCGCTCAAAAAACTCAAGCACTCCTATCCCCACTGCTGGCGCTGCAAGGAGCCGGTCATTTTCCGGGCCACCACCCAGTGGTTTGTTTCCATGGATGCCAATGAACTGAGGGCCAAAGCCCTGGCCGCCATCGCGGGCGACGTGGAATGGATTCCGGCCTGGGGCAAGGAACGCATCCACAATATGATCGCCTTTCGCCCGGACTGGTGCATCTCGCGCCAGCGCACCTGGGGTGTGCCGATCCTGGCCCTTTTGTGCGAGTCCTGCGACGCGGCCTACAACGACGCCGCCTGGATGCGCTCGGTGGCCGAAAAGTTTGCCGATCATGAACGCGGCTGCGACTACTGGTTCGAGGCCGAGCTTGCCGACATCGTGCCGGCGGGATTGACCTGCCCCCAGTGCGGCGGCAATCATTTCCGCAAGGAAACCGACATCCTGGACGTGTGGTTTGATTCGGGCACGAGCTTTGCGGCGGTGCTGGAAAAACGCCCGGAACTGGGCTTTCCGGCCGACATGTATCTCGAAGGCTCGGATCAGCACCGGGGCTGGTTTCACAGCTCGCTTTTGGCTGCCATGGGCACGCGCGGCGTTGCCCCGTACCGGCAGGTCCTCACCCACGGCTACGTGGTGGATGGTGATGGCCGCAAGATGTCCAAGTCGCTGGGCAACGGCATGGAACCCCAAGAAATCATTGACAAGCATGGGGCGGAAATTCTGCGCCTGTGGACGTCGGCCGTGGATTATCGCGACGACATCCGCATTTCCGACGAGATCCTGGCCCGGCTGGTGGAAGCTTATCGCCGCATCCGCAACACCTGCCGGTTTATCCTCGGCAATCTGGCCGACTTCGATCCGGCCGCAAGCGACGTGGCTCCCGAGGCCATGCTGCCGCTCGACCGCTTTGTCCTGGACACCGTGGCCCGCGACCACGGCCGTATGGTCGAAGCCTATGGCGTTTACGAATTCCACAAGGTCTTTCACACCTTGCACAACCTGTGCGTCACCGACTTGTCGGCCTTTTATCTCGACATTTTAAAAGACCGTCTTTACGTTTCGGCCACCAACTCTCTGGAACGCCGCTCGGCCCAGTCAGCCCTGTGGCGCATCCTGCGGATGCTGCTGCTCGACATGGCCCCGATCCTGTCGTTTACCGCCGAAGAGGTCTATCGCCACATGCCGGTTTGCCAGCGCGGCGAGGGGGCCTCGGTATTCACCCTGCCCCCCAGCGACGGCCTTGGCGGCTGGCGGTTGGACACGGCCACCCGGGAACGCCTGGAACTGGTCTTTGCCCTGCGCGGCGAAGTGACCCGGGCCATCGAACCCCGGCGCAAGGCCGGCGATGTCGGGCATTCGTTGGAGACTGCTGTGGTTCTGTATCTGCCTGAGGCGGTGCTGGCCTCGGTGGCTGGTCTGGACATGGATTTGCGCGAAGTGTTTATCGTGTCCCAGGTGTCGCTGGCCCCGGCCGAGACGGTACCGGCGGATGCTACCGCCTGCGAAAACGTGGCCGGAGCCGCTATCGGGGTGTCCCGGGCCAAGGGCGAAAAATGCGCCCGCTGCTGGGTGTACTACGAGGAAATGGCCGGACCGCAGGCCCCTGACCTGTGTCCGCGCTGCGCGGCTGTCCTGGCCGCCGAAGGTGTTTAGACCATGCGGCTCAGTTACAAAATAGCGGCCCCCCTGGCCGCTGCCATCGTTATCCTCGATCAGATCACCAAGCTGTGGGTCCAGGATCATCTGGTGCTTTTCACCACCCATCCGGTCATCCCGGGCTTTTTCAACCTCGTCCATGTGCTCAACCGTGGCGCGGCGTTCGGTTTTTTAAACCGGTCAGATATCGAGTGGCAGACGTATTTCTTCTTCGCGGCCACGGCTCTGGCCGTCATGATTATCTTTCATCTGCTGCGTATGGCCCGCGACGACGACAAACTGCTCATCATCGGCCTGGCCTGCATCCTAGGCGGGGCACTGGGCAACCTCATCGACCGCATCAAGACCGGTGAAGTCGTGGATTTCCTGGATTTTTATTGGAAAAGTTACCACTGGCCAGCCTTTAACGTGGCTGATATCGCCATATTCCTGGGGTCGCTTGGGCTGCTGGTGGCCTTTTACCGTTTCCGCCGGCCCACGTCCGGCTCCTAACACCGTAAGGACGCACATGATCCTGCCTGAACTTCCGGCCATGACGCCGGGCCAGATGGCCCTTTTGTTCGCGCTTCTGGCGCTGCCCATCCTTCCCAATTTCATTGCGATATGGCACAGCTTCCACAGAGAGTTTCCCACCCACATGGAGAAGATGTTCTGGTTCCTCCTGGCCATTTTCGTGCCCCTGCTGGGAGGTATTATCTACCTTATCTGGGGACGCAAGCGAGGTCGCAAGCCGTCATGAGAACCCGTCACGCCAAAGGCACGGCGCTGTCAGCCGCCCTGCTCGCCGCTCTACTTGGTGGATGCGCGCCGGCTCCCAAAGCCCCGTCGCCGCTCAATACCCCGGCCGACATGTGGGCTGAACTGGAGAACACCAAGGGCGAACTGCGCCGTTTAAACGCCAAGGTCGAGGAATTGACCCAGCAGGTGGAGCACAACCGGCAAGACCCGGAACTGGCCGGCCGCTTGACCCGCCTGGAAGGTCAAGTCAGCCGCATGGCCTCGCAGCTGGCCATCGACGTCGATGCCAGCGGCGCTCCCCGGCCGGCCGCCCAACCCGGTTACGGCGCAGGGACCGCGACACCCCAGCCCGGCTACGGCACAGGTGCCGGCTACGCAACCGCCCCCCAAACCGGGTATGGTGCTGCGCCACAAACCGGATACGGCACAGCTCCCCAGGCTGGCTATGGCCAGGGGCAAGGCGGCTATGGCGCGCCGGCCCAGGCCGGCTACGGCAGCGATACCGACGAACCATCCATCCCGCCCAATACCGCGTCCGGCTACGGTGCCCAGGCTCCGGCTGCGGCCCCGCCCGCCCCCAGCGCGCCGCCGGTCGTGGCCGAAACGCAGAATCCGGCCGACGCGGTCTATGCCAAGGGGCTGGCCAGCTTCAATGCCCGCCAATACCAGCAGGCACTCGGTATTTTCCAGGAGTTTGCCCGGGGTTTTAAAACCAGCCCGCTTATGCCCAACGCCCAGTTCTGGATGGGCGAATGCTATTTTCAACTTGGGGATTTCGCCAATGCCGCCCTGGCCTATCAGGAAGTCATCGAGAAATATCCGAAAAGCGCCAAGCATGCCGACGCCCTTTTCAAGCGCGGCGTGGCTTTTTCCAAGCTCGGCAATGCCGGAGCCGCCAAGTTGTCGTTTAAGGAAGTTATCGACAAATACCCGGATTCCGCCTTTGCCGCCCGGGCCAAAACCATGATGCCCAAGTAGGGCCGGCAAGGAGCGAGGGTTTTGATGGACACGCCACAAGACAAGCAGTACCGCAAGGTCGTCTACCTGACCTTTCCGCCCGAGGCCTCCGGCAAGCCACTGGTCTGCGATCTGTCCCGGGTGCACGGCCTGGCTTTCAGCATCCTGCAAGCCCGGATCACCCCGCGTCACGAGGGCCAGATGACGATTGAGATTACCGGCCCAAGAGACGCCTACGAGCGCGGCATCGCCTATCTCAAGGACCATGACATCGGCGTGGTTCCGGTGGCCCAGCGCATCTCCCGGGACGACGACAGTTGCATCCACTGCGGCATGTGTACGGCACTGTGCCCGACCAAGGCCCTGTCCCTCAATATTGAAACCCGACTGGTGGAATTTGACGATGAAACCTGTTCGGCCTGCGGCATGTGCACCAAGGTCTGCCCGGTCAAGGCCATGGAGATGTTGCTCGAAAACGGCGTGATGTAGTCGCAAAGGTGTCTGCCGTGGAAGAAAAACGCTCGTACATGCGCATTCCAACGCGCCTGCGTGGCCACTTGCGGCTGCTGCCAGGCCCCGAGGACATGCCGCTTTACCGTGAAACGCCGCCCATGGGCTCAACGGCCATCATCCTTGATCCTCGTGAAACCGGCATGAGTGAACCACTCTATGCCATGCTTTCCACCATCAACACCAAGCTCGATATGCTGCTGTCCATGCAAAACCGCGATCTCTTGGAGGCGGACTTCCCAGTCCCCATGGATATCGTGGAAATCAGCGGCGCGGGTGTCCGGTTTTTAAGTCTGACCGAGTTGCCGCTGGAGCAGCCCGTGGAAGCCGTTCTCATCCTGTCGCGTTTTCCTTTGCGCATGGCCGGGGCCATTGGCCAACTCGTTCGTTGCGAGGAAGCCGATGGTGCGTATACCTACGCCCTTGATTTCACCCGCATCCGGGAACGCGATCTGGAAAGCATTGTGCAATTCGTTTTTCAAAGCCAACGCGACGAGCTTCGCGGGAAAAAATGGGACTGATGCCGTATGGTCAACGACGAAGAACTGCTCGACCGCCTGCTTGAAAAGATCGTTCAGGAAGTGGTGCCTGATCTGCGCGAAAGTATTAGCGCCACCATTGAACGGGAAGTGGCCAGAACGCTGTCCCGGGCACTTTTGGAAAGCGAATTCCACAAACGCCTCAACCTGGAAATGCAGCAAGGCTTGCAGGACATCTATAAAGAGATTGTCCAGGCCGCCAAGCACGACAATGAGCCGCCAACTCCCGGCGGCCGGCAGCAGGCCGACCAGCTGTTCCAGGAAGCCGCCCAGCAGCTCGACAACATCCTCCAGACTACGGAATCGGCCACCACGGAGATCATGGACATCGTCGAGAAGCACATGGAGTTGCAAGCCGAGTCGGCCGGCGTCCTGGCCGGACTGCCCGGCGGCTATGCCGGTCCCCGGGACGTGGCCAAGTTGCAAAGCGCCAACGAGGCGCTGGGCGAAGACCTCATGCGCATCATGACCACGCTCAGTTTCCAGGATCTGACCGGCCAGCGCATCAAGCGTATTATTTCGGCGATTAAAAAGGTCGAACAGATCGTTTTGGAGCTGTACCTGTCCACCGGATTGCAGATTCGCGCCCAGGCCGAAGCCCCGGACCGCGATATCGAGGAACTCAAAGCCGAGGCCAAGCAGAAAGTGTCCGAACTCAAAGGACCGCAAACCGACGTCCAGCAGGGCGCGGTGGACGATCTGCTGGCCCAGCTCGGCCTGGATTGATCGAGCCTGCACCAGCGACTTTTAAGCGCCGCCCCTGCCCTTTAGTGGTGATGATGCTCGTGATCGCCCATGGGGTGGCCGTGGACATGGCGGTGCAGGATGAAATCCGGGTTGCGGATCAGCTGACCGCTCTGGATGGAATAGTAGGTGTCCGTGACCTGGGCGAGAAAATCCCAGTCGTGGGAAATAACGATCATGGGCTTGGCCAGATGGGCCAGGATGTCCACGAGGCGGTTTCGCGTGTCGGGGTCCAGCCCCCCGGTCGGTTCGTCCAGGAGCAGCGCTTCGGGTTCCATGGCCAGCACGCCGGCCAAGGACACGAGTTTTTTCTCGCCGCCAGAGAGGCGATGGGCCAGCCGGTCGCCAAAGCCGGCCAGCCCCAGCATGGCCAGGGTCTGTTCGGCCAGTTCCCGGGCGGCCCCCCGGGACAGGCCGCGATTGAGCGGCCCAAAGGCCACGTCGTCAAGCACCGTGGGGTAGATGATCTGATCGTCGGCGTTTTGCAGCAGCATGCCGATGCTGCGCCGCACCTCCCGAAAATCCCGTTCCGTCGTCATCACCCGCCCCTTGTGGCGCACTGCACCGGCTTGGGGGGGCAGCAAGCCCATGATCACATGGAGCAGCGTGGTCTTGCCGGACCCGTTGGGACCGTAGAGGCCGATGCGCTCTGACGCCTCCAAACGAAAATTCAGACCGGACAGCACGGGAACCGTTTTTCCCGGATACATGAAACCCACCTGCACCAATTCCAGCAACGGCTCAGACATTTCCTCTCCCGGCCAACCATTCGATCCAGACCGCGCCAGCAGCCAGCGCCACGACGCAGCCCAGAAATAGCACATCCCGCCTGCCGGCCGCAAACCGGTCCAGGCAGGGAAACACCCCGGTAAAACCGCGCAGCAGCATGGCCTGATAGACCCGCTGGGAGCGGTCGTAGCTGCGCACCAGCACCATGGCCACCAGGGCGGCATAGGTCCGGTAGGTGCGCCCGTCGGTTGCCGGCACAAAGCCCCGCAGCCGGGCCGCTGTGACCAACCGGCCGTATTCTTCGGCAATGACGTGCAGATAGCGGTAGGTAAAGACAAAGAGAAAGGAAAATTTGGCCGGCGCGCCAAGGGCGGTCAAGGCCCGTCCCAGGGCCGGAGCCGGGATGGTGCCCATAAGCGACAGGACGCACAAAAAGACGGCATTGGCCTTAAGCGTCACGAGGCCGGCCAGGGCGACGCCCTCCCGGGTGACGGTCAGGCCCAGCCCCTGCCACAGGGGCATTCCCGGGGTGGAGACCGGCAAAAACAGCCAGAGAAAGATGATAAAGAGGTTGACCGCTGCCGCGCGGCGCAACACCAGCTTGGCCGAGACCCCGGACAAGACGGTCAACACCAGTCCGGCCCCGAGAATGAGCAGCGGCGTTTGCGGGGTGCGGGCCAGGGCGGCGACCAGGGACAGGAGCAGGCAGGCAGCCAGGCGATAGCGCGGGTCCAGGGCGTGGATAGGCGAGGTTCCCCCGGCGAAGTGTTCGTCGATCATGCGCCGGGGCGTCCCCGCCGGCTGCCGGCGTAGGCGGCGATACCGGCCAGTCCCACCAGCCAGCCGATACCGCCGAGGATTTCGGTCAGGCCCGGCCCTTTTTCCTTTTCGCCCACGAGGATGGCACGCAGGGGCGCGATTTTTTTCTCCACCGCCGCTTCGACAAGGGCCGACAACGCCGCCGGGTCCAGGACGACGCCCCGGGATTCGGCCTGGGCAACGACTGGTGCGCCCGCAGGGACCGCGTCTGTCTGGCCGGTCCTCGGCGGGCCGCCGGCCGGAGCTGCGCCCGAGAGAGCGATGGTCGTGGCCGGGATCGCCGCCGGCGAGGCCGCCATTTGCGGGGAGTGCACCGGGTCCGCAGCCGAGGCAGGGGACGCAGGCCCGGCTGATGCGGCTGGCGTGGCGATTCCGGCAGGTGCGGCGAGTGCAGCAGATACGGCAGGCACCGCAGGCGCGGCCGATGCCGCAGGCATTTGATACTCCCCGGCCGTCACGACGCTGCCATTTTGATGCCCCTCCCCGGCCCGCAGCACAATGCGCAGATCGGCTTTGGCCGCCCGGGCAGCCGGCGGCACAGGAAACCGGAAAGCGCCCTTTTCGTCGGTCTTGCCGGTCAGGTACACCGCGCCCGTGGCAGCGTTTTGCACGGCTATTTCACCAAAACGCACCCGTTCAGAACGGCTGTAGCTGCATTCCACCACCACCTCATTGCCTTCAACATATGCAAACACGTTGACCCGGTGGGCCAGCGCCGGACAGGCCCAGACCGCAAGCAGCAGCGCAACCCCGGGCATGGCCCAAGGGCGCAAAAGGACACGCATCATGGTGACTCCTTGCCTCGCATTCTCTAACCAACCACAAGGCTGTCCGGTGCAAAAAGTGTTGCAGTGACACACCTTCCCTGCCCCCGAGCGGCACCCCGCCTGTCCGGGAAAGGGCACACGAAACGGCCGTTACTCCGCCAGCCGGATGGACAGCAGCTCCGGGCGCACCTTGGCCAGAAATCCCACGGCCATGGCGGTGATAACGCCCTCCACGACCATGATCGGCAGATGGGCCAGGAAAATGGCCCAGGCCGTGGTCATAAACGCCTCGCCGGACAGGGCCAGGGCCGTCGCCGTCAGCAGCGCAGCCAGCAGCACGGCGAAAAAGCCGCAGCAAAACGCGCCCACGCTGCGTACTGTCCCGGTGCGGCGCAGCCACGGCCCGAAAACCAGGGAACAGAGCACGGCCGGAAAGGCCATGTCAAACGTGTTGGCGCCAAGGACGATAAGGCCGCCATATTGGAAAAGCACGGCCTGGAGCAGCAAGGCCACGCAGATGGCCGGAAAGGCGGCCAGACCGAGAATGGCCCCGAGCAGGCCGTTTAAGATCAGATGGGCGCTCACCGGCCCGATGGGTACGTGGATGAGCGAGGCCACAAAAAACGCAGCCGAGAGCATGGCCACGGTCATGAGCCGGTCGTAGTCGAGACGCTTAAGCCCAAGCGTTGTGCCGACGGCAGCAAGCGCCCAGCCGCCGGCCAGGACCGGCCCGGAAAGAACACCTTCGGAAATATGCATGGCCGTCCTTGGATGCGGGTTTGCACGCTTTGCGGGGGCAGGCCGCTTGCCCCGCTCCCCGCAAAGCGGTTCGTTCTACTTCTTCTTGCGTTTGGGTTCAACGAACTTGGTCCATAAAACCGCCCCGCGCTCGATCTTCTTGGCTGCCCCGTCTTTCTGCATGGTTTCGGGCGCGTCGGTCAGGGCGGCAAACCCCCACCAGCCGGCAAACGGCACGGCGACGTTAAACACGCCGGCCGCGTCGGTCTTGACCACCTGGGCGGTCATATATTCGTTGGGGGCCTCATAGGCCTTGTCCTTGTTGTAAAATTCCACTTCGACGGTGACGCCGGCCGCCGGCTTGCCATCCACCAGCACCTTGCCCGTGAACACGTTGCCGACGTAATTGCCAAAGGGGCGCGTGAGCGGCACAATTTCAGCCGCCAACCCGACCGGCGCATCCCAGCCCTCTTCTTCACCGAAAGCCGGCACCACAACCTTGGTCAGGTGCTCGATGAACTTGTCCTCGGCCGGCTCGAAATATGGCTCGGGTGCGAGATAAAACGTGCCGACGCCGGGCTTTTTAAACGTGTACTCCCCGGTCCAGGCCGCATGGTCCATGATCTTGGCGGCCGTAAGCGTCGGCAGCAGATCGGTCTTGTGCTCGCCGTCCATGACGCCAAACGCCTTGGGCTTGGCCATGTCCATGCCGTTGCCTTCCATGGGATGGGAAAAAGAAACGGCAAGCTCCACCTTTGCTTTGCTTTTATCCGTGACCACATCCGCCGACGGAATAACCATGCCGAAGTGGGCCAGGGCCGGGGCAGCGCTGAGCAGCAGACCGGCCAGGGCCAGAGGAAGACTTGAAAGGCGCATAGGGGAGTCTCCTTTCCAATTTATTGGCGTCAACAGCCATACGACGCACCAGGAAAGTAGCTCGCACTCATAACAATTGCAAGAACGTAACACGAAAAAGCGATACAGCGAGAAATAAGGCCCGATCTGGCTCACGAACAGCGTATGTCGGGCCAGCGGCTTAAAACCCGACAATCAGGCGCAAGGAGACGTCGGGCTGATCGGTGGGGCGCAAACTGCCTTCCAGGGCCAGACGAGGAGTCGGTCGAAAGGCCACGGTCAGCACCGGAGCCACAAGGTTTTGGGGTTGGTAGCTGTAGCGGCTGGGCAAGGCGTTGAGCGCCAGGATGGCCGCCAGCGCCTTGCCGTCAGCCCCGGACGGGTCAACATGGTGGGTCAGTCGCTTATCGAGTCGAAAGGCCACGAGCGACAGGCCGGCGGCAGCGGAAAACCGTCCCCAGTCGTAGCCGACGACGGCCGAGGCCTCATGGCTGGTCCAGGAGAAAAAGGCGTCCCGGGCTGCGGGCGACGTGCCTTTTCCCGTGATGCTGGCCATCTCTTCGCGGGCTTCGGGCGCGGCGGCAGTGAAAAAGGCGTAATCCAGGCGGGCAAAGGCCCCCTGCCCCGGCTCCCGGCGGACAACCAGCCGGGCGCACGGCCCCCAGAGCAAGGCCGGCCGGATTTCCCAGGCTTCGTAAAAGCCCTGGCCGACGTTTTTGGCCTCAAAACGGCCCACAGCCGTGCCGATATGGCCGCCAAGCGCCAAGGTGAGGTGCTGCTGGTCAAGCAGACGATAGAGGACGCCGGCATAGGCCCGCTGTTCCGTCCAGTTGCGGGTCCAGCCGCCGTGCTGGGGGATAAAGGCGGCTGAGGGCGTAAACGAAACGGGTTCGCGCATGTCCCTGTAGCCCAGGGAGCGCGCCGTGGCCGACACTTCCAGGCGTCCCTCGTCGGCCGCCGCCGCTGCGCCTCCGGCCAGCACAAGCAGGCCGGTCAGCCAGACGACGGCGTATAAAGCGGTTCGGCTGGCTGGTTGCGGGCGCGCCATGGGCCGGTCCTAGCCGTTGTCTGGCGGGCTTACGGGCAGGGGCGGCACCGAGGCCGAAAGACCGCCGATGGGTATAAACTTTGTAAACCAGGCGAGATTACGCACCATAAGATCGCGGATAAGCCCCGGTTCGGCGATATCGTGCCCGCTTCTGGGATAGGCGGCCAAGCGGGTGACCACGCCCCGGCGGGCCAGGGCGGTGTAGAGTTCCAGGGCCTGGGTAAACGGCACCCGCTCGTCGCTGACCCCATGTTGGAACAGGGTCGGGGTTTTGATGGCAGCGGCGTATTTGAGCGGCGAGCGGTCAAACAGGAAGTCGAAGCGTTCGTAGGCTTCGCCCCCGAGATAGAGCGGGATGAAATCCGGCAGATCCATGCTGCCGCACAGGCTGGTCAGGTTGGTGATGCCGCCGCCTATGGAGGCTGCGGCAAAGCGGTCGGTGTGGCCGATGGCCCAGGCGGTCAGATAGCCGCCGTAACTCCAGCCCATAAGGCCCACACGGTTGGGATCGGCCAGACCGCGAGCCACCAGGGCATCAATGCCGGTTTGCAAGTCCGCAAAATCCTGGCCGCCCCAATCGCCCACAAGGGCTTGGCGAAACTGCGGCCCATAGCCGTCGGACCCTCGTACGTTGGGCTGGAAAATGGCGTAGCCGCGCTCGGAAAAAACCGCCAGCGGATAGCTGTTGAGGCTGCCAAGATACAGGCGCTGCGACGCCTGGGCCGGGCCGCCGTGCAATTCGATCAAAAGCGGCGGCGGTCCCTGGCCGGCAACGGCGACCACAGGCGGGGTGTAGAGCCCCTCGATGGTCGTATTGTCCGTGGATTGCCAGCGCACCGCGACGGACTTGGCCGTGCGGTAGGCGGCAAACTCCTGATTGACCGAAGAAACCGGCTTGGGAACAAACGGACTGGGCGCGGTCACATAGACTTCCGGGGGGAGGTCGGAGTCGGTCAGCACCAGCCCCAGGCACTTGCCACCGGGTGACAGGGCTGCCCGGGCCACGACATGGGGCGTGTCGGACACGGGACGGGGCGGCGTGCCGTCCAGGGGCACGGCGTAGATAACGGAGCTGACCCCTGCCGCCTCACGGACATAAAGGCTTTGGCCATCGGCAGACCAGCCCAGCAGCTCAGGCCGGGCGTCAGGCGTTTGGGCCAGGGGTCTAGCCGTGCCGCCGGCGGCAGGGGTCACCATGATCCGGGCAGCGGTGAAATAAAATCCGGGAGCAGCCGTGGCGACATAGGCCACCAGCGACCCGTCAGGGGAAAAACACGGGGCGTTTTCCGAGGCCTCGGTCGCGGCCAGCAGCCGGACAGTCCCCTTGGCCACGGCAACGACGGCAATGTCGGCGTGGGTGGCATCGCGGGGGCTGGGATCGCCGGAAGGTGTGACGTGGTGCCGGCCCCGGGGCGCGGCAGCCGGATCGGTGGTTTCAAAAACAATAAACCGGCCGTCAGGGGAAAAGGCAAACGCAGCCACATCGCGATCCATGACCAGGGGACGCGGGGTCGCCGCCCCGACCAGCGGAGCGAGGTACAGGCTCGATACGCCACTTCCGGTGTCGAGAACCTCCACCTCGGCATCGCAGCCGGGTTGGCGCGCTTCCGTTGTTTTGGCGGCCGTGGCCATGGTCAGGGCCAGGGATTTTCCGTCCGGGGAAAAAGCCAGATCGAGAATCTCGTCGCGGCCTCGCAGGAGACGGCGGGCTTGGCCGGTGGCGATCTGGAGCAGATAGACGTCGGTCGCGTCTTCATTTTGAGCGAGATAGGCCAGTTTGGACCCGTCTGGAGAAAAACGCGGCTTATCGCAGACCGTTTTCTCCGGGGTGACCGGCTTGGCCGGACCCTTGGTTTTATCGGCCAGATAGATGCGCGAGGAGAGTTCCCCCTCACCGCCATCGGGCATGGCCCGGGTGACGACAAAAGCTGTCAGGCGGCCATCGGTGGAAATCCGGATGTCGTCGAGCATGGCCACGCGCAGCATGGCGTCGATGCCAAAGGGTTTATCCGTTGCCGCAGCGCTGTTGGCGGCAGCCGTTGTAAGCGAGAGCACCAGGACAAGCAGACCGGCGAGCAGACGGTTTGCGGCGAAATGGGGCACAATGGACCTCTCGGTGAACATTGCCGACAGTGTACGACCGCTTGCCTTTTCGGTCAAATACCCCTGGGCCGCAAGTATCCCCGCCCCCCTTGCCAAACGCATAAAAACGAACTCGGGCGACCCTTGCGGGCCGCCCGAGCATTCAGACAGGGCATTTCACTTCTTTGGTCGATCCCGGGCCGGCCAGGGGTCGGAAACATTTCTTGGTGCCGCCGCAGATCGGGCATTTCCAGCCCTCGGGCAGATCCTCGAAGGATGTTCCGGCGGGCACCTTGCCCTTGCGGTCGCCCCGGTCCGGGTCGTAGATATAGCCGCAATTGGTCGTCTGACACTGCCACATATTCTCAGGCGCGGACATGTTCGCTCCTTCTCTGCGGATGATGCGACGCAACTAGGCAGGGTCTAGTCGACCTTGAAAAACGCCTTGGCCAGGGCCAAACACACCGGGCACTTTTCGGGCGCGGCGTCGGCAATGGTATAGCCGCACACGGAACAGACGTACCAGTCTTTGGCCGCATAGCCGGCCGGATCAGCGGCAGCCTGGGCATACAGATTGGCGTGCAGTTCTTCCACCGCATTGGCGAAGGTGAAGCCGCGTTCGGCCGCCTTGTCGCCCTCGGCCTTGGCGGCCTCGATCATGGCCGGGTACATGTTCTTGAATTCATGGGTCTCGCCGGCAATGGCGGCGGCCAGATTCTCGGCCGTGGTGCCGACACCCTTCATGTTGCGCAGATGGGTGTGGGCATGGACAGTCTCGGCAGCAGCGGCAGCCTTGAACAGCTTGGCCACGCCGGCAAGGCCTTCCTTCTCAGCCTGGGCGGCAAAAGCCAAGTATTTGCGATTGGCTTGGGACTCACCGGCAAAAGCTTCCTGAAGGTTTTCCATGGTCTTGGTCATTGACGCGCTCCTTGATTTAATTCGGTTGGGTGTTGTCGTTTGGGCCAAGGCACTTGTGACAGATGCCGCGCACCAGCACCTGGGCGTCGCGCACGCGCCCCCAGGCTGCAACTGTTGGCGGCAGATCGGTCAAGGTGGCCCCGGTCATGGTAAAATCACTAATGGCCCCGCAGCGCAAGCACACCACATGATGGTGCGCCGTGACATCGCCGTCAAAACGCGCCTCATCGCCCCCGGCCGGCACCCGCGTCACCAATCCCCGCGCTTCGAGGGCAGCCAGGGTCCGGTAGACCGTGTCCAGGGAGATGGCCGGAGCCTCCTCGCGAACCCGCCGCCAGACCGTCTCGGCCGAGGGATGATCCCGGGCCGCGACCATGGCCTTATAGACCACATACCGCTGGTTGGTAAACTTGAGTCCGCTTTGGGCGAACAAAATTTTGAGGGCTTCAATCTGCATGCGTTTTATTCCTAAATGCTGTTGATTCCTATTTAGAGAATCCGTCTTGGTCCGTCAACCCTTTTTTTGCTGCGCACCGCTACATCCACCACAACCGGCTGGCCCGCCACAGCCCGGACAGCGGCATGGGGCGGGAGCGCCCCAGTTTTTTGGCCAGATAGAGAAAGAGATAGGCCGCAGCCAGGGCGTCGTGGCGGGCGTCATGGGCGGCAAAGGCCGGCAGGCCATAGCGCCGGCACAGCGTCGGCAGCGTGTAGCCGGCCTGTTCCAGGTCGCCCCCGCCCTCCAGGGTCAGGCGTTTTTCCTCGTAGGCCATGGCCAGACGCAGGGTGTCGATGCACGGCGCGGCCAGCTCGCCACCAAAGGTGCGTTTGGACGCCGCGTTGAGAAAGGCCATGTCCAGATCCACATGGTGGCCGATGACCACGGCCGGACCGATGAAATCGAGGAGTCCGGCCAAGGCTTCGTCCATCTCCGGGGCTTGTTCCAGCTCGGCGGCGGTCAAGCGATGAATGAGCGACGATGTGCGGGGCACGTCCCGGCCCGGACGCACCAGGGTGGCATAGGTTTCGCCGGCCATGATCGAGAGCCCCCGCAGCCGCACCGCCGCAATGGACACCACCGCGTCGCGCCGGGGATCAAACCCGGTCAGTTCCGTGTCCACGGAGACGAACTCAATATCCTCCAAAAATGCCTGGGGATCACGCCCGGCCTGGATGGCATGATGGGCAGCCAGACGGGGATGGTGCCCCCGGGAGCCGGCCCGCAAGCCCAGGCGTGACCACAAACCGGCCCAAAGCGTCATGGCGCGCCCTCCCCTGCCCCCAATCCGGTGCCAAGGGCCTGGCGCAAGGCTTCCACGGCCCCGAAAGCGGCCCGGTATTCCTGTCGGCGGCGGGCCGAAAGGGCGCTTGGCCTGGCGACGACGTCAGGATCGCCGGTCAATCCCGACAAACGGGCCATGAGGCGTTCGCGCTGGAAAAAGGCGAAAGCATCCTCGGCGTTTCGTGCCACCTCCGGGGGAAGCCGCTCCAGGCGGCCCAGGGCAGCCAAGCGGTTGGCAGTACCGTTTTCCTGTATGCCGGCCAGCAGCCCGGCCAGACGGGCCATGGTTACAATCGGCTGCGTGCCCCGGGCGGCGATGTCAAAGACTGCAGCAAAGGAGCCGTCGCGCTCAACGAGTTTTCCCTGATGGATGCCAAGCGGTGCGGGATTGAGAAGCTGCGCCGCCAAACACGCACGCAGCGCATCCCGGTCCGGCCGGCTGTGGAGCAAACGCGCCCGCACGCCCTCGCCCAAGCCGCTGTCGCCGGCAACCATTCGGGCTTCCAGGTGGGCAAACTCCGGTCCGGTGCGCAAAAAGGCCGTAAGCCCGGACAAGAACACCGGCCCGGCAAGATGTGCACCGCCAAGGCCAAAGTCGGCCAGATGCCCGGCCAGGACCGGCAGGACGGTGTGGCAGTAGGTTTCCATGGCCCGTCCGATGATGTCGTCGTCGCCGTCGTCGGCCACAACGACCAAATCAAGCCCCAACCCCGGCAACAGCTCCCGCCGGCCGGCCGCTCCCAGCGCGAGCAGGCACCAGCGGGCCGGCGGCGGGCCAAAACGGCGCACAAGAAGTTCCAGCAGGCGGGCCAGCACCGCTTGCGCCGTCATGGTCAGCAACCCGCCAACCGTCGCTGCCGTGGCCCCCCGCGCGGCCAGGGCGGCAGCCAGGGGACCGGTCCGGCGGCACAGGGCAGCCAGATCCACGGCATCCCCGGCCCGGCGGATGGCCCGCATGAGCGCCATGGGCGAGCGGCCGTGGGCCAGCAGCAGATCGTTGGCCGTGACCATGCCCACCGGTTCGCCGTCGCCGGTCACCAGCAGATGGCGGATGCCCGCTTCGGTCATGCGGCTTAAGGCTTCAAAACAGGAGGTGGCCGCGTCCAGGGCGGCCACCGGCGCGGACATCAGCGTTTCCACCGGGGCGCCCAGGCCAAGTCCCTGGGCCACGGCCCGGCGCAAATCGCGATCCGTGACAATGCCGATGACCGAGCCGCTACCTTCGCGCACCAATACCGACCCCACCGCCGCTTCTTCCATGATTCGGGCCGTGCCGCGCAGATCCGTGCCGCGCGCCACAGCCACGATCCCGCGCGAGGCCACCTCTCCGGCCAGCCGGGTAAAGAGGTAGTCGCCGTCGGGTCGATCCGCTGGGTCGGCCTCGGTTCCTTCGGGCAAGACGCAACGCGACTGGGTCAGGCAGGCATCAAAAAAGGCCGTAACGGCCGGATTGCGTGCGGCAATCGCGGCAAATGCGACCCCGGGCAGCCGTACCAGAAACGTGTCGGCCGCCGCTAGAATCCGGCAACCGGCCGGGCAGCCGGGCAAGGCCCCGGCCACCCCGAAACACTCGCCCTCGCCCAAGGCGTCCTGCAAGCGCGCCTCGCCCGGTTCGCTGCCGGGTTCGCCGGTCGGCCGCACCATGACGACGCCGCCGCGCTGGATGCAGCAGACAAAGGGCTCGGTGGCAGTGGCCTCGGCAATCACTTCACCGTTGAGATAAAAAGCCACCCGGCCGGCCGTGGCCAACTCGGCCAGAGCGGCCGGGCCAAGCCGGTCAAAGGGTGGGGCCGTGGCCAGAAAGGCGGTGACGGCCTCGGGTTGCAGGGCCGGATCGGACAATTGCATAGGCCACTTCCTTAGGTCAGACAGCGCAGGCTGAAATGGTGTTCGAGAACGTCGCGCAAGCGCCCTGCCGCCTTGAGCGCGCCTTCAAGCCCGGACAGGGAGACAGCCTCCAGACGGGCCGGCACGACTTTATTTTCCATGGGCGCGCCGGTCCGCCAGGCCTTGGCCTGGGCAGTCAGGCGCAGCGCCTGGATAGCGTTAAGCGCGCTTTGCACATCCTTGGCAAACGGCTCCCCGAGAACCCGGGCTGCAACGAGTCCGTCCAGCCGGCCGAGGGTATCCGGGGCGGCGATGCCCGCGTCCAGGGCCAGGGCCTTGATCCCCAGGATCAGCGGATAGACGGCCTCGCCCTTCAGATCAATCACGGTATGCTGGCCCAGGCCAAAGCGTCCGGCGGCCAGATGGCCGAAAAGAAGGGCCGGCGGCCCGAAGCGCAAGGCCTCGCGGGCCAGCCCCCGGGCGAGTAGCGGCGTTTCCCCGACCCGGCGCAGCAGGTGGGCGGTTACGGCACCAGCCAGGGTTGCGTCGCCCCAAACAGGCCGGACATCGGCCAGCAGGGACACGGTCAGCACTGCCGCCTCGTCAGGTCGGCCGGCGGCTGCGTCGATGGCGTCGCGCCACTGGGACAGTGTCTTTCGCCAGTCCGGGGAGGCGGCCATAATGCCCTTGGGACACGGCGGCATGCCGGCTTGCCCCAGCACAGCGGCCAGACGCCCGGCATAGGCGGCAAAGGCCGCCTGGGTCGGGGCCGTGTCACAGTCGTTGGCCAGAATCAGGGCGTTGTCCTGGTCCGTGGCCAGAAACTGCTCCCGCCGTCCCTGGCTGCCAAGGACGACCAGGGCGAAGCGGCCGCCTGCATCAGGCGGCTCGGGCGATTCGGGCAGAGCGGGCGCATTTGCCGGATCGGGCGGATCAGCCAAATCAGGCGGCTCGGGCGATTGGAGCGGCCAGGGCCGGGCCAGGACGGCTGCTCGGACCAGAAACGCGTCGTAGAGCCGGCTGGCGGCCCGGCCCACGGCCAGGGCGTCGCAGCCCGGTGCGGCCCAGCCGGCGATCAGGCCGCGGATGCGCTCCAGCAGCCGCCCCAGAACGGCTGCGTCTGCGGCCAAGTCAAGAGCGTCTTCCAATGCCCGGATAGCTGTTTCCATGTGCCCTTCTCCCCTGCCGCAAACGGCAAAAGGGCCGGGGAAGAATTCCCCGGCCCCCGAGTGGCCTTATTCTGCGCCAACTCCCAGGTAGTTGCGGATCTGCTGCGCCCCGTAGAGGGACTGGGCCCGGGCGTCCGGGACCAGCACCGACCCCAGCCAGCCCACGAAGAAGGCGGCGGGCATGGAGATCAAGGCCGGGTTTTTCCAGGGAAAGATCGGTGCGGCGTTGCCGAAGATGTCCACCCAGACCGTGGGCGAGAGCAGGATCAGGCCCACGGCTGCCACGGTGCCGGTGATGATGCTGGCCGCCGCGCCAAAGGTGCTGGTTCCCTTCCACAGGATGGAGAGGAGCAGGGCCGGAAAGTTGGCGCTGGCAGCGATGGCGAAGGCCAAGCCAACCATAAAGGCCACATTTTGGCCCTTAAAGGCCAGGCCGAGCAGGATGGCCACGACGCCAAGCCCCACCGTGGCCCGTTTGGCCACCTTCATTTCGTTTTCTTCCGTGGAACGCCCGGCCCGAAACACGTTGGCGTAGAGGTCATGAGAGAGGGTCGTGGCCCCGGCCAGGGTCAGCCCGGCCACCACGGCCAGGATGGTGGCAAAGGCAACCGCTGCGATAAAGCCGAGAAACACCGTGCCGCCAGTCACTTCCGCCAACAGCAGGGCCGCCATGTTGCCGCCGGCGTCCACCTTGGCCACCACGTCGCGGCCGACCAGGACCATGGCGGCAAAGCCGATGATAAAGGTGAGGATGTAGAAGTAGCCGATCAGGCCCGTGGCGTAGAACACGGATTTGCGGGCGGCCTTGGCGTCGGGCACGGTGTAAAAGCGCATGAGGATATGGGGCAGGCCGGCCGTGCCGAACATGAGCGCGATGCCAAGGGACACGGCGTCAAACGGGTTGGCCATCAATCCGCCGGGATTGAGCACTTTCTCGCCGTAGGTGGCGGCAGCCGTGCTAAACAAAACGGTCACGTCGTAGTTGAAGTGGGAAAGGGCCATGATCACCATGACAGTCGCCCCGGAGAGCAACAACACGGCTTTGATGATCTGCACCCAGGTGGTGGCCAGCATGCCGCCGAAGAGCACGTAGGCGATCATGACCGCGCCCACGGCAATGATGGCCGTCTCATAGGGCAGGCCGAACATCATTTTGATCAAGGCCCCGGAACCCACCATCTGGGCGATGAGATAAAAGCACACCGTCAAAAGCGACCCGATGGAGGCGGCCACCCGGATGGGCTTTTGGGAAAGCCGGTAGGCCACCACGTCGGCGAAGGTGTATTTGCCGAGATTGCGCAGCGGTTCGGCGATGAGAAACATGATGATGGGCCAGCCGACCAGAAAGCCGATGGAATAGATCAGGCCGTCGTAGCCTTTAAGCGACACAAGCCCGGCAATGCCCAAAAAGGAGGCGGCGGACATGTAGTCGCCGGCCAGGGCCAGACCATTTTGCCAGCCGGTCACTGACCGGCCGGCAGCGTAGAACTGCGAGGCCGAACGGCTTTTGCGGGCAGCGTAATAGGTGATTATAAGGGTTGCGCAGATAAAGAAAAAGAAAAACAGGATGGAAGTCAGGTTGGGTTGGCCGATGGTGGTGGTGAAGGTATTCATCCCTGCTTCTCCCGCATGGCGTGTTTGATGGTGTGCACGGCGGCGTCGTAGTCGTCGTTGGCCCAGCGGACATAGAGTCCGGTCAGCAGCCAGGAGGCGACAATGACGCCAAGGCCCACGACAATGCCCAGCGTCAGGCTCCCGGTGACGTGGGTGGCAAAAATGTCGGGACGAAAAGCCAGGATAACGATGAAGCCGTAATAGATGGAAAGCATGAGGGCCGTAAGCGTCAAAGAGACGGTCCAGCGTTTGCGCACGAGGGCGGAAAACAGGCCGGCGTCAGGGGCTGACAAACCGGAGGCCGGGGCATGGTCGGGTTGCATGGTTTGCTCCTTGGAGCCGGCGTGCGGGCCGGGCCGGGGTTGGTCCGGGGAAGGCGCGGGCTGCGCCTTCCGTCCCCATCCGATGGCGGGCATCGTCGGGGATGGGCCAGGAATAGGCGGCCCGCGCGGCATTGGCCCGCAACTTTCGGCCAACGGCGGCAATGGCCCCATGGAGGGAGAACGAAGGGCTTCGCGTGGGGATTTGCCGTTTACCGGCAGGGAAAAGCCGTTGGCCGCAGCCAACGGCCGGCTTGGCCAAACAGCCCGGTCAGGCGGCGAGACATTTGCCGCGCGTCCAACGGCTCGAGGCGCACGGTTTTCAATTTTTAACTGTCGCCGCCCCTCCCCTTTCGTGAGGCCCCGTGCTAGAGCAAACTACGGCCTGCAGACAAATCCGCTGGGGGCTGCTGTTGGCCGGGCAGACCGCTCCCGGACCAGCGTTTCGCCCGCAACATGTCGGCGCAACAGTCCGTCTGTCCGAGCAAGGCAACGGGAACAGCATCGCAATGCAATCGGATAAACTCGTTTTCCGCATGAATACGCACGACACATACTGTAATCCCATCGAAATTCTGATCGTCGAAGACAGCCAGACTTTTGGCGTTGTCCTCAAAAGCAGAATCCAGCGGGAATTGTCCGTCCCAGTCACCTGGGTGCGCTCATACCAGGCCTGCGAGACGCTGCTTGCCAGGGGAGACACCGCCTTTTTCGTCGCTCTGCTTGACGTCAATCTGCCTGATGCGACACGCGGCGAGGTCATTGACCTGGTGCTTGGCCACAACATTCCGGTGATCGTCCTGACCGGAACGATCAGCGAGGCCACGCGCGACGCTTTCTGGGCCAAACACATCGTCGATTACATCCTCAAGCAGTCATCGCAATGCATGGATTACGCCATCAAGGCCGTGCGGCGCATCATCCGCAACAAGGATCTCAAATGCCTGGTTGTGGACGATTCCCGATTGGGCCTGCACCATGTCTCCAGCCTGCTCGCCGCCCACGGCTACCGGGTGCTGCAAGCCCAAAACGGCCGGGAAGCCCTGGAGCTCCTGGCCAGACACCGCGACGTCATCCTGACCGTGACCGATTATACCATGCCGCATATGGACGGCGTGACCCTGACCCAGGAAATCCGAAAAACGTTCCGCATTGACGAAATGGCCATCATTGGCATCTCCAGCGCCGACAACCTCCCGGCCTCGGTGCTGTTTCTCAAAAACGGAGCCAACGACTACCTCGCAAAAGCGTTTCAGACAGAAGAATTCTACTGCCGGGTGTCATTAAACATCGACACCATCATCCAATTTCAGACCATCAAAAGCCTGGCCAATACCGATTTTCTGACCCGGCTCTCCAATCGGCGGCATTTGTTTGAATCGGCTGCGGCCGCAACCGAGGCCGCCCGCGACACCGGGGCACCCGTGTGCGTCGCCATGATCGACATAGACCATTTCAAGGGTATCAACGACACCTACGGCCACGCCGCAGGCGATCTGGTGCTGACCCGCCTGGCCGCCGACTTGGAGCAGACGTTTGATGACGGCCATATCATCGGCCGCATCGGCGGTGAGGAATTCTGCGTGGTCAGCCCCGGGCATGGCACGGCGCAAATAGGGGAGCGCTACGAAACGCTGCGCGCGGCCGTTGCGGCCACCAAGGTGGAATCGCCGGCCGGCGGCATTGGCTTTACCATCAGCATCGGCTTGCACGCCGGGTCGGCCGAGCCCTTTGAAACCATGCTCAAAGCAGCGGACAACAAACTTTATGCCGCCAAGGCCAGCGGCAGAAACAAAATCGTCGGCTAGGGTGTGCCGGGAGCGCCGGCAAAAGAAGCATCGGGCGAGGTAGGCCGCGCCTGGCGGCAACGGGCAGAGCGGACGGCTACAACGGCAGGCCGAGCTGTTTGGGACGGCGCTTTTCGGCAATGAGGCGTTTGAGCTTTTTGGGGGAGACGCCGATTCGATAGGACCAGACCGGACAGGTGCCTTTTTCGGTGCAACGCCGAATAGCCTCGCGGTCGCCCACGGTGCAGCGCAGGCAGAAACGCCGGATCACCCGCACCACCCGTACGCCGAAACCTTGCGGAATCTCCTTGTGGCGCAGCAGATAAAACGGGCAGTCCCGGTCGGTACAAGCCGTAACAAGGTTTCGCTGGCCGCCCATGCAGGCCGTCAGGCAATACCGTCGCACGGACTCGATGGCGGAACACAGTTTGACAGCCTCGCCCTGGCGCATGAAACCTCTTTAAACGGCGGCCGGGATACGGCTGCCGCGTTGATGTGGCCTTTCCATAGTCTGGTCAGGCAGCCCTGGCAACTGCTTGTCACGCCGTTTTTTTGCCGCAAATGGGGTCTACCAGCCGCCCAGACCGGGCAAAGCCTCCAGGACCACCAGCCCGCCGATGGCGGCGATAAGCCCCGCTCCCACCAACGGCAGCCACCGGACCAGCGAACCCAGTTCCTTTCGTCCATAAAGCACGTTGGCTCCCTTGAGACAGGCCAGTCCGACCAGCGTCAGCACCCCGGCCAGTCCCAGACCAAACGCCGCCACCAAGGCCAGCCCCAACTGTACCCGGCCCAGGGCAATGGCCCCGAGCATGAGCGCCAAGGCCGAAGGACACGGCACAAGCCCACCTGCCACGCCAAGGGTGAGCAAGGAGCGCCAGCCCAGATCCCCGGCAGCGGCCCCGCCATGGCTGTGGGCAAGGCCGCCGTGGCTGTGGGCGACTGCGCCATGGCTGTGTCCAGGGCCGCCGTGGCTGTGGTCGTGCCCGGCCCGGACCTGAGTCAGGCCGCGCCGCACGAGTATCCCGCCAAGGCCAAGCATACCCAGCCCCGAAGCCAGGGTCAGCCAGGGCAAAAGCCGATCCTGGGCCACCCGCCCGGCGGCCAGAAAAGCAACCATCCCCAAGACGAACACGCCAAGGGTGTGGGTGATCGTCACCGTGACCCCCAGCCAGACCGCCTGCCGCCACGTGCCCCGGGAACCGACCAGATAGGCCCCGACCAGGGCCTTGCCGTGGCCAGGAGTCAGGGCATGGGCCGCGCCCCAGGCCGCAGCCAGACCCAGGGCGGCCATTAAGGCCGCCGGAGACTGGAGCGGCTGCTGGAGAAATTCCCGCAAGACCGTCCCGTCGGGCAGTGCCGGCAGCCGCAGCCCCCCGCTGGTGTCGCCACGGGCCGCGACAAGAAGGACGCTGCCGTAGCCGGCAAACGCCGCCCCAAGAAGCGCCCGCCCCGCTCCCCGCCAGCCGCCGGCCAGACAGGGAAGCCAGGCGGCCGCCAAGGCTGTCAGGGCAAAGCCGGCCGCCGCCAGGCCGGGCACGAACTGCCAGCCGGCTTGGGACGCTGCCCAATCCCCGCCGCTGCGCCAGCCCAGGGCCAGTCCCACGGCCACGGCGCAGGCCGCAGTCAGGGCCGGGGCAACACGCGGCGAGACAATGATAAGCGCGCCCACCACCACCAGACCGCCTGCGTTGGCCAGGGCGGCGAGCCACGGCAGGGGCCAGCGCAGCCCGGCCAGACTGCCGGCGACCAGGGCCAGGGGAAGCAAAAGCACAGCCAGTCGGCCGGCGCGATTACCGCCCTGGGCGGCCAGAAAGGCCACCGCCAGCACCGCCCAAAAATGCTCGGCCGAGGACAGCGGATGGAGCAGCCCGGCATAGAAATCGCCCACGTCGCTGCTGACCATATGGGCCAGGGCCGGGTCCGGCAGGACGCCGCAGGCGAATATGGCAAGCACCAGTGGCGGGAGCAGGCCTTGGACCATGGCTATACCCCCAGGAGCACGGCGGTTCGGGCTATGGTAAAATAGGCGCCGGCCGAGCCGACCAGATAGGCCGGGGCGTAGCCCAGCCAGTGCGGCCAGCCCACGGCCAGCCGGGCCACCGAAGCACTTACGGCGAGCAAAACGCCCACAAAGGCAAGCTGACCGATCTCCACCCCAAGGTTAAAGCCGACAAGCATCGTGACCAGAGCGTCGCGGGACAGCCCCAGCCCGGTCAATCCCCCGGCAAAGCCCAGACCATGGAGCAGGCCAAAGGTAAAGGCGGCCAGATACGGCCGACGGATGGCCAGGCTGGTCTGGCCGCGCCGCATCCGCACGATTTCCGGGCCAAGGAAAAGAATACTGAGGCCCACCACGGCATTGACCGGCTCCACCGGCACAACGACCAGCCCCAGAGTGGCGGCGGCCAGGGTGAGGCTGTGGGCCAGGGTAAAGGCGGTGACGGTTTTAACGAGCATGAGCCGGGTTTGGGCCAGACAGAGCAGACCCAGGACAAAGAGCAGATGGTCGGGGCCGTAGAGAATGTGGCGCACGCCAAGCTGCACGGCATCGGCCAAATCGGCTCCGGCTGCCGTCTGGCCGCCAAGGACCAGCCGGTCATGGTTGGGCGTGACCACAGCACTCCATTCCGTCCCGTCCCGATTAAAAAGCCGCACCACCACGCCGGCCGTGGTGGCGTCGTGGCCGGCAACATATAGCGTTTTGCCGACCAGCCCGCCCGGGACCGCCACCCGCCAGGACTCCAGATGCCAGTCCGGCCACTGGATAAGCAGCGGTGGTGTCACTTGGCGCACGTCCTCGGGGAAGCGCAGGGCAAAAGGCAGACGCTGGCCCTCGAAAAGTGGTGTGCGCCACAGCACGTCGTAGCGCTCCGGGGCTGTCTCGCGCAGTTCCAGCACAGCCGGCCGGGTCTCATGGGCTACGGCTGCCGCTGGCCGGATCAAACAGAGGGCAGCCGCAACGACCAGAGCGAGCAGCCAGCCCGGCCGCACCCGCTTCATGGAGGGCTCCCGGCCAGTGAAGGCGGCAGTTCGACTGTGTAGTGCGCCCGCATGGCCGCATACGCCTGCTGTGCGTCTTGTTCCTGGCGAGCCAGTTTCCAGGCCTGCTCCACCTGCTCGCGCACGGCCGCAAACGGCGGTACCGGTCCGGTCGTTGCCGCTTCAATAAAAATGAGATGCCAGCCGCCCGGACCGGGCACCGGCCCCTGCCAGGAGCCGGCCGGCAGGCGGGTTGCGGCTGCGGCAAAGGGCTGGCCCAAAAGGGCCGCCACCTCGGGCGGCGTTTGCGCTTCCAGGCGGTCGGGACATTCACTCAAATCGCCAAGGCCCAGAGCGGCAGAATCGGCGCTCCCCCGGCCGGCCAGGGCGTCCCGGGCCAGGATGGCCTCTTCCTTGGCCCGGCCGGCGCGCACCCGGTCGGAAAAAAAGATCTGGCGAAAGGTCAGTTCCGACACCGGGGCGAAACTGTCCCGGTCAGATTCGTAAAATTCCTGCAACTGGGCCTCGGTCGGCGGCGCACCCGCCTCCCCGCCGCTTTGGGACGCGACAAGTGCGGCCAAGCGGCGGCGCACCAGGATGTCTTGCTGTTCCAGCCCGGCGCGCAACGCCTCGCGCACATAGATTTCCTCGCGCACCTGCGCATCCACCAGCCGACGCAGTTCCGTTGGCGTTGGCGCGCGGCCCCACTGCATCTGCCACAGCCCGGCAAGCTGGCGCAGATCGTCCTCGGTCAGGCTGATACGGCCCGAACCGGCGTCCGGCAGCGGCGCAGGCGGACCCTTGAGGCCGGCAAGGCAAAAGAGTGCTGCGCCCAGGATAAGAAAATGCACCAGGGGTTCGCGAAGCAGCCGGGCAAGCAAGGTGGCAACGGCGTTAGGACGGTCCATGGCCGACAGATGGCCCGGCAAAGGGCGCTTTGGCAAGCCCGGCCCGGATATCGGGCAGCCCGCCCCTCCCCGCCGCTGCCGGCGTCAGGAACAGACCGTTGCGTCTTCAGTCGCCAGAAAGGGTGTCACCCGGCACTGGAAAGAGAAGAAATAGGGGTAGTTGTCCTTGATGTGGTCCAGATAATGGAGCCATTGCAGCAGGATCTGGGCATAAATACGCTTTAAATCCAGGCGCAGATGTTCGCGGTCGCAATCCGGCACGGCGTCCAGATGAGGCCGGTGGGCCAGCTCCTCTTTGAGATGAAAGACGGCCTGCAACAGCGACGTGAAGGTTTCGTGCTCCAGGACATTGGGATTTTCCAACAGGCGCACCAGGAATTCCGAATTTTGCGCCAGCAACGTATTGAGCGCCGGCAGATCGATGGCAGCCATGTCCACATCGTAATGGTAGTTTTTAAGGGTCTCTTGGGCTTTCTTGAAATTCTCCTTGGTCCAGCGCAGGGACACGTCCAGGTTTTCGCGCAACACAGCAACGCCGCCGTCGGCGCGGATGAGCCGGCGCACCAGGGCGGAACCGACCTGACTGAAAAAAAGTCCGATGATCATGTCGAGCTTTTCGGCCCGCAGCCGTTTCTCCCGCCGCCCCAGAAACATTTCCACGGCCGCAGCGAGAATGCCGAAAAACGTGCCGCCGCCGGAGAGGATCAGTCCCATGGCCAAAAGCTTGCCCAGGGGCGTGACCGGATGGATGTCGCCGTAGCCGACGGTGGTGACCGTGACCACGCTAAAATAGAGCGCATCCAGGGCGCTTAGGCTCTCCACGCGCATAAAGGTCAAGGTGCCGACCAGCACCACGCCGAAAAAAACGCTGGCAAAGACGTAAAGGCGGGTGCGTTCCATGGTGCGTTGTCTCCGGGGGACTTCCTGAAGCGGGAGGAGGAGCCCCTCCCGCCGTGTCGTTAAGTCTGGTTATGGTTCGGCTACCCCGGTTCACTATCGGCCAGCCAGCCAACGCCTATAACACATTGAAATTTTTCTTATCAAGGGGGTCCGGGGGGGATTATCCCCCCCGGCCGCCGGAGGCATCTTCTGCCTTCTCTTCTCCACTCTACCCTTCTCTACTCGCGCTTCTCGCTATATCTCCCGGCTGGCGTCCTTGGCCCGGATCTCGGCGCGTTTGATCTTGCCGCTGATGGTCTTGGGCAATTCCGGCACGAAATCGATGATGCGCGGGTATTTATACGGCGCGGTTTCCTTTTTGACGTGGTTTTGCAGTTCCTTGACCAGTTCGGGCGAGCCTTCGTAGCCCTGGGCCAGGACAACGGTCGCTTTGACAGCCTGGCCGCGTACGGCGTCGGGCACGCCGGTCACCGCGGCTTCGACTACGGCCTTGTGGGTGATAAGGGCGCTTTCCACCTCAAAGGGTCCGATGCGGTAGCCGCTGGATTTGATGAGATCGTCGGTGCGTCCGAGGAACCAGTAATAGCCGTCTTCATCCATCCAGGCCTTGTCGCCGGTGTGGTAGTAGCCGTCCACCATGGCGTTGGCGGTCTTTTCCGGCTCCAGCAGATAACCGGTGAAAAGGCCGAGGTTCTTGCCCTCTTCGAGCTTCAAGCAGATTTCGCCCTCGACGCCGGCCGGGCAGACTTTGCCTTCTTCGTCCAGGATGGCCACGTTCCAGCCCGGGGTCGGCCGGCCGATGGAGCCGGGTTTGGGCTTCATGCAGGGGAAGGTGGCAATCTGCAGACAGGTCTCGGTCTGGCCGTAGCCCTCGTAGATGGGCAGGCCGGTGATTTCGAGCCAGGAGCTGAACACGCTGTCGTTTAACAGTTCGCCGGCGGTGGTGCAGTAGCGCAGGGCCGCGAGATCGTATTTCTTGAGATCCTCGCGGATGAGAAAGCGGTAGACCGTGGGCGGGGCGCAAAAGGTCGTGACCTTATGCTTGCTTATGATGTCCAGCAGCTCGGCCGGCACGAACTTGCCGCGAAAATCCCAGGTAAAGACCGTGGCCCCGGCCATCCACTGGCCGTAAAACTTGCCCCACACGGCCTTGCCCCAGCCGGTGTCGGCCAGGGTCAGATGCACGTCGCCCGGCTCCAGATTGTGCCAGTAGACGCCGGTGGTCAGATGCCCCAGCGGATAGCCGTGGTTGTGCTCCACCATCTTGGGCATGCCGGTGGTGCCTGAGGAAAAGAAAATGAGCAGGGGGTCGGCTCCGCCCGGGGTGTCGCCGGTGCGCGGGAAATCTTCGGCCGCCGCCGCCCGGATGGTTTCGTAGTCCAGCCAGCCGGCCGGCAGGGCGGACGCGCCCACCTGGACGCATACGGTCAGCGTCGGGCAGGCCGCCCGGGCAGCCTCCACCCGATCCACCACGGAATCTTCGGCCACAACGGCTTTGATGCCGGCGTAGTTGACCCGGAAATCAATGTCGTGGGGGGTGAGCAGGTTGGGCGAGGGCACGGGCACGGCCCCGAGCTTGTGCAGAGCCAGCATGGTCACCCACCACTCCACCCGGCGGTAGAGGATGACCATGACCTTATCGCCCTTCTCCAGGCCTGCGGCCTTGAAGGCATTGGCCATACGGGCGGATTCTTTGCTGAAATAGGCCAGATCGAAGTCGCGGCGGGTTCCGTCCGGGCCGATATGGATCATGGCCGGCCGGGTCGGATCGGCGGCGGCTTCGGCGTCGAGAAAATCAAAGGCGAAATTATAGTTCTCGGGCACGGAGACGGCAAAGGTCTCCAGCAGCTCACGGTAGGTCTTGGGTCGCAGTTTGGCGACGGGCATCGCGGTCTCCGGGTGGCAAGGGGTTTAGATGATGACGTCTAAAAACTCGGCCGGTTGATTATCCAGCCCGCGCATGGCGTGGGGGGTGCGGGAGGAAAAATAGAGGCTGTCGTGGGGGACAAGCGTCAGGACGTCGTCGCCCAGGCGCACTTCCAACCGACCGCGCAGCATATAAATGAATTCTTCGCCCAGATGCCGGTTGAATTCCAGCTCGGACTCTTCCTTGGGCGGCACCGTGACCAGAAACGGCTCCATGTGCGGCTTGTGGAAACGATAGGCCAGGGCCTGGTACTTGTACGCCTTGCGCCGGTCCACATTAAGCCCCTGGCCGTCCAGCACCAGGGAATAGGCCTGCAAATGGGCGTCGTCGCCGGTCAAAATCGCCGTCAGATCGGCCCCGCACACCTTGGCGACTTCATAAAGGTAGCTGACGGGAATTTCCTTGCCGCCGGTTTCATAATCCACGACGTCCTGGGGCGATACGCCGGTGGCCAGCGCCACGGCCTCGGCGGTCAGCCCTGTGGCCTCGCGCAGGCCGCGAAGGCGCATGGCGATCTCCTGAACCGGCCCGATCTCCTTGCTCATGGGGTTCCCCTTGCCTGGTGCGTTTGAGTTGTGAAATGGTTTCCCACGTCTTTTCGCATGGAAGGCGGCCTTGTCAAATGCTTCTTTCCGAGTTGGAGCGTCGGGAAAAACGGCTGGAATTCCGACCCGTCATATGCTAGGCGGTCACTTTTATCGGGGCTGTCATCTCTTTGGCCCCAACCCATCCTATTTTTTCACGAGGTAGCCATGAGCGTTCACAAGCTTGGGGATCGTATTCGCACCTATCGGGAACGGCAGGAACTCTCCCGGGAGGATCTTTCCGGGCGCACCGGCCTTTCCGTTGAGTTTCTCACCGCCCTGGAAGAAGAGGACGTCACCCCGTCGCTTGGCCCGCTCCTGAAAATTTCCCTGGCCCTGGGCCAGCGCCTGGGCACGTTTATGGACGATGCCGTGGACAGCGACATCTGCGTGACCTGCCAGGCAGAACGCGGCGAAGACGACGCCGTGTTACGCAAAGCCCGGGGCAAACGCGCGGCCTTTCGCTACCATTCCCTGGGCGCGGACAAGACCGACCGCCACATGGAGCCGTTTTTCATTGAAATCTATCCCGAGGACGAGCCGACCGACGAAAAACCGTTGTCCTCCCACGAGGGCGAGGAATTTATCGTGGTCGTCTCCGGCGAACTGGAAGTGATCGTCGGGCCGGACCGCCATGTCCTGGCTGCCGGCGATTCCGTCTATTTCAACTCGGTGGTGCCCCACTACGTGGGCTGTGGCAACGCGGCCAAGACCGACATTTACGCGGTCCTCTACATCCCGCAATAAATAAGGAGCCGCCCATGTCCTTCGTGCCTCCCTTGCGCGACCTCACCCTGGGGCAGCTCTTAAACGAGACGGCTTCCAAATTCCCGGACCAGGACGCCGTGGTCTATGTGGACCGCGACTATCGGCTCACCTGGCAGCAGTTCGACGAACTGACCGACGAGCTGGCCAAGGGGCTTATGGCCCTTGGCATTCAAAAGGGCGAAAAAGTCGGGGTCTGGGCCACCAACGTGCCCTTTTGGGTGGCGCTGATGTTTGCCACGGCCAAGATGGGAGCAATACTGCTTACCGTCAACACGGCGTACAAGCGCAATGAGCTGAAATATCTGCTCACCAACTCCGAAGCCGACAACATCTTTATCATCAACGGCTTCCGCGATTCCGATTATATCGAAATCCTCTACGATCTGGCCCCGGAACTGCGCTCCATGCAGCGCGGGGCGATCAAAAGCGAAACCTTCCCGCACTTAAAGCGCGTCTGTTTTCTGGGCGTGGAAAAGCATCGGGGCATGTACTCCATCCCCGAAATCATCGGGCTGGCCCGCACCGTCACCGATGCGGAGTATAAAGCCCGGCAGGACTCCATCTCCTGCCACGATGTGGTCAATATGCAGTACACCTCGGGAACGACCGGCTTTCCCAAAGGTGTTATGCTCAGTCACCACAACATCCTCAATAACGGCTATTCCATCGGCCAGCGCCAGCGCTTCACCAACAAGGACAAGCTGCTCATCCACGTGCCGCTGTTCCACTGCTTTGGCTGCGTGCTCGGTGTCATGGCCTGCCTCAACCACGGCACCACCATGGTTTTTACCGAGGTCTTCGATCCGGTCAAATCCATGATGTCCATTGAACAGGAAAAATGCACGGCCGTTTACGGCGTGCCCACCATGTTCATTGCCATGCTGGAGCATTCGCTGTTTCCGAAATTCGACTTCTCCTCGCTTCGCACCGGCATCATGGCCGGTTCGGTCTGCCCGGTGCAGACCATGCGGGCCGTGACCGAGAAGATGTACATGAAGCAGATCACAAGCGTGTACGGTCTGACCGAAAGCTCGCCCGGTATGACCCAGTCCGACGTGGACGACCCGTACCACTACCGGGTCGAGAGCGTGGGCAAGGCCTTCCCCCATGTCGAGGTCAAGGTGCTCGATCCCGAAACGAACGAGGAAGTGGCGCGCGGCAAGCAGGGCGAAGTCTGCTGCCGGGGGTATAACGCCATGAAGGGCTATTACAACAACCCCGAAGCCACGGCCAAGTGCATCGACGCGGGCGGCTGGCTGCATTCCGGCGATCTGGGCGTCATGGACGAGAACGGCTTCGTGGTCATCACCGGCCGCATCAAGGACATGATCATCCGGGGCGGCGAGAACATCTATCCGCGCGAAATCGAGGAATTCCTCTACACCATGCCGGGCATTGCCGACGTGCAGGTGGCGGGCATTCCCAGCCGCAAATACGGCGAGGAAGTGGGCGCGTTTATCATCCTGCGCAAAGACGTGGAGCTTGCTCCGGAAGACGTGCGCGACTTCTGCCGCGGCCAGATCGCCTGGCACAAGATTCCGAAATACATCGCTTTCGTCACTGAGTTTCCGCTGACCACCAGCGGCAAGGTGCAAAAATACAAGCTGCGGGAACTGGGCGGCAAGCTCTTCCCCGAAGCCATGCGTTAAGCGCTCCCGGGTCCAGGCGAGGCAATCGCCTGGACCCTTTTTTCTTCTGCGCCGCGCTCTCTTTCTCCGCCTGCCGCCGCCACGTCGCCCCACATCCCCCTGCCGCCCATCGCAGCAGTCCGGGATGACTCCGATGCACGTCTCCGTGCGCCGCCTTTGTGCCCCTTCTGGCCGTTCGACCGGCATTATTTCCCGCAGCCTTGATCCTGATCAATGCCGTCTGCCCCGCGTGGGGGCAAACTCGCAACTAAAGCAGGCGGCCCGTTCAATCCGTCCCGCACGCCGCCACCTTCCGACACCGGATGGAAGCCGATCATGCCGGCCGGCACTGCCATCCGGTCAAACAACGGAGAAAAGCCATGTGGAACATGCTGCAACGCATCTCAAAGAATCTGGTGCTGGCGATCCCGGCGGCCATGCTCGTCGGATTTGCCTGGGGGCTTTTGGGCGACACGTCCTGGATGCGCGCCCTCATTTTGCCGTTCACGTTTCTCATGGTCTATCCCATGATGGTAACGCTTAAGATTCGTGAGGTTTTTTCCGGCGGCGACGGCAAAGCACAATTTCTGAGGCAGTGCATCAATTTCGGTCTCATCCCTTTTTTGGCGTTCGGCGTGGCCCAATTGTTTTTCCCGGACCGCCCGACCCTGGTTCTCGGCCTGCTGCTGGCCGGACTGGTGCCCACCAGCGGCATGACCATCTCCTGGACAGGCTTTGCCGGCGGCAAGGTGGCGGCAGCGGTCAAGATGACGGTCATAGGCTTGATCTTAGGATCGCTGGCCACCCCGTTTTACGTCAAGGCCCTGCTTGGTGAGGCCATCACGGTCAATGTTTCCGGGGTCATGGGCCAGATTGCGCTAATCGTTTTTCTGCCCATGGCGGCCGGCTATGCCACCCAGCGTTTTTTGGTGGCCCGCCATGGCCAGCAGGCCTTTGCCACCCGCATCGGACCGCGTTTCCCGGCCCTGTCCACCCTGGGCGTCCTTGGCATCGTGCTGATTGCCCTGGCCATGAAGGCGCAAACCATTGTCCAGGCCCCTGGCCTGCTGGCTGAAATCCTGGTTCCCCTCTGTCTGCTCTACGGTGCCAATTACCTGATTTCCACCATCCTGGCCCGGTGGCTGCTGCCGCGCGGGGAAGCCATCGCCATGGTCTACGGCACGGTCATGCGCAACCTGTCCATTGCGCTGGCCGTGGCCATGAACGCTTTCGGGACCAGCGGCTCCGAGGCGGCGCTGGTGGTGGCCCTGGCCTATGTCATCCAAGTCCAATCAGCAGCCTGGTACGTCAAGCTGACGGATCGGGTTTTCGGGCAGGCGCCTCTGGCCGCACCCGCCCCGGCCGTTGTCGCCGAGGCGATTAGCCGATAACACCGCCCTATTGCGGGGGTCCGGGGGGATCATCCCCCCGGCGGGGTCCGGGGCAGCACCCCGGTTCCCCCCCCCCCGCCCCGGCGTTGACCACGCCACCGACCTTGGGTCATAACGCGGGCCATGCGCATCACCAATTCTGCCGGGGCCGCCTTGCCGGCGGTGCTCGTTTCGCTGGCCCCGTGCGTCGTCGCCGTCTCCGGCGGCGTGGACAGCCTCTTGCTGGCCGTGGTGGCCGGACGGACCCTTGGCCAGGACGTTATCATGGCCCATGCAGCCGGCCCGTCCGTGCCGCCCGAGGACTCGGCCCGGGTGGGCGAGACCGCTGCCGCCGAAGGCTGGAATCTACGTCTGGTCACAGCCGGCGAGATGGATGACCCCAACTACGTCAACAATCCTGTGGATCGTTGTTTTTATTGCAAAAGCAACCTCTACGGCGTGCTCGGCGGGCTGGCGGCCACGGCCTTTGCGGGCCGCGCGGCAACGGTCGTCTCCGGGGCCAATGCCGACGATCTGTCGGATTACCGGCCCGGCATGGAGGCGGCCAAACGGTTTGGCGTGCGCCACCCCATGCTCGAAGCCGGCATGGCCAAGGCCGATGTGCGGGCCGTTGCCCGGGAACTGGGTCTGCCCTTTGCCGATATTCCGGCCTCGCCGTGCCTTTCCAGCCGCATTTTCACCGGCACGCCGGTGACGGCCGCACGCCTTGCGGCCGTGGCCGCTGCCGAGGCCAGGATTCGCCGGGAGACGGGCTTCTCCCTGGTGCGCTGCCGGGTGGAAGGCTGCGCCATGCGGGTGGAGCTTGCCCCCGACGTCCTGGCCGATGCCGCCCTGCTCGCCGCCGTAGCGCCCGTCATCGCCGCCCTGAATCGGGACATCCCCAACCAGTGCCCGGACATAACCGGCGTCAGCCTTGACCCGCGCGGCTATCAGCGCGGCCGAGCCTTTACGAGAACCTGATGGACGTTTTATTCGATCATTGCCGCACGGAACGCATCGGCCTGCCCGAAACAGTTTTTTGCCAGGGTAAACCCCTGGAAACGCTCACCCGACTCATGCGTGAGCAGGCAGCACCGGGTGCCACGCCGCTCCTTTTTACGCGCCTTTTCCCAGATATTTTCGAGGCGTTGCCGGCGGACGCCCGGGATCTGGTGGATTACCACCCGCTGTCCAAAACAGCCCTCGGCGGCACATTGCCGCAGCGTGAGCGGGGACGCGTGGCCGTGGTCTCGGCCGGCACCTGCGACGGCCCGGTGGCCCATGAGGCGGCCCGCACCCTGGCCTATCTTGGCATCCAGCATACCATCTACGAAGACAGCGGCGTGGCCGGCGTGTGGCGGCTGGCCTCGCGGCTGGAGGCCATCAACACCCATGACGTCATTATCGTGGTGGCCGGCATGGACGCCGCCCTGGCCACGGTGCTCGGCGGGCTGACACCCAAGCCGGTGGTGGCCGTGCCCACCTCTGTGGGCTATGGCGTGGCCGAGGGCGGCCGGGCGGCACTTCATGCCATGCTTTCCAGCTGCGCCCCGGGCGTGTGTGTCCTTAATATCGACAACGGTTACGGCGCGGCCTGCGCCGCCGCCCGCATCATCGGAGCAATTTGTGGCTGACAACGTTTTGGTGCTGCGAACGCCCTCCGGGATCAGCGGCGACATGCTCGTGTCCGGGCTGGCCGTGTTGTGCGAACTTGACGCGGCTGCATTTGAAGAAGTGCTTTCGCGTCTTGGCGTGGCAGAGCTGTGCTGCGCGGCCCGGGTCGTGCCCCGCAGCCACGCCGGCATTGCCGGCGTGGGACTTGATGTCGTGCTGCCCCAGGTCCATGCGCACCGCCATCTTGGCGATATCCTGGAAATCATCGAAAAAAGCGCCCTGGCCGAACCGGCCAAGGACATGGCTGCCACGGCTTTTCGCCTCCTGGCCGCAGCCGAGGGGGCGGTGCATGGCACCAGTCCCGAAGACGTGCACTTTCACGAAGTCGGTGCCCTGGACAGCCTGCTTGACGTGTGTGTCGCCTGCGAACTCTTTGTGCGCCTGGCTCCGGCGCGCTTTATCTGCTCGCCCCTGCCGGTATGCGACGGCACGGTCCAGTGCGCCCACGGCATCCTGGCCACGCCGGCTCCGGCCGTGCTCCATCTGCTGGCCGGCCTGCCGGTCTACGGCATCCAAAGCCATGGCGAGACCGTCACCCCCACGGCAGCGGCGCTGTTACGGGCCATGGACGCGACCTTTGGCCTGTGGCCGGCGGTGACGCTGACCCGGCATGTCCGGGCCTACGGCGGCCGGGTGCTGCCTGGCGTCCCCAACGGCGCGCTTTTCGCCCTGGGCCGGGCCTTTGACCTGGCCGCAACGGTCTCACCCGAGCAAACCGCAACCGGAGCCGGTCACACGCCTCCCCACGACCCCCATGCGGTCGGAGACAATCCATGCCTGCATACCCACGAATAATCCTTGCCCTGCTGCTGGCGGCACTGGTTTTTCCGGGCTGCGCCAAGCGCCCGGCCAAGGCTCCGGCCGAGGCCGCCGCCCCGGAAGCTGCGGCGCCGTTGTCGCCCGAGGCCGCCATCAAGCCGGCACCGTCCGACAGCTTGCCGGCGGCCGTGCCGCCAACAGTGCCGGACAGCGAGGTCGCAGCCTCCCCGGCCACGCCACCCGCCCTGTCCGGCATGCCCGAACAGGCCACCAAGCAGGCCCTGGAACCCAAAATAGCCCGCACGGCCGCCCTGACCCCGCCCCGTTCGGAACCGGTCGCCCCGTCGCCCCAAGCGGCAACCCCTCCACCGGCCCCGACCAAGGGCACGGCGGCATCGGTCCCCCCGGCTCCCGAGGCCCAGACGGCCAAGGCAGCCAAAACCAAAACCGCTGGTCGATCCGTGGCCGTGGTCGGCGATTCGTTGGCCGTAGGCGTCGGCATGACCATGGAACAGCGCCTTCAAAAAACCGAAGGCCTTGGCTGCCTGCCCCTGGGCAAGGTTTCAACCGGCCTTATTTCCAAAAAATACGACTGGGACAAGGCTCTCGCCGAGCTGCTGGCCAAGGAGCCCATTAGCGCCGTGGTGGTGGTGCTGGGCGGCAACGACGCCAACAACGCCATCGCCGGCAAGGGTGCCGGCACGCCGGAATGGCACACCGCCTACGTCGCCAAAGCCGAACGCTTCTTGCGCATCGCCGAGGCGGCCCAGGTCAAGGTGCTGTGGGTGGGGCTGCCGGCCATGAAAGAGGCGGCCTATGCCAGGCGGGTGGAAGCGGTCAATGCGGCGGCAAAATCCGCCTGCTCAAAAGTGACCGGCTGCGTCTATATGGAGGCCGCAGACATTTTTACCGATGCTTCGGGCAACTACGTCCAGGCCAAGGACATTGGCGGCAAGACTGTGTCGCTTCGGGCCGGCGACGGCGTGCACATGACCATGACCGGCTACGATCTGCTCTGCCGCCGGGTGCTCGACAAGCTGGAACTGCCCGGTGCCCGGCCCCGGCAGGAGTAGGAACCTGTGCGCGGCGGTGGGGAGCGTCCCTTCCGCTTTGCCTGGAAAAAAACGGCTGGGAGTATTCCTGGGTGGCGACAGACCAGGAACGGAGGTTTGCGATGCAACGACGCATGCAGCAATCTGACATTTTGCGCGCCCTGGTGGAGGACATCCAGCAACAGCCGGATCAACCCATCACGTCGGTGGTCACGGGTTCCTGCTTAACGGCCGTGACCTCGCGAAATCTTGGTCTGGCCTCGCTGATTTCCCACTTCGCGCCGGGGCAGATCGGCTCCCAGGCAGCAACCGGCCCGGCCAGCGTCCACGCCGCAGCCAGGCTGCTCCTTGATGCGGCCACGACCAACACCGACGAAGCTTCCCTGGCCGTTGCCGCCGGCAACTCGTTGCTGCCCCTGCCGGCCGCAGCCACGTCCATGTCGGGCCAGGAGCTGCTGCTGACCTTCGGGCGCGGCCGAAACGTGGCCGTGGTCGGCCATTTCCCCTTCGTGGAAAAGCTGCGGGAGTCCTGTGCCGGATTCTGGGTGCTGGAAAAGCATCCCCGCCCGGGTGACACACCGGCCGAGGAGGCCGGCGGCGTTCTGCCCCGGGCCGATGTCGTGGCCATCACCGCCACCACGCTCTTAAACGGCTCCCTGGCCGGCCTGCTGGCCCTGTGCCGTCCCGACGCCCTGGTTATCCTGCTCGGCCCGACCACGCCCTTTGCCGCCAGTCTCTTTGATTGCGGCATCGATGTCCTGGCCGGCTGTGAAACGCCTGACCCCGAGGCCGCCCTGGCCGGCATCCGGGCCGGAAGCTGCTTTAAAAAACTGTCCGGCGTGCGCCAGCGCACCTGGATGCGCCCTGGGCTTTCGACCTGACCCCATCCAGCCCTGCCACTGCCGGTCAGCCGTCCCGGCTCGCCCGCCGCAAAATCACATAGCCCAACGCCCCGGCCAGAGTGGAAGTGACCAGAATCGCCACTTTGGCCTGGGCTTCGATGGCCGGTTGGTCGCCAAAGGCCAGACCGTCGATGAAGATGGACATGGTGAAGCCGATACCGGCCAGGACCGAGGCTCCGTAATAATGGGCCAGCCGCAAGTCCTGGGGCAAAGCGGCCAGTCCCAGCCGAAACATGGCGAAACAGGCCAGAAAAATACCTGCCTGCTTGCCGATAAAAAGTCCCAGAAAAATCCCCAGCGACACCGGTTCACCCAGTGACGCCCCGGCCTGTCCGGTGAACACCACCCCGGCATTGGCCAAGGCGAAAAGGGGCATGATGCCATAGGACACCCAGGGGTGCAGGGCGTGTTCGATGCGCGGCAAGGGGGCGCTGGCCCGGGAACAAGCCGTTTCCAGATCTTCCAACGCGCCCTGCATGGTTTTGTTCGCCAATAAGACCTGCCCCGGCTCCATGGAGGCGGCAAAGCAGTCCAGCAAACGGCGGGCCTTGTGCAGAAAGGCCCCGGCCGGGATGCGGGTGCGGGCCGGGATGGTCATGGCCGCCAGCACGCCGGCCACGGTGGCATGGACCCCGGATTTGAGAAAAGCCAGCCACATGATCGTGCCCAAAATGGTATACACAGCGGGATGGCGCGCGCCGACGGCATTGGCGATAAGCATGGCCGCAAACAGGCCGCCGCCCACCACCAAGGAAAGAAAGGAGATATCGCCGGAATAAAACAGGGCGATGACCAGCACGGCCCCGATGTCGTCCACTATGGCCACGGCCGCCAAAAAGACCTTAAGCCCCACCGGCACGCGATTGCCGAGTAACGACAGGATGCCCAAAGCAAAAGCGATGTCCGTGGCCATGGGCACGCCCCAACCGGCCATGGTCGGCTGGCCTTGGTTCACCAGGGCATAGAGCAGCGCCGGGACGACCATGCCGCCCACGGCAGCGGCCACTGGCAACACGGCCTGGCCCACGGTGTTGAGTTCGCCAACCAGGATTTCGCGCTTGATCTCAAGCCCCACCATGAAAAAAAACACCGCCATAAGACCGTCGTTGATCCAGTGGAGCAAGGTCTTTGATAGTGTCATGTCACCGAAACCGAAGCTGACCGGCGTCTCCCACAGGGCGAAATAGGCCGGGGCCAGGGGGGAATTAGCCCAGACGAGAGCAATGATGGTGCAGGCGATGAGCACCAGCCCCCCCGAGGCCTGGATGTGACTGAAACGCCGAAACGGCGAGAGGGCCTGCTCCAGCAGGGGGATAGGCCGGGAATCGTTTTGCATCTGATTCTCCATGCAGCTCCTCCGTATTCCAGACGACGCAAGGTCCGGCAAAGCTGTTTGTTGTACTTGAATCGGCAGGCTTCCCGAAGGGCTGTGCCGATACCGGTGTACGTCAAGGCACTTTCTGCGGCAAGACCATGTCGTCAAAACCATTTCCCAGTGAATATTGCCAGCCGCTCCAGCGCGGTATTGACGCTGCAGCATGACAAAGCGTAACTACGATTGGACAATCGACCGCCATAGCCAGGCCCGAGCGTTCCTTTCCCGCAGTGCCTGCCCGGGACAGCCTTGGCGCCAACCCTTGTCCGCTCCGAGGTGCGCCCATGACCTGTGTTGCGACATTTCGTGGTTTGGCGTTTGCAGGGTTCATCCTTGCCTGTCTCGCGCTTTGGGCCTTGCCTTGTCCGGCTGCGAGCATCAATATCGTTCTGGACGCCTCGGGCAGCATGGCCGCCCGATTGCCGTCTGGAGAACGCAAGATCGAGGCAGCCAAAAAAGCCGTGGCCGAGGTTTTAGCCGCTCTGCCTGACGCGGACGTCGTGGCCCTACGCGTTTACGGACACCAATCGGAAACCGCCCGACACGACTGCCAGGATGCGGCCGTTCTGGTGCCCTTCGGCCCTGCCTCCCAGACCAGACAGGCGGCGGCCAAAGCGTTGCCGGGTCTGGCCCCGCGCGGCTATACGCCCATTACCTTTGTCCTTGGTCTGGCTGCCGCCGATTTTTCAGCCCTTCCCGCCCCCTCCCGCCGCATTGTCCTGGTGTCCGACGGCAAGGAAACCTGCCCCGGCGATCCCTGCGCCCTGGCTACCGCCCTGGCCAAGGCCGACGCGAATCTGGTGATTCACGTCATTGGCTTTGACGTGGACGCCGCCGCCCGCTCCCAACTCCAGTGCATCGCCCAGGCAACGGGCGGTTCCTACTTCGCGGCCGGCAACGCTGCTGATCTGGCCGCCGCCCTGGCCAAGGCCGCCGTCGCAGATCCTTCCAAACCGACCGCAACCGCCCGGACCATCGCCCTGCCTCGCAACGATCCTGGTGTCCTGACCCTGGTCGGAGCCAATCTGTCCGGCCATGCCGTCAGCAACGCGACAACCGGGGAGCACGTCGCCACCCTGTCCCAGACAGGGTCATCGGTATCCCTCCCGCCCGGCATCTACGCCGTGACCGTTGGCAAAGCGGTCTGGAAAAGCGTCGCGGTCAAGCCGGGCCAGACCACCACCCTGCGTTTGGCCCGTCTCGGGGTGCAAGGGGCTTTGAGCGCAGGCCATCCCATCATTGACCCGGAAACCCTCGAAGAAGTGGCGGTGGTAAGCGCCACGACCTCCAGCACGGCGCTCATGCCCGGTCGCTACCAGGTGGGCTTTGGCCAGACGTTCTGGCCGGTGGAGCTTGAAGAGGGCCAACAGCTCACCCTCAACCCCGGGCGGGCGAGCGTGCCGGGTGCGCCGATTGGCGGCTGGGCCATTGTTGCGGCTAACGGCGCGCCGGTTGCCGTGGTCAGCGCCGTCCAGAGCACGGCGGCCCTGCCGCCGGGGGACTATATCCTGGAAACCCCGGCCGGCAAGGTGCCGTTTTCCCTCAAGGAAGGTGAAAAGCTGGAGTTGCGTTAGCTCCACCGCCCCGGCCCGGCGCGTCAGCCGAACCGACCATTGCGCCCGGCCCGAGCTTGGGCTATGGAACAGGGAGGAACACCTTAGCCCTATATGTCCCATCTCCCCATCGCTCCCGACGCCCCCTGGCTGGCTCCACTGGCCGGTTTTTCCGATTTGCCCTTTCGGCTGCTGTGCCGGGAACTCGGGGCAGCGGTCGCTGTCACTGAAATGGTGAGCGCCAAAGGGCTTTTCTACGATTCGCGCAACACCCGTCGCTTGCTGGACACCTGCCCGGCCGATAGTCCCCTGGTGGTGCAGCTTTTCGGTGCCGAACCAGACCCGCTTGCGCGGGCTGCGGCCTCCCTGGCCGGGACGGGATATACCTATTTTGATCTCAATTGCGGCTGTTCGGTGCGCAAGGTGGTCAAAACCAGGGCCGGGGCGGCCCTTCTGAGCGCGCCAGACCGGCTGGTGGCCTGTGCAGCGGCCATGGTCCAAGTGGCTGGTCCGGGACGGGTCGGGGTGAAGCTGCGTCTGGGGCCAAAGCCGCCGGCGCGGGTGGATCTGGAGGTGGCCGGACGGCTGGCCGAAGCCGGAGTCGCCTGGCTCACGCTCCACCCCCGCTACGCCAGCCAGGGGTTTGCCGGTGTCGCCGACCACGACGCCCTGGCCGCCTTTGTGGCCGCCTCGCCTGTGCCGGTCCTGGCCAGCGGCGACCTGATGTCTGCCGCCGATGGGCAGCGTGTCCTGGCGCATACGGGCGCATCCGGCGTCATGTACGCCCGGGGGGCCATGGCCGACCCGCGAATTTTTGCCCATCATGCGGCCCGTTATCCGGGTGCCGCCGCCCTCCCCGGGCCTGTGCCGCCGGTGTGCGAGGTTATCCGCCGCCACGCCGCCCTGTGCCGGGAATACGCCGACGACCGGCAGGCGCTCCTGCGTATGCGCACGGCCGTGCCGCGGTATCTGCGCGATCTGCCGGGCTGCCGGGCGCTGCGGGCCAGATTGTGCCGGGTGGACTCCTGGGAGGAACTTGGTCAGATCATCGACGAGGCCGAGGGTCTCTCTCATGCCCCGACCCCTGTCGCCGGAGAAATGTCATGAAACTGATGCGTGCCAAGACCGCCGGATTTTGCATGGGCGTGGACCTTGCGCTTAAAAAGCTCGCCGCCCTCATCGAAACACCGGGCGGCGCAAGGGCTGGCGAGACGTCCAGAACCATCGTCACCTTCGGCCCCATCATCCACAATCCGCAAGTGCTGGAGGAATACGCCGCCAAGGGCGTGCATGTGATCGACACCCCGGAGGCTATTCCGGCCAGCGCCACCGTGGTCATCCGCGCCCACGGTATCCCCGAACCGACGCGTCAGGCCATTGCCGCCCGGGGAGCCGAAATCATCGACGCCACCTGCCCCAAGGTGAAAAAGGCCCAGACCCTCATTTTCGCCCAGGCCCGCCATGGCAAGGTGCTGCTTCTTTTCGGCGAGGAGGATCATCCCGAAGTCAAGGGACTGCTCAGCTACGCCACGGCCGGCGCCTGCGTTTTTAACTCTATGGATGAACTGGATGAATTGAGTCTGCCCCACGGGCCGACTTATTTTCTGGCCGCCCAGACCACCCAGGATGAGCAGGAATTCCTGCGCATCCGCGATTATCTCAAAAACCGCTTCGGCTCGGAATTGACCGTTTTGGCCACCATCTGCAACGCCACCATGAATCGGCAACAGGAAGCCATGGATCTGGCTGCGGCCGTGGATTTTCTGGTGGTGATCGGCGGGCGCGAATCCGGCAACACCAGACGGCTGGCCCAGGTGGCCCGAACCGCCGGCACGCCCTGCGTGCATGTGGAAACTGCTGATGAGCTTTCCCCAGGAATGTTTGCAGACTATCACACAATCGGCTTGACAGCCGGGGCTTCAACACCGAAGAAAATAATTGACCGCATTCAGCAGGTGCTGGAATCATACTAGGATGCCGCCGCGAAGGCCCGGGATTTCCCGAGCCGCACCGGCCCCGTTGATCACGCGGATTTAACGTTGAACCCGTCCCGTCCCCTTTGGGGCGGGTCCGTGGCTCGACTTGCGGAGACCCCAATGGCCCAGACCAACATTCTCCTTGAAGCCGGCACCAACGAATTGGAAATCGTGGAGTTTTTCATTGATGAACCCTCGGTTTCCACGTTCACTGCCAATGCTCCCGAAGCCTCGGGCCACTATCGTGGCTATTATGGGGTCAACGTGGCCAAGGTTTTGGAGATCATCCGCCTGCCCAAGGTCACGGGCATGCCCGAAGTGTCGCACCCAAGCGTCATGGGCGCGTTTAATCTGCGCAACCACATCATCCCCCTGGTGGATTTGAGCATCTGGCTGGACAAGGTGCGCCAGGACACCGAGTCGCCCAAGGTCATCGTCACGGAATTTAACAACGTCACCACGTCCTTTCTCGTTTCCGGCGTCACCCGCATCCACCGCATGAGCTGGGAAGCCGTGGAACCGCCCAACCGCTACGTTTCCAAAATGAGCGGCGACTGCATCACCGGCGTGGTCAAGCTCGAAGACCGCATTGTCTTTTTGCTCGACCTGGAAAAAATCGTGGCCGACCTCAATCCCAGCCTCGGCCTGCGCCTGGATATGAGCATCGAATGGAACTCGGCCAGCCGCTACCGGGCGCTTGTGGCCGATGACTCCGTGCTGGTGCGCGAAATGCTCAAAGATCTGCTCAACAAGGCCGGGTTCGACGTCACCGCCGTGCAAAACGGCCGGGAAGCCTGGGATCTGCTGGCCCAGATCAAGGAAAAATCCGACACCGAGAACCAGCCGTTGTCAAATTTCGTCCACGTCATGGTGGCCGATATCGAAATGCCGGCCATGGACGGGCACAACCTGACCAAACGCATCAAGGACGACCCGGTGCTGCGCGAACTGCCGGTCATCCTGTTTTCCTCGCTCATTACCGACAAGCTGCGCCACAAGGGCGAAGCCGTCGGTGCCGACGACCAGATCTCCAAGCCCGACGTCAGCCAGCTCGCCATGCGGGCCAAGGTGCTCATCGAACGCAAGATCGGCGAACGCAGCGCGGCCTGAAGCCGGGACACGTCGCCGCCGGACGCCTGATGCTCCCCTGGGGGAGGTCCGGGCGTCCGGCGGCCGACGTTTTCCAGTGCCCTCCGACGCCCTATGAATGGGCAGCGACGACAAGACCCAAGCGTTGGGCGGCCGACGTTTTCCGGAGCCGCCCGGAATCTTTTCTCTTTCTCTGTAACCGTCAGTCAGGCACGGGAGACTTTCCCGGCATGCCCCTGGTCCCGACGCGGGCGGGCCGCGTTGCTGCGCCCGGCCCGCTTTGGCAAGCGGCCATATCTCTGGGGCGGACAAGGCGGTTTCCATGCCCCCCGCGACCTCCCCGACGCTTTTTGTCCCCAACCAGCCCATTTCCCCCTATATCACCGACTGGCACCAGGCCTTTGCCGCCCTGGACCCGGCCGTCTCGGCCCCGGCGGAAATCTGGTTTGACCGGGGGCCGTACCCGCCGGTGGTCGAACGCGTGCGCCTGCCTTGCTGCCCCGATGCCCGCGACCGGCGTCTTGTCGAATTGCATCTTTCGGCTCTGATCAACAACGTCTTGTGCACGGCCGGTGCAAAACGCGTCAGCATCCAGGCCCGGGCTGGGTTCGATGCCCGTCTCCTGGCCGCCGTTCGCGGGAATCTGCTCCTGCGCCCGGACACGTTTTCCAACATGTCCCTGTCTTTCCTCCACGGTCTGATTGAATCCGTTTTGGGTACAGCCCTGAGCATCGATGCCGAGAGCGAACAGATTCAAGCCTTGCGCCTTCTGGATCGAGCCGTTGCCCAAATCCCGAACCCGTCTGCCTCTGAGAAACCGCTGCGACCCGGCACGGCCCTGGCTGTGAATATCGGCCAGCACCTGACGCGTTGGGGACTGGTGCGTTTTGCGGCCGATGGCGGTGCCACTGTCCTTGGCCTGTCGCGCCGGGAAACCAGCCCCGACGGCACGCCGCGCTGCCTGACCGACGAAATCCGTGAGATTTTGGCCGCCATCCGCAGCAGTCTTGGCGCAGCAGCCGCGACGGTCTCGGCCGTGGGCATCAGCCTTGCGGTCACGGTGCTGGACGGGATCGTGCGGCCGGTGCCCGACTTCGGGCTCTTTGCCACCTGCCCGGAGTTGTCCTGCAATCAGGCGACGGACTTGCTGGTTGCGGCCGGTCAGGAGGCGTTTCCAGGACGCCCCGTGTCGGTCGTCAATGACGCCAAGGCCCAAGCCCTCTATGCCTTCCACGATGCCGGCGGAGGCCTGGCGGCTGGCGGCCGCCACCTTTTGGCCGTACGCCTGGGAGCCTGTCCCTGCGTCCATTGCCTGGACGGAAACGGTCATAGTGTCCCGGCCTTTGACGAATACGGCTGGCTGGTCACCGCTGCCTGCGCGCCGCAGTCCGGGGGACCGCTTTTTTCCACCCTGCGCTTTCCCCTTTCCCACTACGGCGTGGCTGCCGCCGCCCATGAACTGGGGCTGCTTGCCACACACCATCTCGACATCGAAGAAGCCATCCCGTTTTTCCATAAGCGCCTTCTCGGCAACGACCCTCTGGCCTGCCATGAGGCGGCCGCCGTGTACGGCATCCTCGGGGCGCATCTGGCCATGCTGGCCGCAGAAATCCATCGCCGCCGGCCCATCGGGGCGGTTGTGGTGCTCGGCTCCCAAACCAACCGCCTGGACGCGCCGGTTTTTGCGGCCATGCGCGACGGTTATGCCGCCTTTGCCGCCAAGCGCCCCCTGGTTCCCGACCAGGCCAGGCTCGTTCTGGTGAAGGACGCCTCGGCCCGGGCCGGACTGATCGGAGCGGCCCGGCTCGCCCTGGCGCGCGCGCAGACCGCCGCGGCGGCCTGATTCCGCTGCCGCCCTGGCGGCCCCTTGGCCGTCCCACCCCTGTTCCGTCACCACCCCCGCCCCACCACCTGGCCCATCGCCACCTTTTGACACGTCTCCCGGTTTGTGCTTAGGTGAACCCCCTTTTTCATGAAACTCGCACGCGCTTTGGAGGCGTATTGTATGACTGATTCCCCCACGCCGCAGCACGGCTCGGCCAAGGCTTCCGACATTCCCACGGTGTTGCGCGCCCCTGTGCAGTATTGGCGGCAATCCCTGGCTGCGGCTGCCGTCATCCTGGTGGCCGCCGGCGGCTACGCCCTGTATGGCGTCTATCAGAAAGGCCAGGTTGAAAAGGCCGAGGCTGCCCTTGGCGAAATCATCACCACCAAGACCGGGACTGACCGCATCGCCGCCCTGGACAGTCTGGCCAAAACCGCGCCGGCCGAAGCCAAAGCCGGCATCTATCTGGAAGTGGCCAAAACCGCCCAGGGGCTTGGCGACTTCGCCAAAGCCGCCAGCGCTTTTGAAGCCGTGGCCACCTCTGCCCCGGCAGGCATGAAGACCATCGCCGCCCTGGGGCAGGCCGCCGCCCTGTCGCGCGCCGGCCAGGACGCCAAAGCTGTGGATGTCCTCGATGCCCTGGCCGGTTCCGCCCCCAAGGCCTTTGCCATGACCATCGACCGCCAGTTGGCTGTCACCGCCGAAGCGGCCCAGCAGTGGCAAAAAGCCCTGGCTGCCTACGAGCGCATGAAGGCCAACGGCAATGTCCAAAATGCCAGCTTCATCGACGCTCGCATCGCCGACTTAAAGGCCAAGACTGCCGGCGCGACCAAGGCCAACGGCTAGAGCACCCCCGGGGCACACTGCCCCGGGATTCTACCGGACTGTACCCTCCCGCCCTGTCGGGAACGACGGACGCCGTCAACGGCGTCCATTGCGTGTTGGAGGTTTGAGACGTGGGCAAGGAACTCCTCAGTGCGGCAGCCGGTGAAACCCTGCTGCTGCTTGGCAACGAGGCTATCGCCCGAGGCGCGCTGGAAGGCGGCGTCCGGTTTGTGACCTGCTACCCGGGCACCCCGTCCTCGGAAGTCCCGGATACGTTTTTCCGTTTAAGCCAGGGTGCGCCGTACTATTTCGAGTATTCGGTCAACGAAAAAGTCGCCCTGGAAGTGGGCGGCGGCGCGGCCCTGGCCGGGCTGCCCACACTGGTGACCATGAAGCACGTCGGCGTCAACGTGGCCGCCGACCCGCTGATGACCCTGGCCTATGTTTCGGCTCCGGGCGGTTTGGTGCTGCTTTCGGCCGACGATCCGGGCTGCCATTCCTCGCAAAACGAGCAGGACAACCGCATATACGCCCGTTTGGGCGGCCTGCCCTGCTTTGAGCCGGCAACCGCCCAGGAATGCAAGGACATGGCCCGGGACGCACTGCTGTTGTCCCGCCGCATCGAAAACCCGGTGCTCCTGCGCACCACCACCCGGGTCAACCATGTGCGCGGTCCGGTCGTTGTGGGCGAGATGCCGACCACCCCGGCCGAAAAACCCTTCCACAAAGATCCGGCCCGGTTCGTGCCGCTGCCGGCCTCGGCCCGGGTCATGCACACCCGGCTGCGCGCGCTCTTGGACGGGCTGGTCGCCGAAGCCGACGCCTCCCCCTATAACGTTACCTCCGGCGCTGGCGACGTGGGCTTTATCACCTCGGGCGTCAGCCGCAACTACTTGGCCGACGTCCTTGCCGAAGACGGCCTGACCGGCACGGTGCAGGTGCTGGAACTGGGGATGACCTATCCCCTGCCCGAAAACCGCATCGCCGATTTTTTAGCCTCTTGCAAAAAAGTGCTCATTGTCGAGGAACTCGAACCGGTGCTGGAAACCGAGATCCGCGCCCTGGCCCAGACCCGCGGCATTGCCGTGGAAATCTGCGGCAAAAGCGCCCATCTGCCCCGGCGCGGCGAGTTCTCCACGGCCAATGTCCGCCAAGCCGTGCGCGCCTTCCTCGGCCGCCCCGCCGCCGTGGTCGATACCCTGACCGTGCCGGCCGATCTGCCCCGGCGTCCGCCCAACCTCTGCGCCGGCTGCCCCCACCGGGCCGCCTATTACGCCGTGCGCGAAGTCTATGGCGACACGGCAGTCTATTCCTCGGACATCGGCTGCTACACCCTGGGTTTTCTGCCGCCCTTTCGGGCCGCCGACTTCCTGCTGTGCATGGGCTCGTCGATTTCCACCGGAGCCGGCTTCGCCCGGGCCTCGGGCAAACCGGTCGTGGCCTTTATTGGCGACTCGACCTTTTTCCATTCCGGCATCACCGGGCTTATTGACGCCGTGGCCTATAACCACGACATCCTCATCGTCATTTTGGACAACCGCACCACGGCCATGACCGGGCATCAGCCCAATCCGGGTGTTGATACCACCATCTTTGGCGAAAACCCCAATCCGGTGGATCTTATGGCGCTGATTCGGGCCTGCGGCGTGGAGCCGGTCAAGGTCAATCCGCTCAACCACAAGGCCACGCTTGCCGCCCTCACCGCGCTGTCCCAGCAGCATGGCCCGCGCGTGCTGGTGGCGGAATATCCCTGCCCCATCCACGCCCGGCGCGTGGGACAGGCCAAAAAGACCCTGCCCGCCCGGGTGGCCGGCGATCCCGCCGCCTGCCTGGCCGTGCGCGACAATCTGGCCTGCCCGGCCTTTGCCATGGTGGACGGAGCCTTTACCATCAATGCCGAGCAGTGCGACGGCTGCATGTTCTGCGTCCAGCTCTCACCGGATATTAAGCCCGGCAAGAAGGAGGCGAAATGATTCGCGCCCGCATCTTTTTCACCGGCGTCGGCGGCCAGGGAACCCTGACCGCCACCACCCTGCTGGCCCGCACCGCCCTGGATGCCGGCCTGCCCGTGACCTCGGGCGAGATCCACGGCATGGCCCAGCGCGGCGGCGTGGTCGAATCGACCCTGCTTGTCGGCGGCTACAAAAGCGCCATCATCGCCCCGGGCGAGGCCGACGTGATCCTGGGCTTTGAACTGCTCGAAACCCTGCGGGCGCTGCCCATGCTCAAACGCGGCGGCTTTGTGGTTGGCAACAGCGAGTCGCTCCAGCCTGTTGGCGTGTGCCTGGGCCGGGAATGTTATCCGCCGCTCACGCAGGTTCTCGACACTGCCAAGGGCTTTGCCGCCCGGGTGGTCATGGTGCCCTGCATCAGCCTGGCTGAACAGGCCGGCACAGCCAAGGCCGCCAACACCGTCCTGCTGGGCGCGGCGGCTGCCTGCGGAGCCTTGCCGTTTTCCCTCGACGCCCTCACCCGCTCCATCGAAAAATACCTCAAGCCCAAACTCGTTGAGGTCAACCGCAAGGCCCTGGCTCTGGGGGCCCAAGCGGCTGCAGCGAGTCAGGCCGCGTGATCGACGCGCTTACGTCCTTTGACGGGGCCGGACCGGCCTTTTACGGCGCACTGGCGCGCATCGTGGCCGTCACCGGCCCGGGGCGGGCCGTGCGCCGGGGCCTGGAAAACGCCCTGGCCGTGCTGGTCGAAGCCCTGGGCTATCGCCGGGTCTGCCTGGAACTGCACGATCTGCCCCAGCCCGGTGCCCGCATCGTCCTGTCCCACGGCCGCCAGCAGGGGTTGGACCATCTCTATGGCCCGGCCCCCATCACCATGGGACAGGTCATCGGGTCCAAGCGGTCGCTGATTCTCCAGGACGTCAAGGACCACCCGGACTTTATCGGCCGCCCGCCAGAGGAACTCTCGCATCTCTCCCACATCTGCGTGCCGGTGACCGTGCCAACCCCGGACGGCCATGTGGAAGGCTTTGCCCCGGTTGCCGCCTCGGGCGTGGTCGGGGCGCTCAGCATCGACCTGCCCAAGGCCCCCATGGTTTTTTTGGAGGCCCATCGGGAATTTTTAAGCGTTGTCGGCGGCATCCTCGGCAACGCCGCCCTACGCCTGCGCGACGAACTCGACACCTCGCGCCGGGCCGCCCCGGCCGTCCCCCTGTCCATTGAGGACGCCACGGAGCAGGAAGCGCCCTGCCAGCCCGTGGCCGTGTCCAAAAGCATCCGGCTGGTGCTGCGCCAGATCGCCCAGGCCGCTGATTCCGATGATCCGGTCCTTTTTCGGGGCGAGGAAGGCACTGGCAAGGAATTGCTGGCCCGCTGCCTGCACAGCCAGGGCAACCGTCGCCACCGCCCTTTTTTGCGCCTGGGCTGCAGCGAGATGCCCCAGGAAGCGGTGATGGAACACCTTTTCGGTGTTCAAAAGGGCGAACGCTCCAAGGCCTCGCGTTCCAAACGCGGCCTTTTTGAACTGGCCCAGGGCGGCATTGTCTTTCTGGACGCCATTGAGGCCCTGACCCCAAGCGCCCAGGCCAGGGTGCTGCAAGTCATCCAGGAAGGCACCGTGGCCCGCCTGGGCAGCGATACGCCGGTGGCCGTGGATGCCCGGGTGGTGGCAGCCAGCACCGCCTCCCTGGAAGACGCCATGGCCCAGGGGGAGTTTTCGGAAGATCTCTTCTACGCCCTGGGTGTTTTCGCCCTCTATGTGCCGCCGCTTCGCGACCGCATGGGCGACATACTGCCCCTGGCCGAACACTTTTTAAACGACTTTTCCCAACGCACCGGCAAGAGCGTGCGACGCATCTCCACGCCGGCCATCGATCTCTTAAATCAGTACCACTGGCCGGGAAACGTCAGGGAACTGGCCAACTGCATGGAACGGGCGGCCACGTTGTGCGACGAGGCCGTTGTGCGCACCTACCATCTGCCCCCGACCCTGCAAACCGGGGAATCCTCCGACACGGAACCCTCGTTGTCCTTTGGCGAGGCCGTGGCCAAGTTCGAGCAGGAACTGCTGGTGGAGGCGCTTAAAAAAGCCCGGGGCAACATGTATCAGGCCGCCCGCGATCTGCGCGAGAGTTACCGCGTGGTCAATTACAAAGTCAAAAAATACAACATCGATCCCAAACGCTTCACACCCGGACGACGCGGCTGAAAAGCCGGAAATAACGGTTTACCCTAACGGCCCAACCGCGTAATACCCAACGCCAATTCATCTCCCAATGGAGGTTTCATGGCCAGCCTCGCCAGCCACGACTACTACCGCGACGACATGACCAAAATGCCGGCGCTTCGGTCCATTGCCCAGACCCTTTGCCTGGACAAGCGCGTTCGCAAAGTGACGGCGGCCGAGGCCTACGCGCTGGCCAAAAGCCAGCACGACGTCATGGACACCGATCTGCCCATCTATCCGGCGGCGGCCAGACGGCTGGGACTCCCTGAGGGAGCCACCGTCCTCAACAATTGCCACGGCCGCATTGTCGGTCGCACGGCCTTGGCCCGGCGCTTTTACACCCGTATGAAACCGGTGGAACGGCGCAAGGTCGAAGCGGATCTGCGCGAAGCCATGTACGGGATGCAGCGGTATCCGCTGATCAAGGCCGAAGCCATTTTGGGCCTGGACACCGACCTCATGATCAAGGCCACGCTTGTTGCCACCGAAGACGATGCCGTCAACGTCTTTAACTGGCTGGCGAATTTCACCCCCTACGAAGAACTGGCCGAGGCGTACGAAAAAAGCCCCAGACTCCCTATCCCCGATATCCTCGTGGTGGGGTTTAACCACTGGTCCACCACCGACCCCTATTACCACAACGCCGGCGGCTCCCAACTCGCCCTGGTCGATGAAGACGCCAATGTCATCTTTAACCTTGGCATGCGCTATTTCGGCGAACGCAAAAAAGGCACCCTGACCCTGGCCTGGACCTCGGGCATGCGCCTGGGCATGGCCGCCTGCCACGGCGGCATCAAGGAAATCGATTTTACCGGTTGCGCCGAAGCTGACGCCAAGGCCAAGGGCAAACGCTCCATCGCCTTTTTCGGCCTCTCCGGTACGGGCAAGTCCTCCCACACCAATTCCCACGACAACGGCGGCACCCTGCCGGCCGGCTTTTCCAAGGTCGTGCTCCACGACGACGCCTTTCAGATCGATTGCCAGAACAAGGTCTGCCGGGTCTGGGAACCCACCCTGTTCGACAAGACCGATTCGCGCCCCACAGGCCATGGCGACTGGCGCTACATGATCTCCACCATGAACCTGGGCCTGACCAACGCCGACGGCAAGGTGTTGCCCTTGGGCCAGGACGTGCGCAATCCCAACGGCCGGGCGCTCATTGACCGCGATCTGCTCGGGGCCTACGTCAACCGCTGTTCCTTCCCGGATATCATGGTCTGGCTCATGAAGGACACCTGCCTGCCGCCGGTGGTGCGCTTCGCAGACAAGCACCTGGCCGTGGCCATGGGCGCTTCGCTTATGACCCGGCGCAATCTGGCCGAAAATGTCAGCGAAGAGGAACTCAAGAAACTCGTTTTCGAGCCCTTTGCCAACCCCTTTAGGGTCTATGAGTTGTGGAAGGACGTGGAAGCGTTTCTGCAAGTCTTTGAGACCGGGGCCATGGGCTATTCCTTTAACTCCATCGGCTTTTGGAAGACCTCCGATCAGGAGCTCCAAAAGATTGCGCTGCAAAGCTCGCTGACCCTGCAATCGTGTCTGCTGCTGGAACGCCTGGAATGGGAAGACTGGGATCTTTTGCCCGGGGCGCAACTGCCCAAGGCCGAAAGCATTGAGAAGCTGCTGCCCGGTTATACCGCACTCTATGATCCCTCCCTGGTGGGCAATCGCGAGCGCTATGTGGCGACGCTTAAAGACCGCTTCCACCAGCGTCGGGTCTTTCTGCAGAATTCCGATCTGCACAACCGGCCGGAACTGCTCATGCGCCTGGTCAATGCGCTCATGGTGCGGGCCTAGGCGATTGTTGCCACTGGCGGCGATGCATATGGGTTTCGGCAGGACGGGTGAGATGATGACCGGCGACACCCCTCTTCCCCTGGCGAAGAAGCCGGGGCGTTTCCTTGGGAAACGCCCCGGCAGCCACAGGCGGCGGCCATGAGCCTGCGTGCTGCCCTGGCCCTTATCGGGCTGGTCGTTTCCCTGCCGTTTTTGGGCTTTCTGGTCTATTTGAGCCAGGCCAAGACGACCTCGCCCGAACAGATCATTTTCCTGGCCTTTGCCTTTTCCGTCACCTTTCCGACGTTGATTCTTTTGTCCCTGGTCCTTTTTCGCAGCCTGATCATCCTGGCCGTGTCGTTGCCGGTCTATGCCGCCTGCGTCATCGCCGGCTATGCCCGCACGTTTATGGCCTTCCAGATCACCTGCAACGGCAAACCCGCCGAAAGCTTCCGGGATTGCCTGTATTTCAGCGTGTCCCAGTTCACCAACACCGGCTGCGCCGACTGCGCCCCAACAGCCCAATTGCGCCTGCTCGCCGCCTCGGAAGCCTTTTTCGGCTACCTGTCCCTGGGCGTTTTCACCGCCTGCCTCATCGTCATCCTCATTCGCATGATCACCGCCGACAAGCTGCGCCAATAGGCACCGCCACAGCGTCGGCAAGACTGCCGCCGAGGCCGGGCCGGGGTCGCCAGCACCGCGCCGACCGTGGCAAAGCGGATCAGGCCGGCCAGACGGGTCATCTTCTGACCGATTCCGTCACCACTGTGCGACAGCCCAGCGTGCGGCGCACCGGGCAGACCCGGGCCGCCCGCAGGATCTTTTGGCGCTGGGCGTTCGTGAGATTGCCTTCCAGAGACACCTCGCAGCCATAGGCCGCCACGTCAGGGTCGGAGCGATCCAGGGTCACTGTCACCGTGGCCCAGGCCAGTGGCAGGCCGTGGGCGGCAGCGTATTTGGTCATCACCATAACCAGACACGATCCCAGCGCCGCCTCCAGCAGTTCATGGGGTCGAAAGCCCTCCCCGGCACCACCTTTGTCGGTTGTCGCGTCGCAGACCCCGGTAAAACTCCCGTTGCCAAACGCCACTTGCAGCGGCTTTTTTAATCCGTGGCAAACCATCATGACCTTGCCCCCTTTTCAGCCAGATGGCCCAAACGGGCGGCAATTGCCAGAAAAAACGCCCCTGGCAGGAAGTTTTCCTGCCAGGGGCGTCGGTGCAGCCGGTGGGCCGAGGTGAATTTACGGTTTGACGGTCAGAAAGTAGGCATTTTCCGGGCGCAAGTACTTGCCGGCCAGTTCCTGGAGCGTCTGGGCCGTGACCGCCTGGGCTGCCTCAATGACCTGCCGGTCGTAATCCAGGGGCAGGCCGGCAGCCAGGGCCTGGGCCGCTTCGCCACTTCGGGCCGAAAGGCTTTGCTGCGCGCGGTAATAATCGCCGGCCATGACGCTTTTCGCCCGGAGCATGAGATCTTCAGGCAGCGGCGTATCCCGAAGCTGCTCGGCCACCCGGCGAAAGCCGTCCAGGGCGGCGTCGGTCTTCTCCGGCGAAGTCCCGATGTAAAAGGCCAAAAAGCCGGCATGGAGCGACTGCCATAAAAACGAGGTCACGGAATAGCCCAGGCTCTCGCCGTCGCGAAGCCGGGTAAAGAGCAGGCCGCTTTGTCCGGCCAGCACGTCGTTTAAAAGGCTTAAAGCCGGGACATCCGGGGAGTTAAGACCCGGCACGGGGAAAATCATGAACAGATGCGTCTGTTTGCGTTCAGGCATGGTGGCAACAGCCTGGCGCGTGGTTCCCCACTGGGGCGTGGCAAAGGCAAAGGGTTTGGCCGGCCCGCTGGATTTGGCCACAGCTTCGGCCAACCGGCGCACCGCTGCCGGGTCAAAATCGCCGCTCACGGCCAGCACCCAAGGCATGGCCCGCTGGGTGCTCCAGAAGGCGGCCACGTCCTTTGGCCCAAAGCCCGCAACCGTGGCTGCATCGCCCAGGCGGGTATAGGCGTAGGCGGTGTCGGTAAAGACAAACGGGAAGAGCTTGCGAAAGGCCAGCCCCATGGGCTCGTCTTCTTTGCTCTTGATGGCGGCGAGCTGGTCCTTGACCTCCCGGGCCACCTCGGTCTTTAAAAAGGCCGGAGCAGCCAGCATGTCGGCCAAAAGACCGTACAGGTCGTTTTGGAAGCGGCTGGGGAAGCGCGCTTTCACAGCAAACGAGTCGCGCCCGGAAGCGGCCCCAAGCGAGGCGGCCCGGTCGGCCAGGAAGTCTTCCAGGGCGTTGGCCGAGAGCTTGGCCGTGCCCGTGGTCAGGCTGCCGGCGGCCAGTTCCGCCAGCCCCTGGCGATCCTTGGCCAGCAGCGCATCGCCGCCATTGTAGACTAGGGACACGGAAACATAGGGCAGGGTCGCATCGGGAATAAGGACCAAGGTCCGGCCCTTGCCGAGTTCGATGGTTTCCGTGGCGGCTTTGCCAGCGCTGGCGTCCTTGGCAGCGGTGCTGCTTTTGGGAACGGGCCACAGGGTGGCCGCCGCCTCGGCCAGCTTGGCGGCCGTGACCGTGGCCTCGTCAGCCTTGGGGGCCAGCACGGCGGTCAGCATGCGCTCGGGTTGAAAGGTCGCGGCAATGACGGCATCCAGGGCCTTTTGATCCACCAGACGCACCGAGCGCAGATAATTGGCCTCGCCGTCGGGCTCATAGCCGTAGAACCGAAAATACCCGGCCTTCATGGCCAGTCCGGCCAGGGTTTCCTTGGCGTTGTACAGGCCGTCCTCGACGCCAAGCTTCACCCGTTCAATCGCCTTGTCGCTAAACGACGTGCCCTTGAGCTTGCCAAGCTCAGTCAGCAACCCGTGCCAGAACGCGGCCAGATTCCTGGCATCCAGGGTTGCGTCGATGCTGAAAAGCCCGGTCCGTTCCAAGGTCATCGACGAACAGACAATATCGTCCACCAACTGTTTTTCGTATTTAAAGGTCCGGTAGAGGCGGCTGGTTTCGTCGCTGGCCAAGAGCCTGGCCAGGACTTCCAGGGCCGGCTCATCAGCGCTGCGCAGCCCCGATGTGGGGAACGAGACCTGCAAGCGCACCTTGCCCCACGGGCCGTATTCGACCCGCACTGCCGGCTGGGCCGTAGCTGCAGGCAGGGAATAAGTGGCCGGCGGCGGCACGGGCCGGTCGTTGGCCAGGGAGCCGAAAAGCGTCTCGGCCTCTTGCTCAACCTCAGTGGCGCGCACCTTGCCCACCACCACCAGCAGCATGGATTGCGGCTGGTAATGTTCGGCCACGTAATTGCGCAAATCCGCTTCGCCAAACTGCCCCACGGTCTCGGGAAAGCCGATGATGGGCCAGCCATAGGCCTGACCGGGCCAGGCCATGGCCTGGGTGACCTGGAAGAGGCGATTGTCGGGAGCGTCCTTGCCCCGGGCCAGCTCGGAGAGCACCACTTGCTTCTCGCCGTCAAGTTCCGTCGGATCAAACTTGGCACCGAAAATCATGTCTTTGATAACGTCCAGGCCCAGACGCCAGCGTTCGGCCGGCAGATCCACCCGGTAGACGGTGCTGTCAAAACTCGTGGCAGCGTTGAGCTCACCACCCGCCCCCTCGATATCCGAAGCCACCTGCCCGGCCGGGCGTTTGGCCGTGGATTTAAAGACCATGTGCTCGAGCAGATGGCTGATGCCGGCCTGCTTGGCGGTTTCGTAGCCCGAGCCGGCATGGACGAAAAGGCGCACCGCCACCAAGGGGAAACGGTCGTCTTCAATGGTCATGACCGTCAGGCCGTTTTGCAGCCGGACCACCTTGGGGGCCTCGGCTGCGCCAACCGCAGAAACGCCCAGGCCAAGGACGACCAGGGCCAGACACACAACAGATGGCCAACGCATAGGGGGGATACTCCTTTGGAACTGGGGCCGACCCTCCGTCAGGACGACGCAGGGCCGGCAAAAAGACAGGATGCGGGCTTTTGCGCGGAAACGATACTGAACAATCGTTTAACTTGGTGGCCAGCCCCCACCCTCGGCAAAGGCCACCCCGGTCTTGGCCAGCCCATAGGCCCCCCGGACAAGCTCCGGGCACACGGCCTCGGCCAGGCGCAAGGGGCTTAAATAGGTGTCACCGAAATCGCAGACAAAGCGCACCGTGGCCGGGCCGACCACGGCCACATCCGTCACCAGGGTCTTGGCGTCGAGGCTGCGCGGCCCTTTTTTCGATTCCCAGGCCACGGGAAAAGCCTCGGTCCGGGTAAAATCCTGCCAGTGTTGCAGGCAAATGGCGGCCACAGCCTCGGGCACGGTCAGCTCAAAGGTTTCCAGCACCGGATGGGCCACCTTGCGCCCGCCGGCCAGTTCCTCAACCCCGACCACAACCAAGCCCTCGGGCAGATTGGGGTTGAGCTGGGTAGTAAAATCGTCAGGGGAAACGGCCTCGCGCAAAAAGATGCCCAGCCACTCGGCCTGACTCGATACGCCCACCGGCAAGGCCCGGCCGAAGGAAATGAGCGGCATCGGGTGATAGCCGGCGGAAAAACCCGGTTTGAGCCCGGCCCGACGCAGGGACCGTTCGATGACCCGGCCAAGCTCCAACTGGCTCAAATACACGGCACTGCCATTTTTGGCGTACCAGACCCGGAAATGGACCGCCTTGCGGGTGAGGTCTTCCTTGGGCGGCGGCGGGGGCGCAGCCACGGCCTCACTCTCGGGGGTGGGTCTATTCAGGCGCGGCATGATGGGGGCCTTTGCAGCAAGCGGGCTTTTGCGGCCGCCCTCGTTGCACACGCCGCAGCCCGTGCACTCCCCGTAGCGGCAGTCGCCGGTGACGGTCCCTTCCAGGGCGCGGCGGCGTTCCAGGCGCAGATAGGCCGCAGAGACGCCGCAGGACAGATGATCCCAGGGAAGAGGCTTGTCCGGGTCGCGCCCGGCCAGCCAGTCGGCGGGATCAAGGCCGGCCTCGGCAAAGACTTCCAGCCACGGGGCCAGATCGAAGCGGTCGAGCCAGGAGCAAAAAAGCGCCCCTTTGCGCCAACCAGCCTCGACGATGGGAGCCAGTTCCCGGCCGCCCCGGGCAAAAACGCCTTCGAGAAAACTCATCTCCGGCTCGTGCCAGCGAAGGGTCAACCGGCGCTCGGTGGCAAACAGCTCGCGCAAAAAGTTCACCCGGCCGCGAATCTGCTCCAGGGTGATTTGGGCGTCCCACTGAAACGGCGTATGCGGCTTGGGCACAAAGGGCGAAATGGCGGCCGTGACCTGCAAGCGCTTGGCCCCGCGCGGGGCCTGGGCCAGCACACGCTGGGCCAGTTCGAAAATGCCGCGCACATCGTCTTCTGTTTCCGTGGGCAGGCCGATCATGAAATAGAGCTTCACCTGCTGCCAGCCGTGCTCAAAAAGCCGCTTGGTATGCGAGAGGATGTCCTCCTCGGTGATGCCCTTATTGATCACGTCGCGCAGGCGCTGGGTGGCGGCCTCCGGGGCCAGCGTCGCCCCGGTGCGCCGGATGCCGGCCATCATGGTCAGGATGGAATCGGACAGCGTGCCGGCCCGCAGGGACGGCAGCGACACCGCGATCTGATCGCGGCGGCAGCGGTCGATGCTCTGGGCGAATAGGCTTTCCAGGGCGGAAAAATCGCCAGTGGATAGGGATAGGAAGGACAGTTCTTCGTAGCCGGTGCGGCCCAGCCCCTCACCCACCAGCTTGTCCAGCGTTTCCAGGCTGCGTTCGCGCACCGGCCGATAGACCATGCCGGCATGGCAGAAGCGGCAGCCCCGGGTGCAGCCCCGGGCGATCTCCACCGAAAGCCGGTCGTGGACGGCCTGGGCAAAGGGCACCACCTGGCAGGACGGGAACGGGGCCGTGTCCAGATCGGCCACCACGGCCTTGACCACCTGCTCGTAGCCGGCCACCAGCGGTTTGACGCCGGTTTCGGGGTCGTAATCGAAAAATTCCGGGATATAGACGCCGGGAATGGCGGTCAGTTTGTGCAAAAGCTCCAACCGGGTCAACCCCGCTTTCCGGGCCTGGGCCACGGCCTCCATAATATCGATCAGGGCCGTTTCACCGTCGCCGATGACCATGGCATCGAAAAAAGGAGCCATGGGCTCGGCGTTAAAGGCGCAGCCGCCGCCGGCAATGACCAGGGGCCAGGTTCCGCTGGCGGCCCGGTCGGCCGAGCGAAAGGGAATGCCGGCCAGATCGAGCATGTGCAGCACGCTGGTATAACACAGCTCGTGGGTGAGGTGAAAAGCCACCACGTCGCAGGCTGCAAGCGGCGTGTCGGTTTCAAGGGTAGCCAGCGGCGTGCCAGCCTCGCGCATAACGGCTACGGCCTCATCGGCCGGGGCAAAGACGCGCTCGGCCGCAAGTCCTTCGACGCGGTTGACGGCCTCGTAGAGGATGCGTCCGCCGACATAGGACATGCCGACTTCATAGAAATCGGGAAAAGCCAGGGCCACCCGGGCGCGCACGGTGGCCGGTGCCTTGGCTATGCGGCCCCACTCGCCGCCGAGGTACTGGGTGGGCTTTTGCAACCGGTAAACGAGCTCGCGCATGGGAAATCTCCGGCCGCCGCAGTGGGCCGGGGCGGTCTTTGGGAAGGAGGAAACAAATGCGCCGCCGCCCGAAGTGTTCGGGCGGCGGCTTGGGGCCGTGGCTTATTTCTTGAGCAGATTGGAGATGTTGCCACCCTTGCCGGCCAGGGAGGACAGATTCTTGAGATCGCCGGTGGTGGACAGGGTCAGGTTGCTGGTGGCTTCAAGATACCGGGTCTGCAGTTCGTCGGGGAACTTTTTAAACTGGTACAGAATATGGGCACCGGCGATCTCGCCGCCGATTTCGGTCTCAAAGGGATAGCCGAAGGGCAGCAGCATCATCTGCACGCCCTGCTGGGAGGGAATGGTCTGCAGCATGGCCACTTCGGTCAGTTTGCCCTCGGCCTCGTCCCATTTGCCGAGGACGGTTTCGCCGTTTATGAGTTTCACGAGACGGATGTCGTAAGCCATGTGTCGTTCTCCTTGGTGTTTGGCGTCCAGGCGCCGAAGTATTGAGCTAGATACGGCCAGGGGCCGTGTCAAGCCAGGCGGCTATTCGTTGCCGTCGAAAACGGTATATCCTTCGCTTTTGCACAGGGCGTCGCGCTGGGCGTCGCGCAAATCGCACCGCACCATCTCGGCCACCATCTCCTCAAGGGTGATGCGCGGCTGCCAGCCCAGGCGCTCCCGGGCCTTGGTGGGATCGCCCAAGAGCGTCTCCACTTCCGTGGGCCGGAAATAGCGGGAATCCACAGCCACCAGACACTGGCCGGTATTGGCGTCGTAGCCTTTCTCATCGGCCCCGGTACCCTCGAAGCGGACGGTGATGCCCAGCTCGGCCGCAGCCATGGTCACGAAATCGCGCACAGAGTGCTGCCGGCCGGTGGCGATGACGAAATCGTCAGGCGCGTCCTGCTGGAGCATGAGCCACTGCATTTCCACGTAGTCCTTGGCATGGCCCCAGTCGCGAAGGGCTGAAAGGTTGCCCAGATACAGGCAGTCCTGGAGTCCCAGCTTGATGCGCGCCATGGCCCGGGTGATCTTGCGGGTGACGAAGGTCTCGCCCCGAATGGGCGACTCGTGGTTAAACAAAATGCCGTTGCAGGCGTACATGCCATAGGCTTCACGGTAATTGACCGTGATCCAGTAGGCGTACATCTTGGCCACGGCATAGGGGCTTCGGGGATAAAACGGGGTCCGTTCGGTCTGCGGTGTTTCCACCACCTGGCCGAACAACTCCGAAGTGGAGGCCTGATAGAACCGGGTGTGCTTTTCCAGCCCCAAAATACGCACGGCTTCAAGCAGGCGCAGCGTTCCCAGGGCATCCACATCAGCGGTGTATTCCGGGGACTCAAACGATACCTTGACGTGGCTCTGGGCGGCCAGATTATACAGTTCGTCCGGCCGGACCTGCTGGATGATGCGGATTAAATTGGTGGAATCAGACAAGTCGCCGTAGTGCAGGACGAACTTGCGGCCGGTGTCGTGGGGGTCGCGGTACAGGTGATCAATGCGCTGGGTATTAAAAAGCGAGGCCCGGCGTTTGATGCCGTGGACTTCATAGCCTTTTTGCAGCAGCAGTTCGGCCAGATATGCCCCATCCTGGCCGGTAATACCGGTGATCAGCGCAACTTTGCGTTTCATTTCGAGGCTATCTCCTGTTGTTCGTGGGCGGCCATGGCCCGGGCCACGTCGGCCGGGGACATGGTAGCCTTCCAGCCGAGTTCGCGGGCGGCCTTGGCCGGATTGGCCCGGCTGACGGCAATGTCGGCAGGCCGGAAAAGTTCGGGATCGACAACGACATGCGCGCGCCAGTCCAGGCCCAGGGCGGCAAAGGCCTCGGCCACAAACTCCTGCAAGGTGATGGTCGTCCCGGTTGCGATAACGAAATCCTCGGGAACCTCGCGCTGGAGCATGTGCCACATGGCCTCGACGTACTGCGGGGCGTAGCCCCAGTCCCGGGCCACGTCGATGTTGCCCAGGCGCAAGGTTTCGCCGGAACCGGCGGCGATGCGGGCGGCGGCGGCCACGATCTTGCGGGTGACGAAACGCTTGGGGCGCAGCGGCGACTCGTGGTTGAAAAGGATGCCGTTGCAGGCATACAGGCTGTAGGCGTCGCGGTAGTTGACCACCTCGAAATGGGCGGCCGCCTTGGCCACGGCATAGGGGCTTCGCGGGGCAAAGGGGGTCTGCTCGTTGGCAGGTTCACCGCCGGTGTCGCCGAAGCAGTCGCTGGAGGAGGCGTGGTAGAGCCTGGCCGGGGCACCGAGAAAGCGCACGGCTTCCAGCAGATTGAGCGTCCCGACGCCGATGGACATGAAGGTTTCCACGGGCTGGTCAAAGGACAGCCCAACCGAAGACTGCCCGGCCAGATGGTAGATCTCGTCAGGCTTGACCTTGGCCAGTACGGTCAGGACACTGCGGAAATCGGTCAGCGTCACGGAATGGACGTCCACCCGCTCCCGGATGCCCAGGGCGTCGAGGCTGGCAAAAGACGCCATTTGGGCGTCGCGGGACGTGCCGGCCACTTGATAGCCCTTATCCAGCAGCAATTGCGCCAGATAGGCACCGTCCTGGCCTGAAACGCCAAAAATGAGGGCTTGTTTCATAAATAATGGGTAAGGCATCCAGAGGGGAGCGGTCAACGCGTACGTTCTGCCTTTAAGAGTTTCCAGACCCGGCGTCAACAGGCGTCTCGGGTACAGAGGGCTTTCGACGGCAGGCGGCGCAAACGCCGTCGATGCGCACCTCCACCGCCACCACCTCCATGGCCAGGGCCGGCCCCAAAGCGGCCATATCCACCACGCCCTCGACGCCCGGCAGACACTCCATGCGCCCGCAGCGCAGACAGTAGGCATGGCAATGAGGCCGCCCGGCACTTCCCGGCTCCAGACAGTAGCGCAAGGCCCGGTCGCCGGAACTGTGCCGTCGGGCCAGCCCCTTTTCCACAAAGAGATCCAGGATGCGGTACAACGTCACCTTGTTGGCCCGGTGCTGGTCCTGGACCAGGGCCAGGATATCGCCGGCCGGCAGCGCCCGCCCTTCCCGGGCCAACACCTGGATCACGGCCAGCCGCAATGGTGTCGGATCGATGCCGGCACGCTTAAGCACCGTTTCGGTGCTGGCATGGTTTGCCGCCTCCGGCGTCGTTGGCAGTTCATCCATAACGCTTGCGAGCCAACCCTGGAGCCAGGGAGATGAAAAAGACGCCCGCTGCCACGGCAATAATGGCCGCGCCCGAGGTCAGATTGAATTGGTAGGCCAGGACCAGCCCGGACAGGCAGAAGACAACGTTGAGCGCTGCGGCCCAGACCATGGCCCATCCCAGCGACGCCGCCCGGCGCACGGCCAGACTCGGGGCCACGGAAAGAAGCGCTATGACCAAAATAAGCCCGGCCACCCGGATAAGGAGCACCACCGACACCGCCGCCAGGGCCGTCAGCAGACAATGGAGCAACCCCACCGGCACGCCGCGCACGGCTGCAAATTCCCGGTCAAAGGCCATGGCCACAAAGCCGTTGTAATAGCGCAAGGTGGCGGCCAGGAGCACGACGTCCAGGCCGGCCAGGGCGTAGAGGTCGGCGGTCGGCACCGTTATAATGCTGCCGAAAAGATAGCTCATGAGATCCGGCTTATAGCCCGGGGTGAGGTCGAGCAGGATGATGCCAAAGGCCATGCCGGCGGCCCAAAGGACACCGATGACCGTGTCGGTGTCCTCAATGCGGCGCAGGGTGATGGCGGCCATGGCCAGGGCGGCAACCACGGTGAAGCCCACGGTGACAGGCAGGACTGGCAACGCCAGAAAATAGGCCAGTCCCACCCCGCCGTAGGCGGCATGGGCCGCCCCGCCGGCCAGAAAGACCATGCGGTTGGCAACAACCAGCGTGCCGATCAGCCCGCAGCACACGGCGGCCAACAAGGCCGCCAGCACGGCGTTTTGCATAAACGGCAGGGACAAATCGGCAATCATCGCGTCTCCAAAGGCGTCAATCCGGCCAGATCGGGCGGCATGCGGCGCAAAAAGGCGTCCATGGGACAGGTATGGCTGTGCACGCCGTAGAGCAGATCCAGCATGTCCTGGTTCAGTCTTGGCTCGGGGGCATAGGACAGCCGACCGTTGATGCAGGCGGCCGCCGTGACTCCGGCGGCCAGGATGCTCAAGTCATGGCTGACCACCAGCGAGGTGACGCCTTCGCCGATGCGGGCCAGCACCTCGTAAAGACAAAACTTCCCCTGGGGATCAATGTTGGCCGTGGGTTCATCGAGAATGAGCAGGCCCGGCTCGGCTACCAAGGCCCGGGCAATGAGTGTGCGCTGCTTCTGGCCGCCCGAGAGTTCGCAAAACCGCTTGTCGGCAAGGCCGGGCATCTCCACCCGGGCCAGGGCCGCATCGGCCCTGGCCACTTCTTCGGCCGTGTAGCGAAAGCCGTTGCGCCCCGGGCGCAGCAGTCCCATAAGCACCACTTCGCGCACCCGCACCGGCAGGTCGCGCCGCTCGGCCACGCCGTCCAGGCGCTGGGGCACATAGCCGATGCGGGCACTCTGGCGGCCCGGAACATCCCCAAAGACCGTGATGGTCCCCGAGGTCGGCGTCAGGATGCCAAGAATGAGCTTTAAAAGCGTGGTCTTGCCGCCGCCGTTGGGGCCAAGCACGGCCAGACGCTGGCCCGAGGCCACCGTAAGGCTTATATCCGAAAGCACGTCCTGACCGTTATAGGCAAAGGTCAGGTCGCGAATTTCGACGACGGGTTCGGTCACTTGGCCTCCGTTTTGCCGGCAATACCCTGGCGCAGGGCCGTGGCTGCAGCCGTGAGACCGCCCGGCCAGTCCTCGGCCAGCGGATCAATGGCTGCGGTGGTGCCGCCGATACCCTTGGCAATGGTTTCGGCCTGGGCAGCGCTCATCTGCGGCTGGATGAAAACAACTTTGATGCCATCAGCCTTGGCTTCTTTCATAACCGCAGCCAGGGCCTTGGGCCCGGGTTCGCGGCCGAGTTGTTCGATGGGCTCTTGGGTGAGCCCGTAGTCCCGGGCGAAATACCCCCAGGACGGATGAAACACCATAAATTTATGCTCGCCCGGGGGCAGATCGGCAAAGGTCTTGCGGATGTCGGCATCCAGGGCGTCACAGGCGGCGGCAAAACGGTCGTAGCCGGCGGCGTAGTCGGCCGCGCCCTCGGGATCGGCCTTAACCAGGGCGTCGCGCATGGAAGCGCCAAGCGTTTTGGCCAGTTTCGGCGACAGCCAGACATGGGGATCAGGCTCGCCGTCGTGGTGGTCGTGGCCTTCCTCGGCTTTGGCCTTGTCGTGGCCATGCTTGTCGGCTGTTTTCGCCTTGTCGTGCCCGTGACCCTTTGCGTCCTTGGCCTGAGGCTCGTGGTCGTCATGGTCGTGGGCGGTCATGGGCATCTTCTCGATGCCGGCATCGGTGGCAACGATGGCCATCTTCGGATTGACTGCGGCAAACCGGGGCAACCAGGCCTTTTCGAAATCCATGCCGATGGCGAAGTAGACGGCCGCCTTGCCCAGATCAGCCAGTTGGCGGGGTTTGGGTTCGTAGGTGTGGGCATCGGCCCCGGCCGGGACCATGACCACGACGTCGGCCCGCTCCCCGGCGATCTGCTTGAGGAAATACGCTTGGGGGGCGATGCTGACCGCCGCCAGGAGTTTGGCCTGGACTGGGGCGACAGACATGAAAATGAATCCCAGGATCAAAAGTGTTGCGCGTTGCATCGGAATACTCCTTGCCATTGTTTGGGACGTTGCCACGGGCAATGCAACAAAGTTGCACGACGAAGTCAAGAGACGATTCCGCGCGGCCCGCCGTGCCGGTTGTGTCGCAACCGGGTTGGGGGTAGGTTGCTGCGACATATAATCTGGCCCCAGTGTGGTAACGGGGCCGTCAGGAGCAATCGCACCATGAGCATGGCGATTTCCGGCTTGACCACCGGTCAAGCAGTCACACTGCTTCCCCTCTGAGTTCCCTGCCCTGCGTCGGGTGCGGCTGGTGCTGCCTGTCCGACCCGTGCGTGGAATCCCATATCCGGCATGGCTACCAGAAACGCTGCCCGGACCTTTATTGGGACGGCGGGACCAACTGCTACCGCTGCCGTTTGGCCGAAGATCCCGTCCACGGTGAGCGCTTCCGGTTCCTGCTCGGCGTCGGCCACGGCTGTTGCGCACCGCTGGTCGCCTGGCGCGACGACGTCCGGCAACGCGACCAACCGGACCCGTCCGATTGAGCGGAGCGCGCCACGCCACTTGCCGCCGCGCCAAAAACATTCTAGGAATTGACGGGGTTTCTATCCCAAGGAGGATCGTATGGAGTTTCGCGGCGCAATCACGGCGTTGGTGACGCCATTTCGAAACGGCGAAGTCGATGAAGAGGCCTTTCGCGCGTTTATCGAATGGCAGATCGAGCAGGGCATCCACGGCCTTGTCCCTTGCGGTACCACGGGCGAATCCGCCACGTTGTCCCATGAGGAGCACAAACGGGTCATCCGCATCTGCGTCGATCAGGTCAAAGGCCGTGTGCCTGTCCTGGCCGGGGCCGGCTCCAACAACACCCGCGAGGCCATCGAACTGACCCAGGACGCCAAGGACGCCAAAGCCGACGGCGCGCTGCTCATAACGCCCTATTATAATAAGCCCACGCAAACCGGACTGGTGGCCCATTTCAAGGCCATTGCCGACCGGGTGGACATGCCCTTTATCGTTTATAACGTGCCCAGCCGCACGGCGGTCAATCTGCTCCCCGAGACGCTGGCCATCCTTAAAAAAGAGATCCGCCAGGTCATCGGCGTCAAGGAAGCCACCGGCGACCTCAATCAGGTCTCGCGCGTGCTGGAATTTTGCGGCGAGGACTTTCAAGTGCTCTCCGGCGACGACTTCACCGCCCTGCCTTCCATGACCATCGGCGGTTGCGGCGTCATCTCAGTCGTGTCCAACTTCGTGCCGAAAATGATGTCGGACATGTGCGCAGCGGCTTTAGCCGGCGACCTGAAAACGGCCAAAGCGCTCCATTACACCATGAGTCCGCTCTACCGAGTTGCCTTCATTGAGACCAACCCCGTGCCGGCCAAGACGGCGCTGGACATGATGGGCCGCTTCCCCTTCGAGGTGCGCCTGCCCATGGTCCCCCTGGAGCCGGCCAACAAGGCCAAGCTGCAGGCTGTGCTCGCCACCGCCGGCCTCGTCTGATCCGACCGGCCACAGTGTTTCGACTCGCGGGCCTTCCGATTGGAAGGCCCGTCCTTTTTGGCAACGCCCCCAACCCCGGCAGACCACTTCCCATGCGCATCACCCTTGACCATGTCAGCGTCACCTTGGGTGGCACGCCCGCCCTGACCGACGTCTCGCTTCGCCTGGACCAGGGCGAAACACTGCTCGTGCTTGGCAGCAACGGGTCGGGCAAATCCACGCTGCTGCGCGTGCTTCGCGGCGATCTCTGGCCAGACGACGACGGCCGGGGCAGCCGCGCCTACAGCAGCGGCGACGGACCGGGCCGGGCCTCACCCATCGGCGTGCGCCACCGCTTCGGCATCGTTTCCCCGGAAATCCAGCGCAGCGTCAAACGTGTGTGGGGGCATCTGCGCGCCGAGACCGTGATCCTCTCCGGTCCCCGCGACGCCATGTACGTCCAGGGCGGACCGAATCCGGCAGAGCTGGCCGTTGCAACCGATGTCCTTTCCCGTCTTGGCCTCGCGCATCTACGCCAGGCAACGGTCGCATCGCTCTCCAACGGGCAGTTGCGGGCGGTGCTCCTGGCCCGGGCCTTGGCCTGCCGGCCGGCCATGCTTTTTCTGGATGAATTTCTCGACGGCCTCGATGCGGCCGCAACCGTGGTCGCGGCCCGGGCCATGGCCGAAGCGGCGGCCGGGGGCGCGGGGATTGTTCTGACCAGCCACCGGGGCGCGGCCCTGCCGGCGGGCGAAGCCCGGGGCATCGTCCTGGACGCCGGCCGGCTCGTCTTTGCCGGCACGGCCGAAGCGGCCCGGCAGCACGCGCACCGGCCCCAGGCCTCGCCAGCCCGGCAGACAGGGCCGTCCCCCCTGCCCCGCCCCGCGCTGCCGGGATTTACCGGCAAGGCCCCGTCCGAGCTGCCGCTGGTGGTGCTGGAGCAGGCTTCGGTCTATCTGGCGCGGCGAAAAATCCTGGACAGCCTCAACCTGACCGTGTCCCCGGGCCGGCATCTGGCTGTTTTGGGGGCTAACGGGTCGGGCAAAACCACGCTTTTTAAGCTCTTAGCCGGGGAACACCATCCGGCCCTGGGCGGCCGGGCGCTGCGGCCGGGGCTGGCCGCGCCCGAGGGACTGACCGATCTGCGCGACATCCGCCGGCGCATTGGTATGGCGTCCTTTGAGCTGGAGGCAGACTACGACAAGACGCTGCCCGCCCTGGAGCTGGTGGTCTCGGGCATCCAGGCCAGCATCGGACTCTATGCCGCGCCGTCAGACCGGGATGTGGCTGCGGCCCGGCGCTGGATGGATTTTTTTGGTGTGGCCGATCTGGCCGCGCGGCGGCTTGGGGCGTTGTCCGCTGGCCAGACGCGGCGGTTATTCCTGGCCCGGGCCATGGTGGCCGAGCCGAGGCTGCTGCTGCTGGACGAGCCTTTTTCCGGGCTGGATGCGGCCTCGCGCGTTCTCGCCATGGAAGCGGTGTCGGCAGCGGCCCGATCCGGGGCCACGGTGGTCTGCGCCGTCCACCATCTCGGGGATATCATACCGGAAATTCAGACGGTCGCCCGCCTTGCCAACGGCCGGCTCAGCTTCGATCCGCCCGCTTGCCCGTGTCCTTGACCGCAGCCTTCGTTTTCGCCTTGGCTACCACCACGATTTCGCCGGCCGCTTTGGCGTTGGGCACGAGCACCGTCTCCCCGGCCTCGGACCGGATGGCCACGTAACAGCCGCCGATGGTCTCCACCCGACCGACGATGCCGGCCAATAGGACCGCATCACCTGGCCGAAACGGCCGCAGCAGCCGCAGCATCACGCCGGCGACCACATTGGCAAAGACCCCCTGCAGGGCCAGCGCCACGATAAGCGCCCCACCGACGACTCCGGCCAGCACCCAGACCGCACCCATGGACCAGTTCCCGGCCGGTGCAGCCGGGCCGGGCACCGTCGTGTCCGTGCTCCTGGGAGCCTGACGCTGCGGCGTCGCAACGACGGTCTCCGCCACCTGGGGCGCATCGGTCGGACCGGCCTCTTTTCCCCCGGCCGGGGCCGTTGGTTTGGCCACGGCATCGGGCAGATCATGGCTTTTGATGCCGCTGCCGGGCAGGGGTGTGGCTTGCGGCACTTTCCCCGGCCGCAGTTCGATGCCCTGGCCCCCCGAGGCTACCGCCGGGGCGGCCGCTACGGCAGGCGTCGGCACAGCCGCCGGGACAGCCGGGGCAGAGGCTTCGGAACCGGCCTTGGTGGCGGCAGGAATGATGATTTCCTTGCCGAGCGGCAGACGGGCGGGATTAAGCCCCGGATTGGCCCGCAAAATGGCTGCGGCCGGCACGCCGTGCCGCAGCGCCAGCACGTTGATGGTATCCCCGGCTTTGATGACATATTTACCCGGTCCGGCGGCCAGGACGATGACCGGTGCCGGCTCGCCTGGGCGCGAGTGGCAGGGACCGGCCTGGGCAGTCAGCAGGCAGGCCGCCAACACGAGGGTCAGGGCCAAAAACTTCGCTGCGTCGCCGGTCATGGTCACCTCCCGATGTCCCGTGCCCCGCGTGGGGCAGATAGCCCAAGCAGGCTAGCACAACCCGGCCCGAAACGCCAAGGGCGGCTTTGTGTTACGCTTTAACGACACCGGGGCGTCAACGGGCGGTCCGGCGGGCCGTCAGCACGCCCGATCCGATGGGAACCACCACCGCGTCGAACCTGGGATCGGCCAGAATGCGTTCCAACACCCCCGGGATTTCGGCGGCGTGGCTGATAACGTTATCCACGGCAACAAGCCCCCCAGGCACGAGTCGGTCGGCCAGAAGTTCCACGCAGGCCAGCAACACGTCACGGTTGGCATCGACAAAAGCAAAGGCCACGCCCGCCATTGCGGCCACAATGTCCAGGGCGTCGCCGGAAACCAGCCGCACGACGTCGCTGCTGCCGGTCAGGTCGAGCGTTTGCCGGGCCAGGACCAGCTTGTCGGGATCGCGGTCAATGGAAGTCAGGACGTCGCCCCGCTGCCGGCAGGCCAATGACAGCCACAGGGCGGAATAGCCGGCGCTGGTCCCCACCTCGACCATCTGCCCGGCTGGAGCGCTGGCGGCCAGGATGGCCAGATAGCGTCCGGTATTCGGGGGTATCTGGCGCAGCCGTTGGTTATGCGGCGTGCCGTCGGCGCGGTCGGCGGCATCGATGGCTTCAAGTTCGGTCATACGCGCCAGCATGGCCGGCGAAAGATCGTGAAACATCCCCCCTCCCTGAGACGAACTGCCCCTTTGGCCTACTGAAAAACGAATTCCGCGAAATAGAGGTTTTTCACCTTATCCGGGCCGGTGTATTTGGAAAAAAGATCAATGAGTTCCTTGCGCAGGATCATTTTTCCTGAATTGGCGAGCAAATTGTCGGCCACTTTGTTCGACAGCATAAGGATGAGCTCTTCCTTGGCATCAGCTTTGACCAGCCGCTCAGCCGCCTCGTTGTCCGCGCATTCCACGATCATTTCCAGACGCAAGAAACGGTAGCCCTTGTTGCTCAAAATATTGACCACCAGCGGCCCGATGGTGATGACGCCGTTTTCAGCCTTGCCGGCTTCTTTTTTATCGCCCTTTTCCTTTTTTTCACTCTTCTCTTTTTTCTTGGAATCCCCGCCGCCGTGGCCGCCTTCCGAGGAGGCAGACACAGACGCCGGCACGGCCAAGACCAGAACCAGGAAAACGAGGAGCAGTTGCACGCCATGCCGCATGGACGATCTCCTTGCACCAGCCAACGGTTGCAACGACCAAGCGTCGCAACCGGACCGGCGAAGTGAAGCAATCAGTTTGCAGCGCATACCCGCCATGCGCCTTGTGACTAAAACTATATGACGCCCTGCGGGGACGATCCAGCCGGTGCCACAGCCTCTTCGCCCCGTGCCTTGGCCTGGCGGCGTCTGGCCGTCAGGACCGGTTCCGTATAGCCGTTGGGCTGTTCCCTGCCCAGGAAAATCAAATCCCTGGCCGCGGCAAAGGTAATGGAGGCGTCATAATCCGGGGCCATGGGCCGGTAGGCCGGGTCCAGGGCGTTTTGGCGGTCCACCACTGCCGCCATGCGCGTGAGGACAGCCCTGACCTCGGCCTCGCTGCATAGGCCGTGGCGCAGCCAATTGGCGATATGCTGGCTGGAAATGCGCAACGTTGCCCGGTCTTCCATAAGGCCCACGTCGTTTAAATCCGGCACCTTGGAACAGCCGATACCCTGGTCCACCCAGCGCGAGACATAGCCCAGGATACTTTGACAGTTGGTTTCAAGCTCCCGGGTTATGGCCTCGGGCGTTGGCCGGGACTGCCCCAGAAGCGGCAGCGTCAGCAAAATTTCCCGATTGGCCTTGTGGCGACCAGCCAGTTCGTGCTGGCGGGCGAAGACATCCACGGCGTGGTAGTGCATGGCGTGCAGCGTCGCAGCCGTGGGCGAAGGCACCCAGGCGCAATTGGCCCCGGCCCGGGGATGCTCGATCTTTACCTCCACCATCTCGGCCATGCGGTCCGGCTTGGCCCACATGCCCTTGCCGATCTGCGCTTTTCCCGAAAAACCGCACGCCAGCCCCACATCCACGTTGCCGTCCTCGTAGGCGGCCATCCAGGGCTGGGCGCGCATGTCGTTTTTGCCGACCACCGGCCCGGCTTCCATGACGGTGTGGATTTCATCGCCCGTGCGGTCGAGAAAGCCGGTATTGATAAAGATGATGCGGTCCTTGGCGGCGCGCACGCATTCCTTGAGATTGAGCGAAGTGCGCCGCTCTTCGTCCATGACGCCGATTTTAAGGGTCAGGGGCGGCAGGGCGAGCGCCTGTTCCACCCGGCCAAACAAGGCGCAGGCAAAGGCCACTTCGTCCGGGCCGTGCATCTTGGGTTTGACGATATACACGCTGCCGGTCCGGGAATTGGGCTTTGTCCCCAACCCCCGCACGTCATGCAGGCCCACCAGCCCCGTGACCAGGGCGTCGAGCATGCCTTCGGGGATTTCGTTGCCGGAAGCGTCCAAAACCGCGTCGGTGGTCATCAGGTGGCCGACGGTGCGCACCAGCAGGAGGCTGCGGCCGGGCAGGATCACGGGTGCGCCATCCGGGGCAGTAAAGACCCTGTCCTCGGCCAGCCCGCGCGACACCGTGCGCCCTCCTTTGTCAAACGAAGCGGTAAGGTCGCCCCGAAAAAGTCCCAGCAGATTGCGATAGGCCTGGGCCTTGTCCGGGCCGTCCACCACGGCCACGGAATCCTCGCAGTCGAGGATGGTGGTGAGCGCCGCTTCCAGGACCACGTCTTTGAGGCCCGAAGGACTGGCCGCACCCACGGGATGGTTGCGATCAAACAGCAATGCGACGTGCAGACCGTTGTGGCGCAGACACACTGCCGTGGGTGCCTCGGCCGCACCGGCAAAGCCCACGCATTGCTCCGGTTGGGCGAGGCCGATAGTCCGGCCATCGGCCAGGGTTGCGCGCAAACCGCCGTCCGAGACGGCGTAGGCGGCCACGTCGCTGTGGCGACCTGCGGCCAGGGGCAGGGTTTGGTCGAGAAATGAAGCGGCATACGCCACGACTGCCGCGCCGCGCACCGGATTATAACCCGGCCCCTTGGCCGCGCCGTTGGTTTCCGGGATGACGTCCGTGCCGTAGAGGGCGTCGTACAGGCTGCCCCAGCGGGAATTGGCAGCGTTTAGGGCGTAGCGGGCGTTGGTGATGGGCACGACAAGTTGCGGCCCGGCCACGGCAGCGATTTCCGGGTCAACGCCGGCGGTTTCGATGGTGAAATCCGGGCCTTCGGGCAGCAGATAGCCGATGCCGGCCAGAAAGCACTTGTAGGCCTCGGCGTCGTGGGGCGTCTCCCGCCGCTCGTTGTGCCAGACATCGATGGCGGCCTGCAGGGCGTCGCGCTTGGCGAGCAGTTCGCGGTTGCGGGGGCCAAGATCAGCAACCAACCTGGCCAGGGCGGCGAAAAAAGCTTCTGCTCCAAGGCCGGTTGCCGGCAGGATTTCGTTGGTGATGACGTCGTAGAGGTGTTTTTCAACGGACAGGCCGGCGACGGCGATACGCTGCGACATGGCGGCACTCCTTGGGACGTATGGCGCTTCCCGCCAGGCGGGTAAACAGAAAAATTTCTCAAAAAAACTGCTCCAATCGCATCAAGGCCTATCATTTGATGCCAGAGGAAAGCAATCGCTGCCAAGCGCAGCCCCATAAATCAATTCACACAGGCCAAGGTGGCTGCACAAAAATAATTATCCAGTGTACAAGAGTACTTCACGGCTGGGCATACGGGCTGCAATTGACGCAAACCGGGGCTTTCTCCCGCCGCGTGCGGCCACCTGCCGGGTGATCCCAAAAAAGTGGCCGGGAGCCAAAGCCCCCGGCCACTTTCCACGAGCGAGAAACAAGAAACTTGTGTCGCGTTCTCATAAAAAATTACTTTTTACGAGAATAGAACAATGATGACGGCAGCCTGCCGTGTCAAACCGCGTGAGGCGTGTCCAGGACGCGCCTAGGCCGCGCTGACCGTGACGACATCCTCGAATTCGGCTGTCACCTTAAAGGTCTTGCCGCCGGCTTCGACAAAAAAGTCGTTGCCAGGGAAGAGTTGGGTATTGGCCGTAAACGAATCGCCCACGTAAATGTCTTTGGCCTCGCCGTTGGTTTCAAAACGGATGGTCGTGCCGTCGCCAAGCGTTACCATTTGTTCGTGGTCGATGCTGACCGGCAGATCGGCTTCGGTAAAATTGCTCACGGTCTCCTCCAGGTTTGGCGGTTTCCTGCATACAAGCACCCGCGCCGTGCGGATTGTAACCAGAGGGATGCGGCCTTTTTCTACGCCCGATCCTCCCGAAAGCAAAGACTTTTATCGGTTTTACCAGCCCAGCACGTAGGCAAAAATCAGCGGTGCCACAATGGAGGCGTCGGAATTGATCATAAACCGGGGCGTATCGATATCGAGCTTGCCCCAGGTGATCTTTTCATTGGGGACCGCGCCGGAATAGGAGCCGTAGGAGGTGGTGGAATCACCGATCTGGGCGAAATAGGCCCAAAACGGCGTGTCTTCGCGTTCCAGGTCCTGAATGAGCATGGGCACCACGCAGATGGGAAAATCCGCTGCGATGCCGCCGCCGATCTGGAAAAAGCCGATGGGCGTGCCGGCCTTGCCCTGCTCGGTGTACCACTGGGCCAACACTTCCATCTGCTCGGTGCCGGTGCGGATGGCGCTGTGGCTCTTGACGTGGCCGAGGATCACTTCGGCGCAAAAGATATTGCCCAGCGTGCTGTCTTCAAAACCCGGCGAATAGATGGTCAGGCCCTTTTCCTTGGCCGCCAGCACCCAGGAATGCTCCTTGGGAACCTGAAAAAACTGCTCGATATCGGGCTGATCCAACAGCGCGTACATGTATTCGTAGGGGAACATGGGCTTGCCGGAATCGGCAGCGGCGGCCCACAACTTGGAGATACGGCGCTGCACCTGACGCAGCACCCCTTCGGGAATGCAGGTATCGGTGACACGATTAAATCCCTGGTCGTACAGCGCCTTTTCCGCTTCGGGCGAAAGGTCGCGGTATTCGGGGACCATCTTGTATTCGTTGTGATTGAAGAGATTAAACAGATCCTCTTCAAGGTTGGCGGCGGTGCAGCTGATGGCGTGGACCTTGTCCTGGCGGATCATCTCGGCCAGGGAAATGCCCAGTTCGCAGGTGCTCATGGCCCCGGCCATGGTGAGAAACATCTTGCCGCCCCGGCCCAGCAGGTCGTTCCAGGCCTTGGCTGCGTCAAGGGTCTCGCGGGCGTTGAAGTGACGGAAATTGGTTTCCATGAAACGGGATATGGAAGACATTGTAACTCCTTGGGTTAATCCTCGGCAGTGCCGCCCCCGCAATGGCCGGCCTGCTCCTTGATGGCGTCCGGGAAACCGGGCAAAAAGCCCTCAAAAACAGTCGTGTTCCCCTGGCGCAAGGCTTTGACCATATCCTCTCAGGCCCGCACCGTCCAGACAGAACAGGCCGTCCAGGCCAACGGCCAACGCACCGGGCACTGCGCCCCACATGTCCGGCTACAGCCCAAGCAGGCGCAAAAGGGCTGCCTTGATGCCGCTCTGGTCGATGCCGCACAGCGCCCGCAGGGCCTTTTGCGCGCCGTGCTCCACAAAGGCGTCAGGCAGGCCCAGACGCGTGATGGTGAGGCCGGAGAGCGCCCCGGCGTCGGAAAGCAGCTCCACCACGGCCGAACCGAAACCGCCCTGGAGCACATTTTCCTCCACCGTCAGCCACAACGGATAGCGGCCGGCCAGTTCCAAAAGCTGGTCCTTGGGCAAGGGCTTTATAAAGCGGGCGTTAAAGACCGCCACTTCCCTGCCTGTTTCGCGCGCCAGGGCATCGGCTGCGGCCACGGCCGGCATAACCCGGCTGCCGATGGCCACGACCAGGGCATCGGTCCCCTGGCGCACCAAAACGCCCTGGCCAAGCGGCAACGGTTCGGCCGTCTGGGGCACAGGCAGGCCCACGCCGGCTCCCCGGGGATAGCGGATGGCGACCGGGCCGGGATGGGCCAGGGCGGTGGCCAGCATGGCTGGCAGTTCGGCTTCGCTGCCCGGAGCCATGAAAACGAGGTTGGGAATGTGGCGCAGAAAGGAAATGTCAAAGGCCCCGTGATGGGTGGCCCCGTCCTCGCCCACAAGGCCGCCCCGGTCGAGGCAAAAGGTCACGGGCAGCTCCTGCAGGCAGACATCGTGGACGATCTGGTCGTAGGAGCGCTGCATGAAGGTGGAATAGATGGCCACCACCGGCTTGAACCCGGCTATAGCCAGACCGGCGGCAAAGGTGACGGCGTGCTGTTCGCATATGCCGACATCGACAAAGCGCTCGGGCAGCTCGGTGGCGAAACGGGACAGGCCCGTGCCCTCGGGCATGGCAGCGGTGATGGCCATGACCCGGGGATCGGCCTTGGCCGCCGCCAGCAAGGCCTCGCCAAAGACCTGCGTATAGCTTGGCGCACACACCCCGGGCTTTTCCACCAAGCCGGTTTCCGGCTCAAAACAGCCCACGCCATGGAAATAGGTGGGATTGCTCTCGGCCGGTTCGTAGCCCCGGCCCTTTTTGGTGAGCACATGGACCAGCACCGGACCTTCGATCCCTTTGATTTCCTTGAAAACTTCGATGAGCCGTTCGGTGTTGTGGCCGTCGATGGGACCGAGGTAATTAAAGCGAAAGGCCTCAAACAGCATGCCGGGCGTAAAAAAGCTTTTAAACGATTCCTCGCCGCGCCGGACATAGCCCATCAGGTCGCCGCCATAGGGCAGCGAGCCGATCCAGCTTTCCATGTCCTTTTTCAGCCGCTTGACCCAGCGCTGGTTGAGTTTGCGGCTCAAAAACAGCGAGAGCGCCCCGACGTTTTTGGAAATCGACATCTCGTTGTCGTTTAAAACGACGATAAGCCGCCCGCCCCAGCCCCCAGCCTGATTGAGCCCCTCATAGGCCAGACCGGCGGTCATGGAGCCGTCGCCGATGATGGCCACCACGTCGTGGTCCTCGCCCTTGCGGTCCCGGGCCATGGCCAGCCCCAGGGCCGCCGAGATGGAGGTGCTGGAGTGGCCGACGCCGAAATGATCGTAGGGGCTTTCGGCCGGGCGCGGGAAGCCGCTTATGCCGCCCATGGTGCGCAAGGTGTGAAATTCTTCCTGGCGGCCGGTGAGGATCTTGTAGGCATAGGCCTGATGCCCCACGTCCCAGACCAGCTTGTCGCGGCCGGGATCAAAGGCGGCGAGCAAAGCCACGGTCAGCTCCACGACGCCCAGCGACGGGGCCAGATGGCCGCCGTTCATGGACACCGTGCCAATAATGACCTGCCGGATTTCCTCGGCCAGTACGGTCCGCTCTTCAGCGGAAAGATCGGCCACGTCATGCGGATGCCTGATGCGCGGGAGGATGCGAAGGGCCGTATCGCTCATTGCCGTCATTGCGTCTGTTCCTTGTCCCTGCCCGGGCGTACTGGCGTTACTGCACCCGCACCACGATGTAGCGGGCCAAATCCCGCAAAAATTCGGACGCCTCGCCACGGTACGGTTCGATGGCGGCCACGGCAGCGGCCACGCGTTCCTCGGCCAGCCGGCGGCTTTCGTCAAGGCCGATCATGCTGGGATAGGTATTTTTACCCTGCTCCCGGTCGCTGCCCACAGGCTTGCCAAGGGTCGCGGCGTCGCCGATCTCATCGAGAATGTCGTCAACGATCTGAAAGGCCGCGCCCACGGCCTCGCCGTATTCCCGCGCCCGGGCCACACCCTCTTCGCCAGCCCCGGCCAGGATCGCCCCGCACACGCAGGAGGCGGTAATGAGCGCTCCGGTTTTAAGGGTCTGCATCCGGGCCAGCTCGGCCAGGGTCAGGCCATCCCGGGCGGTGTAGTCCATGTCGAGGACCTGCCCGCCCACCATGCCGGCCGCTCCAGCCGCTTTGGCCGCCTCGGACAAGGCCGGCAGAACCAGCTCGGCCGCCACTCCCGGCCAGGTCCGGCCCATGCAGCCAAAGGCTTCGGTCAAAAGGGCATCGCCGGCTAAAATGGCCCCGGCCTCGCCAAAAACTTTGTGATTGGACGGCCGGCCGCGACGCAGATCGTCGTCGTCCATGGCCGGCAGATCATCGTGGACCAGCGAATAGGTGTGGATCAACTCAAACCCGGCGGCAAAGGGCATGACGCGACCCCGCTGGGCCTCAAACAGCTCGGCAAAGGTCAGACACAAGACCGGCCGCAGCCGCTTGCCGCCGGCCAGGAGCGAATATTCCATGGCGGCAAGCAGATTCTCCGGCACGCCGCGCTCACGCAGGCGCACCCCGAACCGCTCCCGCAGATAGACCTCGACCTCGGCCGCCAGCGCAGCCAACCTTTCTTTTACCGTCACGACTCCTCCCCGGCAGCACCGGCCAGACCGGCGGCCTCGTCGTCTGTCACCGCAAACGGCCGCAGCGTCCCGTCTTCGCCGGCCAGGGCGATTTCCATGCGGGCGGCTTCCAACCGTTTGCGACAGGTTCCCACCAGCCCCATGCCCTCTTTATACAGGGCCACGCCCTTTTCCAGCGGCACGTCGCCGGCTTCCAGGCGCACGGCTATTCGCTCCAACCGTTCCAAGGCCTTCTCGAAGGATTCTTCTTTCACGCTCACGACTTGTCTCCAGCATCCGGCTCGCCGTCCGTCACCACGGCCCGGACGCGGCCTTCATACACCATGATGTCCAGCTTGTCGCCAGGGCGCACGTCAGCCTGCCGACGCAAAAATTTCCCCGTACGCGCCACCGTGGTCAGGCTGTAGCCCCGGGCCAGCGGTGCGGCCGGATCAAGGCCGGTGAGATGCGCCCCGGCCAGTACCAGCCGTTGCTGCTGCTCGGCCACAAACAGCTTCGCCGCTGCGGCCAAGCGCTCGACACGCCGGGCCAAAGCCTCCTGCCTGGCGTCCAGGCTCTGGGCATCAAAGCGCCGGGACACCCGGGCCGTAAGGCCATCCAACCGCCGGTCCAGCCCGTCCAGATAGCCGGTCCCGGCCCTGGTCAAGCGCTGGTTCGCACCGTCAAAGGATTGCGTCAGCCGATCCAGCCGGCGCGACGGCGACAGCCAGGCCAGCCCCCGGGCCAGCACGGCCAGTTCCCGCTCGCGGCTGGCCAGCAGCGCACCAATGATGCGCTTGACGGCCAGTTCGGCGTCGTCCACCCGCTGGGCCAGCATCCCCCGCTCGGGCCACAGCAGTTGGGCGGCATGGGAGGGCGTGGCGGCGCGCACATCGGCCACCATGTCGGCGATGGTGACATCAACCTCGTGGCCGACACCGGTCAAGACCGGCACCGGCGAAGCGAAAATGGCCCGGGCCACATCCGACGTATTAAAGGCCCACAAATCTTCCAGGGAACCGCCGCCGCGAAGAAGGACCAGCACCTCGGCCCAGTCGTCGGCCACGGCCCGCAGCATGGCCCGCACAATGCCGGCCGGGGCGGCCTCGCCCTGGACCAGGGTCGGATAGACGCGCACTTGACTCCCGTGCCCCCGCTCGCGGCCGATGCGGATAAAATCGCGCACTGCAGCACCGGTCGGGGCCGTTATGACCGCCACCCGGGTCGCATGGGGCGGCAGTTGCCGCTTTCTGCCCGCGTCGAAATAGCCTTTAGCCGCCAGATCTTTTTTAAGGGCCTCAAATTCCAGCCACAACCGCCCGGCCCCGACCTCCTGCACCACCTCGGCCACGAGCTGGTACACGCCGCGCGGCGCATAAACCGTCAGCCGCCCGGCCACCATGACTTCCATGCCGTCAGTGATCGACTCGGCCAGCGGCCGGTCCAAAACCTCGCCGGTCAGCGGATCATAACGCTCGCCGCCAGCCGACACTTTCCCGGCCTGGGCACCGCGAAACCACACCACGGACAACGAAGCCTCGGCGTCACGCAAGGAAAAATACAAATGCCCCGAACCCGGACGCGACAGGTTCACCACCTGCCCGCGCACCCAGACAAACGGGAACTCGGACTCGACCACGTCCTTTAAAGACCGCGTCAACTCACCGACTTCAAATATATGGGGCATGCGTGCGTCCGGGGGGGGAGAGGAAGACTGGGGGAGGGAACCCCTTTTTGAAAAAAGGGGTTCCCTCCCCCAGACCC
>NZ_WVUD01000039.1 GCF_009856865.1 Solidesulfovibrio aerotolerans | reverse complement strand
CCCGGCTGGTGCAACGAAATCTGTTTCAGCAATGTGAAATTCTCGACCTCATTGACCCGCGACGGCAACGCTTAAAACCAAACAATTCTAGCAGGCTATCTCTTCTAAATTAGCCGGACAGAAATGAGTATATTCGTATAAATATTGTCGTTCTGGCGCAAGGTTGCTCTCGGAATTGTTGTGAAAGTGATAGCTTTCCCCGGTCTAGTGTAGTGTTATATGCATGAATGAAGGACAAAAAGGTGAAAACCATGAAAAATTGGAAACTCGGCGTCAAAATCGGAGTTGGTTTTGGGGGTCTGATTCTTATCGCCATGGCGCTCGGTGGCATGGGCGTCCTCTACATGCAAAGCGTTAAAACCACCGCAACCTCCCTGGCCGAGCAGTATATTCCGGAAACAGCCATCGCCAATGAAATCGAACGGACGTCGTTGCTCACCATGTTTGCCATGCGCGGCTATGCCTTAAGCTTCGAACAGCGCTTTCGGGATCAGGCCAAAACGGAAATCGAATTGGTGCGTCAGGCCCTGGCCCAGGCCCAGGCCCACGCCGACAAGTACCCGGCGCTGGTGCAACTCAAAACCGAGGTGGGCACGGCCAGGCAGGATGCCGACGCGTATTTCGCCCTGGCCGACGAGACGGAAAAAAACATCCGCACCCTGATTGAAAACCGTAAGGGCATGGACGCGGCCGCCGGCGATTTTATGCAGAGCGTCACGATGTTGACGGACAGCCAAAAAAAACGATTTGAGGCTGAAATTCGCGATGGTGCCAGCGAGGCCGCGCTGCTGGAGCGGCTCGGCAAACTGCTGGATATCGATGATCTCATGGATTTGGGGTCTGAGATACGGGTGCTCAATTTCAAGGCCCAGGCGCTCAGCGCCCCCGCCCTGCGGCAGCAGGCGCTCGGCCTTTTTGCCCAGGCCGAGCCCCTGCTTGAGCGGCTGGGTGCAGTCACCCGCAATGCCGGCGACAAGAAAGAACTGGGCGACGTGCGCCAGTCCCTGGCCCAGTATAAGGCGGCCATCAGTTCCTTTGACGGCACCATGACCACCTTGCAAGACCTCGATGTCAAGCGCAACAAGGCGGCGGACGGCATCCTGCACGACGCCAAAGCGATGGCCGTTGCCGGCATGGACAACACCAAGCGCCTGTCCCTGGTTGCCGTGTCCGACCTGGGCACGGCCTCCACGGCCATGCTCAGTGGACTGGCCGCAGCCCTGGCGCTGTGCATCGCGGTGGCCGTCTATCTCACCCGGGCCATTACGCGCCCCATTCGCGACAGCGCGGCCTTTGCCGACCGGGTGGCTGGCGGCGACCTCAACGGCGAACTGGCCGTGCGCCAGGAAGACGAAGTGGGCAAACTGGCCGACAGTCTGCGCATCATGGTCAAAAATCTCAAGGAACGTATTGAGGAAGCCAACGCCCGTTCTGCCGAAGCGGCCAACGAAGCCGCCAAAGCCCAGCAGGCCACGGCCCAGGCCGAACAGGCCCAGCGCGAGGCCATGGCCCAGCGCGACGCCATGATGACCGCCGCCGGCACCCTGCAGGAAGTGGCCCAGGCCACGGCTTCGGCTACGGAAGAGCTCTCAGCCCAGATCGAACAGGCCAGCCAGGGGGCTGGCATCCAGTCCCAGCGGGCGGCTGAAACCGCCACCGCCATGGAGGAAATGAATTCCACGGTCCTGGAAGTGGCCCGCAACGCCTCCCTGGCCTCGGACACTGCCGAGCAGGCCAAGTGCAAGGCCATGACCGGGAAGACCGTGGTGGCCGACGTTGTGGACGGCATCGCCGAGGTCCAGTCCCATGCCCAGGAGCTGCAGCGCGACATGGAGCAGCTTGGCGAGCGGGCCAAGGGCATCGGGGCCATTATGAACGTTATTTCCGACATCGCCGATCAGACCAATCTCCTGGCGCTCAATGCCGCCATTGAGGCGGCGCGGGCCGGCGACGCCGGGCGAGGATTCGCTGTTGTGGCTGACGAGGTGCGCAAACTGGCCGAAAAGACCATGAACGCCACCCGCGAGGTCGGGGATGCCATTGTCGGCATCCAGCAGGGGACCACGGTCAATGTGCAAAATGTCAAAAAGACCGTGGAAGTCATCGAACGGACCACGCATCTGGCCGGGCAGTCCGGCGACGCCCTCAATGAAATCGTCAGTCTGGCCGACGCCGTGGCCGGTCAGGTCCAGTCCATTGCCACCGCCTCGGAGCAGCAGTCGGCCACCAGCGAAGAGATCAACCGCAGCATCGAGGAGATCAACCGCATTTCCATGGAGTCTTCCGACGGCATGCGTCAATCCGCCCAGGCCGTCACCGAAGTAGCGACCCAGTCCGGCGTTTTGACCCAGCTCATCGGCGAGATGCGCGGCGAGGCGTCGGCCACGGCCGGCCGCGGCAAGAGCCGTGGCCGCGCGCGGGCGCTTTCGGCGTAGGGCAGGGCGGCGGCGCAAGCGCCGCGCGGCCTTCGGGAAGCAAGAGAGGACGTAAGGGCGGTACCGCGAGGGACCGCCCTTTGCCGTTTGCTTCCCGCACGGGGCCGCCTTGCCCGGCCGGGCTGCGGCAAACGGGGTGGAGGGCGGTGCGGTTGACAAGCCCGACCAGCGGTATCTATCAGCGATAGATACTGGAGGTCGCCATGCAGGAAGCCAAGCTTTTCACCAACGGGCGCAGTCAGGCGGTACGGCTGCCCAAGGAATTTCGTTTCGAAGGGGATTCGGTCTGCATCAAGCGGGTGGGCAAGGCCGTGGTGCTGCTGCCCAAGGACGCGCCCTTTGACGGTTTTTTTGAGGCGCTCACCCAGTTTGGCCCGGATTTCATGGAGGAGCGCGACCAACCCGCCGTGCAGCAGCGGGAAGCGCTGTTCTAATGGCCTATCTGCTCGATACCAATAGCTGCATCTATTTGATCAAGCACCGGCCGCCGGAAGTCCGGCAGCGGTTTGCCGAGCTGTCTTACGGCGACATGTGTCTGTCATCGATCACCGTAGCGGAACTGGAATACGGCGTCGCCAAGTCTGGCGCTCGCGAGAAGAATGCGGCGGCGTTGCAGGCCATGCTTCTACCGCTGGAAATCCTCCCCTTCGACGCCGCCGCAGCGGCCTGCTACGGCGCATTGCGAGCGGATTTGGAGCGACGCGGCGAGGTCATCGGCGGCATGGACATGCGCATCGCCGCCCAGGGCTGGCAGCCGGGCTGGTGCTGGTGACCAACAACATGCGCGAATTTACGCGGGTTTCGGGGCTGCGCTGCGAGAATTGGGTGGGCGTGGACGGGTAGTCGATTCAGAAAACATGTTGAAATGATAGAAGTGTTTAGGAGCGGAAGGCCAATTTTTATTGGCTTTGGAAACCTATTCGCATTACGGTTCGATGTTTCTTGATGAATCGATCGGGGGGTGTTCGGCGGATGAGCACCGCATTTCTCTGCGACCTGGAGATGGAGCGATTTTAGATGAGTACAAATATTTTGTATTTGCTATGTTTTTCACTTTGTATTCCTGCAGCGATTATTTTGTTGTATATTTACTCAATTTACCTCAACAAAAAAGATGTAAAATTAAAAGAGATGCTTTTTGAGGTGGCGTATCATGAAAAAAGTGTTGGCAGTGATGCTGTATTTGTTTTAGAAAAAAGTTTTGCTGCCTTGTGTTTTATGTGTATATTGCCATTGTCTGCTATCGGATTCTTGTCTTCTATATTGCTAGTTGACCATAGTTTTTGGAAGACAGCCGGGTATATGTTCGCGTTCATAATGACTATCGTTGGATCGGTGTCTGTGTTTTGTGATTATTTTCTTTCAATGATTATTATTGTGAATGGTAATATGTATATTAAATGTGTAAAAACATTATTCCGTCCGGTTATTGTCAAGCTTGACGGCGCTTATCGCTATGAGGATATTCCCGTTGGCCTGTTTGGGTTATACAGTTCAAGGTACATGGTAAGTATTTCCATGCCATCTGGATCGTATATGGTTACGAATGCCAATAATAAAAGCCAATTACGTAACACGCTTAATCATATAAACTCTGCCTTAATTGACGGCAGAGTGTGATTGCTGCTCAGGAAGATAAAATCGTTGTTATAGCAGATGGCGTCAGTTCTTAGGCGTTTTTCCCTGAAGAGTAGATACATGCATTTGTAATATCTGCGTCTAGTGTATGGCTTGAAACAGATAATGCCAGTGGTGCAATGGCGACGAAAATAGCAGCTAGTCTCATTGCCAGAAGGCGTTGCACAAAGAAATATAAAGTCAGTTCTGTATCACAGCCGCTTTGATTGGAGTATATCCCGTGCCGGACTCTCGCAAGAAGAAGTGGCGCAGCATATGCATACAAAGCAAACAGTGATTGCCCGCCTTGAGAGCGGCCGGGTCATGCCGTCTACGCGAACGCTGCAACGGTTTGCCATTGCCACTGGAACAAAGCTCAAAATCAGCTTCGATCCAGGCCCTACGATCTAAGTGAGGGCGGTTTGCCCTGGGAGAAATTAAAAGGGCGGCCCCACGCGGGACCGCCCTTTTGCTTTATTCTCTCTCCAGCGCCCGGCCCTATTCGTCGGCCATCAGCTTCTTGATGCGGTCTTTGAGCTCGCGCAATCGGGCCAGCCGCTCGCCCAGGGCGCCTTGCTTCTCTTGCTCCTTGGCCACCACTTCGGCCGGGGCGCGGGAGACGAAATCCTCGTTGCCGAGCTTTTTCTCCACAACGGTCAGTTCCTTGACCGTTTTGACTTCTTCCTTGGACAGCCGCAGATACTCCACGTCAAAATCCACAGCACCCGACAGCGGCACGTACAGGGCGCACGATCCGGCCGCGGCCGAGGCCGAGGCCTTGGGCGCAACCACCTCGGGACCGGCCTGGAAGTTCTCCAGTTTGGCCAAAAAGCTGATCATGGCCGCGTTCTCGGTCAGCGACGCCGCCTGGGCGCTCGATTCCGTATGGACCAGCGCCGTCAGCCTGACCCCGGGGTTGATATTGAGTTCCGCCCGGATATTGCGCACGCCGACCACGATGGCGCGCAACAGTTCCATGTCGGCCTCGGCCGCGTCGCTGATCAGTTCGGGCCGCAGCGGCGGGAAGGGCACCTTGGCCAGATTGGGTTCGCCAATGCCCGGCAGCTTGCTCCAGATTTCCTGGGTCACGAAAGGAATGATCGGATGCATGAGCGTCAGCGTCTCGGTCAGGACCGTTAAAAGAACGCGCTTGGCCGCGCCTTTTTTCGTCTCGTCGTCGCCGCCGAGGTCCACCTTGGCCATTTCCAGGTACCAGTCGCAAAATTCCCGCCAGAAAAAGCCGTACAGCTCCTGGGCCGCCTCGTTGAACTGATAGCCCTCGATGGCTCCGGATACGGTGATTTTGAGCCGTTCCAGACGCGAGAGGATCATGGCATGGCACAGGCCCGCCTTGGCCGCCTCGGCCGGCGAGATGTCCGGCGCGCCCTCGCCCACATGCATAAGGGCAAAGCGGGTGGCGTTCCACAGCTTGTTGATGAAATGCCGGTAGCCTTCAATGCGCTCCTCGGCCAGCTTGATGTCGCGGCCCATGGCGGCAAAGGCGCATAGCGTGAAGCGCAGGGCGTCGGTGCCGTAGCGTTCCATCATGGCCAGGGGGTCGATGCCGTTGCCAAGGGACTTGCTCATCTTGCGGCCCTCGGCGTCGCGCACCAGGGCGTGGATGTAGACATGCTTAAACGGCACTTCGCCCATGAAGTGCAGGCCCATCATCATCATGCGGGCCACCCAGAAAAAGAGGATGTCAAAGGCGGTGCTTAAAACCGTGGTGGGATAAAAAGTCTTTAACTCTTTGGTGTTATCAGGCCAGCCGAAGGTGGAAAAGGGCCACAGCGCCGAGGAGAACCAGGTATCGAGGACGTCGGGGTCTTGTTCGAGCTGGTCGCCGCCGCAGGCCGGGCAGACGGTCGGATTTTCGCGCGAAACAATCAATTCGCCGCAGGCCTGGCAGGTCCAGGCCGGAATGCGATGGCCCCACCAGATTTGCCGGGAAATGCACCAGTCGCGAATGTTGTCCAGCCAGTCGTAGTAGGTCTTGGTCCACTGGTCCGGCAGGATGGCGGTGCGGCCGTCTTCTACCGCCGCCCGGGCCGCCAGGGCCAGGGGCTTGGTTTTGACAAACCACTGCTTGGACACGAACGGCTCGATGACGGTGCGGCAGCGGTAGCACTCGCCCACATTGTGCTCGTAGTCGCGGATATCATCGAGGAGCGTCAGTTCTTTCAGATCTTCGACCACGGCCTTGCGGGCCACGGTGCGATCCATGCCGCGATATTTTTCCGGGGCGTTGTCATTGATGCGCCCGGCCTCGTCCTGGACGGCAATGGCTTCCAGGCCGTGTTTGCGACCCAGTTCAAAGTCGTTCATGTCGTGGGCCGGGGTGACCTTGAGGCAGCCCGTGCCGAATTCGCGCTCGACATAGGCGTCGGCAATGATCGGGATGCGCCGGCCAACCAGGGGCAGGATCACGTATTTGCCAACGAATTCGCGGTAGCGCTCGTCGTCGGGATGCACCGCCACGGCCGTGTCGCCCAGCAGCGTCTCGGGGCGTGTGGTGACCACGGTGACGAATTGGTCCGTGCCTTCGACGGGGTAGCGGATGTGGTAGAGCTTGCCGATGTGCGGGGCGTATTCCACTTCCAGGTCAGCCAGGGCGGTGTGGCAGCGCGGGCACCAGTTGATGATGTAGTCGCCCCGGTAAATAAGCCCTTCGTCGTAGAGGCGCACGAAGACTTCGCGCACGGCCTTGGACAGGCCTTCGTCCATGGTGAAGCGCTCGCGGCTCCAGTCAACGGAGGCGCCAAGCCGCCTGATCTGATTGAGGATCTTGCCGCCGTACTCCTCGCGCCATTTCCAGACGCGCTCGATAAAGGCCTCGCGCCCCAGTGCTTCGCGCGAAGAGCCTTCGGCGGCAAGGGAGCGTTCCACCACGTTCTGGGTGGCGATGCCGGCGTGGTCCGTGCCCGGAATCCAGAGCACCTTGCGGCCCTTCTGGCGGTGGTAGCGGCACAGGATGTCCTGGATGGTGATATTGAGGGCATGGCCCATATGCAGGGCACCGGTGACGTTGGGCGGCGGAATGACGATGGAATACGGCTCACCCGGACCGTCGGGGTCCGGGGTGAAGGTCTTTTCGTCCTGCCAGTAGGCAATCCACCGGGCCTCGACGTCGGCCGGCTCATATCCCTTGGAAAGGGCCTCGCTGGTCATTATGTGCTCCTTGGGGGTCTGCGGCGCAATGCGTCGCCAAGCGGCCCTGGATACAAAAGATCGGCCCCGATGTCACGGCCTGGACGCGGGGCGGGCCAAGCGCGGCCAAGCCCGGGGGCAGGCGCAGGGTCAGACGCGGGCCAAGCATTAGTCAGGCGCGGGTCAGGCCGGGCCGATCTCCCTGACCGTGACCGTGGCCCCGGCGATATCCCCGGTGGCCGAAAGGACCGGCGTCAGGGTCAGTCTGGCCGCAAACCGGCTGCCGTCGCGGCGCATGCGCTCGGCCGTGAAGGGTTCCACCGTCTCGCCGCGTCCGATGCGGGCCAGGGCGTCGGCCAACTGTTCCCGGAACGCCTCAGGAACCAGCATGGCCACATTGTGCCCGGTGGCCACGGCAGCGTCGTAGCCGTAAAGGACTGCGGCGGCCCGGTTCCAACTGACAATGGCTCCGGCCAGATCCAGGCCCACCACGGCCTCGGGCGAGGAATCGACCACGGCGGCCATGAAATCGCAGCGCTGGTCGGCCTTGGCCCGGGAGGTGATGTCTTCGATGGAGCAGACCACGGCGGAGATATGGCCGGCGTCGTCGAACATGGGCGAGGCGTTGATCGACAGGTGTACGGTCTGTCCGTCTGGCCGGCGGATGGTGCTGCGCATGTCGGTTGTCGGTGCGCCGGTGGCCATGACCCGCGCAAAGGATAACTCCTGCGAGGCGATAGGCTGCCCGGCGGCGTTTGTAATGGAAAAGGCCGGATCGTCAAAGGAGCGGGTCAGCAGGGTTTCCCGATCAACGCCGAAAATGTCTTCACAGCGCTGGCTGGCGTAGGTCACCTTGCCGTCCGGGTCGATGACGCCAATGGCCACCGGCGAGGTGTCGGCGATGCGGGCGATAAGGTCGCGCTCCTGGCGCAGGGCGGCTTCGCTGTCCTCGAAGGCGGTGACGTCCTCGGCCATTTTGAGGTAGCCGACGATGGCCTCGCCGGCGTCGCGGATGGGGGTGACGCAGGCCTGTTCGGAGTAGATTTCGCCGTTTTTGCGACGGTTGCGGAATCGGCCGCGCCAGACCCGGCCCTGGGTGACCTCCTCCCACAGGGCGCGGCTGACCCCGGGCGGGGTTTCGCCGGACGCCAGCATGGCGCTGCGCCGGCCCACGGCCTCCTCGGCGCTGTAGCCCGTGACCCGGGTGAATTGGTGGTTGACGTACTCGATGATGCCGTTCGGGTCGGTCATGACCACGATGCTCGGACTTTCCTGCACGGCCAGGGAGAGCTTGCGCACCTTGGCCTCGGCCATTTTAATGCCGGTGACATCGACAAAGGTCAGGACCACGCCCTTGATAACGTTGTCCACGGTGACATAGGGCAGGATGCGCAGGAACAGGCGCTTGCCCCGGGTGCTGTTCACTTCGGCCTGGAAGGGAACCAGGCTTTCCAACACCCGCCGGGCTTCGTCCACCAGACCATCGAGGTCGAAATTAAACGATACGTGGGAAAGCGGCCGGCCGATGTCGAAATCCATGAGGTTGATTTCCTCCTTGGCCGCCGTGGTGAACTTGCGCACGCACAGGTCGCGGTCCAGGAACAGCACGCCGATGCTGGTGGAGGAAAGCAGATTGTTGACGTCGTTGTTCAGATCCGTCAACTCTTGGATTTTGTTTTGGTATTCGGCATTGACCGTGATCAGTTCTTCGTTGACCGATTGCAGTTCCTCGTTGGTAGACTGCAGCTCTTCGTTGGCCGAGAGCATTTCTTCGTTGGTGGCCTGCAGTTCTTCATTGGTGGTTTCCACCTCTTCAATGGTGGCCTGCAAGTTCTCCTTGCTGTATTTGAGCTCATTCTCCAGATCGTAGATGCGCTGCCGGGCCTTGACGTCCAGATCGAAGTGTTCGGCCAGGGACTGTTCGGCTGGGGCCTCGGCTGTCCGAAAGGTCAGGGCGAACAACCGGGTACCGGTCTTGGGATCGGCAAAGGGGCGAATGGCCAGATCCAGGCGCAGGGACGCGCCGTCGTCTTCCAGGCGCACGTCCTTGTAGAGCACTTCGGCGTTTTCCCGGCTGGCTTTGTTCAGGCCCGTTTCCACGGCGATGACCAGATCCTGGCGCAGCAGCGCCGCCACATCCAGGCTGGTGCGGCCCGGGCGCAGCTTCATGTAATGGTCCACCTCGCCCATGACGTGGACCACCTCGTGGTTTTCGCCCACCACCACCGTGGGCGGCACATAGCGGGCCACCAGATCGTCAAACAGGGCATCGAGTGTCTGGGTTTCCAGATCGTCGCGCCGCCGCAGCCCGTTTAAGCGCGGTTTGCCGGGGATGCGCGGCTGGGGCGGGGAGATGGAAAAGCCTTCGAGATTGAGCGGGATGTGTTTGCCCTGGGAACGGTAGATCTTCCATTTTGGATCGATCAGATTGAAATAATTGGCAAAGCCGCCCACGGTTTCGGAACTGCCCAGGAAAAGAAAGCCGTTTTCATTGAGGGCGAAATTGAAAAAGGCCATGACCCGTTGTTGCAGCACCGGCTGGAGATAGATCAGCAGATTGCGGCAACTGAGCAGATCGATCTTATTAAACGGCGGGTCTTTGGTAATGTTGTGGGCGGCAAAAATGACCATTTCCCGGATGGGTTTGATGATCTGGTAGCCGTCCCCCCGGCGCACAAAGAATTTTTGCAGCCGTTCCCGGGACACGTCGGCGACGATATTTTCCGGGTACTGGCCGTTGCTGGCAAACTCCAACGCGTTACGGTCGATGTCCGTGGCAAAGATCTTGATGTCGCGGATCTCGCCCAGGGCCTCCATGTATTCCCGCAGCAGGATGGCCAAAGAATAGGGCTCCTCGCCGGTGGAACAGCCCGTGGTCCAGATGCGGATGGTGCTGCGGCGTTCCTTGAAAATTTCCGGCAGCCGCCGCGTCAAAGCGGCAAAGGCCTCGGGATCGCGGAAAAAGTTCGTCACCCCGATGAGCAGATCCTTGTACAGGGCCGTCACTTCCTCGGGCGTCTGGTGCAGGTGGGCGACGTAATCCGACAGGCCGTCGATATGATTGATGGTGAGCCGGCGTTCCACCCGGCGCAACACCGTGGACTGCTTGTACAGGGCAAAATCGACGCCGGTGTGCTGCTTGAGCGCCAGATAGATCTGGCGCAGCCGGTCGTCGTCCTCGGGCAGCCCGGAGTGGCCTTGCAGCTTGTCCCGGATGACCGGATGGCGCAGGTAATTGAGCAGTTCCTCGGGCATGCGCGCCGGCGGCAGGATGCAATCGGCCACTCCGGTGGCAATGGCGTTTCGCGGCATGCCGTCGAATTTGGCCGAGTCCACGTCCTGGACCATGACCATGCCGCCTTCCTGCTTGATGGCCCGGATGCCCCGCGACCCGTCCGAGCCGGTGCCGGACAGGATGATGGCCACGGCCTTGTCCCCGCTGTCCTCGGCCAGGGAATTAAAGAACACGTCGATGGGGTAGTTGGGCACGGGCCGGTCTTCCCGGGCGGCCAGATGGAGGTGGCCGCCTGAAGCGGTCATGACCGTCTTGGGCGGGATCAGGTAGATGGTGTCAGGGGCCAGCGGGGCGTTTTCCTCGGCCTGGCAGACCCGCATGGGGGTGTGTTTGGAGAGCAGCTCCACCATGAGGCTTTTGTGGTCCGGGGAGAGATGCTGCACCACCACGAAGCTGGCCCCGCAGTCGCCGGGCATGGCCGAGAAAAATTGCTCCAGGGCCTCAAATCCGCCGGCCGAAGCCCCGATGCCGATGACGAAATGCGGTGGCGGACCCGACTGGGGCGCTGCCTCCGGCGACGGGACCAGGGTGTCGGGGGTCTCTCCCTGGGGCGCGTTGCTGGAATCGTGTGCGGCAGGGGCACCAGGGGCGTCTGGGCTGTCTGGGGCGTCTGGGGTAGCGGCATCGTTTGTCATGGGGGCCTCGGCTGGCGTTGCACGCCAGAAATGAAAGTAGAACCCTGCACAATTAAAACGGCGCGGTTTGAAATACAAGGAGCTTCTTGCCGCCGGCCGGTCATGGCTGTAGGAAATGGGCATGGCCGCGTCATTTGCCGTGTTGTGGGATCATTCCCACCTGTGGGGGCTGCTCCTGTGCCGGGGGCTGGCCGCCCTTGGCGTTCCCTTTGTCCCGGTGACCTGCGCCGCCGTGGCCGCCGGCGCCCTGGCCGGTCTTGCCCCGCCGGCGCTTTTGGTGCCGGGCGGCTTTGCCCGGCGCAAATTTGCCGCCCTGGGCCCGGCCGGCGTGGCGGCCGTGCGGGCCTACGTGGCCGGTGGCGGGGCCTATTTCGGCGTGTGCGGCGGGTCCGGGCTGGCGCTCACCCACAGCGACGGGCTGGGGCTGTGCCCCTGGACCCGGCGGCCCTTTGCCGACCGCCTGGAGCATCTGGTCAGCGGCCATGTGCGCCTGGCCCTGGCGGCCGACTCACCTTATGCGCCGGCTGATGCGCCCCGGGATATGGAAGCGCCGGTATGGTGGCCGGCCGGGTTTGTGCCGCCGCCCCATGGGGACGGGGTGGAACCCCCGGTTGCCGTGGTGGCGTCCTACGCCGGGGCCGGGGCCGATCTCATGCTGGCCGACATCGCCCTGGGGGCCATGCCGGAGACGCTGCTCACCGCCTGCCAGGAACGCTTCGGCGTCACCCTTACCCCGGATTTTTTAAGCGGCGGGGCCTGCGTCATTGCCGGCCGCTTCGGCCAGGGGCGCTACGTCCTGTCGCACGCCCACCTGGAAACGCCGGCTTCGCCCCGGGCCAATGCCTGGCTGGCCCATCTGCTGCGGCTTTTCGCCCCGGACAGCGAACCATCAGCCACGGCAGTGCCGGCCTGGGAACCGGCCGGCGAACCCGAACAGTTCGCCGACCCGCATCTGGGCGCCGCCCGGCGCGACCTTGATTCGGTCATCGCCGCCGGGCTTGAATCCCGACTGTTGGTGCAGCGCAATCCCTGGCTACTGGGCTGGCGGCCGGGCATGCCCGGCTTTTCCCTGTCCAATCTGGCCGCCATGCTGGCCGGGGCGGCGGCGCTGCCCCCCACCGAAGCGGGGTTGGCCTACTGGCGCGAGGCCGGCCCGGAGTTTTCCACCCGGCTGGCGGCCTTCGCCCGGCGGCTGGAAACCTTTTTCCCGGCCCAGCGCCTGGAAATCACCCTGTCGCTGGTGGAACGCCGGGCCGGGACCGAGCCGAATCTGGCGGCCGAGCGGCGCGAACTGTTCGGCGCGTCCCCGGGCGGCGGCGGGCTGTGCGGCGAACTGGCCCAGCGCCTCGACGGCCTGCTGCTGCGCCTGCTTGCCTGAGCTGAAAAGGCCTTTGGCGGCCAAAGGGGCTGCCCCCCCTTGGAATCCCCACCGGGTGCCCTCCCGGCCGCGCGGGCCATCCTATCGGCCAAGGGCCTTGGGGCCGCCGGCCGTGTCGCTGGCTTCGCGTTCCATGGTGTGGATGAGTTCCTGCAAGGCGGCGGCTTCGGCGTCCAGATCGGCCACGGCCCGGGCGGCCTCGTTCATGGAGCGGCTGGTTTCCGCTGAGATGCCGTTTATTTCCTCAATGGACCGGCTGATCTCTTCGGTGGCCGAGGACTGCTCTTCCGTGGCCGTGGCAATGGCCCGGACCTGATCCGAGGCTGAATCCACCATACCCACGATCTCGCCCAGGGATTCGCCGGATTCCCGGGACTTGGCGGTGGCCTCGGCAATGCCGGTCACGGCCATCTCTACATGGCCGATATTGACCTTGGTGTTTTGCTGGATGCCGTGGATGGCTGCGCTGACCTCGCGGGTGGCGGTCATGGTTTTTTCGGCGAGCTTGCGCACCTCGTCGGCCACCACGGCAAAGCCGCGCCCGGCTTCGCCGGCCCGGGCCGCCTCGATGGCAGCGTTGAGCGCCAGCAGATTGGTCTGGTCGGCAATGTCGTTGATGACCCCGATGATGGCCCCGATGCCGGTGGCCTGCTCGCCGAGCGCCCCCATGCCGGTTTTGAGGGTCAACGCCTGCTCGCGCACCGCGTCGATGCGGGCCACGGCCTCGGCGACTATGGCGGCCCCGCGCTCGGCCCGGCCCTTGGCTTCGTCGGACGTGACGGCGGCCTGGGAGGCGTTTTGCGCCACTTCCAGGACCGTGGCGTTCATCTCTTCCATGGCCGTGGCTGTTTCGGCCACCCGGCGCGACTGGATTTCCGAGCCGTTTTGCGACTGCTCGATCTGGGCGCGCAGGGAACCCGCCGCCTCATTGATCCCGGTCACCACCGAGCCAAGTCGCGTGACGGCGTCCAGGATGCCGTCGCGCCGGGCCGTTTCGCCCTGGCGCTTGGCTTCTTCCGCCGCCTCCATGGCCACGGTGGCCCGCTCGGACTCCTGCCTGGCACTTTCCGTGGCGGCCACGGCCTCGGTGATCTTTTCAATCAAGGTGGCCACCATGCGGCGCAGGGAGTCGGCCAGATCGCCCACCTCGTCGCGGCTGGCCACGCTGAGCTTCTCCGAGAGGCGGCCGGCAGCCACGGCCCCGGAATAGGCGGCCAGGGCCAGGATGGGGCGGGTAAAGGCCTTGGAGGCCAGATAGCCGAGCAGCCCAAGGAGCAGGACGGTGCCCAGGGCGCACAAGGCGGCGTTGCGGTTGACCGCTGCAAGGGCCGCCGTCAACATGTTTTTATCCTTGCCGATAAAGGCAATACCCATGGGCTTGCCGGCAGCGTCCAAAAGCGGCCAGTAGGCGGCGATGTAAGGCTTTTCAAAAAGCGTGATGTTTTTGATGACCGTCTTGCCCTGGCCAAGGACCGAGGCGAGGATTTCCTGGTCGGTGATGCTGGTGCCGATAACCCGGGACGCGCCGCTGCGGATGGTGGAGGAGACCCGGATCGCTCCCGAAAACAGCGTCGCTTCGGCTCCCAGCATGGTTTTAAAGCTGTCCACCAGCGTATCTTTGGCGGCCAGATCGGCACCGACCAGCACGCTGCCAACGATCTGGCCGTCTTTTCGCACCGGCGCACTGGCAAGAAGCGGCAATCGATTGCCGGGGACAGCGGCAAAACCTTCGCTCTCCCGACCGGCGGCCGTGTCCGCCGCTCTGGCCCGAACCACCGGCTCGAGGTCGGAAATCTCGCCGGCAGTTGCCAGCACTGTACCGGCGGCGTCGGTAAATATGACGAATCCGGCCTGTCCGACGCCGACAAGATCATGGCCGAGACGGGCAAGCAGGGCTTTGTCAGCTCCGGCCAGGCCGTTTATAACGTTGGGCCGCACCGCCTGCCCTCGGGCCAGTTGCCCGTACTGGGTGTGCAGGCGGGCGATGCCGTCTGTGCCGACATTGTAAAAAGCCTTGATACTCTCGTCATACTCTTTGGAAAAACCGGCTTCAAAGGCAAACCGGCCAGCGAAGAGGATGCTTAGACAGGAAATTATAACAGATGAAATGATTAAAACGATGATTTTGGCTGTTATTCCAATACGCATGAAAGGGCTCCATTAGGTGTGGTCGTATTATTTATAGCTACGGACGCAGCTTGTTGTTTTTCGAAGCATAAAGCGTGCAGAGTCTACAAAAGAGCCTCAGGCTAACTAATATAGCATTAGAAAGTCAGTTGGTCAATAATTGTCCAAAATGGTTCTCGCTTGCCAAGAGCAGCCCTGGTGCCTCCAGCATTGCGGCAGGCGGATTGCGTGGACCCGAGGCTAGTGTGACAGTTTGAGTGTGACCACGCCGGCCACGATCAGCCCGACTCCGAGGAGGCGGGGCAGGCTGGCCGGGTCACCGTAAAGCGTCAGTCCTACGAGAAAGGCCCCGGCTGCGCCGATACCGGTCCAGACGGCATAGGCCGTGCCCATGGGGATTTCGCGCTGGGCCAGATACAACAACACGCCGCTGGCCGCCATGCAGACCACGGCCAGGATGGTGCCGACAAGGCCCCGGCCGGGCGTCTGGGCCAGCTTGAGGCCAACCGGCCAGCCGACTTCGAACAGTCCGGCCACGACGAGAAAAATCCACGCCATACCCATGATTCCCTCCGGGGAGCGCCAGTGCCGCGATCGGATTGGAGTGTCTATGCCCTGGCCGGCAACAGATACCGCATGTCTTCGCCGACTCCGGCAAAATGCAGAAAATGGGCCTCGTCGGCTGCCGTGCCCAGGCAGGCGGCCTTGAGCCGGGCCAGCAGTTCGGGCCGGTCCCGGTAGGCGGCCAAAAAGGCCGGTTCCATCAAAAAAGGGTAGTGGAGAATGAGGGTCGTGGCCCACAGGGCGTTGAAGCGGGGATCGAGCCAGCGCACCGGCCCCGCGCGCAGCAGATGGTAGGACAGGGGCCGCATTTCATAGAGCATGTCCCGGCTGTCCGGCCGGCGTTCCTCGGCGTAGGCCGCGGCCATGGCCGGTCCGTGGACCTCGGGGGCCAGGACCATCACCCCGGTCTGGACCACCGCGTCCGGGCCGTCCGCAAACCCGTAATGGCGGTAAAAAGCCTGCGGCGTGGCATCTTCCGGGCTGGCGAGACCCTGTCCGGCCAGATAGCGTCGGGTTTTGGCCTGGGCGCTCGCGTAGGCCTCGGGGGTGGGGCTGGAAAACTGCTCCACGGCCCCTAAAATGCCCGGCGGCACGGTGTCAAAGATGTTGGGGGCGTTGGGACGGATGACGATGTCGGCGTCGAGCCACAAGACCTGATCGCAGGCGCGCAGCCTGGGATTCTTAAAAAGCAGGCATTTTTGCCAGGCCGGACTGCGGCTGCGGCCCAGTTCGGAATCGTCGATGAGCCGGTCCAAAACGACCAGGGACAGCCCGTGGGCTTTGGCATAGGCACGAAAGCTTTCTGCGGCGTGGGTGGCAAAGCGTTGGCGGCAGGGTTCGCCAACCACCAGGGTGGCCAGGGCGCGTTTCATGCGGTCCAGCCTAGCCCAGCTGCATCGGCCGGGCAAGAGACGCGGGTGTCCCGCGAAAGGGGGCCGCGAGAGTTAGTGGGCCAGGAGCGGGTCGTTTATGAGACCGAGGGAGGTCAGTTTGGCGAGCAGGGTTTCGCGACGCAGGGGTTTGGGCAGATAGGCGTCGGCCCGGCCGTGGAAGAAGGATTCGCTGACGTTCCGGGTGTCGGTGAGCACGGAGATCATGAGGAGTTTGAAGGGTTCGATGGTGTGGGCGTGGTTTTCTTCCATGCGGCGCAGGGCCTGGACCACTTCGTTGCCATCGATGCCGGGCAGCAGGATATCCATGAAAACGGCGGTGAAAGGGCGATTCTCTTCCAGGGCGGCCTCGAAGGCCAGGATGGCTTCCGGGCCGCTGCCGACCGTGAGACATTCGGCATAGGCGGACAGCAGGGTTCGCAAGAAGAGAATGATGCTTTCATCGTCGTCCACGATCAGAAAGCGCATCAGCCGGCTCCGGGGTTGTCGGGTTGCAAGGCAAGGCCTGGGGCCGTGCTGGTTAAAAAGCGTACGGCGTTTTCACTCGGGAGGCAAGGCGGGTGCTGCGATAAACACGACAGCAAGGGTGTCAAAATAGGCGGCCAGCGTTTTGAGATGGCTGGCGGCCAGGGGCATGTCGTTTTGGAGGACGGCCGTTTCGATCTCGCGGGCGATGGCAGCGGCGGCCGGCAGTTCGTAGGTGGCCGTCGCACCTTTGAGGCTGTGGGCGAGCCGGTGGGCGGTTTGGGCGTCGCCGGCGGCGATGGCCTGGCCCAGGTTGTGGCGCTGGCGGCTCTGGAGCGCGAGGAACTGGGCAAAGATGGGCTCAAGTGTCTGACTGACGTGGGCCACCAGGCGCGACTGGTCAGGACATTGGGGCATAGCCGTCTCCGGTTCAGAGTTCGCTTGACGGCGACGCGGCAGGCCTTTAGTTTCCGCCCGTGCGCCCGTGGCTCAGCTGGATAGAGCATCGGACTTCGAATCCGACGGTCGGGCGTTCGAATCGCTCCGGGCGCACCAGTAAAATCAGTATGTTATATGTTTTTTGAAGCTACGCTGTCTTCCACCTGCTTTCTTCCCCAGCGGTATCCCCCACACAGAAGCTCAAAACCACGCGAAAGAAATATGAAAAGCGCCTTCTCCCGGCAAGCGCCGGGGTGAAAGCCTAGTTCTTTTTCTGTGTGGCCCTGGCTTCCTCGATTAGCCTCGCCAAGGCGTCGGCTTCGTCGTCGTCCGGTTCCCCTATTCGGTAGGCTTCGAGCTGGCTGATGTCCACATTGGCACGGAGGGCTTCTCTCAGAGCTGGATCGTCAAATTCTGCCTGTATAAACAATTCATTGCTGACGACTGTGCTTCCGATGCGTGCCCCCATGAGGTATGCACCCGTGAGGTACGCCCTCGCGAAGTTTGCCCCCTTGAGGTTCGCCCGCTCAAGGTTCGCCCCCTCAAGGTCCGCACTCGCGAAGCTCGCCCCCTTGAGGTTCGCCTCCCCGAGGACCGCCCCCATGAGATTCGCCCGCCAGAGGTCCGCACTCACGAGGTTCGCCCCCTCAAGGTTCGCCCCCATGAGGTTCGCCCCCATGAGGTTCGCCCCCATGAGGTTCGCCTCCATGAGGTCCACCTCCTTGAGGTTTGCTGAATGAAGATTAACCCCTGCCAACTCCTGTTGCTTTAGTTCCAAATGTGCCAATCCCTTACGGGCCAGGGTTGGGCCGGCGGCAGGCTCCAGCCAAGACAGCCATTCCCGAAGGCTCTTCGGCGTGGGCCACACTATCGCAGAGATGGTCCCGGTCCGACTGGCGCAGGCGCAGTGCACGGCCAGGAGAGCGGCTTCAGCATTGCGCGCCTGTTGGCACTGGGCCTTGAAAGACAAGCCTTCGGGACGCGGTCCCATAGGCATGCCCTGGTCCAGGACAATGCCTATGAGCCGGGCACAGAGCTGTTGCCACTGTCTGACAGCCCCCAAGGGCTCCTCGGCAACCAACTCATAGATAAAGCTGTACAGGTACTCATCCATGGGCTGAGGGGCACACAGGGTGAGCCAATCCTGCAAGGCTGTTTCCAGGCTCCAGGTTGACCGCATGCTGTTCGCACTGCGTCGGGATTCTTCGTACAGTTCGGCCAGGATTGCCACGATATGCCGGGCCGTCAGGTATTCGCCAAAGCTCTTGTGGGTGAATTCAAACGTCTCGCTTTCACCTCGCTGCATGGCCTGACGAAAATAAAACGCCGTCAAGAGGCGCATGAGTCCCTTGTCCACCCCGGCCAGGACGCGTTCCAACAACGGTTCTGCTTGGGAGCCGTGACAGTGGGCCTTGATTTCGCCCAGACTGGCCGTACGCCCGTCGCCATGCCAGATGGCCACAGCGATCTTTTCCAGAACGAAGGAAAATTCTTCTGACTTCAATGCTCCCAGGGGGAAATGCGCTTTATTGTAATCACGATCATAAACGCCGCTCAAGAGCCGGTTGTAGATGGGAGCCCGGCTGGCCTCTGTGATCGCCTTGGGGTTCTGGGTATAGATTACAGCCAGCAGATAGTTGAGCAGCGGCTGTCCACTCATTTCCCGAAGACGAGCATGCAGGAACGGCTTGGGCACGCTGTCGAAGCCATGGCCGCTGGCTTGGCCGTACTTGCGCCACCAATCGCTGCGCTGGTCCTCTTCAAGCAGATTTTCAGGATCACTCGGATTGGGCGTCTCCTTCTTTCCGTCAATCCAGTACGGCAGGAGATGCAAAGAAGTCGTTTCAAGGTGCAATGCCTGCTCCACGGCCTGGACGGCCAGATCACGGCCGGTTATCAGGCACCGTACGCACAGCGTGTCATAGTTGGCGATGCCGACAGCGCTTCTCACTTCATCCAGCAACTGCTTGGCTGCTTCTGCCCCACTTCGCCCCTGCATGCTCAATTCGTCCAACCCGTCCAGGATGAGCAGAAGCGGTTTGTCGCGTTCTTCCATCGGATTGAACGGGAGCAGGCCGCTTCCCTGCAAAAATTCCCCTATCATCTGCTTGAGATCCTTGCTTGGGTCTTTCTGTGCCAAGGGCACAAAAAGAAGACGTTGCTCGTTCCCGGCGAGATCCGCTGCAAGCATCTTGACGAAAGACGATTTACCGCTGCCGGGTCCGCCGCAGATAAGCCGAATGGCATCGTCTTTGTCATTCTTGCCCAGCCAATCGTGCACGGCCCGATGCAGTTTTACTATATGCTGGGTAGCTATGCTCTTTTTGTCGTCCAAGCCGCGACGGAAAATGTCCCTTGCTTGCTCGCACTCCCCATCCGGGCACGTCTTAGTGACAAAGTAGGCCCGCAATGGAACGTAGACCGCGTCCAACCCAAAAGGTTCGGCCATCATCGGCAGTTGCACTTGCCGGCGTAGATGCGCCCAGTAACGCTCCCAGGCCAAGGCTTCGTCGAATGGCGTCTCCAGGCCCTGAAGTAATGGGGCGTAATCATTGGCTTTAGATTTCCATTCATCATAAACAGCATAGACAAAATAGCGTTCAAAGCGGTTGGCGATCGCTTGGGTTTGAGGCCGAGTCAGCCCCAGGTTATCAAGCCAATAGGCAAGGACCTCAGCAATGGCAGCAATAGGGAGCGGCTTGGCAGGGTCTTTGAAAAAATGTCTGTCGATTTCAAGTGGCTCAGCAGTCAATCGCTGTTCCAGCATGGTGACAAGGGCTTCAGGCTCGGACTGCGTCAGTGTCGCATTTAATGCGGCCATAGTGGGCTGGGTATCCCCCTTGCTTTCCTCTCGCACTGCCTCCCGTACCAACTCAAAAGCGGCTTGACTTGCCGCAGTAAAGATGAGCTTGCTTGCCAACCGATCTGGCGTTGTTTTCAAGCCAAACGAAGCCACGAGATCTACAATATTCTCACCCATTTTAGCCAAGGCGGCTGGATTGGGCTGTCCAGCAGCCATACTGAATCCAACAGGGATACCGTTTAGCACTGCCTTGGCGAGAGCAGTAGCGAACTTCTTTCGGTCAAATGTGATAGTTTTGCGCTGCACGGAAGCGGGGTCCGAAACTTCCAACGTACCTCTGTTAATCATGCCCACTCTCCAGTTGCGCGCGTGGAATTGTCCAGCCACCTTCGGCATTCGATCCGGGCCTTCGCAGCGCTTTTGCTTGGCGATATTCTTTAGGCTATGAAGTTCGGAAATACAAGCAAACGCAAGCGGCCTTCCTGTTGCCAGAAAGGCCGTCTTGGTTATCCTCGTTTTGTCGCGCCCCTCAATGACGGCCTCCAACAAACCGGCGAACCGGTGCGCCCCTGGTGCGAAATACTCCCCGCTACCGCTTGGGCAGGTTGGGGATGATTGCATTGGCAGCGGCCACCAGATTGCGGCGCAACGATGTATCGTTGTTGAGAAATTCGGCCACGGCCGTGGCCAGCGGCTCGGGGATGCCGGTCAGGTCGCGGATGCCCAGGCGCGCGTCCACAGCCTTGCCGGCCGGGTCCAGGCGCACCACCGGGGCCAGATGAAAGGTCACCGGGATCGGTTCGCCGCCGGAAATGAGCCGGCAACGCACTTCCTGGGGCGGCAGGGTCACATCACCCCGGGCCGCCACCTTGGCGATCACTTCCGAACGCCGGGCGCTTACGACCGCTGAGCAGGTCAGATCGGAAACCATGCCGAAGGACGTGTTGGCCAGTTGGCCGCGCGTGGCCGCATCCAGGCGAAAGCCGGTCTGGCAGGCGATGGTCTCCACTTTGGGATTGTCAAAGACCTTCCGGCAGGCGTCGCCCTCCAGGGTGACCCCGGCCCAGGCGCTCCCGGCGGCAGGCACAGACGCAGCGAGGCAGCCCAGGAGCAGGATGGCAAAAAGACGGTTCATGCATATTCTCCAGAAAACGGTTGGCTTGGCAGAATTGGTTGCCCGCAGCACCGGCACGCGGCCGCCGGGACGGGATCATTGTTTTTGTTGGGCGCGTTTGCCGGCTTCCCAGACAAGCCGGCCCACCCGGCGGCCCAGGTCGGCCTGGCGCGCCCGCAGCAAGGCCTCGGCCGCCTCGGGATTGCCCTGGGATTTGAGCAGCGAGGCAGACTCCAGATCGCGCAGATGCCGGGCGCATTCTTTGATCAGCCCGGACAGGTCGATGGTCTCGATTTCCGGCGGCACCCGCACCGAACGAACCTTGCTCTGCATTCGTTCCCCCCGTTTTGCCCACGAAATACGGAAAGCGCTCCCTTGTCAACGCGGCCTCCCCGGCTGCTTCCCCCTTGAGGGAATCGGCAAGCTCGGGTAGCGTCCGGCCCGATAGTGCGCCGCGCTTGCCTGCGGCGCAACAGGGGGAAAGGCATGCCACTGACTCGCGGTGATAAGATGATCATAGCAGGTGCCGTCGGGCTGGCCGTCACGGTGGTGCTGGGCTTGGCCGTGCTCAAAAAGCCGCAATTGTTTTCCAGGGGTTCCAGTGTCCCCACGGCCGAGATTCCGCCGGCTCCAAGCGCTGACACAGCACCCGCACCGGCCGGGGCGCTGCCCCTGACCGCACCGCCGGCCGCCGTGACCACACCGACGCCGGCTTCGGCCCCGATACCGGCCCCGATGCCGGACACCGCCCCGGCCGCGGCGTCCCCGGTGGCCACCCCGCCCCCGGCCGCAGCACCGGCCGGCAAAACAGCCCTGCCCACGGTGGCCGGCGATGAAAGCCTGGAAAAGATGTTTGAGGAACTGGCCAATGATGCGCCCCAGGGCGGCAAAGGCGCTGCCGGCAAGTCCGGCCAGCCAAAGCCCGACGCCAAAACTGAGGCCAAGCCCGATGCTAAGGCCGAGGCCAAGCCCGACGGCAAAGCTGACAGCAAGGCCGACGCCAAAGCCCCCGCCCCCGCTGCCGGGCCGCTGGCCGTGGATGCCGCTGCCCTGCCCGAACCCCAGGCTGCCCCGGCTCCGGGTGGCGAGGCCGTGACAGCCGCTACCCCCCCCGCTCCCCCGGCCAAGCCGGAAACCAAGTCCGATCCCAAGTCTGGTGCCAAGGCGGCCAAAACCGCCGCGACGGCCAAGGCCGAACCAGCCAAACCCCTTGCCCCCGCCGCCGCCAAGCCCGAGGCCAAGCCCGAGGCCAAGCCTGCGACCAAGGCCACCGCCACTTCCGGCAACGTCATCCGGGTTGTGGCCGAAGAACGGCCCGGCGAATACGTGCTTGTTATCCAGACCAACAAGCCCCCGGCCAGCTTCGAGCGGATGTTTTATACCGATCCGCCGCGACTGGTCCTCGATATCGCCGGCTCCTGGAACTACAACGGCCCGCTGTCCAGTGCCACCGGCGATCCGTTTATCCGCCAGATTCGGGTGGGCAAGCATGCCGACAAGTTCAGAGTGGTCCTGGACATGGCCCCGGACGCCCCGGCCAAGTTGCGCGGTGCGCCGACAGTCGAACGCGTCCCCGAGGGCGTGGCCCTGAAGATCCCCAAATGAGACATTGCCCCAGGCTCCGAGGGTTGCCATTGTGAAGCGTTTTTTCTTTTTGGCCGGAAAGACGGTCAAATGGTGTATCATCGCCGTGTTGGCGGTGGAAGTGCTGTCGTTTGCCGTTATTACCACCAGCAACTGGATCATCTACGGGAACCTGCGCGAAGGCCCCAAGGCCGTGTATGATCCGTACACGCTGTTTCTCATGGAAAACGGCGTCTGGCCCACGGCCAACTGCGAAGTGATCCCCTACTATCCGGAATTCTCGCGCACGATTTGGTTTTTTGGCGGTTCCACCATGCGGGCCAGTTCCGCGCCTTATGAGCGCTCCATCCCGAGTATGGTGGCCAAGGAACTCAACGGGCGGGACAAGCCGTGCGTATTTAACTGCTTCAACTTTGGCGTTAATTCATTTAATTCCCTGTTGGAGATCAAGTATCTTCAAAAGCAGTTCCTGGAATTTATCATCAAGCCCAATCTCGTGGTATTTTACGACGGAGCCAACGACGCCAACTACTTTGCCGTGCAAAAAGATCCTTACGCCCACGAGGGCAAGGAGCGCGCCCAGGGCGTTATAGAAAGCTATTATAAATCCGGTGTCGGTCTCTTAAAACCGCTCAATGCCGCTTATTTCTCTTCATTTACCAGGGAGTTGTTGCAAAAATTCCTCTACACCGCCTCCCCGCTGGACGCCAACTCCCCGGAACTGGCGGCCTTTATCCAGCAGGCCGTGGCCCGCTACGATTTCGCCGAGCGCCTCAGCGCCAGCTACGGAGCAAAATTCCTGCTTTTCCTGCAACCGCTTTACTGGGTTGAAACCGATCCTGTCGCTGATACGACTGTGGCTGGCAGCGAGCACGAAACCATCCTCGGCCGCAAAACGTTTCCCCATGTGCGCGGCAACTTCATGACCGTCTACGCCGCTCTGGAAAAGGCCTTGGCCGGCAAACCCTATTTTATCAATCTGCGCAACGCTCTGTCGACCCGCACGGCACCGGCCTACACCGCTGACGGCGTCCACAACACCGACGCCGGGCGCGAAGGCATCGTGGCCGCCATGTTGCCCCACATCCGCGACCGGCTCCCCTGCAACATCCCGCCCGCCCCCGGAGGTCAGCCATGAAACGTCTCGTCGCCATAACCGTCCTGGCCGGCTGGTACGTCCTTGCCGCCGGCACTCCTTGCCCGGCCCAGGTCCTGAAGGAACGCTCGCTGGCCGATACCCCGGCCAAGGCCGCCCCGGCACCGCAGCAAACGCCGCCGGCCCCCACCGGCCTGGGCGTCGAGCCTGCACCCCAGGCCCCCCAGTCGGCACCGCCGGCCGGTTCCCAATACGCAGCACCGCCGCCGGCCGGCTCGCAACCGCCGCCGGCCGGGAACCAAGCCCCACCGCCGGCCGGCTATCAGCCCTCGCCACCCCCGGGCGGAAATCAACCACCGCCCCCGGCTTACGGAACGCCACCACCGGCCGGCTCGCAACCGCCGCCGGCTTACGGAACGCCACCGCCCCCGGCCGGGTATCAGCCGCCGCCACCGGCTCCTGGCGGTGGCACCATGATCAACGGCCAGCCCATCGGCACGCCGCCGCCCCCAACCCCCCCGATGCCGGCCAAGCCCGGTCCCTACAACCGCGACGAGGTCAACCGCGAAGTCATGGGCTATTTCGAGGGCGGTTCGCGTGGTCTGGCCGAACTGGTGGCCCGGGCCTTTCGCGACCTCGGCCAGCCCACGGGCTTTATCAAGGGCAACGAAGGCGGCGGGGCGCTGCTGGTGGGCTTTCGCTACGGCACGGGCTCGCTGCACTTAAAGGGCTATCCGCCCCTGCCCATCTACTGGCAAAGCCCGTCCCTGGGCTTTGATCTCGGCGTCAACGCCGGCAAGGTGTTCACCCTGGTCTATGGCATGACCAAGCCCGAGCAGATCTTTCAGCGCTTCCCCGGCGTGGACGGCAGCGCCTATATCCTGGGCGGGTTCGGCATGAACTACCAACGCTCGGGCGATATCACCCTGGCCCCCATCCGTGTGGGCGTGGGCCTGCGCCTGGGGGCCGCCCTCGGCTACCAGGTCTATACCCGCGATCAGGAAGTGAATCCGTTCTAGACGCGCTCGCTTAAACGGCGTTGGGGCTTGGCAACAGGCCCAAACCATGCACTGCAAAGACCGAGGACCACCCATGAGACGTCTTGCCCTGGCCCTGTTCCTCAGCGTCCTGCCGCTTACCGCCCAGGCCGCGCCCCTTGCCCCGGTGCAACCCACAACCCGCTACGAGCACATCGGCGATTACAGCGTCGAGCGGCTCAATACGATCCTGACCAAGGAACTGGCGGAGTTCAGTCCCTTTGCCATCAGCTACCCGCCGGCGAAAAACGCCGTCAGCCTGTACAAGGTGCGGTATCAGACCGTGATCCCGGAACGGGGGAACACGCCGACCACGGCTTCGGGGCTTATCGCCGTGCCGCAGGTGGCGCACAAAAACCTGCCGGTCGTTTCCTACCAGCACGGCACCGTGTTTACGAAAACGGCCGTGCCCTCGCATCCTGAAGAGTCCATGGAAACGCGGCTCATGATCGCCCGGTTCGCCGGGCAGGGCTATCTCGTCATCGGCGCGGACTATGTCGGCAAAGGCGACTCCCCGGAGCCGGACAGCTACATGGTCAAGGACGTCACGGCGCAAGCCTGCCTGGACATGCTCTACGCCTCCCGCGAGGTCAGCACCGCGCTTGGGCTGACCCAGCAAAATCTCTTTCTCAGCGGCTGGTCCCAGGGTGCCTGGGCCACCATGCAGTTTCGCCACAAGCTCGAAGAGCTGGCCATCCCGGTTGCGGCCGCAGCCACGGCCAGCACCCCGTGCGACCTCTATTTGCTGCTGACCCGCTGGCTCAATAACCCCACCTCCCTGGACGCCTCCTGGCTGCCGGGCACGCCGCTGCTGTTTCTCTTTTCCTATGCGCACTACTACGATCTGCCGGGCTTAAGCCAGGCGGCCATCCAAGAGGCCTACTGGCCCACAGCCAACGATCTCTACACGAATACGATCGACTGGACGCAAGCCTCCAAAACGCTGCCCGGGACCGTCAAGGAACTGCTGCGACCGGAATTTGCCGCCCAAAGCTCCATGGGGGACAGCCGCTTCTATCGGGTGCTCCAGGACAATGCGGCCTACCGCTGGCGCTCGGCCACGCCCAGCCGCTATTATTACGGCAAGATCGACGAAGTCATGCCCCCGTATGTGGCCACGCTGCCGGTGGAGTATACCCAAACGGTTGCCGGAGCCCCGGCCGAGGCCGTCTACGCCGGGGATAAGGCCGACCATCGCGGCACGTTTTTGTTTGGCGTTCTGGATCAGAAGGACTGGTTCGACAGTATTAACGCCCGCTAGTGCGGCGTTCGGTAAAAGCAGTGCGTTGGCAGAAAATGCAACAAATTTTCCGTTGTAATTATTGATCTTTTTTGAAGCTAGCTGCAATCACTGCGATTTATCCGGAGCCACTGCGGAAAAAAGCACTAGACACCGTTACAGACCGGACCTATATCTTAGGCGTGTCCCTTATGAAGGTTGTTAGCAACTTCAACGGAGGCGATGCCATTGGGCGAATCAAACGTCGGACAGTACCCCTCGCAGTAGAGCACTTGCAGGCCAGATATAAATACAATCCTGGCAAACTCCATGTGTGGTAAACACAAGCTCTACACTCTGAGTCGAGGCCGCCGCAATAACCCATGAGTCATTTTTACAGCGCAACATTACTGGCCCCGGCTTGTACAGCCGGGGCCTTTCTTTTTGCGTTCTGAGATCTGACCACGCGTTGCTCCCCGCCGTGGCAAAGCGCCTGGAGCCTTGCCGCGACGGACCGTGCTCCACGATTACACCTGTCGGCAGACGTAGAGCACCAGACCGCACACGGCCAGGGCGATGCCGGCCAGACCCAGGAGGCCGGGCCAGGGCGCGGCCAGGAGCAGCGTTTCGCCCAGGAGACAGAAAACGACCTCCAGGGCCTGGGTGGCGTCGGTGGCGGCCAGTTCGTAGGCGTTTTTGGCCCGGCTGCGGGCGCGCAGGAACAGCGTCGTGGCGATGACGCCGGAGAAAAGCGCCACCAGGGCGGTCTGGGTCACCTGCCCGGCGCTGGGCGGCGGCGGCTGGGTGGCGGCCAGGAGAATGAGCCAGAAGGGGATGGAGCCGATGGTCAGGAGCAGGGTCGGGGTCCGGCCGGCGTCGAGGCTGGAGGCCTCGAGGCGCGGGATGCGGCCCTTGCCGCCATGCCGGGCTTCCCAGACCATCTGGTTGCCCAGCGGATAGGCCACGGCGGCCACCAGGACGGCCGCAACACCCCAGAGGCTGCCGACCGCAGCGGCGTGCTGGGCCTGTTCGTAGTTGACCAGGACGATGCCGGCGAAGATGGCGGCGGTAAAGATGAGGCCGTTGGTGGGAACGCGGCGGCCAAGGAAGGCCAACACCAGCGGGCTGGCCAGGATGGTGGCCTGCCAGGTGGTGGCGGTGACCCAGCCCGGGGTATAGGCGGCGGCCAGGGTGACCCCGGCGTAAAAAACGCCGAACCCCACTGAGCCGGCCAGGGTCCAAAAGAGCGGATTGCGCCCAAAAAGGCGCAGCGCCTCGACCACGGCCTTGGGACCGCCAGTGGCTACGGTCCACAGCAGCAAAATGGGCAGCATGAAGGCGTAGCGCAGGCAGGCCGACCAGACCCAATGGCCGCCTTCCAGGCTCATGGCCCGGTTGAGAATAAAGGTCGAGCTGAAAAAAAGCGCTGCCAACGCGCCGAGCAAAATGGTCCGGGCCATGGGGAAGGGCGTGGCTAGGCCAAGCCGGTTTCGGCGGCCACGCCGGTGATGGCGGCAATGGCCAGGGTCAAAAATTCGTCCAGGGGCAGCCCGGCCTTGTCGCACTCAAGGATGTTGGCCCGGCGCACGTTGGCGGCAAAGGCCTTGTCCTTCATTTTTTTCTTGAGGCTCTTGGCGGCCATCCCCTGCATCTTGTCCGGCCGCACCAGGGCGGCGGCGCTGATGATGCCGGTGACGGATTCGGCGGCGCGCAGGGCGAAATCAAAGGGCGTGGCCGGGGCGTGGCCGGTGTGTTCGTCATTGTGGGCGGCGATGGCCTGCAAGGCCTCGGCCGGCAGGGCGTCCGGCGGCAACAATTCGCGCAGGGCCAGTCCATGCCGCTCGGGCTGCGCAGCCGTAGCCGGGTAGTCCAGATCATGCAACAGGCCGGTGAGGCCCCACAACTCGGGATCATGGCCCAACCGCTCGGCCAGGGCACGCATGACGGCCTCGGTCTGACGGCCGTGGGCGATAAGGCCCGGGTTGGGATTCTGGGCTTTGATGAGCGCCAGGGCGGCGTCGCGGTCGATCATGACGGCTCCTTGGGGGCGGCAGGCGGCGGGGGTGGCGGGGCGAGGACGTCAAGATCGACGACGATGTCCTTGAGCACGCGCTGGGCAAAGGCCAAAGCCACGCGTTTGGCGTCCTCGATGTTGGGGATTTTGTCCTTGAGCGAGCGTTTGCCCACGGTGATTTTCCAGCCCGGAGCGCCCATTTTCTCGTGGATAACCGTCACGAGCAGCGCTTTGCCGAGATTGATGTAGTGGGTGCTGTCGTCGTGTCTGACCCATTCTGGAACCATGGAACCTCCTGCGCGGCGCGGCTGCCGCCGGATGTGATGGACCCGCCATAGCACGCTGCGGGCCGGGGGGCAAAGGCGGGCGGGCGGCAAAGAAAGCGCGCGCCAGTGCAGTGGGGGCGCGCCGGTTGCGGGACAGGCCTTACGCTACCGGGCAGACTCCCGGGTGAAAACGGCGCGCAGGAAATCCGTCTCCTGCGTGACCACAAGCCGCCAGCCCGACACCGTGGCCTGCTGATCCTCCAGCACCGGCCGGGTTTTGGGGCCGACCAGAAATTCCAGCTCGCGCGCCCGGGACAGACGGAGATACCAACCTATCTCCATGCCCAGGCCTCAGCATTTGTCGCGCAGATCAAAGCTCAGGCGGTCCGGCTCGGTCATGATGGGGCGCTCCTAGAGCTTGTCGAAGTAGATAAGCACGCCCATAATCACAAAGGCCACGGCGGCCACTTTCTTGATGATGTCGGGCGAGACGAAATTGCAGATGAACTGCGCAAAAATAACGCCCAGAAGCGACGTGGCGACAAGAGCCAGGGACGCTCCGGCAAAGACCACCCAGGGATTCCTGGAGTCGGCGGCGGTGAGAATACAGGCGAGTTGCGTCTTGTCGCCAAGTTCAGCCACGAAAATCGTGGCAAAGGTGGTAGCCAACAGTTTCCAGTCCATGCAGTCCTCTTTGGGGCACGGCCCAGCCGTGCCAGGGTGGGCAATCCGGGGCCGCCAACGCGCCCCGGACAGCCAAATAATGAAATCTTCGCCCGGGTTTACTCCCCGTCCGGCAAGCCCATGCCCGGCTGCATCACCTGGCCAGTCCACGCGGTCTCGTAGCCGCCCAGGTCGCGCACCCGGGTCTTAAAGTCCTCGCTGCCGACCACTTCCAGCACCGCCTTGATCTTCACATCATCCAGATAGGCTGTGGGAATCACCAGATCATAGCGTTCCTGGGCCAGCGGCACGAAATCCAGGTCCAGGGCCTTGGCCGCAGCATAGACGCCCAGACCGCAGTCGGCGGCGCCGGTGCGGATGTTTATGGCCACAGCCATGTGGGTATGCTCTTCGCGGTCATAGCCCGATACCCTGGCAGGCTCGATGCCGGCCTGCTCCAGGTGGTAGTCGAAGAGAATCCGGGTGCCGGCCCCGCGCTGGCGGTTTAAATACCGCACCGTGCCATCGGCCAGAGCGGCCATCCCGGTGATGCCCAGCGGATTGCCCGGGGCCACGATCAGCCCCTGCTGCCGGATGGCCAGATTGATGACCGTGACGTCAAGGCCGGACAGGTACTTGGTGAGAAACGGGAAATTGTAATCGCGGCTGGCCGGATCAAACAGATGCGCCCCGGCGATCATGGCCGAATCGTTGCGCAGGGCAATAAGCCCGCCCATGCTGCCCACATGACTCGACGCCAACCGAATGGACGGCAAACGGCGCATGAGCAGATCGGCCAGGATGTCGAGGGTATTGTCGTGGCTGCCCACGCACACCAGCGTGCGTTCCAGTTCGCCGGCGTCCACCAGCAACTCGGCCGACACCACGGCCCCGGCTTCCATGCCCTCGGCCTCGGCCGGAAGCTGGGTCACGGCCTGGGCCTTGGTCATGGTGGAAATGCTGCCGGCCCCGCGCGAGAGCGGCAAAGCCACATAACGCGAACCCACCTGGCCCACGGCCAGCCGCACGAAATCCACCATGCCGATGCGCGACGGCACGCTGCGGGCGAGACTTGCCATCACGGTCTGGCGACGACGCGGTTCGCACCGCGTCAGCCAGCAGGCCAGGGGATAGAGCAGCCGCTCGAAACACACCACCGCGCTGACCGGATAGCCCGGCGCGCCGACAAGCAACTTGCCGTCGGTGGCAACCCCCAAAAGCGACGGCTTGCCCGGCATGGCCGCCACACCATGCACCAGCACCTCGCCCACCCGCTCCATGGTGGCCCGGGCGAAATCCTTGCTGCCGGCCGATGACCCGGCCACCGTCACCACAATATGCGCGTCCGAAGCCAGCCCTTCCGCAACGGCCCGGGCCAGAGCCTCGGGATCGTCGGACACGGGCGGCACGCGATGGCAGGCAAAACCCCATTCATCAGCCAGGGCGCAGAGCAGCATGGAATTGCTCTCCACCACCTGTCCCGGCCCCGGGGCTGGGCGGGCCGTAAAATCCATGACCTCGTCGCCAGTGGGGATCACCCGGATGCGAATACGCTCGTAGACCGCCACCTCGTAGGCACCGCAGGAGAGCAGCGCCCCCACGTCGTAGGGGGAAATGCGCCGATGCCGGGGCAGGATCATCTCCGTGGCCACAATGTCCTCGCCAATGCGCCGCACATGGGCAAACGGAGCCACCGGAGCCTCAATGGTGGCTGTCTCGCCGTCCATGACCACATTTTCAATCATGATAACAGCGTCGTACGTCGCGGGCATGGGATGGCCGGTGTTGACGAAGACAAAGCCTTCGCCCTGGGCCAGACGCACCGGCGACCCCTCCCGGGCGGCAAAGGTCTCGGCCGCGCGCACGGCAATGCCGTCCATGGCCGCACTGTGGTAGGTGGGCGAAGAATACCGGGCCATGACCGGCTCGGCCGTGATGCGCCCGGCCGCACGCGCCGCCTCGATGCGCTCGACCCCAACCAGCGCCTTGCGATCCAGCTTGGCCACAACCCGCGCCAACGCCTCCTCAATAGGAATCGTGCGCAGATAAATATTGCGTCTCATGGCAACCTCCAGAAAGGCGGGAGAATGTGGGGGGAGGAAACCCCTTTTTGGAAAAAGGGGTTTCCTCCCCCCACACCCCCCTCTTTCCCCAAAAACTTTTTCAACGGGGGTGGCATACGCAATTCCCCTTATCCCCTTTCGGGGGTCCGGGGGGGTGACCCCCCCGGCGGGGCTCGGGGCAGAGCCCCGATTCTCTTCTTTCTTACTCCCCGTACAACCTACTTAACCCACCGTAGGCGTCGATGCGGCGGTCGCGCAGGAAGGGCCAGTGGCGGCGGGTGGTTTCGATGGTCTGGGGATTTACTTCAGCCAAAAGGATATCTTCGGCGGTGATGCCGGCCTGGACCACGATCTGGCCCGAGGGATCGGCCACAAACGACGAGCCCCAGAATTCCAGGGTTTCGCCGTAGCCTGCGCCTGACCCTTCGGTGCCCACGCGGTTGACGGCGGCCACGTACAGCCCGTTGGCGATGGCGTGGCTGCGCTGGATGGTGATCCAGGAATCGCGTTGGCGTTCGCCGTATTCGGCCTTTTCGGACGGATGCCAGCCGATGGCCGTGGGATAGAAGATGACCGACGCGCCCAAGAGCGCCGTGGCCCGGGCCGCTTCCGGGAACCACTGGTCCCAGCAGATCAGCGTGCCGATGGGGCCAAAGGGCGTGGCAAAAGTCTTAAAGCCCAGGTCGCCCGGGGCGAAGTAGAATTTCTCTTCAAAGCCCGGATCGTGGGGGATGTGCATTTTGCGATAGACGCCGAGGTGGTCCCCGTCCGGGCCGAGCATGGCCAGGGAATTTTGATAGCAGCCCGGGCCGCGCCGCTCGAAAAGCGGGGCCACGACCACCACGCCGGCCGCCTTGGCTGCTTGGGCCATGGCGTTGGTGGTGGGGCCGGGGATGGGTTCGGCCAGATCGAAGGCGTCGTGGTCCTGGGTGCGGCAGAAATACGGCGTGGCAAAAAGCTCGGGCAGGCAGACCACGTTGGCACCGGCCTTGGCAGCGGCTTCGATGCGGCCGGCGGCTTTTTCAAGCGACGCGGCCACGGTTTTTTCCGGGGCCATCTGTATAAGGCCAATGGTGAAGGGCGCGGCCATGGGTTCTCCTTGTCTGGGATAGGACGCGGCGCACGGTCACGCCGGACGGCATGATACGGATGAACCCGGCAAAGGACAACGCCCGATCAGGCCCCCCGGAGCAGAACCAGCCCTTGCCGGGCGAAGCAGAAGGCGAAATAAAAAAGCGACAGCCCAAGTCCGGCCATGAGCAGCCGATAGGCGCGGCTGGACAGAAACCGTCGGAATCGACCGGCCACCAGGGCGGCCGCCACCTTGGCCCCGATGATGCTCGCAAAAAACACCGCCAGAAAAACGATCACCGGCACGGCCCCGGCCGTGGCAGTTTCCAGCAAAAACGGCACGCCGACGGTGGCCCAGAACAGGTAGGGATGCGGATTGGCGAAATTGGCGGCCACGCCGCGCAACACCGAGCGCGGGGCCAGATCCGGGTTGCCGGCGTCCGGCGACGGAGCCTTGAAACAGTCCCAGCCGTAGCGGCATAACAGCGCTGCCCCGGCCAGGGCCACACCACCCATAACCGTCGGCATGGCCGTTAAGCGCGACAGCACCAGCCAGACGGCCAGGATGATGGGCGCGTCGGTGAGCAGCGGAGCCAGCGCCACCTTGACGCCTTCGCGCGGCCCGTGGGCCAGGGTCTGGGACAACACCAGGGATAAAAGCGGTCCCGGGGAAAATCCGGCGGAAAGTCCCAGGCTCGCCCCGGCCAGGGCCACGGATACGGTATCGGTCATGCTTGCGTTTCCTTGCGCGCCCCGGCACACTCGCCGCCGACGCGAACAGATACGTGCCCCAAACTTCTCCCGCTTTCAAGGAGTCGGCCATGCCCCAGGCGACCCCGCCAGTGCTACGCCATATTCTGGCTGCCGACATCGGCGGCACGAGCAGCCGGTTCGGACATTTCACCCTGGCCCCGGACTGCAGCCTCACCCTGTTGCGCCATGTCCAACTGTCCACCCAGGCCGCCGACTCCTTTGCCGAGCTGCTGGCCGCCCTGCCGCAGGCCGGGTTTGATCTGCCCCTTGACGAGGCCGCCGCCGCCGCCTTTGCCGTGCCCGGTGCCGTGGTCGGGCGCACGGTGCGCTTTGCCAATATCGACTGGACGCTGGACCTTGATGAACTGGAGCAGCAACACGGCCTTGGCCGCACCGCCTGCGTCAACGATTTCCTGGCCCAGGCCCACGGCTGCCGGCTCCTGGCCGAGTCCGCCGCAATCGTTTTGCCCGGCCGGTTCGATCCGGCCAAAATCCAGGCCGTCATCGGTGCCGGCACCGGCCTTGGCCATGCCACCCTGGTCCCCCTGGCCGACGGCACCGTCTTGGCCCTGGCCTCGGAAGCAGGCCAAACCGCCGCGCCCTTTTTCGGACCCGAGGAATCGGCCTTTGCCGAGTTCCTGGCCCGGGCCACGGGCGAAGAGTATGTGCGCGCCGATTCCGTTCTTTCCGGCTCGGGCCTGGCCCATCTGCACCGGTTTTTGACCGGCGACGACCTCGCGCCAGCCCAGATCGGCCGGCAACTCACCGCTGACAGCCCGACCACGGCCCTTTTTGCCCGCTTCTACGGCCGGGCGGTGCGCGACTACGCTCTGACCGTGCTGGCAGCCGGCGGCGTGTACCTCAGCGGCGGCGTGGCTGCGAAAAATCCCGTGCTCGTCAACCACCCGGAATTTGCCCGGGAGTTTTACGCCTCGCCCACCTATGCGCCGTTTTTGGCGGACATCCCGGTGCGGCTGGTGCGCGAAGAAAACGTGGGCCTTTTCGGTGCGGCCGTTATCGCCCGAAATCTGCTCGTCCCCTAACCGCCCCAAGGATCAATACCACCATGCGCGAAGGCTTTTTCCGGGCCGTGTCCACGGCCGAATTCCGCGATCTGCTGCGCACGTTTGCCGCCCTGCCGGCCGAAACCGTCGGTCTGGCTACGGCCTGCTCCCGCATTCTGGCCGAGGACATCGTGGCCGGCGAAGACCTGCCCGCCGCCAGCCGCGCCGCCATGGACGGTTACGCCGTGCGCGCCGCCGAAGTGTTCGGAGCCACAGACTCCAACCCCGGCTACCTCGATCTGGCCATGGACATCCCCATTGGCATCATCCCGGACAAACCGCTCCCCGCCGGCCACTGCGCCCGTATCGTCACCGGCGCGTTTCTCCCGGCCGGAGCCGATGCCGTGGTCATGGTCGAATACACCGAGGATCTCGGCGCAGGAGCCATTGAAATGCGCCGGTCCCTGGCCCCGGGCGACAACGTCATGCTGGCCGCCGAAGACGCCGCCGTGGGCCAGAAAGTGCTGGCCGCCGGCACGCGGCTGCGCCCCCAGGAAATTGGCCTCTTGGCCGCTCTGGGCCGCACCAGCCTAAAGGTTGGCAAAATCCCCACCGTGGCCCTGCTCTCCACCGGCGACGAACTGGTGCCGGCCGAGGCCACGCCCAAACCCGGGCAGATCCGCGACGTCAACAGCCATACCCTGGCCGCCATGCTGCGCCAGGCCGGGGCCGCGCCCACCACCTTTCCCCTGGTGGCCGACGATCTGGCCGGCATCCAGGCCGCCCTGGCCGAAGCTGCCGCCAACTACGACCTGACATTGCTGTCCGGCGGCAGCTCCGTTGGCGCGCGCGATTTCACCCTCGATGCCCTGCGCAATCTCGGGGCCGACATCCTGGCCCACGGCGTGGCCATCAGTCCCGGCAAACCGACCATCCTGGCCAGCCTCGGCGGCAAATCAGCCATCGGCCTGCCCGGACAGGTCACCTCGGCCCAAATCGTGCTGCTGATATTCGCCCTGCCGCTGCTGGCCCATCTGGCCGGCGATCCGGCCGCCTTTGAGAACACGCCGCGTACCTTCCCGGCCCAGCTCTCCCGCAACGTCGCCTCCAAACAAGGCCGCGAAGACCACGTGCGCGTGCGCCTGGAAGAACGGCCCGGCCAGCTGCCCCTGGCCCATCCCGTGCTCGGCAAATCCGGGCTGCTCAAAACGTTGCTCATGGCCGACGGGCTCATCACCATCCCCGCCGACCTCGAAGGCTTGCCCGGCAACACCCCCGTCGCCGTGCGGCCTATTTAGTGACCGGGGCGCTGCCCCGGACCCTGCTGGGGCGCTGCCCCGGACCCTGCTGGGGCGCTGCCCCGGACCCTGCTGGGGCGCTGTCCCAGACCCCACCGGGACGCTGTCCCGGACCCTGCCAGGGCGCTGCCCTGGACCCACCAGGGCGCTGCCCTGGACCCGCCGGGGGGATGATCCCCCCGGACCCCCCGCTTGGGCGCGGGAGTGGGGGAAGCGGTTGGGAGGATTGTTGCAGATGGGGGCTGCATTTGGGCCGATGCTGCCGCCGCTGGCGCGGCTGGCTCATCGGCCAAAATGCAGCCCCCAACCGGCCCTCGGCCCCGAAGACGGGGCCGATTGTTTGGAGCTTGATCGATTGGAAAGGGCGGGCTCGGGGAAATGACGGCTTGTTCCCAGCCGCCGGCAGCCATGAAGAATCTGGGAATTTCGTTAGGGATTTCGTTGCGGCGACCACCGAAGTGTGTGCGCGAACAAGGAAATCTCTTTTCCATCCAGACAGGCGGGAACGCAAAGACAGGCCAGCGTACTTCCTGACCCGGAATATGCCTGGTCTTCTCCATCTCCC
>NZ_WVUD01000038.1 GCF_009856865.1 Solidesulfovibrio aerotolerans | reverse complement strand
TCCAGCCCAATACGCCGCCTTTTCGGATCTATGCTCCGGTGCCGATGCTACCATGGTCGCCCCTCCTGGGGACACTCCATGCCAGAAAATTCAGGAGGCGTAAGAAGGGGTTCTTTTGACGGTTACGGTTGTTCTCAGGCCATCCGCGCGGAGCCGACGCCTCGGCCACTCTGTACACCCTCATCGAGACCGCCAAGGCCAATGGCCTGGAGCCATATCGCTATCTACGCTACCTCTTCGAGCACTTGCCGGCGGCAACTACCGATGCCCAACGCAAGGCCCTCCTGCCACAACATCTCGATCCCTGCTCCCTGATCATCCCTGCCTGAGCTTCTGCCGCTTCCTGCTCGCCCTGACAAGACGCGTCTTATTGAGCGCGTACGTCCCTACCGCGACCTGATCCCAAAGGGACCTTGCCCTGAGGCCCGGGGCGTCGCCCGTAGCCGGGTCCGCCTACGGTGTGGAACAGGGAGGCGAATCGAACAGATAGTCCGACTGCATGACCCACGCATACAAGTCGGGGGTGTCCACCAGCGCTCGCTGGTGGAAATTGAAGCCTTCCGCGTAGCCGCGGGCCAAATGGGATTCCGGCGTCGTGCCGTGTTCCCGGACAGGGAGCAGCCCCTGCAACGCGCCGGTGCGGCGCGTCTTCGTATAGGAGTCGGAAATCCCCTGCCGAAAAGCCCGTTCGTACAGATAGTTCAGGTTCAGGCGCGAAGCATTAAGGCAATGTAGGACCGAGGCCTTGGGATGATATAGGCAACGCATGCCAAGTTTCTCAATGGCCTCTGTCGTCGCGCATTCGCCGTCGCCCCGGTAGGCGAGGCGGTCATTGGGCAGCGAGTCTGGATGAAAGCCGCCGACGGCTTCCAGCGTAGCTTTTCTGACGCCGAAGTTCGCTCCCCAAACGTATTTATGGGGAATCTCCCGCAAGACGTCGCCAAAATCGAGCAGGGTATACCAGGGCAGGTGCTTTCCGTAGGCGTCTGCCACCCAGAGTGACGAAAGCCAGGACGGCGGCGGCCTTTCGAATTTCGGCAAAATCCTTCCGGTGACCAGCCCCACTTTCCAATCCGCGAACCCCTCCGCCATGCCTTCCGCCCAGGTGGGCAACGGGATGGCGTCGTCGTCCAGGATGGCCAGGACCGACGCATCGGCATGCCGCCAGCCGGTGTGGCGACCCATATGCAACCCGGGACGGTCCTCCCGGATGTATTTGAAGCGGGGGAAGCACGATGCCATTTCCCGGCACGCGTTGACGGTGTCGTCGGTGGATCCGTTGTCAACCACGATGCACTCGAACTGGTCGAGGGACAGCGTTTGCCGTTTAAGGCCGGCCAGGGTTTTGCGCAAGAGTGTGGCGCGGTTGCAGGTGGGAATGATGACAGAAACGAGAGGGGCGGCCGGGACATGGCCTGAACCTCCGTGAATGTTCGGGGCCGCCTTTTCGGAACGCATTTTGCGAGCCTTGAGCAGGAATTCGGCGTAAATGCGTTGTCCCGGAAAGCGTTCCCGCAGCTCGTCCAGATTCTCTAAATAGACCAGCCGGACGTCGAGCCCGTCGCAATGGGCCAGGACCCGCTCGGCGAGGGCTTCCGGCGAGTAATGGCGGCTGAAGGGTTCCTTATAGTCGTCTTCCCGCCATAGGCGTATCGCACCGGGATCGATTTCCACGGCGTCCTGGCCGCAAAACGGACTGGTGATGATGCTGTGGACGGCGTCAAGATAGAGGGGCGTGATGACAAGGACGCCGCCGGGCTTCAGCAATCGCTCCATTTCCGGCAAAAGGTTCTTGTCGGCTTCGCCGGTAAACGTCTCGAAGGCGCACTGCAGGGAAGCTCCGTCGAAGGCATTGTCGCCCAAAAATGTCTTCGTCGCATCACAGCCGATCGTGTTTCCATGTAATCCGCTTGGATAACTCAAATCAAGCCGATAGGCAGCCAAACCTTTTTGCTGCAGCGCGTCGCACCAGGAGCTGCCAGCTGACGCTACATCCATGTATGTTTGCCCGGACTGCAACCCTATTGTTTGATAAGCTAGGTAGTGTTCCAGGAGCTTTTCGATGCCGACATCAGCGTAATCCCTATAAACTTTTTTAAGTTCTGCAAAATGCTGGCACCAGTCAAGAAAATCCGCAACATTGAGGCGTGCCCGTTCCACCGGGACGCCGACTTTTTCAAGACGTCTGCAAAGCGCCTCGATATCGCGCGTCGCGGCACCCTGATAGCGCGTGGCTGGGGTTGCGTCGCGTTCTTGAACCTGCTTGGCGATGGCTGCGGCATGAGCCGTTTGGTTGCTTGCATCGTTGCGTGCCAATGAGTGATCCACCGGTGCTAGGCGCAAGGAGGCGTGCTGGGCGTCCGCCTCGGCAACCAATCCTTCCTCCAGGAACTCCCTGCACAAGGCCCGACGCGACTCTTCCGTCTTTATGCAGCGGGTTATGGTTGCGGCAATGCGCTGTGCGCGTTCGACGGCGGCATGATCGCCGGCAGCCTGCAGATTTTGGTTGAGGCGTTGGAGATGGTTGAAGGCGTTGCTCAGCACCCATTCGTTGATCAGCGTCAATTTGTGCGGTCCTGGGGGCTGCATATGCGCCTGAGCCAAGGAAGCCATTTTGGGGTAGCGCTTCAATACCTGAGGGCGAACAAACATAGTCATGTTTTGGCGGTACCACCAGGCAATACGGGTATCGAACCAAAAGCGCGGTCGCAGCCAATCAACTTCGACATAGCCGCACGCATTGAATTTGTTGCGCCAGTACCAGGGCGGTTGTTCGTTGCAGTGGCCAACGCCGGTTTGGAAGGGAAGTGCGGCAGAAAAAAAGACCATGGGCGCGATGGACGTCAACAAATCGACGAAGGCATCGGCATTTGATTCCGGCAAATGTTCCGCGACTTCTAGACTCAAGACGAGATCGGCCCTGGCCTTCACTCGTAGCCCGGGATGTGTGAAGTCGATGCCAGTATGGATGCAGTTCGCATCGATGTAAAAAGCTTCTCCAGGCATCTCGTTGGTGTCGTAGCCAGCGAGTCTCTCCACGCCTAGCGCCTTGAACACGGAGAGCCACCCCCCGACGCCGCACCCGATGTCGACCACGGATTTGACTGGAGCGACATCAAAAATTTGCGGTACGATCAACTGCGCGGAAGCCAGGGAACCTTCGCGTTGCTCATCATAAAAGGCGGCATCGTAAGATATGCCCATGGGATGAATCTCCTGTGGGGAAAACCGTAGCCTGCATGTTGAAAAAAACGGGCTATTCGATGTTGGTCGATTTGAGCGCGTAACTTTTGCGTCCTTCGCGAATAGGATACATTCCTCGGCTTTGGAGGCTGTAGCCTGGCTTTCTGTCGTCATCGACGGAAGCAAAGAATTCTTTTCGTGTAAATCCAGTCAAAAGCGGTAACCATTGAACCTGGGTTGCGCATTTTTCAAAATCAAAGGGAGTTTCCACCGGGTATTTTCGTTCAGATTTTCGAGGAGGGTTCAAAATGATCTTTCGAAACAAAGTATTTTTCATGATTGCGCCGTACCAAATAATGAATGCTCCAGGCTGATTTTTCTGCATAATTTTGTAGGAACGCATGTCAAGTAAAAAATAATACATTGTCTTAGTCGATGAGAGAGGCATGTCGTCGTATCTTGAATCTATATCGTGGAAAGTGTAGTACAATAGATCGATGTCTGTTGATTCAATGTCCTCAAGCACTGATTTGTAGTAATCGATATCGGCAATATTTATATGGTCCTCCATCCATATCATTAAATATTTTGTATTGATATACTGCAGGAGTGACGCGGTGTCGTGAAACCACCCAGTCTTGCTGTGCAGGTAAGTAATGGTAAGTTCCTTGCCAAGATGTTTGCGTAAAAATGATGCGGCACGATGCTTGAATTTCCCACGAATATTGACTACCCACTTTGATGGCTTGACAAGGTAGAATGAGAGAAAAGAATCCTGCATCCGCAAAAAACGTTCTTCTGTGTCAATGAAAAAATTGGCAAAAATCGTAATCTTAGTCATCCGTCAACTACTCCCAAAATATTGTCGAAGCATTAATTTCGTTTATTATGTCTGTTCGAATTTCATCGTTGTAGACGCCGGCTTTCAGAATAACCACCGGCGCATCCAGACCGCCGAGGATCATGGGCGAGGCAACTTGAAGTTTTGTCCCGTACAGACGCTTTTCTTGTTTGTTATTGTCGTTATCCAGGATGCATGAAATTTTAGATTCATCAAGCCCAAAAGCAATGAGGTACTGTGAGAATATATGAGCGCCGAAAAGAAAAACAGGGCCACTATGTAACATCAGTCGGGAATTGAGCCTATTTGTTACAGCTATTTGTGTTTTTATATATTCATTATAGTTTTTTTTGTTGGCTTTGTATAGACCTATTGTAAGCATTTTAAGGTCGGCTGAATGGTCCCTTGTTGTGGAGTAGAAGATACTGTGGTCATCCTTGAAATATTCTTTGCTAAGAACCTTTAAATGATGTTTTGAAAGCAAGTGTTCAATGTGTGCTTCTGTAAGAAGCATGGTGTGTTCGAAGTTTATGCAATTAACATAGGATCTTTTTATCATTTCTTCCATGTTTGGGACCGAAAAAAACATGTACTTTCCAGTCAAAAGAAAGTCTGAAATTTGTTTTATGAATTTGTCTGGTTCATACATATGCTCAAAAACATGTGAATGGACAACGGCGCCTACAGGAAAATCACATTGAAAATTGTTGTCGAAAAATCCAGCGAGGTATCGTGCAGGTGTACCGTCCGTTGGGGTAGGGTTTGGTTCAAGTATAGTCCATTGCGTTGTATTTATTTTATTGTATTCGCGCGCCAATACGCCGTGGGCACCGCCTATCTCGAGAACTTCCTGGGGAGAAAATGAAGAGATAAAGCGAGCAAAAGCCTTGTGGTGTTCAAGCCAGAGCGCTCCAACACACCCTGACCCATGCGCCTTGGCATATAGGACATCGATTGGAATAAGGTATTTTAATTGAATGAGGCCCGAAGACTTACCAATGGACCATGCCATGTCGCTGCGGATGTCACTTTCGGGGGGATCCGTCGTGCATCCCATGTGAATAGGAAAATTTTTTAGTACGTATAGATCTTCAAGGTCTGGCAAGTGCGTAATCGCGCATTCTGTTCTTTCAATGAGTTTCATTGTTTGCCTCCAGAATAGAATGTAGCATGTATTTCCCGAGTGCGTATAGCATATGTGAGTATGGATAGTGGTGTAATGCTGCAATATTAAGGTATATTAAAGCCGTTAGAGTTAAGACTTTGCCCTTGTCAAAGCCATTTTCAACAATCCAATTGTAATAAAACAGCTCGCATTCAACAAGAATTTGTTTTCTGTAGAAGTCAAAATCAACGTTACGGCCATGCCAAGTGACAGAGAAGTAATTTTTATTGATGAGTTCATGGCATACTATCAGGCCATGGAGGAGCTTTGCAAGGTCGTAATAAATGTCACCAATAACAAGATCGCCCCCGAAGTCCTGTCGCCAATCCAAAAAAATAAATTTATCTTCAGCTGTATTATAAAGTATGTTTTCAAAATGAAAGTCTCCGTGGAAGCGGCCTGGGAGACCTTGACTGATGGAATTCCAATCGACGCGTTGCAACAAAGATTCAAGGGTGGTAATGCATTTCCCGTTTATTATACCAGAATCGTCTGTCTCGTTAAACGTTTTGTAGAAAAGATGGATGCGCTCATAGGTCTTGTTTTTGTAAAAGTGCATGCATCGTTGGTTGAATGCGTTTCTGTCTTGTGAGTCAAGAATATGAGGCTGCCATAACTGTTTGGAGTGAAGCAGCAGTCTTGAGAAAATGGGAAGCGTGACCACCTTGGAGAGAATGTCTCCCGAAGCTTTTGTGTAACAGTACATGAAATTCGAATGGCCAAGAATTTCTGGAACAAATCCTTGCAGGATATCAGCTCTGGCGACCCGATTCTTGATAAACGTCGTGTCAGTACAGAATTTTACGACTTTTTCTCCAACAAACCAAATAGTTTCGTTGTCTTTTTCCAGAATGTTCGGTCCGTCAGGATCCTTGTAAAATGTTCGAGCGTGGTTGAGGGTTTCAATTGTTCCTGTGTCGTTCCAAGTAAAGGCTAGCGCTTTCATTCCTTTGCCGGTTAAGCCTTGCAACCCATAGACTTCCCCTGCAGTGATTGCTGCTGGCCCCCCTGACTGCATGCGATCCCAGAATTTCTGATGGTGGTAAATACCAGCCAAGCCGATATAATTTTTTTCTGAGGCCGTCCTGGGATGACTTTTTTCAAAAAAGTTCACCGCATTCCCCGCATGAACTTCCACCGTGCGGTAGTGTTCGGATGGCTTGCCTTCGGCATAGCCGATCCAGTCGCAAGTGGGGGCCGGGATAGGTTCGCAGACGAGGGTGTCGCAGGCAATAAAAATGAACGGCTGGCGCAAATATTGCTCGCAGGCGCAAATGCTAAGCCCAAGTCCCGAGCCTTCCCCTTCATATGGCGAGACTTCGGCAAACAAAAAACGTCGTTTGGGGTAGGTGATGGTAAAGAAATCCCGTACAATTTCCCCTTTATATCCCAAGACGATCACAAATTCGACGTCTTTTGGAAAATAGTCAATGATATGTGAGACAAGTGGTTTGTGTGAAACGTTGACAAGTGATTTGTTTAAATGCTTTGTTAGTGGCCAGAGTCTTGATCCGGTGCCAGCTGTTGGAATAAGAACTCGATAGCTCATCATCATGCTCGATTATAGTCATCTTCAAGACGAACAACATCGTTCAGTTCGCTTGTGCTTGCTTCAAGATATACGCAATCCTCTGCACATTCCATCCTATGGACAACTCCAGGCTTTAAAGTGACACATTCGCCTGGATGATAGTCTTTTGCATCCAGGCTTTTCGGAGAATCGCCCTGAATTATCCGCAAGACTCCACTGACTACAACAATTGTCTCACACTTAAGGTTGTGGTATTGTAAGCTGCATCGCATGTTCTTCCACATAGTGAGTCGCTTCACAGTGTAGCGTTGGTTTGTTTCGATAATCTCTTCTTTTCCCCAAGGCTTTTCTATGGTGATCATTTTACTTCTCCTATATCTTGAAGTTGTTGTATTCTGGGTAAAACTCAAAGAAATTATCATACATGGACTTGACATACTGCTGCATAGTCCATCTGCTGTTAAATCCATATTTTTTTTTCATCCAGGCGCGACCTTCTGCAATATAAAGTCTAATGTTCTCTTTGTATGCTTCAGTTTTTATGATATCCGATTTTGTCAGCAGGTAACTTTCATTTTCTTCTGCCCAGACTTTAGATGTTATAGCCGCCGCCCAGTCATTTGCATAGGCCTTTGCTATGAGTTCACTTTCATTCCCATAGCCGCGAAAATTTTCACCGTCGAAAAGAAAGTTTACATGGCTAGTTTCTGAGTAGTTGCATATAGATTCAATAAATTTTCTTCGTAAAAAATATGCAGTGTTATGAATGAACCAAAAATATTTCGTATGTTCTTCTTGTAATAAGGTTTTTTCTCCCCATAGTTTTGAGCATGGAGATAAAATACCAACTCGTTGATGCGAATTAAATACTTCGAGGAGTTGAGGAATTGTTGGTTGACGTGAAAATTCGGTATCATTAGTTAGCAAGAAAAAGGCGTCATAATTTTGGAAATAACCTTGTTTCCAGAGTTGGCTGAGACCATAGTTCATTCCTCTGGAGTAGCGTAAACCCTGCTCAAGAGCCTCGGGCCAATCGGCATACCATGTAACGTTTCTGGAGAGGTTAGTTGGGTCTGATCCCGACTCAATTACAAAAACGTCTGTTACATCTCCGTCATAACGTTTGAGATGTTCAACAAGCGCGTCCGTCGGTTCAGGAAGATTGCGATTCAATATCAAGGTCGCGACGTTTTTCATGATGACCTCACCAGCCTAAAATTACGCAAATACCGCATAATTGACGCCTTGACGCTCGCTTTGAGGTAAGCGTCTAAATGTATGCCACTGGCTGCAAGAGCATGGGTCACTTCCTTTTTCAGTTCAATGAACTCCTGGCTTGAAAAGACATAGTGTCCTGCTATTATCGATTTATCGTTATCCGAAGTCCTCTGCGCGTCGAGCACCCATTTCTCCCACTTTCTTGAGTTGAAAGCGATTTCGTTAAATCGCTCCGCATGGCGGTGCAAGGAATTTTTGTGCATAATTTCGAGTAAGGCTTTGGTCTCTACTATGCCAAATTCAGGAGCAACGTTGGCTGCATGGATGCCCAGGCGAGGATACCAAATAAGGCTTTCGTCAGAAAGATAGTCGGTATTGTGTACTTTCATGAAAATATTAAAATCTTTACAAAGTTCGACGAGTTTCGGCATTTGAATCTCAGGGGAAAGTTCATTTGCCACCCTGATAGATTGATCAAATGAACCAATGTTTCGTGTCTCCATGACTTTTGTTCCGTTCTGCACGACAACAAATAGAGGCAGCGGAACGTTTGTTTTTTTGCAGAATTTAAGAACAGATGACAAAGTATAGTGGAGATCGTTTAACATATTCACGCCTCCGCTTTGCTGTTCTGTTCCTATTTCGAAAAGAATTTTATTTCCTTGTGATTGTGCATAGCTCCAGCAGTATTCATACAGTTCAAATACACGGTCTAATATTTCGTCGGCGCTTGGGTCGCCATGGATGTCAACGCTTGGATCGATGTGCAGCACTTGAAAACCCGCATCTATATCTGCTCGAAACGATAATTTTGCCGATTCCATGGCCCGACGCAGGCTCAGGCCGTAAAGGGATTCCATGGTGTTCTGCCAAGGTCCGCCATGGTCCCTAGCCAAGATTACCTTGCCCTTTTTGTCTTTGTCGATAACGTATCGTGAAAATTCTTCCGTCGTCCAATTATTGACGTAGCCGCCTCCAAATGCTTCAGAATCTATCTGACGGCGACTGGCGACGAGAAATATGGGGATTTCATATTCATTTGCTAGCTCAATAGTCGCATCAACACAGTTCTGGCTCATAGGGCCAACGCCTAACAAGGTACGTCGACTGGCCAAGATACGTTCGAACGTGTGTCGGATCATTCTGTTTCTCTTGTATTAATTTACAGTGCCCTGTAAAAGAAACGTTCAATAAGATGAAGGCATGCGTCTAAAACGGCTCCTTCACCTGACTTGGAAGGTGTAACGAAATTTGCTGAACGGATTGCTTCAATTCTGGCATTTCCAGGGGCTATTCCGTAGAAGCAGGCTTTTAATATTTGGGCGTCGTGGTAGCCGTCTCCCATGTACGCAATATTTGCTAAGCCATAGGTTTTTTCAATAAATTCCATCCTTTCGTATTCTTTGACTAACATGAGTTGCTGCCCCATGTCTTCGACAATTCTTTTTTTTGTTATACCAAAGCCTCTTTTGTCAGCTGTAATAAATAAAATCGCAACATGCTTTTGTATCATCTTTATCCCGTCATTGTCATGGGCACCAAAAACTTTTAATAATTTACCCTGGTCAGAGTAAACAAATTGCCCGGTCGTCATGACTCCGTCAACATCGAGGATGAAAATGTCTGGTTGGCTTTTTTTCATAATTAATAGGGGGTACCGTCAACTTGTTTGGGCCGGTTTGCACGTAGGCTGCCGAAATGTGTATGGCTGGGCATGCCAGGACCACGCTGCGAGGCGAGCGCCGGCGATTTCCGCCCAGGTTTCGAAGGCCTGGGCTCGGGCGGTCCGGTAGTCGGCGACGGGGCGGTGGTCTCGGCGAAGGTGGAAGAGGTTGGCAATCGGGTCGTGGAAGGAAAGAAACCGTTGAACTAAGCGAGCCGACTTAAAACATTTCATTTGCCGTTCTCGTCGCCTCGTCGGCGGGTGGGAATTCTCAGCTCGGTTGTTGAGACCCTTGCGCTGGCGATGTTCGACGCCCGGCATGGTCTCGCACTTGGCGGCGGCGTAGCTCTTGAGCTTGTCGGTCACCATTACCCTTGGCTCCACTCCCTGCCTCTTGAGCAGCTTTCGCAGCAGCCGCTTGGCCGCCTTTACATCCCGCCGGCTTTGAACCCGCACGTCAAGGACGAAGCCATCCTTGTCCACAGCCCGCCAGAGAGAGTGGCGCTTACCGCCGATGGTCAGGATGACCTCATCCAGGTACCGCTTGTCGCCCCGGCGCAGGCTATTAGCGATATCACGGCCAAACTTTAACCCCCACTGCCAGACTGTCTCATAGCTAACCGTGCCCCCCCGTGCCGCCAGCATTTCCTCAACCATTGGCAGACGCAGCGGAAAGCGGAAGTAAAGCCACACGGCGGTCGAAACGACCTCGACGGGGTAGCGATAGCCGGCAAAGTGGGAATTAGGGTGCGTCGACATGCTACTCAATAACCGGACCAGACATTTCCAGCAACCACCACGACCGACAAGTTGACGGTGCCAGTTGACGGTGCCTTAGCCGCAGTATGCTGAGCGGGAGGAAACTCGGCGCGAAGACTACCTGGTGCCACCGGAGAAGTTAGCCAGCCTCATGCAGGCCAGCGAAATTGCCGCTGGCCGTAGCTGCCGACTGCGACCAGTACTTACATGACTGACTGACGCTGTTGGAAACGCGGCTCGCCACGGTCATACCTTTCTGCCGCGTCTGCGCATGGTTGAGGAGATGCCGACGGCATAAAGGGACCTGCGGCGGCTCTTTGTCGGCGGAAAAACGAACTTACTTGAGGCCCTGTGCGTAGAGCATGTCATTCCAAATCAACAGACCAAATACCCCTAAAAAAACCTTGCTGATCCTCGATTCCCGGTGCTAATCACGGCGTGCAGCAGACATCTACAGGGAGAGTAAGTTGATGGGAATTATACTCACCGTGTCCAATAACAAGGGGGGAGTGGGCAAATCCACCACCACGGCCAATCTGGCCCACGCCCTTTCCGCCCGGAAAAAGCGCGTCCTCATCGTCGACGCCGACAGCCAATGCAATCTCACCAGCACCTTTCTCGGCAGCCCCTGGGGCGGCAACAGCCTGCTGGAACTCCTTGACGGCGACGGCGTCACGGCGGAAGCCTGTCTTACGCCGGCCCCGGATTACGAACGCTTGCACGTGTTGCCCAACAAAACCGACAGCGCCGCCCTGGAGCCAGCCCTGGCGCGACGCGACGACTACGGTTGGTACATGCTGCGCGACCGTTTGCGCGAACACGCCGTCAAAACCTTTGATTTCACCCTTATCGACTGCCCGCCGAACCTGGGCCTTTTTTCCATTCAGGCCATGATCGCTTCGGATTTCATCCTCGTGCCCGTCGAAGCCGGAAGCCGCTACGCCATGGACGGCCTGGACCGCACCATCGAAACCATCGCCGGCATAGCCCAGGCTGATCCAGACCACCCCTCGGGCCGCTTTTTGCGCCTGCTCATCAACAAAGCCGACCGGCGCACCGCTGTCAGCAAAGTGACCATCGAACAGATCCAGCAAACTTACCCAGGCAAGGTCTTTTCCACCATCATTCCGGTCAATACCGACATCCAGCAATCTGAAATGCTGAGCAAGACCGTTTTGCGACACGCGTCGAAGAGTCCCGGTGCCCAGGCCTACCGCACCTTGGCCACGGAACTGTTGCAAATTCTGTCGCAGTAAGCATCGGAGCAGGCCATGGCCATATCAATGACCCAACTCCTGCGCAAGGCCGCCCAAAGCCGCCTGGGCAGCCAATCGCCGACGCAGCCAGCCGCCCCGGAGGTGTGTCTCAAGGATGCCATCGTCCAGCCCCTTCCCCTCAAACGCGAGCAGACGAACAAAGCAGACGAACAGCACAGACAAAACGATCAGACAAAAAAAACAGACAAAAAAAACAGACAAGAGGAACAGACAAACTCGACAGTTGAGTCAATCAGAAAAATCCAACAGACGAACTCAACTGTCGAACAGACAAAGCAAGAAGACAAAGAACACAGACAAACAGACGAGCCGAGCACAAAAAAAGAACACAAAAAAAGAACAGACAAATCGCTCAGAGAAGGCGAACAAGAAAACAAAACATTCAAAATAAACAGACAAATAAAACAGACTAAAAAAACAGACAATTCGGACAGACAAACCCACCCGGCCATGCGGTTGCCGCAGCGCCTTCCCCTGGCCACGGCCGCCCAGAAAACCCTGGCCGCCCACTTCCTGGAAACAGGCCCAGTAGTGACCACATACGCCGTCATTGCTGCGGAAACCGACGTTCCCATGGGCACGGCGCGCACCATCATCAACAAGTTCGTCGCCGCCGGCTGGTTGGAAAAACAACAATGGGGAGCAGGCCGCAACCGCGCGCTTTCCCTGGCGCCAACCGACTCTCTGGCTGCGACCTGGGGGCGTAACAACGCAGACAAATCAAACACACAAGAAAAGCATACCAACCAAATCGACAAGCTAAACAGACAACTCCAACAGTTGAATCAAACTGTCGCATTCAACAGAGCAAACGCCCCTCTTAAGATAGATAGAAAGAATCTATCTATCTCTTTTGAGACGCTGCAAACCGCATGGCCCACGCTCTCCCGTGCCGGGTTCGGACTTGAGCAACTCGAACAGATTTACGCCGCCCTGGCGGAACGCGGTAAAAGTCCGGAACGGGTCGTGCAAGGGCTTGATTACGCCGAATGGGAACTGGCCGAGGGGAAGATGCTGGACAAGACGGGCCAGCCTGTGGCCGATCCGTGCGCCTGGGTGTTTCGTTCCTTGGCCGGGCTGGGCAGTTACCGGCGTCCTTCCGGGTACCTTAGCGCCGAGGAGCAGGCAGAGATCGACGCTAAAATCCGCACCGAGGAAATGGAGTGGGCGCTGGCGAGAGCCCGCGAAAAAGCGCGGCAGGAACGTTTTCGGGCCTGGGTTGGAGGGTTGACCCGGGATGCACGGGAAAAGGCCCTGGAGGGACGGAGAGGGCCGGAGGAAACGTGGTTGCGTAACGTGTGGGCCAAGATCGGGGAGCCTGACTGAGGCGGCGCTGGTACCGTCAACTTGTCGGCCGAGAGGTTGCTTGAAACGTCGCGTCCGGGTATTGAGCCGCATGTCGACGCACCCTAATCCTCACTTTGCCGGCTATCGCTACCCTGCCGAAGTCATTTCGACTGCCGTGTGGCTGTACTTCCGCTTTCCGCTGAGCCTGCGAATGGTTGAGGAAATGCTGACGGCACGGGGTATCACGGTCAGCTATGAGACGGTCCGGCAGTGGGGGCTGAAATTCGGCCGCGATATCGCCAACACCCTGCGCCGACGAGCACCGCGCCGGGGCGACAAATGGCTCCTGGATGAGGTCGTCCTGGCCATCGGCGGTAAGCGCCAGTATCTTTGGCGGGCTGTAGACAAGGATGGCTTCGTCCTTGACGTGCTGGTCCAGAGCCGGCGGGATGCGAAGGCGGCCAAGCGGCTGCTGCGAAAGCTGCTCAAGAGGCAAGGGGTGGAGCCACGGGTGCTGGTGACCGACAAGCTCAAGAGCTACGCCGCCGCCAAGCGCGAAACCATGCCCGGCGTCGAACATCGTCAGCACAAGGGTCTCAACAATCGAGCCGAGAACTCTCACCAGCCGACGAGGCGACGAGGACGGCAGATGAAACGCTTCAAGTCGGCTCGCCAAGTCCAACTATTTCTCTCCATCCACGACCCGATCGCCAACCTCTTCCACCTTCGTCGAGACCACCGACCTGTCGCCGACTACCGAACCGCCCGGGCCCAAGCCTTCGAAACCTGGGCCAAAGTCGCCGGCGCTCGCTTGGCTGCGTGATCCTGGCATGCACAGCCAGACACATTGCGGTGCCCTATGTGCAAACCGGCCCAAACAAGTTGACGGTGCCGCCGCAGCCCCCCCTCGGGGGCAGCCGGCTGATCGCTTTTTTCCATCACGGCCGGGGCAGAAGCGATGACCAGAGCCGCAACGAAATGCAGGAACAATTGATGACCTTGGTGCTTTCCCTTGCAGTCCTGGCGGGAATCCTGTTCGTCGTGGCCGCTTTGGCCGTGCTGCTTGCCGGCTTGCGACTGCGCCCGGGGTCCTGCTTCGCCTACGCCATCCTCCTGGCCATGGCCGTTTATGCCCTCATCATCGAAGGGGCCTTTGCCTTGGGCCGTCCGGAGGCAACACTCATCGGCGAGGCCCTGGTCATCTGCGGGTGCGGGTGGGGGCTTGCCCGATCGCACACGGGCCTTACTCCCTTTCGTGCGGCGTTTCGTGCATTTCGCCAGTCATATACGCGGTATCTGGTCTGGCTGTTTTTGGCGTCCCTGGCCTATCTGGCCGTCCAGGCCGTATTTGTTCCACCAGCAAGCCAGGATGGACTGTGCTACAATCTCCCCCGCATCTTTATGATGCAGCAAGAAAATACGCTTTTTCCAGCACACTACAACGACATCCGCCAGCGAATTTTCCCAATAGGCTTTGACATCCTGCATTATGCCAACCTTCGCTTCCATTCGGACTATGGACTCTCTGCCTGGTGTTATCTCAGCTATCTGTGCATTATCGTCGTGTCATATAGCCTAAGTCTGCGCATAAGCCGAAGGCCGGACGTGGCCTTTGTCGCCAGTCTGCTGGCGGCCTCAGCCAAACTCTTTGTACTCCAGGCCGTTTCCGTCAAAAACGACATCCCTCTGGCCGCCATGGCCCTGGCGTTTTTCCTGGCCACGTACGAACTGCTGTACGAAGGCTGCGGCCGCAAACGTTTTCAATGGTACTTTCTCCTGCTGACAGCCGTGTACGGGGTGTCGGTGAAGACATACTTCGTCTTTTTCATTGCCGCGTTCGTGGTGTGTTTTGGCTGGCCGCTGTGGCGGATTTGGCGGAGCGACGCCCCGGACAAGAACCCGCTTCCCGGCCCGGCGCGAGCCGGTTTAGTCGCGGCTGCGCTCCTTTGCGCCCTCTTCCTGGCTGGGTTCGCTTGGCGCACCGCGCAGGATTTCGGCTCTCCCCTGGGCCCCAGGGAAACCGTGGCCGCCCATGGCAATCCCGACGGTCTGGCCGGCGCGGCGTACAATGCGTTTCGGTACGGCTTGCAACTGGTCGACATCCCCGGCGAAGGCTGGAGGCAGATGGCCGTACGGTTTCACGATGCCGTGCTTGGCGACCGGGCGGGCCTTGGCGGGCACATGTCCTTTGCAGCGGAATTTCGCAATCCTATCCTACCCTTAGAGGATTTTTCAGGATTTGGGACGCCTGTTTTTCTTCTCGCCCTGGCCGCCACCATCGGTGCCCTGTTTCACCATTACGACTTCGCGTTCCGTTCAGCCCTTGTCACACTGACGACCTTCGGACTCATGTCTTGGTTTTGGGGCTGGATGCCCTGGAATCTACGTTTTTTTTCCATGGTTCTGGTGACGACCCTACCTGCCCTGGCTTTGTTCTTACGAGATTTGGGCCGGTGGGCTGCAGCACTACGCACCGTCGCCGTTATCTCCATGCTTGGCTTGCTGTATGCGGCACTGGGCAACGCGCATCACGCCTGCATCGCGCCAGACCCCCTGACGCTTTGGGGCAAGGTGGAGGAGTTCCCCTGGTGGGTGCGCCAGAGCCTGGACCGTGCGGAACACTATGAGCGCCAGACGGGTGTGGATTTCCACAGATTGGGGCAATACGGCTTTTCGGGGCTGGGGCTGCTCGTCGCCGGGCGAAACGCCGTGGTATTTCCCCACTTTGTGATGCTGGACAAACTGCGCTGGGAGGTGGCCCCGGCGCAGACAGAAACCCCGGCGGGCCTTGCGGCTGGCGCTGTTGTGCCGTGCCAGACGTTACAGCAGGCCGCAGACGAACGTGACCTGCTCACCGTCATCGGGCAGAGCGCCTGTCTGGACGGGAAGACGCCGTTTATGACCTCCCCCGGACTCGGGCAAACACACTTTTACTCCAGGGACAAAGGCCTCGTCGCGGCGAGTTTCCCACGATTTGGGAGCGAAAGGGGTGCGGCGCTGTTTGCCTGCGACAACGTCGAAATGCCCCAGGGCGTCAGGGAAACCAGTTGGCGTTGGCTGCTGGGGCCTCAGGCGGCCATAGCCTTCGACCTTGTCGACAGACGGCAGATGCGTGTGTTCCTGCGGCTCTCCAGTCCTTTTCCAAGCCAGGAAGTGCAGGTATCCGTCAACGGCCATGCAATGGACGTCCTTTTTTTTGCCAAAGCAGGGGACGTGGTCGAGGCGACGCTGCCTTTCACAACGGTCGCCGGCCGCAACATTCTGGAGTTCGACTTCAAGACCTGGCAGGGGCCGTCAGGCATTCACGGCGGCCGGCCCGTAGCGGCTTTACTACAGGATTTTGTGTTGACGCCCCGGACGGGCACCGTCAACTTGTCGGCCGAGAAGTTGCTGAAAACGTCTCTTCCGGGTATTGAGCCGCATGCCGACGCACCCTAATCCCCGTTTTGCCGGTTATCGCTACCCCGCCGAGGTCATTTCGACCGCTGTCTGGCTGTACTTCCGCTTTCCGCTGAGTCTGCGAATGGTTGAGGAAATGCTGGCGGCACGGGGCATCACGGTCAGCTATGAGACGGTCCGCCAGTGGGGGCTGAAATTCGGCCGCGATATCGCCAACAGACTGCGCCGCTGCGAAAGCTGCTCAAGAGGCAAGGGGTGGAGCCACGGGTGCTGGTGACCGACAAGCTGAAGAGCTACGCCGCTGCCAAGCGCGAAACCATGCCCGGCGTCGAACATCGTCAGCACAAGGGGCTTAACAATCGAGCCGAGAATTCCCATCAGCCGACGAGGCGACGAGAACGGCAGATGAAACGCTTCAAGTCGGCTCGCCAAGTCCAACGTTTTCTCTCCATCCACGACCCGATCGCCAACCTCTTTCACCTTCGCCGAGACCACCGCTCCGTCGCCGACTACCGAACCGCCCGAGCCCAAGCCTTCGATATCTGGGCCAAAGTCGCCGGCGCTCGCCTGGCTGCGTGATCCTGGCATGCCCAGCTGTACCCATTTCGACGCCCTCTGTGCAAACCGGCCCAAACAAGTTGACGGTGCCAAAAGTCCGTTGCCAATCTCCAGCTTGACTAGGTAGTGATTAGTAGTTAAAAATACTACCCAGGAGGGTGTCACCATGCAGACGCAAACTCATTCAACGCCTACAAGTATTAAACTTCCCGTGGAATTGCGGGATCGGCTGCAAAATCTTGCGAAAGTTCGGAAACGAACTCCTCACTCACTCATGCTTCAAGCGCTTGAAACGTATGTAACCAGAGAAGAACAGCGGGAATCCTTGCGCCAGGAAGCCAGGGCCGCGCATGATGAATTTATGCTTACGGGGCTGCATGTGACTGCGGAAGAGGCGGATGCTTGGCTTGCTGAACTCGAAGCGGGCAACGATGTGGAGCCGCCTAAATGCCACGTTTAAAGTTGGTGTGGTCGCCTTATGCCCTCCTGGGAGTTCAGCGGGCCTACCGTTTCCTTGCCGAAAAGGACAGAGACGCGGCGAAGGCCGCAGTGGGAACCATCAGGAAACAAGCTGCTATTCTGAAAAAGTTTCCAAGCGCCGGCCGGCCTGCTGACGATTTAGACCCGGAACACCGAGAATTCCTTATCCCATTCGGCGTGTCCGGATATGTGCTGGTCTACGAGGTTCACGCCGAAATTATCCTGGTGCTAGCCGTGCGCCACCAGAAAGAATCCGGATACTAGGCCGCGGCACCGTCAACTTGTCGGCCGAGAGGTTGCTTGAAACGTCGCATCCGGGTATTGAGCCGCATGTCGACGCACCCTAATCCCCGTTTTGCCGGTTATCGCTACCCCGCCGAGGTCATTTCGACCGCTGTCTGGCTGTACTTCCGCTTTCCGCTGAGTCTGCGAATGGTTGAGGAAATGCTGGCGGCACGGGGTATCACGGTCAGCTATGAGACGGTCCGGCAGTGGGGGCTGAAATTCGGCCGCGATATCGCCAACACCCTGCGCCGACGGGCACCGCGCCGGGGCGACAAATGGCACCTGGATGAGGTCGTCCTGGCCATCGGCGGCAAGCGCCACTCTCTCTGGCGGGCTGTGGACAAGGATGGCTTCGTCCTTGACGCGCTGGTCCAGAGCCGGCGGGATGCGAAGGCGGCCAAGCGGCTGCTGCGAAAGCTGCTCAAGAGGCTGGGTGTGGAGCCACGGGTGCTGGTGACCGACAAGCTTAAAAGCTACGCCGCCGCCAAGCGCGAAACCATGCCCGGCGTCGAACATCGTCAGCACAAGGGTCTCAACAATCGAGCCGAGAACTCTCACCAGCCGACGAGGCGACGAGAACGGCAGATGAAACGCTTCAAGTCGGCTCGCCAAGTCCAACTATTTCTCTCCATCCACGACCCGATCGCCAACCTCTTCCACCTTCGCCGAGACCACCGCTCCGTCGCCGACTACCGAACCGTCCGAGCCCAAGCCTTCGATACCTGGGCCGAAGTCGCCGGCGCTCGCCTGGCTGCGTGATCCCAAGATGCCCTACCATACAGCCTCCAAGGGGAGGTGGATGCACAATTCTAATTGTCGCTGATGCTCAGGAGTAATTGTCGCCGATCACGAAGTGTCTTTCGCAAGCCGGGGTTTATGCGACAGGCTTGAAAAAGACCGCCCCTACGCCGCCGGGAATGCGCCGCAGAGACAGCGAGAGTCCGCGCGCGGCCGTGAAATCGGCTAGGGCCTGGTCGCATCCTTCCCAGTAACCGAAGTCATCCACTTGGATCGGGCTGCCCGGCGTGACCAAGTCAAAGAGATTGACCAGGATGTCCCTGGTTGAATCGTACCAGTCGCCGTCCATGTGGAGCATGGCCAGGGCAGGGATGCTGGCGGCGGCGGCGGGCAGCGTGTCCTTGAAAAAGCCCGGAACCGGGCGAATGAGATCGTCTACCCCGATCCGGCGGCAGACAGCGTACAGGCTTTCCACCGGGGCCGCGCACGTGCCGGCACCCCATCCACTGTCCTGGGCGTTGGTGCCCTGGTGGGTGTCCTGAGGACCGGGGTCGGGCATGCCGGAAAAGGTGTCGAAGCAGTAAAGGACCCTGGCCCGGCGGCTGAAGCGTCGGATCACGAAGGCCAAAAGGGCGCTTGAGCCGCCGCCAGCCACGCCACATTCGGCGAAATCCCCGGGGATGTCCGCCAGACAGGCATGCTTGGCCAGGGCAAAAAGTGACTTGAGCCGGGGCAGACCGACCATGGTGTAGGAGCGGATAACCGGCAGGACGGTGGACAGTTCCGGATCCAATCCGGCGGCCTCCTCGTGGTCGTGTTGGGAATCGAGTAATTCCAGCATGTGCCTGGCCGCGTCGTTGTCCGGGAAATAGCGCAGTTCTTCCTTGAGAGACTCCCGGGCGGCCAATGGATCACCCTGGCCCGCGAAAACCAGAGAACGCCACAGATCCAAATTGCGCACGGGCAGGCGTAGGGATTTTGCCGCCGCCCCCAGTTTGTGGGCAGGGGCGTATTCTCCTGCCTCGACAAGGCTTCGCAGGGTGTCCGTCACGTCGTCGAGCAAGGCGCGCAGGGCCTGTTCCGGGATGGGCGCCTTAGCCAGACGATAGAGCTGGGCGGTTAGTTGGCGCATCTTGGCGCCGGGCTGGCTGTCGGCTGCTGGAGCGGTGGCGGATTGGTCGTCGTGCTGTGCGGTCATAGGACGGCTCCGGTTCGGACGGGTCTGGCGACCATAGCGGTAGCGTATGTCGCCTTGGATGGCATGGCCCTAATCAGCTACCACCGGCATAGCCGGTGGTATGATGATGCCCCCTCGAAGGGGGCTAACGACTCAAGAATAAGAAACTTCCGGTATCCTGCCATTACGAACCACTCGCTGTATTGATTACCAAAGGCCAAATTCCCGGATCGGTCGAACCTATTCGGGTCACACCGCCAGATGCGGTGGTTTATCTGTTGGAATTAGCATTATCCATGCCAGTGGCGGGGATCTGATCTTCGCACGCGCTGGTGCCGATCCTGTACAAGCAACGATTCATAAAGTTCCGCGTAAGTCCGCGCCTGGTGCAGGATGGTGAACCGGGCCAGGACGGTCTGACGGCAGCGCATCCGCATCCGCTGGGTTTCCTCGGGCGGCAGGTCGCGCAAGAAAGCGATAGATTCCGCCAGGGCCGCAATATCCCCCTTGGGGGCGAGTCTGCCAACCACTCTGTCCTCCACCATGTCCGGAATACGCGCAGACATTCACGCAAAAAGCGCGTGGCGTCGACCTGAGAGAAGTGCTCCAGCACATGGGAGTGATAGACCACATCGAACAGGCCGTCTGGAAAGGGAATACCCTGGCTTAGGTCGTATCCGAGCACGTGGGGCGGGCACGGCGTGAAGTCTAGATTGACCCAATCCGGATGGTAGGCCCTGCCGCAGCCAAGATTTAGCAGGCGGAGTATGCGATTCTCCTGGGGCGGATGTGTCGTCGGTTGCGGCGGCAAGGCATGGCAACCATGTTTGATAAAGTCAAAAAGGGGATATTATTTTGTAGCAACGTCATATTATTGACGGTTTGAGGTGCAGGGATTGACGAATTGAGGCCAAAAGCTACTCCACTTCCCTCGTCCTCCGAATGATGCGCGAGAACGGTTTCCAACAGTTGGCAGGCCAGGACCAGCAATTCGAGCCACTACAGGGTAGGGCCTTCCGGGTGCAGCGCCAGGATGCCGTTGAGGATGAGACGGGGATTTTTGACTGGCCTGCCACGGCGCTCCTGCCGAAAAGTGGACAAACAATTGGTTCAAGCCGTAGCCAGAGTTCGTCGAGAATATCGCATCTACTCGTGCGGAGAATGTATCACACACTCTAGAATATCAAGGAACATTTTAAAGACAGACTCTACAGAATTTTACAATATATTTGTAGACATTTTTCGTGCAGCGGTCTCATGTTGAGTCACCCCTTCTCCAGGACGATCAGGCCCAAAGGTTCGGCAGGGAGGCGGGCTCTCAAAGGCCCTGAGAGCAGCAAGCAGCCGTTGCGCGCCTTTGTTGTCTACCAGCCGAAGGGCATTTGCTGACTGCTGCCGCCGCAAGGCTGCGTCACGCCATGCGATTGACCGTGGCGAGCCGCGTTTCCAACAGCGTCAGCCGGTCATAGAGGTACTGGTCGCAGTCGGTGCCCACGGCCAGCGGCAATTCGTTGGCCTGCTCGAGGGTGGCGAACTTCTCTGACGGCATCAGGTAGTCCTCGAAGTCCTTGAACTGGCGCGAGCCCTGAACCCAGATGTCACCGGAGCGCAGCGCGTTCTTCAGTTCCGACAGCGCGCAAAGCTCATAGTAACGCCGACCAATGCCAGCATTGGTCATCACCAGCTTTTGCCAGCGCGGCTTGATGAAATCGGTCGGGGCATCGCCGGGCACCTTGCGGGTGTTGTCGGTGTTCATGTCGCGCAGCACTTCGATGGCGTTGAGCATGTTTTTGGCGGCGGGCGCGGCCCGCAACTTGAGCACGGCGAGGAATTTCGGCGCGTAGCGGCGCAGCGTGACGTAGTTCTCGCCGATGCGGTGCAGGAAATCAAAATTTTCGGGCTGCGCAAGCTTCTGCGCCTCGTTGACGCTCTCGGCGAAGGCCTCCCAGGACATGACCGTCTCGATAGCGGCGAATGGATCGAGGACACTGCTGGCCAGCATGATGCCCTTGTCGGTCTGCAACGCCAATTCGGTCGTGACAAGAACGCCCTGCCGGTAGTGCGCCAACTCGTAGCGGCCTATGACTATATGCGAAGCGGCGACACTCTGGTGGTTTGGAAACTCGACCGGCTGGCGCGCTCCACCCGTCAATTGCTGGAGACGGTGGAAGCTTTGGAGCAGCGAGGTATCGGTCTCAAGATACTGGGGTTTGGGGAGCAACGGAACAGAAAACCGGGTTAAGGATCAATCATCGACCGTGGGGTCCCGAAGGGGACGCAATTCTCCTCGGATGACGGCCTCCGGGACTGCGAAGGAATACCGGCCCAGCATGTTGATATGGTCGTGGATCAGGGGCGAGAGCCGGGTCACATCCTCCTCCCGCACGAGGAAGTGTACCGCGCCCGGTTTTCTGGACACAGTTTAGCTTTAAGCCGCCGTTAGCATTTTGCCGGCAGCCTGCCAATCACGTCGAGCTTGGCGTGGGCTTTTGAAGCCATTTTTCTCCACGAGCCACTGGTCATTGTATCGTTCAACGGGTACCGTCAACTTGTCGGTGGAGAGGTTGCTGAAAACGTCTCTTCCGGGTATTGAGCAGCATGTCGACGCCCCCTAATCCTCACTTTGCCGGTTATCGCTACCCCGCCGAGGTCATTTCGACCGCCGTATGGCTGTACTCCGCTTTCCGCTGAGTCTGCGAATGGTTGAGGAAATGCTGGCTGCACGGGGTATCACGGTCAGCTATGAAACGGTCCGGCAGTGGGGGCTGAAATTCGGTCGCGATATCGCCAACAGACTGCGCCGACGGGCGCCGCGCCGGGGCGACCAATGGCACCTTGATGAGGTCGTCTTGGCCATCGGCGGCAAGCGCCATTATCTCTGGCGGGCTGTGGATAAGGATGGCTTCGTCCTTGACGTGCTGGTCCAGAGCCGGCGGGATGCGAAGGCGGCCAAGCGGCTGCTGCGAAAGCTGCTGAAGAGGCAGGGTGTGGAGCCAAGAGTAATGGTGACCGACAAGCTTAAAAGCTACGCCGCCGCCAAGCGCGAGACTATGCCTGGCGTCGAACATCGTCAGCACAAGGGTCTCAACAATCGAGCCGAGAACTCCCACCAGCCGACGAGGCGACGAGAACGGCAGATGAAACGCTTCAAGTCGGCTCGCCAAGTCCAACGATTTCTTTCCATCCACGACCCGATCGCCAACCTCTTCAACCTTCGCCGAGACCTCCGCTCCGTCGCCGACTACCGAACCGCCCGAGCCCAAGCCTTCGAGACCTGGGCCGAAGTCGCCGGCGCTCGCCTGGCTGCGTGATCCCAAGATGCCCTACCATACACGTTTCGGCACCCTATGCGCAAACCGGCCCAAACAAGTTGACGGTGCCCCTCGTCGCGCTTCAATAGCTGTTTGTCCGTGTTCATGATTCCATTTCCAGTCACCGTTGCATCAAACGTAACAGCGGTCCGTAGCTCATGGCGAATTCATATCGAGGGAATGTCCGCAAGCAATTTTCACGAAAGCCGTCGTAGCGCGAGGCCACAAGCGGCAAGGCCGCCGGCAGGCTGGCGGCGTCAGGCACGACAAAGCCGCAGCCGGAATCGTTGAGCAGTGCGGCCATGCCAGGGATGTCATTGCCGATCATGGGCACGCCGCAGCGCATGAAATCGTAGAGTTTACCGGCCGAACCGGCGGCGTATTTGAGATTATGGTCATCGGGGGAGAAAAATACGAGACCCACGTCCGCGCTTTGGAATATCTGGAACTTTTGTTCGGGTGGGACTATTTTGAGGGAAAGCCAGACATTGTCACGCTCGGCGACGAAGGCTTCAACGGCAGTCCGAAAAGATTTGTCGGGAAGCCAGCCGTGCATAACCAGGGCAAAGTTCTTGGGCCAGGCGGCCAGAGAGGCCAGGATCGCATCCGTACACGTGCTCGGATGTAAGGTACCCAAGGCCAGGACAAGGCGCCGATCTCCGATGGGAAAACGATCGCGGAAATAAGAATCCTTTTGCGGCAGCACGGGGCCAAGAGAACTATTGATCGAGATGTGCACGCTTTTACGATCGAGACGATTGAGTTTCGCCAGCACGTCGGCTCGCTGGCGGTCTTGGGTCAGCGTGAAAAGGGCTCCCTTGTTGCAATGCCGTTCCAAATCCTTGGCCGGACTGGGCCGATCGTCAATTTCCAAGGAATGGTAGATGTAGGGGGCACCCCAGATGCCCGACAACGCGGCCGCCCGCGCCAACCCGCCGGGATCAAAACCGATGATCCAGTCATAGGCCGCCGGAAGCCGTCTGGCCGCCGCTACGGCCGCCCAATGTTCGGGGGGAAGCACCGTTCCGTCGGCCAAACGGGCCGGTGGCGAGGCCTGCCCCGAAACGCTAGCGAACACCCGCACACCCGGTCGGTGGAACTCGGGCAGACAGATTCCCATGTCGTGCAGTTCCTGGTCAAAGGCGACGAACATATCGACGTCATAACCATTTTCCACCAGGAATTGCGCCGTCATGAGCGGCGGCGTAGATACCTGGCCCCAGGGATGCGCGAGGACCAAGGCGACTCGACGATGGACAGAGGGGCACATGAAATCTCTCCTTCCAGAGCGGCGACGTGAACCGGTGCGTCAGGCGGTGAGCAGCATCCAGGCGTACCAAGTTGCGCACGTGGGGGGGGCGAAGCAGGACCACGCGCCCTCCTCCATGGGCATGAATCCGGCCTGCCGGGCCAAGTAGCGCAATTCGGGTAAAAACCAGTAGCGCATGCGGTGGGTCTCGCTCAAACGTGAGATTCTGCCCGTGGTCTTATCCGTCATGGTGACATGGTAGGTCACATCTACTGTATCATCAAGGGGATGCATCGTTGGCACGGCCTCGCGCCGCACCTGGATCGCCGTATCCTCCATGACCTTTTCCCGCCGCGCGGGGGGATCGGAAAGCACTCCCAAGCCGTGCCAGAAATCGAACAAAAAATGGCCTCCCGGCGCGAGATGCTCCCGGGCCGTGATGAGGAGGGCCAAGGCGTCCTCCTCGGTCAGCTGATAGCTGAGCACATGGAAAAGGCTCGTGACGGCCTCGAAACGGCGGCCGAGCCGCACGGCCCGGACATCCGCCCCGACGAACTGTGGCACAGCCGTTCCTGTGGGCAGGGGTCCGGCGGCCGAAAGGCTTTGGCGGCCGAGGAGCAGCATTTCTTCCGACCGATCCACGCCGGTCACCGCCATGCCACGTCGGGCCAGCTCCAGGGCGTGACGCCCGGTACCGCAGCCGAGATCAAGCAGGCTTTTCGGACGGTTCCCGGCCCGGGCCAGTGCCTCAGCGATGAAATCAACCTCTCCGGCGTAATCTTTGTCCCGATAAAGCAAATTATAGTAGCGGGCGTAATCCCCGAACGTGGCATCCATGTCAGCTCCTTCCATGCTCGCGTACGACCTGGCAGACTCGCCGGATGTCTGATTCCGTCAAACCGCTCGCACTTGGCAGGTACAAACCGCCATCGGCGAGGCAATCGCTGACCGGAAAGGCTCCGGCGCACTGGCAGCCATAGCGTTCCAGGGCGGGCTGACGGTGCATGCCATTGAAGAAAAGCCGAGAGTCGATGCCCCGGATTTTGAGGTGGGCCATCAGCGAATCGCGGGTGCGGCCGTATTCGGAGGTAACCACCATCCCGTTCATCCAGTGGACAGCACCGCCGCCCGGCTGTGCGGCCTGGAGCCGCACTCCCGGGATCTCCGCAAGCAGTTCCCGATACAGCCGGCCATTTTTAACACGAAGCGTCGTGTAGTCGTCGGCCTTTTCCGTTTGGGCTAGGCCAATGGCGGCATGCAGATTGCTCATGCGGTAGTTGTAGCCAATGTGGGCGTGCCGATAATCCCGGGGCGCGTCGAGGGGGAAGCAAAGATTTTTGTAGTAGCGACAGGCCCGGGCAAGTTTCGGGTCATCGGTCACCACCATGCCCCCCTCGCCTGTCGTGACGTTTTTATTGGCAAAAAAACTGAAAGCGGCGATACGCGACAGACTTCCGGCCTTTTTTCCCTGAAACGTCGCCCCATGAGCCTCAGCGGCGTCCTCGATAAGCTCAAGGCCGTGACGGACGGCTACGGCGGCCAGCGCCGTCATGTCGCAGGGGGTGCCGAAGATATGCACCGCCATAATGGCCTTGGTCCTCGGGGTGACTGCAGCCTCTACGACGAGGGGATTGATGTTCCAGGTTGCCGGGTCGACATCGACAAAGACAGGCATGGCCCCTGTATGGCATACGGCCAAAGCGGAAGCCACCATGGTGAAATCCGGCAGGATGACTTCGTCGCCCGGGCCGACCCCCAGGGCAACCAGGGCCAGATGCAGGGCGACAGTCCCGTTGCAAACGGCCACGCCGTGGGCCACGCCGCACCAAGCTGCGAACGCCTGCTCAAAGGCGGTGACGTAACTCCCCGAAGAACTGATCCAGCCCGAAGAAACGGCGTCCGTGACGTAACGCAGTTCATTGCCCGCCAAAAGCGGCTCACAGACTGGCAGCATGGTCATGTTCGATTCCGATCGTCACTCTCTTCGACATGATAGACCACCGCATCGTCGAGCACCCGCTCGAAATGGCTCTTGTCGGCTTCGCCAACATACGGACCCTGCTTGACCTCAATGATCTCCGAGGGCTCAAGCATCACTAAGCCATGTCCGCCAGCGGCCATGAGGACCACGTCGCCCGGCATGAGCACAAGGCTTTCCAGATAGCAGCGTTCGTGACTGTAGACGTCCAGACGAACCATTCCAGACTTGATGAACAGTGTCTCCTGAGTCCAGGTAACGGTGCGCGGGATGGGATTGTGGGTGTGAGGCGCGATGGAATACCCCGCGTCCCGCTGCATGTAGCCCAGCTGCTGTGAAAAACTATTCGGCGTGAAAAAATGGATACCTTGTGCCGCAAACCCGGTGCGCAACACAATGACCAGAGACTGTCCCTCATGGATGACGTGCTCAATGAGACTTCGCGGTGTCGGGTATGACCAAGCTGACGCGGGGCTGGGGCAATCCTCGATCTGATGGATATTGGTGGCTGCGATATCATAGCCCATAACTTTTCCTTCTTGGCATCCGCACTGCCAGGCTTCGGGTTTGAGACGCGCACAGCTTGCCGGTAAAGTGGCGATTTTTTCCCAATAGTCCGGTTCAATGCAGCCTGCACGTTCCATGCCACCTCCGCCAGGGTGTTTTAAACCGATAACGGCACCGTCAACTTGGCGGTCGGTGTGGTTGCTGGAAACGTCGCGTCCGGGTATTGAGGAGCATGTCGACGCACGCTAATCCCCACTTTGCCGGCTATCGCTATCCCGCCGAAGTCATTTCGACCGCCGTATGGCTGTACTTCCGCTTTCCGCTGAGTCTGCGAATGGTTGAGGAAATGCTGACTGCACGGGGTATCACGGTCAGCTATGAAACGGTCCGGCAGTGGGGGCTGAAATTCGGTCGCAATATCGCCAACAGACTGCGCCGAGGCGACAAATGGCACCTTGATGAGGTCGTCTTGGCCATCGGCGGCAAGCTCCATTATCTCTGGCGGGCTGTGGATAAGGATGGCTTCGTCCTTGACGTGCTGGTCCAGAGCCGGCGGGATGCGAAGGCGGCCAAGCGGTTGCTGCGAAAGCTGATGAAGAGGCGAGGGGTGGAGCCACGGGTGCTGGTGACCGACAAGCTCAAGAGCTACGCCGCCGCCAAGCGCGAAACCATGCCCGGCGTCGAACATCGTCAGCACAAGGGGCTTAACAATCGAGCCGAGAACTCTCACCAGCCGACGAGGCGACGAGAACGGCAGATGAAACGCTTCAAGTCGGCTCGCCAATTCCAACTATTTCTCTCCATCCACGACCCGATCGCCAACCTCTTCCACCTTCGTCGAGACCACCGCTCCGTCGCCGACTACCGAACCGCCCGAGCCCAAGCCTTCTATACCTGGGCCGAAGTCGCCGGCGCTCGCCTCGCAGCGTGATCCTGGCATGCGCAGCCAGACACATTGCGGCATCCTATGCGCAAACCGGCCCAAACAAGTTGACGGTGCCCCCGGAAGAGACGTTTTTAGCAACCTCTCCACCGACAAGTTGACGGTACCGAAAATTTCATGATTGGATAAAAAACTCGCGCAGTCGCGCGGCCAGCAGGCTGCGGATAAATTCCAGCACCGCGTCAGGGCGCACAAAGGATTTGCGGGCGCCCTGGAGAAACACGGTTTCGATCTGCCCCAGGCGGGCGCGCAGCCGGCGGGCCTGAATAACTATTTGGGCGTCGAGAAACCAGCCGTCGGCGGTCAGGCGCAGCTTGTTAAAAAAGGCCCGGGTCATGGCCTTGGGCTTGGAATTGACGTCGCGCACCGGATAGCCGGGAAACAGCGCCTTAAAGACCAGATTGTACAGGCGGCTGTTGATCCGGCGTACCAAACCGTCCTTGCGAACGGCCCGGCAGGTCATGGCCAGCTCCAGGTTTTGCTCGATAAGCAGCCGGCAGACATGTTCCAGGTCTTCCGGGGGCATCTGGTAATCGCCGTCAATAAGGGCAATTACCTCGCCCGTGGCCACAGCCAGCCCTTGCCGGGCGTCCCAGCCCATCATGCCGCGTTTTTCCAGCGTAAGCGGGATGATGCGGGAATCGCCAGCAGCCAGCCGGCGCACCACGGCCGGGGTCTGGTCGGCCACGTCGCCCCGGTTGTGATTGCCCACCAGCACCAATTCGTAGGCGCAGCCCAGACGCTCCATGGCGGCGCGCACGGCATCGACAAAGGCCGGGAGGGTCAGCCCGGCCTTGTAGCACAAAATGACAACAGAAATTCGGGGCAGGTAACCTTGGTTAGCAGGCATCAATATGGCTACCATGGGCGTTGCCGTTCGTAAACAGGGCAAGTTGCAACATCTGCGCCCCGCTGGCGGCGGCCACGGCGGCAATGGCCGAAACGGCCAGGGACACCGCCGGGCGTAACGGGCCTTGGGGCAGATCTACGGCCTTTTTGGGGATGTCGCGCCGGCTGAGCGCCAGCGGGGTCAAGCCGGCGGCCACAGCGGCCCGGGCCAGGGAAGCCACGGAAAAGTGGCTGACGTGGTGGGGATCGTAGAGCCGGGCGGCGGCAAAAGGAACACCGCAATCGGCTAAAACCTTGGCCGCACTGTAGAGCAGCGAATGGTTGACCACGGTATAGACAGCCACCAAAGCCCCCGGGGTGACCAATCGGGCCAGGGCGGCCAGGGCGGCCTGGGGGTTGGGCAAATGCTCGACATTGGCCAAAGACACCACCGCGTCAAAGGTTTCGCCGCCGGCATAGTCCTCGATGGGGGTTTTAAAGTAACGCATGGGCGCGGGCAGGGTTTGCGCGATGATGTCCAGGCCTGCTAAATGGGTAAAGCCCTGTTTTTGCAGATAGCTGAGAAAGGCGCCGTTGCCGCAGCCGATGTCAATGACACGGGCCGTTTTGCCGTGGAACCGGGCAATGGCAGCGGCCAGGGTCGCAAACAGGTCGGTGTCGGGATTGGCAAACCAATTGGCATGGGCTTTCTGGAAATAGGCCGGATCATAGGTTTCGGCCGCACTGCGCGGCAGTTCCGGGGTGAATTCATGGCGGCAGCCCGGACAAGCCAGAACCGTGAAGGCCGGGAAGACCAGACGGGGGACGGCGAGGCGGCCGCAGACCGGGCAGACATGGCACGTGGGCGACATGCACTATCCTTGGGCGTTAGTAGGGTATGGTTTCGCAGGTCAAGGGCGGAAGCAAGGGCACCGTCAACTTGTCGGTGGATAGGTTGCTGAAAACGTCTCTTCCGGGTATTGAGCAGCATGTCGACGCACCCTAATCCCTGTTTTGCCAATTATCGCTACCCCGCCGGGCACCGTCAACTTGTTTGTGCTGGTTTGCGCATCGGGTACCGAAATGTTTATGGCTGGGGGCACCGTCAACTTGTCGGTGCCCCTGGCAGGTCGCCAGGCCTCGATAAACGTCCAATGATGCGGATAGCCGATGACTTTGCGACTCAGTTCCCGGTGGCGGAATGGCACGGGCGGTTTCAAGACCCGACCCTGGCGGATGCGGTCTTGGACAGGTACCGTCAACTTGTCGGTGGAGAGGTTGCTGAAAACGTCTCTTCCGGGTATTGAGCAGCATGTCGACGCCCCCTAATCCTCACTTTGCCGGTTATCGCTACCCCGCCGAGGTCATTTCGACCGCCGTATGGCTGTACTTCCGCTTTCCGCTGAGTCTGCGAATGGTTGAGGAAATGCTGGCGGCACGGGGTATCACGGTCAGCTATGAAACGGTCCGGCAGTGGGGGCTGAAATTCGGTCGCGATATCGCCAACAGCCTGCGCCGACGGGCGCCGCGCCGGGGCGACCAATGGCACCTGGATGAGGTCGTCCTGGCCATCGGCGGCAAGCGCCAGTATCTCTGGCGGGCTGTGGACAAGGATGGCTTCGTCCTTGACGAGCTGGTCCAGAGCCGGCGGGATGCGAAGGCGGCCAAGCGGCTGCTGCGAAAGCTGCTGAAGAGGCAGGGTGTGGAGCCAAGAGTAATGGTGACCGACAAGCTTAAAAGCTACGCCGCCGCCAAGCGCGAGACTATGCCTGGCGTCGAACATCGTCAGCACAAGGGTCTCAACAATCGAGCCGAGAACTCCCACCAGCCGACGAGGCGACGAGAACGGCAGATGAAACGCTTCAAGTCGCCTCGCCAAGTCCAACGATTTCTTTCCATCCACGACCCGATCGCCAACCTCTTCAACCTTCGCCGAGACCTCCGCTCCGTCGCCGACTACCGAACCGCCCGAGCCCAAGCCTTCGAGACCTGGGCCGAAGTCGCCGGCGCTCGCCTGGCTGCGTGATCCCAAGATGCCCTACCATACACGTTTCGGCACCCTATGCGCAAACCGGCCCAAACAAGTTGACGGTGCCACCAATAGTCCGAACTTATCCTTGGTGTACTCAATGGGGTAAGGTCACTCCGCGCTTTAGTGGCAAGACGTTGCTCAGTCTTCCCCGACGTTTTCCACAAAAGCAGAGTTACCAAGCTTTTTAAGGTCAAGTGGGGTCCTTACCCTCTTCCCATCGACGCAGTACTATTTCGTGATCGAGGAAAGTCCGTCCACGCTGGCCGATCTTCTTGGCCGGATTGCCTAATAGGATTGCATACTCCTCAACATTCTTGCGAACCAACGAGAGCGCTCCGATAGCCGCACCTTGACCTACCGTGACTCCTGGCAACAATACACTCCCAGTTCCAACAACCGCGTGGCGGTAAACGATCACCGGTTTGCTAACAACATTGGTAAACTCTTCGGGAACGGTCGGATTGGTCATAGCCCCAGAGAGATAGTCATCAGTCGAGGAATAGATGGATGTCTTGCCAGACAGGCCCGCAAAGTCATGCAACTCAATGCGCGCTCTGCCGATGAGAGAGCAAGACACCCCCAAGTGCACGTTACGGCCGATGCTGATGCCACCGGGGCCAGCGCTCAGGAGGCAGAAAGGATCAATCCTCACGTTATCACCGATGCTTATATTGCCAATACCAAAAAAACGCACACTGCGATCTATGCTGACGTTTTTTCCGATAGCGGCAAATCCGAGCGCCTGGAGTTCACCTTCTTCGTACAGAAATGATATTGACATTTCGTCGCCTTTCCCCGTGTTGGATGGAAAAACGGGAGTGCTTCTTTTCGCTGGCTCTCTTAATAAACTGCACTATAAGAGACGGGCCAAACAGGCAGCATAGGAATAGCCCACCCCAAAACCAACGAGCATAATTCGTTGCCCGGCGCGCAATGAACCACTCTGCTTGGCATTGGCTAATGCGATGGGAATGCTAGAAGACACCGTGTTGCCTGCCTCGGCACTGGCCATGATGAATCGCTCATCATCTATATCAAGCTTCTGCTGCAGGTGCTGCAGGATATATTTATTGGCCTGATGGAAGACGAAGGCGTCCACTGCATCCAAGGACAATTCCGCCTTTGCCAGTATTTGCGAGACGATTTCGGGCACCCGTTGCAGGGTAAACGCGAAAATCTCAGGGCCGTTCATATAGAGATATTTGTTGTTCCCGGCTGGAGTGACAAATGCAGGGCGAACCCCGCTGCCGGGAACCACCAAATTCATAGCCCCACTGCCGTCTGTTCCGAAAGCAAACGGTCCCAAATGCGGCGGCGTGTCAGGATCTGTCGCACCCACAAGAGTAGCCGCAGCACCGTCACCGAAGATGGTCCGAACTGATTTATCACACGGATTCATGTGCTTGCTGTACGTTTCTGCGGTCACGAGTAGAACGCAAGTTGCTTGGCCAGTCTCTACCAAGCCCTTGGCAAGACTCAGCCCGTAGATGAAACCAGAGCAACCCAAATTGACGTCCAGCGCTCCGATCGTTGTCGGCAACCCCAGCCTGTTTTGCATAATACATGCCGAGGTGGGCAAGGCATAATCAGGACTCTGCGTCACTAGGATCAGAAAGTCCACTTCTGACGGGCTAACGGTCACTTCCTCAAAGAGTTTTTGACAGGCTTTGTAGGCAAGGTCTGTGGCAAATTCATCCTCACCGGCCAACCGACGACTGACGAAGCCGGTTTTGTCCGATATCTTGTGCACGTTCCATTCAGGAAACTCGGCGGCCAGGGCCTCGTTGCTGACTATCTGCTCAGGAAGATAATAGGCCGTGGCGAGAATCGCTGCCGCAGGATTCCTTCCCAAGGAGTTATTTACAGGCACTGTACCCCCCGTCGACCACCAAGGTTGAACCAGTAATCCAGCTGCTCAGGTGGGAGATTAGAAAAAGGCAGGCATGAGAAACGTCATCAGGCGTACCCAGACCTAGAGGATGCTTCGCCTGCAAAGATTCAAGGTGTTTTCCTCCAACGGAACCACCTAATTGTTGCAACATATCAGATTGGAAGCAGCCTGGCGCCACGCAATTGATACGGATTTTATCTCGGGCCAATTCTTCGGCCATCGCCTTCATGCCAGCCACGAGCGCGCCCTTACTGGCGCAGTAGGTTGCCAAACTGCTAGAACCAAGCATAGCCGCTACAGACGCAACCAACACGATGCTCATCCTCTCGCCGCGAATTTGCTTGTGGCGTATGGCCTGGGTCAAGAAAAATGCGCTCTCCACATTGACCCGCATAGTCTTCTGTAAGCTGTCTTGGTCAATAAATCGAAGTGGTTGCTGGATGCAGATGCCGGCACAATGCACAAGGGCTCTCGGCCGACCGGCCGTAGCCACCACGTTTGAAAGCAATACTGGTATAGCATCAACGTGCTGTAGGTCGAAACTGAACCACGAGTGCCCCTCGCCTGGAAGTGCCTCCCGGACGAGGCGCAGACGCTCTGAATCCCGTGCGATCAAGACAACTTTGGCCCCATACAAAGCGGCATTGAGGGATACGGCACGCCCCAACCCAGACGAGGCCCCGGTCACTATGACCGTCTCGCCTGCAAGTCCAGGTAGATACGGGTTCATCGCGGAAGCAGGTTAAAGATGTCTCGGGGAGACGTTGCTTCGTTCAAGGCCTGGATGGACACGACAATGCCAAATTGCTTGTCGAGCATGGCGATAACTCCCAAAGCAGCCAGCGAATCCCAGCCTTCCAAAGACGACAAAGGAGCATCAATATCAAATTCGTCGCTATCCATCTCGATGATTTCAACGAATTGTTCTTGAAATAGTTTAATGTCGTAATTCATGCTTGCATATGTCCTTCTGGCTCAGTTAGCCTACAAAGATATCAGTTGGGGAATAGAAAGCATATTTCACTTGTGGTGTCCAGAGACAATATCTGAGATCGAAGGCCGTGACCTGCCGGCATTCTTCGGACCAGTCGATGATGGTCAGGACGACCTCATCAAGGTACCATTTATCACCCCGGCGCGGCGCCCGTCGGCGCAGTCTGTTGGCGATATCGCGGCCGAATTTCAGCCCCCACTGGCGGACCGGCTCATAGCTGACCGTGATACCCCGTGCAGCCAGCATTTCCTCAACCATTCGCAGGCTCAGCGGAAAGCGGAAGTACAGCCACACGGCAGTCGAAATGACCTCGGCAGGGTAGCGATAGCCGGCAAAGTGGGGATCAGGGTGCGTCGACATGCGGCTCAATACCCGGATGCGACGTTTCAAGCAACCTCTCGGCCGACAAGTTGACGGTGCCGTCTAATTCCCCCCCCCCCCCCCCTGCCTCGACCGAATGCTTCACTGGCGCAGTGGGAGGTGCTAATGGTTTTAGTTGTCAAGGAGACAGAACCACTAGACGTGGGTAAACGGCGACGCGATGCCAATTCATCAGGAACAGCGCTGTCGAAGGATACGAATAGCGTATGCTAATTTACTTGAGAGCACTCTATAAAAAGGAGATTTATCTCCTTGCAGCTTTGCCAGTTCAATTTTTGACACATTGATAATGGCGCGAAAGTCGGATTCATTGCGATAGTTAAGGCTTGCATTTATGTCTTCCAGTAGAGATATATAGCGTGCTGAATTTTCTTTTTTGTGAGCAGGAGTTTCATGATTCCACCACGAACCCCTGGCGTGCTTTCTGTACGTACCCATTTCTTCGTCAATGTAGCCTATCTTACCGATATCTGCATGAATAAGATGGATTGGCAAATCGCAAATGTTATATTTTAGCATCCATTCTGGAAGAGTATTCCCCATTTTCCAGCGATACAAGACCGACAGGCTTGCTATAACATTTATACGTAATAAATCTGCAAGTTTAAAATAATTACGAGAAGTTACCACATCTGGAAGGTAGTGGCCAGGGCCATATAGAATATCTGGTTGCGAACCGTCATCATAAGATTGCCTGACCAGATGAAAACACATAGAATAATCTGGGAATGACTCCAGAAAATCATATTGCTTTTGGAGTTTTAGCGTATCAGTCCAATAGTCGTCGCCGTCGCAGAGCGCGACATATTTTCCTTGTATACGGCGCACAAGGCTTGCAAAATTTCTGGAAGCACCAATATTTTCCTTATGCAATATTGGCTTGATGATGTGTGGGTATTGTGAAGCATATTTACGAATAACAGAGGATGTGCCATCTGTAGAGCAATCATCGCCAACTAAAACCTCAAAAGGCACGTTGAGTTGCTGCGACACAAAACCTTCAAGAGCATCTTTAATGAAATTTTCATGATTAAATGTAACACATAAAACTGATATAGCAGGTTTTTTGACGCTCATTGTGCTCTCGTTTGTCAATAAAAATTGCTTCTTGCGTTACAGAATAACGGCAGCCAAATTGGCCCTATGGTTTCGAAGGCACCGTCAACTTGTTTGGGCCGGTTTGCGCATAGGGTGCCGAAACGTGTATGGTAGGGCATCTTGGGATCACGCAGCCAGGCAAGCGCCGGCGACTTCGGCCCAGGTCTCGAAGGCTTGGGCTCGGGCGGTTCGGTGGTCTCGGCGAAGGTTGAAGAGGTTGGCGATCGGGTCGTGGATGGAGAGAAATCGTTGGACTTGGCGAGCCGACTTGAAGCGTTTCATCTGCCGTTCTCGTCGCCTCGTCGGCTGGTGGGAGTTCTCGGCTCGATTGTTGAGACCCTTGTGCTGACGATGTTCGACGCCAGGCATAGTCTCTCGCTTGGCGGCGGCGTAGCGTTTAAGCTTGTCGGTCACCATTACTTGGCTCCACACCCTGCCTCTTCAGCAGCTTTCGCAGCAGCCGCTTGGCCGCCTTCGCATCCCGCCGGCTCTGGACCAGCTCGTCAAGGACGAAGCCATCCTTGTCCACAGCCCGCCAGAGATAATGGCGCTTGCCGCCGATGGCCAGGACGACCTCATCCAGGTGCCTTGGTCGCCCCGGCGCGGTGCCCGTCGGCGCAGGGTGTTGGCGATATCGCGGCCGAATTTCAGCCCCCACTGCCGGACCATCTCATAGCTGACCGCGATGCCCCGTGCCGCCAGCATTTCCTCAACCATTCGCAGACTCAGCGGAAAGCGGAAGTACAGCCAGACAGCGGTCGAAATGACCTCGGCGGGGTAGCGATAACCGGCAAAACGGGGATTAGGGTGCGTCGACATGCTGCTCAATACCCGGAAGAGACGTTTTCAGCAACCTCTCCACCGACAAGTTGACGGTGCCCGGTGGTAGCTGATTTCACGGACGACGGGCTTATTAGGGACTCTTTCACGAACGCTTCAACTCGTCTTTCAACAGTTCAATGCGCGGCACCATCTGTTGCTCAAAGCTGTATAGGCGCAGCAACGCCTCGCGGCCCCGCATGGCCAGACTACGCAATTTA
>NZ_WVUD01000037.1 GCF_009856865.1 Solidesulfovibrio aerotolerans | reverse complement strand
AACCCTTTTTGAAAAAAGGGTTTCCCCAGACCCCTTCCCAAAAACTTTTAACGGGTAACGCGAAGGGTCGCGCATATTAGCCATACCCCATTCGGGGGGTCCGGGGGGATCATCCCCCCGGCGGGGCTCGGGGCAGCGCCCCGATTCTGCCTTTTCTTTATTTACCCCTCACGGCCCAAAGAGACCTCCGGACTTTGGCGAGGTCTTTGAGGCCCGGCGAGGATTCCACGCCGGAATTGAGGTCCACGCCGTGGGGCGCGGCGAGGCGCACGGCCTCGGCCAGATTGTCTGGTCCCAGGCCTCCGGCCAAGAGCCAGGGCATGGGCGGGGAAAGTGCGGCCAGTGTTGCGAAATCAAGGGATTGGCCGTGGCCGCCGCCAGCGGTGCCGGCGTCGAGCAGGGCAAAGCGCACTGCGCCGGCAAAGGGGGCGATTTCGGCGGCAAGGCTCCCGAGATCCGGGTGCTTTTGGGGCCAAAAGGCCCGTATGACCCGCTGCGGCCCCACGGCCCGGCAGAAGTCCGCGTCCTGGTTGCCGTGGAGTTGGGCCAGATCGAGGTCGGCTTCGGCCATGATGGCGAGCACCTCGGCCAGGGTTTGTTCGACAAACACACCCACGCGTTTGGCCGAGGTCCGGGGCAGGGCGGCGGCCTGGGCGGGGGTGACGCGGCGCGGGCTTTTGGCGGCGAAGATAAAGCCCAGCCAATCGGCCCCGGCCTCGGTGCAGCCTATGACGTCTTCGGCCCGGGTCATACCGCAGACTTTGACGAGCCGGGCGCTCATGACGCGGCCTTTTCCGTATGGCCGGCCAGGGCGGCCAGGGCCGCGCCGGGATCGGGTTCGGACATGATCGAGGTGCCGACCAGCACGGCGTCGAAGCCCAGCTCGGCCATGGCGAGCACGTCGGAGCGGGTCTTTATGCCGCTGGCGGCGATCCAGAGGCGGCCGGGCCGTTTTTTCGGAGCCAGGGTCCGGGCCACGGCGAAATCAGTTTTTAAGGTATCGAGGTCGCGGTTGTTGACCTGGATGATGTGCGCCCCGGCTGCTTCGGCCCGCTCCAGGTCCACGGCGTCAAAGACTTCGACCACGGCTTCCAGGCCCGCGTCGTAGGTCAGGCGCAGCATGTCGCCCAGTTCCGAGTCGGTGAGCATGCGCACGATCAGCAGCAGGGCCGAGGCCCTGGTGGCGGCGGTTTCGATCACCTGCAGCGGATGGAGCAGGAAGTCTTTGCGTAGCAGCGGCAGGCCGCAGCCGCTGATCGTTTCCAGATAGTCCAGCGAACCTTTGAAATACGTCTCTTCGGTCAACACCGAAATGGCGGCGGCTCCCGAGGCGGCGTAGAGGGTTGCGACATCGGCCGGGGACAGGCCCAGGTTGATGTCGCCCATGGACGGCGAGGCCCGCTTGTATTCGGCGATAACGGCCATGGGGGCCTTGGCAATGAGCGCATCGGAAAAGGACGGCCGCTTGCCGGTATACGGCGCGGGCAGGCGTTGCTCGGCCTCAAGGCCCACCAGCCGGCGAATCTCGGCCGCCTTGGCGGCCCGAAACTTCTCAAGCATGGAACACGTCCTTGAAAAACGCGGCGGCAGCGCCCTGCCCGATGGCGTCGCGGGCCTTGGCCACGCCTTGTTTAAGAGTCAGGTCGCCTTCCAGCAGATGCAGGGCGCAACCGAGGTTGAGCGCCACCATGTCCAGCATGGCTTGGGTGCCTTGGCCGGCCAGCACGCCCTTAAGGACTGCCACGGCCTCGTCGCGGCCCGAAACCACCACATCGGCAAGTTTGCCTTCGGCAACGCCAAGGCTGGTCGGGTCGATGCGTTCCTTTTTGAGCCAGCCGTCTTTGACCCAACACACATCGGCCGGTCCGAACGGGGTCAGTTCGTCAAAGCCGCCTGCGCCGTGGACGACCGCGCCGCAGGACAGGCCGGTCAGCGCCAGCACTTCGGCCATCAGCGGGACGTGGCGGGCGGTGGGCACGCCAAGGATCTGATGCGTGGGGCGGGCGGGATTGAGGAGCGGTCCCATGAGGTTAAACAGCGTGCGTGCGCCGAGTTCCTTGCGGATGGGTCCGATGCGCTTAAAGGCCGGGTGGTAGTTGGGGGCGAAGAGAAAAACGAAATTGTGCTTGTCCAGTTCGGCGGCCACGGCGTCGGGTTCGACGACGAGCGCAAAGCCGAGGGATTCCACGGCGTCGGCGCTGCCGCAGGCGCTGGAAACGGCGCGGTTGCCGTGCTTGACGACCTTGTGGCCCATGGCGGCGAGGTAGAGCGCCACGGCGGTGGAGCAGTTAAAGGAGCAGGTGTTATCCCCGCCGGTGCCGCAGGTGTCGATGCGCGGGCCGGTGAGGCCGGAGACGAGCCGGGCCTGTTCCAGGGCGGTGGTGACGCCGGCCGCGATTTCCACGGCTGCCTCGCCCTTGGTTTTCAGGCCCATGAGAAATGCGCCCACGCACGAGGCGGGCATTTCGCCGTTGTACATGGCCCGAAAGGCGTAGTCGGCCAGGTCTTTGGGCAGGTCTTTGCCGATGGCGAGCAGTTCGAGGCATTCGACGTGTTTTTCCACGGGGCAACTCCTTTCGGGCGAGCGGATGCGGCGTTATTTGGGCGTGTCGATAAGCTCTTCCCGGGCCAAGTATAAAAACGCCTTGGCCCGTTCGAGTTGTTCGGTCACGTCTTCGGCGGTTATGCCGGTGTTGGTTTCGTATTCGGCGCGGTTTCGCAGCCGGCCGGCTTCGTTGAGGAAGCGGTTGAAGGTTTCCGGCAGATAGCCGGTGGCGGTCAGGTGCAGGGCAAAGGCCGAGGGTACGCTGCCCGGATCGGCCACGGCGTAGCCATGGCGTATGAGGAAGGCTTCGGCCACGTAATGCATAACGGCATGGACCCGGCCCACGGCGAAATCGTAGTGCCTTTCGCTGGCGAGCAGTCGCGCGGCGCGCAGGCTGGCTTCCGCTTTGGCGATAAGGGCGGGGATGGTGTTCAAAATGCTGGTCCCTATAAAATCTTAGCCGGAAAATTCCCAATCAGCTTCATGCCGTCGGGCGTGAAGACCGACTCCGGGTGAAACTGCACACCCACCCACGGGCGGTCGCGATAGCGCATGCCCATGACTTCGTTTTGCTCGGTCCAGGCCGTTATTTCCAGCAGCTCAGGCGCTTTGGCGGCCTGCACGATCAGCGAATGGTAGCGGCAGCACTCCATGGGGTTGGGCAGGCCCTCGAAAAGGCCCATTTCGCGGTGATACACTTCAGACGTCTTGCCGTGCATGATGCGATCAGCCACGACGACGGGCGCGCCAGCGAAATGCCCCAAAATCTGATGCCCCAGGCAGACGCCGAAAACCGGCGTGGTCACGGGCAAAAGCTCCAAAAATTGGAGGCATAGCCCGGCATTGACCGGGTTGCTCGGGCCGGGCGAGATGCAGACCTTTTCCAGCGTGCCAGACGCGGCCAGCTTCAGGATTTCGGGATCGTCGTTTTTCAAAACAACAGGATCGTTCCCCAACTGCTGGAAGGCCTGGACGACGTTGAAGGTGAACGAGTCGAAGTTATCAATAAGTAAAAACATCGCCTTCCTCCTTGGCAGCCAGCACCTCGGCAATGACCCGGGCCTTGTTTTGACACTCCACCCATTCCTTGGCCGGATCGGAATCGAAAACGATGCCGGCCCCGGCCTGCCAGGTCAGCATGCCGTCGCGTATCCACATGCTGCGGATGGTAATGCCCGTGTCCAGGTTCACATGCCCCTCGTCCAGGCCGATCCAGCCGATGCAGCCGGCATACGGCCCGCGCGGCAGGCTGTGCTCCAGCTCGGCAATCATCTCCATGGCCCGGACCTTGGGCGCGCCCGAAAGCGTGCCGGCCGGGAAGGCGCATTTGAGCACGTCCAGGGCGTCGAGGCCCTTTTTCAGCTTGGCCGTGACATAGGAAACGATGTGCATGACATGGGAAAAGCGCTCGACAGCCATGAACTTTTCGACATTGACCGTGCCCGGCTCGGCCATGCGGCCCAGGTCGTTGCGGCCAAGATCCACAAGCATGACATGCTCGGCCCGCTCCTTGGGATCGGCGAGCAGTTCCTCGGCCAGCCGGTCGTCCTCCACCGGATCAGCGCTGCGATGGCGCGTGCCGGCAATGGGGCAGGTGGTCAGTTCGCCATCGCGGCAGCGGATGAGCAGCTCAGGCGATGAACCCAGCAGCGTAACCCGCGGCAGGCGCATAAAAAACATGTACGGCGAGGGGTTTACCTGGCGCAACCGGCGGTAGACCACAAACGCGTCGCCGGAAAAGGGCGCGGTAAACTGGGTGGACAGCACCGTCTGGATGCACTCGCCGGCCCGGATCATCTCCTTGCACTTGGCGACCGCTTCCATATAGCCGGCCGCGTCCGGGGTGTTGACCACCTTGCCGATGACCGGGCGATCCATGGGCGCAAAGATGTTGGCGTATTCGATCTTGGCCTTTTTGCCCTCGTCCAGCGACAGATGCAGGCAGCGGTGTTTGACGTGGTCGAAAAGGACCACCCGGCCGGGCAGCACCAGACAGAATTCGGCTTCATTGGGCGGCAAGACTTTAGCCAGTTTCGGCTCGAAGATGCCGGCCACGCCGTAGCCGAAATAGCCGACCAGCGAGCGGGTAATCGGCGGCACGTCAGCAAAGCCCTCTGGGGATAAGATCTTCATATCGGCCAGAATGCCGCGCATGCCTTCGATAAAGCCCTGGCCGTTGTAGGCCTCCAGCGGCGTCAGTCTGGGGTCGCGGGCGCTGACGTCGAGCTTGCCGTCCTTGAGGCGAAGCCGCAGTCGGAAATCCCAGGCAATGAGGCTGTAGCGGCCAAGACGACCGTCCACTTCGGCACTTTCGAGCAAAATGCCGGGCCGCTCGCCGACCAGCCCCAGAAACAGGCTGATGGGCGTCTGGACGTCGGCCGGCAGCCACGTCCCTTCCTGGCGAAGCGTTATCGCACTCATGGGTTGTCCTTTTTTTCCGTCTTGGCCGACCACCAGGCCTCGGCCCGGCGTACCAGCAGATCAATGTCGCCTCCGGCGGCGATATTCAGGAAATTCCGGTAATTACGCACCACTTCATGGCTGTACGGATTGGCCTCGAAAAGGGCGGTGAAAAGGGCCGCATCCTTGGTGATGAGCTTTTCCGCCGCAGTAAGCCGGCGCGCAAACGATGGGGTCAGATACTTGGCCACGGCGTCGTCGGCTGTCTGGGAAGCCAGATAAGCCACGGTTGTGACGAAATTAAGGCCCTGCACATAGGCCGCCGCCCGGTCATGCTCCTCGGCCGTGGAGGCAAAAGGCGCAAAGCCCACCCGCCGACACCACGCGGCGACCAGCTCGGTGGCCCAGCCGGCAACGCCAGGCCGGCCGTCCATGACCGCCACCCGCAACCCGTCATCCGCCGCCGGCTCGGGACCAAACAGCGGATGCGTGCCGACCACCGGCCCGGGGTAGCCCTCGACCATGGCGGCGATAGGCAGCGTTTTCACCGACCCCACATCGGCCAGAATCTGCGGCGCGGCCAGATGCGGGGCAAGAAGGCCCGTCACCTCGGCCGTGGCGTAGACCGGCACAGACACCAGCACCAACTCGGCCCCGGTCACTGCCGCCTGGATGTCGGCCGGGGTCAACGGCCGCCCCAACTCGCGGACCTCAATGCCAACCGCCCGGCTCCTGGCAGCGAACAATCGTCCCATCCCGCCCTTGGCCCCAACCATGGCAATGGTGTTGATAGCGGCCGGAACACCGGCTGGAGCGCCCGAAGGCAGGGTTTCCCCTTTGCTGCGGGCCGCTTGGCCCGGGGTTTCCTTCCCCAGCCCCCCACCTTCCCCAAAAACTTTTTTCTGGGGGGCGGGCGGTGTTCCTTGTTTGTGCGTATCAGCCATAATTGTCTGTTGTTCCTGATAAAAATGTAACTTTTGGTGGTTGGTGCCCCGGCACCAACCACCCTCCCCCTATCGAGGGGTCCGGGGGGATGATCCCCCCGGCGGGGTTCGGGGCAGAACCCCGATTACTCCGCTTCGTGGAGCGCTTCGCGGATCGTTTCCCATTTTTCCCAGAAGGTCGGGAACGATTTGGCCACGCAGCCCGGGTTATCAAGGACCACCTCGATGCCGGCCAGTTCGAAGATGGCGGCGGACATGGCCAGCCGGTGGTCGTCGAAGGCGGAAAATTCCACGCGCTCATCGGTGCGCAGCGGGCGCGGCTGGATGCGCAGCCCGTCGGCCCGGGTGGTGATGACGGCCCCGGCCCGGGTGCAGTTTTCGGCCACGGCCTCGATGCGGTCCGATTCCTTGAGGCGCAGATGGGCCACGTTGCGGATGACGGTCTCGCCTGCGGCAAAGCAGGCCACGGCCGCCACCGTGGGCACGAGGTCCGGGCAGCGGCCCATGTCCAGTTCCTGGCCGGTCAGGTCGCTGGGATGGACGGTAATGGTCTCGTCGGTGGCTTCGATGCGCGCGCCCATTTGGGCCAGGATGTCGCGGATGGCCCGGTCGCCTTGCAGGGAATCCTGGCGCAGCCCGACGATGGTGACCGGTGCCGGGCCGACCGCCCCGGCGGCCAGAAAATAGGAGGCGCTCGACCAGTCGGCTTCCACGGCGTAGGTGCGCGGCATATAGCGGGCCGGCTGCATGGCAAAGCGGATCTGGCCCGGCACCACATCAGTGAGGGTGCGCCAGTCCGTGGCGGCCCAGCCGCCGTTGGTCCGGGTCTCCACGGCAAAGGGCACGGAAAAATCGGCCAGTGTCGAGAGGGTGATGGCGACATAGGGCCAGGACACGGTCTTGTGCCCGGAAATTTCGATGGTCAGCGGTGCGGCGGCCAGGGGCGCGGCCAAGAGCAGACCGGAAAGGTATTGGGAGCTGTCCTCGAGGCTGATGCTGGTGGTGCCGCCATGCAGCCCCCGGCCCACGAGCATCATGGGCGGGCAGCCGGATTTGGCGAGGTAGAGGGCTTCCAGGCCCTGGGGGAGCAGGGCGTTTATGAGCTCGCCGATGGGCCTGTCGTGCATGCGGCCATGCCCGCGCAGTTCAAACAGTCCCTTGCCGGCAGCGGCCACGGCGGTCAGCAGCCGGCAGGTGGTGCCGGATTCGCCGACATCCAAAATAACGGCGTCGTCAGTCTCGGGATCGCCGCCCTGGGGATGGCCGGCCGTGCCGGAGACGATGATGGAGCCGTCGCTCTGGGGATGGATGTCCGCGCCCATGGCGACCAGACAGTCCCGGGTGCGGTGGATGTCCTGGCTGTCGAGCAGGCCGGTGACGCGGCTGGTGCCGGCGGCCAGGGCAGCGGCGATGACGGCCCGGTGGGACACAGATTTGGACGGCGGCGCGGTGATAGTCGGCATGGAATCCTCGTAAAGGTTGTGCAACAGGGGGTTTGCAACACGAGAAGGGGGAAAGCCTCCGGCGGCCAAAGGGGTGACCCCTTTGGAATCCCGCAATGGTTTCAGTCTCTCGTGTCTCTGGATTGAAGTTCGCTCCCGGCTATCCGTTCTCTCTCCAAACACTCCCCATAATTTTTTCCCATCCAGGGGGTCCGGGGGGGATGATCCCCCCCGGTATTCTTCTCTTTCTACTCTTCCTCTTCCACTCTTCTATTCTTCTACTCTTCCATCTTCTCGGCCGCGCCGTCGGCCAGGTCCACCTGGGGACCGGCCGGGTAGCAGCCGAGGATACGCAGACTGTGGGTGTTTTCGGTCAACGTCGCCAGCAGTTTTTTGTATTCCTCGCGGGTCAGGTCGCATTGCAGATCGGCGAAAAACACGTACTGCCATTTTTCGCCCCGGATGGGCCGCGATTCGAGCTTGGTCAGGTTGATGCCTTCGCCGGCCAGATGGGAGAGCACGTGATAGAGCGCGCCGGGCTTGTTGGGCACGGTAAAAAGGATGGAGGTTTTATCGCGCGTCTGCTGCTTGGTGTCTTCGGGGCCGATGATGAAAAACCGCGTCCAGTTGTCCGGCATGTCTTCGATGGGGCTGGCCAGGACGTTGAGATTGTGCATGGGAGCCAGACGCAGATGGCCGATGGATGCGGCGGTTGGTTCGTTGGCCAGCCGCGCGGCGGCGGCAGCCGTGGAATCGGTCGGGATGACCTTGGCCTTGGGCAGATGGGCCTTGAGCCATGCGGCGCACTGGGCCAGGGGCTGGGGGTGCGAATAGACGGTGTCTATGGCTTCCAGGCTGGTGGCGGTGGAGAGCAGGGCGTGGCTCACCCGGCAGGTGATTTCGGCCTGGATAAACACGTTGTAGCGCTGGAAGTTGTCCAGGCTCTGGCCGATGGTGCCTTGCAGGGAGTTTTCCAGCGGCACCACGCCAAGATCGGCCTGTTTGCCGGCCACGGCGGCGAACACGTCGCCGATGGTGGTCTGGGACAGGAAATCCGGGGAATGGCCCAGGGCGGCCATGGCGGCGAAGTTGGAGAATGTGCCTTCGGGACCGAGATAAGCCACCCGCTCGGGGCGCTGGAGCCGACGGGAGGAGGAGAGAATTTCCCGGTAGATGCTGAGCAAATGCGCGGCGGGCAGGGGGCCGGGGTTGGCTGCGGCCAGCCGGGCCAGGACTTCCTGTTCGCGAAAGGGTTTAAAGATGGCGCTGTCGCGGCCGTCTTTGCGCCGCCCGACCTCAAGGCTGAGGGCAGCGCGTTTGCTCAGCAGGGTGAGTATTTCATTGTCCACGGCGTCGATGCCGTGGCGGATTTCCAGCAGGGCTTCTTCCAGGGAACCCGGGGCGGCGGTCTTTTCGGGGCTGTCATTGTGCATGTCAGCCTTCCTTGATGTCTTCGGCGATGCGCATGCCGAAATGGCGACCGGCCACGTCGGTGCGCACGAGCACCGTGTCGCCAACGGCCAGGGTGACGACGCTTATGGGTTTGCCCTCGGGGGTGACCACCCGGATGGTTTCGGCGTTTTGGAGAAACACCTTGCCTTCCTTGCCCTCGACCTCGGCGGTGATGAGCAGCATGGGCCGGATTTCGGTTTTAACCCGCCCGACCACAGCGGTCTTGGTGGCACCCTGGTGCGAGACGATGAGCACTTCCGATCCCGCGTTCAGTTCTTCGAGGTAGCGGGTCTTGTCCCCGGGCATCTGGCAGTAGGCGTGGACCGCGCCGGCGTTGATGCGAAAGGGCCGGGCCGCGACATAGGGATTGGACTCGGTCTCGGCGTTGACCAAAAAGGTGAAGGCCGAGGAGTTGCCGACGAGCATCCCTTCGCCGGTCTTAAGGATGCTGGTCGTATCTACGCAGACCCGATGGCCCAGGCCCGCGTGTTCGATTTTGGTGATGGTGGCCGGGACGAGGTCCATTTTGCCCTGGGAGAGTTTGAGTTCGTTGACGATGGTTTTGAGGTCGCACACGGCTTCGGGGGTAATGAGCAGCTTGTCAGCGCCGCGCTCCAGCACCCCGGCGGCCAGGCGCGCCCGATCCAGGCTTTCGCATTCAAGGCCCAGGCCCTGGGTGCAGGCCAGGATATTTTCGACGGGAATGATCTCCCAACCCTTGGCCAAAAAGACCGGCCGGCAGGCATTGAGCGCTTCGATGGCCGTTCCCTCGTCGTCCTTGCAGCAAATGGGGACCAGTTCAAACTCTTCGGGCGTCATCACTTTGGTGCGCCCCAGAGCCAGAATCCGGTCGGCATCGGCGGCCTCGGCCACGAACCCGTCCACGCCGGATTCGAGGCCAAGGGTGACGATATCTTTGTCAAAGGGAACGACCTTGAGCCATATTTCCTTGGTCATGACCTAATCCTTCAAGAGTTCGAGGGCCTGATCCACTTCCCAATCGAGGTGGACGATGCCGTGCAGGGCCTGGACCATGCGGGCCGGCTGGGCGTGCTGGAAGATGTTGCGGCCAATGGACAGGCCCGAGCCGCCGGCCTGGACCGAGTCGTGGGCCATTTGCAGCAGATCGCGGTCGTTGTCCATTTTGGCGCCGCCGGCAATGACCACCGGGATGCAGCAAGCCTCGGTGACCCGGGAAAAGGTTTCGATGTCGCCGGTGTAGGGCACCTTGACCACATCAGCCCCGAGTTCGACGCCGACCCGGGCGCAATGGGCCACCACTTCGACATCGTATTCGTTTTTGACCTTGGGACCGCGGGCATAGACCATGGCCAGGACCGGCATGCCCCAGTCGGCGGCGCGGGAGGTGGTTTCTCCCAGATGGGCCAGCATGTCGCGCTCGGTCTCATCACCCAGGTTGATGTGCAGGGACACGGCGTCGGCCCCGAGCTTGATGGCGTCTTCGACGGTGCCGACCAGCGTCTTGGCGTTGGGGTAGGGCGAGAGGCTGGTGGAGGCGGAAAGATGAATGATAAGGCCGACGTCGCGTCCCCGTCCGCGATGGGAGCAGCGGGGCAGGCCTTTGTGCATGAGCACGGCATTGGCTCCGCCCTCGGCCACCTGGTTGACGGCGTCGCGCATGTCAATGAGGCCAGAGATGGGGCCGACCGTGACGCCGTGGTCCATGGGGACGATGATGGCGCGGTGGGTGTTGCGATTGAAAATGCGTTCGAGGCGGACGGCTTTTCCAAGCAGCATGGTCATCTCCTGTGGTTTGGCCCTCCCGGCTGCGGACGCCGGCGACATGGGAATAAAAAAAGGGCCGCCGGCGTGATGCCCGCGGCCCTGGAGTGGCTCGTTGCAGTTGAACTAGTTCGACCGCACCCCCCCCAGACCACGGGCGTGGCTAAACCAAAACCAAAAATAGAACCCGGAGGTCAGATTGCGGAGGGTTTGCATGGGGAATACGGGTACTTTCCGGTGTCGCCTCCTGTCAAGTGGTTTTTTGGTGCCCGGCTTCGCCTTGCAGTTCGGCCCGCACGCGCCGGGCGGCTTGGACCAGATTGGCCAGGGCGGCGGTCACCTCGTCCCAGGTGCGGGTTTTCAGGCCGCAGTCCGGGTTGGCCCACAGGCGCGACGGGTCGATGACGGCGGCAGCCCGCCGCAGCAGGTCGGCCATCTCGGCAACTGACGGCAGGCGCGGGCTGTGGATGTCGTACAGCCCCGGGCCGATCTCGTTGGGGTAGCCGTCCCGGGCAAAGGCGGCCAGCGGCTCCATGCGGCTGCGGCTGGCCTCGATGCTGATGACGTCGGCGTCCATGGCGGCAATGGCCGGGACGATATCGCCAAAATCGGCGTAGCACATGTGGGTGTGGATCTGGGTTTTTGCCCGGGCCACGGCGGCGGTCAGGCGAAAATCATCCACGGCCAGGGCCAGGGCGGTTTCCCAGTCGCGCCGGCGCAGCGGCAGCCCCTCGCGCAGTCCCGGCTCGTCGATCTGGATGGCCCGGATGCCGGCGGCTTCGAGGTCGGCCACCTCGTCGCGCAGGGCCAGGGCGATCTGCCGGCGGGTCACTTCCCGGGGCTGGTCGTCGCGCACAAAGCTCCAGGCCAGGATGGTGGAGGGGCCGGTGAGCATGCCCTTGACCGGCTTTGGCGTGAGCGACTGGGCGTAGACGGCCATGGCAACCGTCATGGGGCCGGGCCGGGATACGTCGCCGTAAATCACCGGCGGCTTGACGCAGCGCGTGCCATAGCTTTGCACCCAGCCGTTTCGGGTGAAACAGAAGCCGTCGAGCATTTCCCCGAAAAACTCCACCATATCATTGCGTTCGGGTTCGCCGTGGACCAGCACGTCAAGGCCCAGTGCCTCCTGGCGGGCGATGGCGTCGGCCACGCTGGTTTTAAGAAAGGCCTCGTAGGCGCTCGCGTCAAGCTGCCCCTGGCGGAAGCGCCGGCGGGTTTGCCGGATTTCCGGGGTCTGGGGAAAGGAGCCGATGGTGGTGGTCGGCAGCAGGGGGAGGTGCAAGGCGGCCCGCTGCTGTCCGGCCCGCACGGCATAGGGAGCCGGGCGGTGGAACATGTCCACGGAGATGTCGGCCACGCGCCCGCGCACGGCCGGGTTGGCCAGCCGGGGGCTTTTGCGGCGCGACTCCCAGGCGGCCCGGTTTTCGGCCAGGGCGGCGGCCACTTCGGGCCGGTCGGCACCACCCGGGGCGGCGGCATCGGCCAACAGGCGCACCTCCCGGCATTTCTGCACGGCAAAGGCCATCCAGGACCGGATTTCCGGGTCAAGGCCGGTCTCGGCGTCGAGGTCCACGGGGCAGTGGAGCAGGGAACACGACGGGGCGATCATGAGCCGGTCGGGGCCGAGATGGCTGGCGGCCAGTTCGATGCGGGCCAGGGCGGCGGCGGCATCCACCCGCCAGATGTTGCGGCCGTCCACCAGCCCCAGGGACAGGGCGGTTTGCGGGGCGAGTCCCTTGGCCGCCAGGGCGAGCTGGGTGGGGTCGCGCACCAGATCGACATGCAGGGCCGCCACGGGCAGGCCCTGGGTAAAGGCCAGATTGTGGGCGATGCTGCCAAAGGGCGCGGCCAGCATGAGCCTGGCCGGGCCGGCCGCCTCGGCCAGGGCGGCATAGGCCCGGCGGAAGGGGAGGAGCAGTCCGGTCGGCAGATCCTGGCCCAGGACCGGCTCGTCGAGTTCGATCCAGGGACAGGTTGCAGCCAGCCGGGCCAGCAGGTCGCAGTAGGCCGGCAGGAGCTTGGGGAGCAAGGCCAGCCGGTCAAAAGGCTGGCCGGCGCAGGAGCCGAGCATCAGGAAAGTGGCTGGTCCGGGCAGCACGGCCTTGGCCGCAAATCCGGCCGCCCGGGCTTCGGCCGCCTGCTGGAGGATGGCGTCGCCGGTCAGGGCGAAGGTCTGCTCGGGCGTAAATTCCGGGACGAGGTAGTGGTAGTTGGTGTCAAACCATTTGGTCATCTCCAGCGCCGTGACATCGCCCCGGGCGTCCTGGCCGCCCCGGGCCATGCGGCAGTACAGGTCCAGCTCGACCGGACCGCCGGCATGGTTGTAGCGCCCGGGCACGACGCCAAAGAGGGCGGCGGTGTCGAGCATGTGGTCGTAGAAAGAGAAATCGCCCACCGGCACGAGGTCGATGCCGGCGTCGCGCTGGGCGGTCCAATGGCGCAGCCGCAGTTGCGCGGCGAGGCCTTGGAGGGCGTGCGGGGTGACGGTTCCGGCGAAAAAACCTTCCAGCGCGGTCTTGAGTTCGCGGGCCAGCCCCATGCGGGGAAAGCCCAGGGAATGGGTAAGCATGTACCATCCTCCATAAATGCCCGAAGGCGTTTGGTGCGGAGGTCGACATGCCCCGGGATCGGGGTGGGAGCGCGAAAAAAGAAAACCCGTTCCCATACTGGGATACGGGCGCGGGTGTGCAGCACGCAGGAACGCGCCAAAGCGGTCCCCGTCGCTGGTACTCCGGCCCATGTCGCGAGGCCCGAATGCCGACCGTTTTCGAGGCGTCTTCTGGCTTACGGGGTTGGTCATAATGACCGTGGTCCGTGGCCGCGTCCTTCCCGGGATCACCCAGTGGACGGCGGCCGGTTGCCCCCGAATACAGCAGCGCGACTGCGACGGATTCCCACCGTCTTCCGTTTCTCGAAAGGTCCTCTCAACAAGCAGACGGCCCAGGGATAGCGGCGACGGGTCGCGCCGTCAAGGGATCGGTGGTGCTGGTGCAGGGGAGCGCCGCCGGCGCGCGGGCAGGGAGGGCTGCTTGCGGGGTAAGTTGCTGGAACTTCCTTATTTTTGGCTGCAAAGGGTTTTATGATAAAAAAGTTGCAAGAGCGGTTGGGGGTTGTGCCTGGAGACCGGGTGAATCGGGGAAAAGGTCTTGCGAGGGGTGTGGCGGTCTGCTAGTTGAGTCGGTGAACCCAGTACCGAGGACCGTTTCGGGGGGGCTTTTTGCAGGCCTGGTGGGGAGTTTGTCGGCGCGGGCAGACGGACGTGAAAAAAAGAACTTTGGTCTTGACGGGCGTTTCGGCGCTTGTTAATTTGCGCACAAGCAATCCGCTGTTCCCTTCGGACAGGAAAAATATTGGTGAGTTGTCCGCCGGTGAGGCGGGCGGGGGCAGAGCGTCCCGAACTTCCGGAGCTTATTCGCAATATCGGCACCAAGCGACGCCGGTGCGCGTGGGCAGGCCGGGGCAGGGTGCGAAAAAAGCACCGGAACTGCAACGGCGCGCGGATGTCCTGACGCACCATGGCGTTCAGCTCTTTAATGGATTGGGCGCTGGGTGTACAACAACTAAACGTTTGGAGGACTACTTATGCCTACCTTTGTGGATCCGAGCAAGTGTGACGGATGCAAAGGCGGTGAGAAGACCGCGTGCATGTACATTTGCCCCAATGACCTGATGATCCTCGATCCTCAGGAAATGAAGGCTTTCAATCAGGAGCCTTCTGCTTGTTGGGAATGCTACTCCTGCGTGAAGATCTGCCCCCAGGGTGCCATTTCGGCCCGCCCCTACGCCGACTTCGCTCCCATGGGTGGCACCTCGATCCCCATGCGCTCTGCCGATTCCATCATGTGGACCGTGAAGTTCCGCAACGGAAACATCAAGCGCTTCAAGTTCCCCATCCGCACCACCCCTGAAGGTTCGATCAAGCCCTACGAGGGCAAGCCTGAGCCGGGCGATCTGGAAAGCGAATTGCTCTTCACCGAGACCGCGCTGACCACCCCCAAGGAAGCTCTGGGCAAGAAGTTTGACGTTACCGGCGCTGACACCACGCAGTGCTGGCTCGACGGCTTCTGCAAATAGTTTTTTTGTTGCTAATCGCTTAGCCATCCACCTCACGGAGGAACACGAATATGCCGACCATTCCCGTTAAGGACGAGCCCAAAGGCGTTGCCCTTGCCGAGCCGGAACTGATTGAAAAAGACGTTGACATCCTTTTTGTTGGCGGCGGCATGGGCTGCTGCGGCGCGGCTTTCGAAGCCGTTCGCTGGGCCGACAAAGTCGGTGGCGACATCAGCATCATGCTGCTGGACAAGGCTTCCCTCGAGCGCTCCGGCGCCGTTGCCCAGGGTCTGTCCGCCATCAACACCTACCTTGGCGACAACAATGCCGACGACTACGTCCGCATGGTCCGCACCGACCTCATGGGTCTGGTTCGCGAAGATCTGATCTACGATCTGGGCCGCCACGTTGACGATTCCGTCCACCTGTTTGAAGAGTGGGGCCTGCCCTGCTGGACCAAGGGTGACGACGGTCACAACCTCGACGGTGCCCAGTCCAAGGCTGCCGGCGTTTCCCTGCGCACCGGTGCCAAGCCGGTCCGTTCCGGCCGTTGGCAGATCATGATCAACGGTGAGTCCTACAAGTGCATCGTGGCCGAAGCGGCCAAGAATGCCCTGGGCCAGGACCGCTACATGGAGCGCATCTTCATCGTGAAGCTGCTCCTGGATGCCAAACAGCCCAACCGCATTGCCGGTGCTGTCGGCTTCTCGACCCGCGAAAACAAAGTCTATGTCTTCAAGTCCAACGCCATCCTGGTGGCTTGCGGCGGCGCGGTCAACGTGTACCGTCCCCGCTCCACTGGTGAAGGCATGGGCCGCGCCTGGTACCCCGTGTGGAACTCCGGCTCCACCTACACCATGTGCGCTCAGGTCGGCGCTGAGATGACCATGATGGAAAACCGCTTCGTCCCGGCCCGTTTCAAAGACGGTTACGGCCCGGTCGGCGCGTGGTTCCTGCTGTTCAAGGCCAAAGCCACCAACGCCAAGGGTGAAGACTACTGCGTCACCAACCGCGCGATGCTGAAGCCCTACGAGGATCGCGGCTACGCCAAGGGTCACATCATCCCGACCTGCCTGCGTAACCACATGATGCTTCGTGAAATGCGCGAAGGCCGCGGCCCCATCTACATGGACACCGCCGGCGCCCTCCAGGCCACCTTCGCCAACCTGAATGCCGAGCAGCAGAAGCACCTTGAAGCTGAAGCTTGGGAAGACTTCCTCGACATGTGCGTCGGCCAGGCCAACCTGTGGGCCTGCACCGACACCGAGCCCGAGAAGAAGGGCTCCGAGATCATGCCGACCGAGCCGTACCTGCTTGGTTCGCACTCCGGTTGCTGCGGCATCTGGGTCTCCGGCCCGGACGAAGCCTGGGTTCCCGAAGAGTACAAGATCAAGGCTGACAACGGCAAGATCTACAACCGTATGACCACGGTCAACGGCCTGTGGACCTGCGCTGACGGCGTCGGCGCTTCCGGCCACAAGTTCTCCTCCGGCTCCCACGCTGAAGGCCGTATCTGCGGCAAGCAGATGGTCCGTTGGGTTGTCGACCACAAGGACTTCAAGCCCACCCTGTCCGTCACCGCCGCCGAGCTGGCCAAAGAGATCTACCAGCCCTGGCACACCTTCACCGAGAACGTCGGTCTCTCCACCGACCCGATCGTCAACCCGAACTTCATCAGCCCGCATAACTTCATGATGCGTCTGGTCAAGTGCACGGACGAGTACGGCGGAGGCTGCGCCACCCTGTACACGACCTCCAAGACCCTGCTCGACACCGGCTTCCAGCTGCTGCAGTACCTGGAAGAGGACAGCAAGAAGCTGGCCGCCCGTGACCTGCACGAACTGATGCGTTGCTGGGAGCAGTACCACCGCCTGTGGACCGTTCGTCTGCACATGACCCACATCATGTTCCGCGAAGAGACCCGTTACCCGGGCTTCTACTACCGCGGCGACTTCCTGGGCCTGGACGACACCAAGTGGAAGTGCTTCTGCAACTCCAAGTACGATCCGGCCACCAAGGAAACCAAGGTCTTCAAGAAGACCTACTACCAGATCATTCCCGACGCTCAGTAGGGATGACCAGAGGGGCCGCGAGCTTCGGCTCGCGGCCCCTTTTTAACGGTCTTACCCGGGCGGATGGACCGTGCTTTGACGCCTGCGGCGGGGGCGGTCTATCCTCGCGGATCAGGCCGTTTTCTTGCTGGCCATAACCATTGCCGGGAGGTTGCGATGTCGAGCAACGCGATACTGGTCGTCGGCGGCGGCTTCAGCGGCATCACCGCCGCGCTGGAAGCCGCGGAGGTCGGCCACGAAGTCTACATCGTCGAGAAAAATCCCTTTCTCGGCGGCCGGGTGATGCAGCTCAATAAATATTTCCCCAAGCTGTGCCCACCCTCCTGCGGTCTGGAAATCCAGTTCCAGCGCATCAAGAACAACAAAAAAGTCAAATTCTTCACCATGGCCGAAGTGACCAAGGTCACGGGCAAGGCCGGTGACTACGAAGTCACGGTGAAGATCAAACCCCGCTACGTCGAACCCGGCAGCGTCGATCTCTCCGAGAAGTGCAAAAAGCTTTCCAAGGACATCCCTAGCGAATTCGAACTGGGCCTGGGCGACCGCAAGGCCCTCTACATGGACGTCCCTTTTGCCTTCCCCAACCGCTACGTTCTCGACAAGGAACGCTGCACCAAGGAAGACCTGGAGCTGTTGTCCGGTTCCGACGTCGTCAATCTCGACGATGCACCCAAAGAGGTCGTCCTGAAAGTCGGCAGCATCGTGTATGCCACCGGCTGGAAGCCCTACGACGTGACCCGGCTGACCAATCTCGGTGCCGGCGAAATCGCCAACTGCGTGACCAACATGCAGCTGGAGCGTCTGGCTTCGCCCACCGGTCCGACCAACGGGATGATCGTGCGGCCTTCGGACGGCAAGTCCCCGCGCAGCGTGGCCTTTGTCCAGTGCGCCGGTTCGCGTGATGAAAACCATCTCAATTACTGCTCCTATATCTGCTGCATGGCGTCGCTCAAACAGGCCGCCTATGTCCGCGAGGCTTTCCCGGACGCCCGCGTGACCATCTACTACATCGATCTGCGTACCCCGGGCCGTTACGACAACTTCGCCAAGCGCATCCTTGACGACGACCGCATCAACACGGTCAAGGGCAAGGTGGCTGCCGTGGCCGAAGACGCCGGCACCGGCGACGTCATCCTGACCGTGGAAGACGCCGTTTCCGGCATCAAATCCGATAACCGTTTCGAACTGGTCGTCCTGGCCACGGGCATGCAGCCGAGCATTGCCGGCGAGCGCCTGCCCGTGGACGTGCCCGTCGATGAGATGGGCTTTATTGTGGGCGGCGAGGAAAAGGGCATCTTTGCTGCCGGTTGCGCCGCCACGCCCCTTGACGTTATGAAGTCGGCCCAGTCGGCCACCGGCGCGGCCATGAAAGCAATCGCTTCGGTGAGAGGGAGGTAGCGGCGATGGCCGAAAAAATCGGTGTCTATATTGACGAGTCCAGCGTCGCCCCGCTTCTGTCCGCTGAGGAGTTGGTCGCGTTTGTCAAAGCGAAATGTGGTGGGGCCTGCCCCATCGTCAAATCCCACAAGCGACTGTCGAGCCCCGACGGCGTGGCCATGATCAAGGCCGATGTTGCCACGGGTGAACTCGACGCCGTTCTGCTCTGCGGCACCTCGCCCCGGGTGGACTGGGAACTCTTCGACTTCGGCGACAAGGTCATTGTTGACCGCGTCAACCTGCGCGAATTCGTCGTGCTGGGCTATAAAAACCCGGACGGTTCGGCTCCGGTGCCCGGACAGCCGGTACCGCCCGAGCTCACCTCCATGGTGTATGACTACCTGCGCATGGGCGTGGTCAAACTCCAGAAGATGGGCACGCCCAATCCCGAAATCCCTGAAACCGTCAAGACCATCCTGGTTCTCGGCGGCGGCTGGACCGGCATCAATGCCGCCCTGTCCGCCTCCGGTGCCGGCTACGACGTAGTGCTGGTGGAAAAGGAAGCAGCCCTTGGCGGTAAGGCCGCCGGGCTCTACAAGACCTTCCCCATGAACTACCCTTACCTGGAAGCCACCGACACCGGCATTGACCGCCTCATCGGGCTGGTTGCCGGCAACGGCAAGATCCGGGTCTGCCTGTCCACGTCGCTCAAGCTCCTGGCTGGCGCGCCCGGACAGTACACGGCCACCCTGGTGACCGGCGGCAAGGAAGAGAATCTGGCCATCGGTTCCGTGGTTCTGGCCGCCGGCTGGACCCCCATGGATACCGACGTGCTGGCTGCCTACGGCTACGGCACGCTGCAAAACGTGATCACGTCGGCCCAGTTCGAAGCCATGGTCAAGGCCGGGGCCATCACCCGCCCCTCTGACGGCAAGGCTCCGAAAACCGTCGCCTTCATCGTTGACGTGACCAAGGCCATGGAAGCCACGCCGGCGGCTCCTGTCGAAGAAGCCCCGGCCGAAGCGGCCAAACCGGCCGACAAAAAAGCGGGCGAAGCAGCCGAAGCTCCGGCTTTCAGCCCCATCAAAACGCCCAAGCACCTGGCCTACTCCTCGGAGCTGACCAGCCTGGTGGCCCTTAAGCAGGCCAACTACGTGCGCGAAAAGCTCGATGACGCCGTGGCCCTTATCATCTACGACAGCATGATGGTGCCTGGCTTAAACGAACGCTACTACCGGGCCGCCCAGGACAATCCCGGCATCATGCTCACCAAGGGCACGGTGACCGGCGTTGTTCAGGAAGGCATCACTATGGTGGTTTCGGCCACGGATACGCTGCTTGGCGGCGACATCTCCGTGGCGGCCGATCTGGTGGTCGTGCCCACCGGTCTGGTTCCGGCCACGGCGCTGGACCCGACCATCAACCTGCTCTATCGCCAGGGTCCGGCCTTCCCGGATCTGGCGCTCTTTGACGGGTTTGCCGATTCCAACTACATCTGCTTCCCCTACGAGACCCGGCGCACCGGCATCTATGCCGCCGGTTGCGTGCGCCAGCCCATGACCATGGCCCAGGCCAAGGAAGATGCTGCCGGCGCGGCCCTCAAAGCCATCCAGTGCATCGAATCCGCCAGCCGGGGCGTGGCCGTGCATCCCCGTTCGGGCGACCTGTCGTACCCGGTGTTTAACTTCGTGCGCTGCACCCAGTGCAAACGCTGCACCGAGGAATGCCCGTTCGGCGCCCTGGACGATGACGAAAAAGGAACGCCCAAGCCCAACCCCACGCGTTGCCGCCGCTGCGGCACCTGCATGGGTGCTTGCCCCGAACGCGTCATCTCCTTTGACAACTACAACGTCGACATGATCGGTTCCATGATCCGCGAGTGCGTCATTCCCCCGAAAATCGAGGAAGGCGGCCCCCGCGTGTTCATCCTGGCCTGCGAAAACGACGCCTATCCGGCTCTGGATATGGCGGCCCTGCGCGGTCGGAAATGGAGCCCCTACGTTCGCATCATCCCGGTTCGCTGCCTGGGTTCGGTCAACGCCATCTGGGTTGCCGACGCCATGAGTAAGGGTGTTGACGGCGTCATGATGCTCGGTTGCAAATACGGCGACGACTACCAGTGTCACTTTGTCAAGGGTTCTGAAATCTGCAACCGCCGCAAGGAAAACATCGCCGAGTCGCTCAAGCGTCTGGGCGTCGAACCCGAGCGCGTCGAGCAGTATCAGGTGGCCATTGATGAATATGACAAGATTCCCGACATGATCGACCAGTTCATGGACATGGTCCTCAAGATCGGGCCGAACCCGTTCAAAGGCTATTAGGAGGGAAGGCTCCATGGCATACGAGCAGCGTATCAAGCCCGATCTGCAGTTCGTCAAGGACGTGCAGGCGGCCGGTGGCGAAGCTGTCAAAAAATGCTACCAGTGCGCCACCTGCAGCGTGGCCTGCCCCCTGGCTCCGCCCGAGACCCCCTTTCCGCGTAAGGAAATGGTCTGGGCCCAGTGGGGACTCAAGGACCGTTTCGACGGCGACATCGACATCTGGCTGTGCCACAATTGCGGATCGTGCTCTGATCTGTGTCCCCGTGGCGCACGCCCCGGCGACCTGATTGCGGCCATTCGCAACATCACCTACCGGGATCTGGTCGAACCGACCATCATCGGCAAATGGATGAGTTCGCCCAAGCATCTGCCCAAGCTGATTGCCATTCCGGCCGTGCTCTATCTGCTGATCTGGCTGATGACCACCGGCTTTGGCCTGCCCCAGGGCGAGATCATCTACGGCAAGCTCTTCCCGGGCGACTACACCATCGATCCGATCTTCGGTCTGGTTGCCCTGTTTGTGGCGTACTCTTTTTACAAGGGCGTCATGAAATTGTGGAAAAGCTTTGATCAAGCCATTCCAACCACCCTGCAAATCGGGACCAAGACCAAAAAGCCGACGCTGATCGAATCGATCAAGGCCGTGCTTTTTGATGAAGTCGCCACCCACGTCAAATGGAACGATTGCGGCAAAGACAATACGGAACGGTTTAAGGGCCACCTGTCGCTCTTTTACGGCTTCGTGGCGCTGGCCATTGTCACCTCCATCGTGGCCGTGTCGCATTGGGGCGGTCTGATCGTGCCCTTCATCGCGCCGCTTGGGCATACGCCCATGCCGCTGTGGAGTCCGGTCAAACTGTTGGCCAACATCGGGGCCATTGCCCTGCTCTACGGCCTGACCATGCTGACCCGTCGCCGCATCAATGTTGATCCAGCCACGTCTACTTCGTCGTATTATGACTGGTATCTGCTTGGCGTCATCTGGGCTGTCGCTTTGACGGGCCTTGGCGCGGAGATCTTCCGCTTGGCCGGTGTGGCTTCTTTGGCCTATCCGACCTATTACCTGCACCTCATTGCAGTGTTTATGCTGTTTGCCTATCTGCCCTGGTCCAAACTTGGGCACTTGGTCTACAGAACGACGGCATTGGTGTACGCCCATCAGGTTGGGCGTCTCCCGCTCAAACGTGAAGAAGACAAAGTTTTCATGATTTAATAGGAGGCTCCCATGGCTGAAGCGCGCAAAGTGTTCCCCATGAATACGTTCGTGTCGTACCTCAAGGGAATCGACAAGGAAGGCAACAAGAAAGGCGTGGCCGAGATGGTCGGCTTTATGTCCGGCATGGAAATCGACGCGGAACTGGCGCCGTTTGCCGCCGCTCTCGCCAAGGCCTGGATCTACGAGCAGCACCCGGAACTGGTCCGCATGAGCTCGGGCGAAATGGGTGCCACTGCCCAGAACGTCTCCGTGGCCGTGCTGCCCCCGGACGTTGTGGCCGAAGTCAACGCCATTTTCGCCAAGCTGACCGATTCCAAGAAGACCATTGACGCGCAGGCTGCCAAGCTCGCCACGGTCGAAAAGGAACTGGCCGAGAAGACCGCCATTCTCAAAGACGTCGAAGTCCGCATGAAGGCGGCCGAAGACAAGGCCAATCGCCTTGAGGCGTCTGCTCAGGGTGCTGGCGAAAAGGTTATCGTTGCTTCCGAGGCCAAGGTTGTCGAGTACATCGGCAAGGTCGACGAGCTGCTCAAGCTGATCGAAGATGTGAAAAAGCACGGCGTTGTCACCGTCTCCGGCGGCGGCGCTGCTGCGGCTGGCGAAGCGGCCGGCGGTTCCGGCGAACCCGATGTCGGCGGCACGCCGTCCTCGGATTTCGGCTTCGGTTCCGACGCGTTTGCCACCGATAAGTGGTAGCAATCGACTCCGGTCGATTCCTGGGAGGCCCTTTGGGGCCTCCCTTTTTTTTTAGGCGCCGCCAGCCTCATGCCGCCGCTTGCCGGCTTCCTCCCGTAACCGCGCCAGAATCTCGTCATACCCCTCGGGCCGGTGCGGGCGCAGGCACGGCGTACAGTCTTTGACGCCGTGGCGCAGCACGCAGTCGCCGCCACAATTCTCTAAGAAATACAGCGGACAAAAGCAGAACAGGCAGTTAAACGCCGCCGCGTCAGCCCCGGGGTGGCAGGGGAAGTAACGGCAGTCGCGATTGCAGAAATAGCGATGGCTGTTTTCCACGAAGTCTCCTCAAATACGGCACGAAGATTGCTTTCTCCGGTTTGCGTCATCGCGAAGTTCGTAACACCGGGATACCGACATGGCCATTGAGACAACCAAATCTGCCGCTCCTCCACAGGATTTCCTGGCAAAGGCGGCCGCAAGCACGCCAGGTTCGGCCAAGTCCGCGCTCGACCCGAAGTTTTTCGATATCATGCTGCAAAGCGGCTACGGGATCAACGCCCAAGTCAGTAAAAACAGCAAGCTGGCCATTCCCCAGGGACAAATGATCACGGGCCTGGAGATGTTGTCTTCGGGCGAAGGTTCCGGCAAGGAAGCTGCCTTGTCCATGCTTGGCTACCAGTCCACTGCCAAGGGCTTGACAGGGAGCCAGGGTAGCCCTGGCAGCAGCCTGGACAAGTTCCAGGGCAGCGCCATGGCCACCTTGTCCCGCATGGCCATGGAGCAGGCCGCAACCGACAGCGGGGCGACTGCGCCGTCTGCGGCCGGAGGCTCCAGCCTGCGTCGGAGCGTTGACAAATCCGCCGTGCGCATGGCCGTTAGTCCCAATGCCAGACACCCGGACGATCTGGGCCACCTGGGCCGGGTGGGCCAGGCTTCGGGCCGGGGTGGATTTACCAAGCGCGAAGAGGAACTGTTGCTGGCTGCGGCCGGGGCGGAAAACATCCTGGCCGAGTCGTCCCGGGTGGAAAAGGTCAAGGAACAGGCGGCCAGCTCGCGCAAGGTGCTGCCTTCAGCCCTTGAGCACAAGGCCGGCAGACTCTCGGCCCAGTACGAATCCAATTCGGAAATCGACTACATCGGCTACGACAGCCGGGGCGGCACGTCCTACGGCCAATACCAGATCGCCTCAAAGACCGGCACCATGGACTATTTCATCCGGTTTTTAGACGACAAGGCCCCGGATATCGCCGCAAAGTTGCGGACCGCCGGTTCGGCCGACACCGGCGGGCGCAGCGGGCGCATGCCGTCCGTATGGAAAGATATCGCCGCAGCCGATCCCAAGCGTTTTGAAGCCTTGCAGCACGAGTTCATTCGTTCCAACAACTATTCGCCGGCCGCCAAGTCCATCGTCCTGACCACGGGGGTGGACGTCACCCGCCGTTCCTATGCCCTGCGCGAAGTATTATGGAGTACGGCGGTGCAGCATGGGCCGGGCGGAGCCGAGCGCATCTTCACTCAGGCCATTGATAAGGCCGAGGCCCAGCCGGTCAGTCAGGATTTTGACAAGTCGGTTATTGAAGAAGTGTATAGGATTCGGGGAAAGAAGTTCTTCCGCCACAATAAGCGTGTGCGCGAGGCTGTTCTGTCGCGATTTCGGGAAGAACAGAGCATGGCCATTGCCCTGCTCGACGGCGCTCCGGTCTGAGCACGCCACAACTTTTCGCAAGCCCGGACGTTTGCCTCCACCGAGGTGAACGCCCGGGCTTGGTTGCGTGCGCAACACTGCTTTGCCCAGCGGCGATTTTCAGGTAAGGGGGCGGCAGGAGGGAGCCATGTCCGACACTGCGCTTGGCGACGCCAACCATCTTGCCCAACGGCTGGGCGATCTGAAGCGGTGCTTTGCCCTGTCGCGGCTGGTGACCGAATCCCTGGAACTCTCCGAAGTGCTCGAGCGCATTATGACCACTTCGCGCCAGGCCCTGGGGGCCGAGGCAGCCAGTCTGCTGCTCGTGGATGACGCTCCTGGCCCTGGCCGGGGGGAACTTGTTTTCACTGTGGCCCAGGGACCGGCCTGCAACCGGCTCCAGTCCGGTTTTCGTCTGGCCCCGGGCGAGGGCGTGGCCGGCTGGGTGGCGGCCCGGGGAGAGGCCACCCTGATCCCCGACGCGTATTGCGACCCGCGCTTTAACCAGGCCGTGGACAAGGTGACGGGCTATCGCACCCGGTCCATGCTGTGCGTGCCGCTGCTCTACCGCGATCAGGTCATTGGCGTGGTGCAGTGCATCAACAAGGCCGAGGGTGGACAATTTTCCGTCGACGACCTGGAGACCTGCTCCCTGCTTGCCGCGCAAGCGGCCGTGGCCATTGTCAATGCCCGGCTGCACGGCGAGGCCTTGATCAAGCAGCGCATGGATTTCGACATGGAGGTGGCGGCCAGCGTCCAGCAGGGCTTTTGGCCCAAGGATGTGCCGGCCGTATCCGGTTACGACGTGGCCGGGGTGAGTCTGCCCTGCGACGCCACGGGTGGGGATTATTACGACTATCTCATGCGCCCGGGCTGCGGCCGGGAGAGCATGTTTCTGGTGGCTGTGGGCGATGTCACCGGCCACGGCATCCAGGCGGCGCTTTTAATGGCCAGTGTGCGGGCTTTTTTGCGCTCGCGCCTGCTCTCGCCCGGCTCGCCGGTGGAGATTGTCTGCGACGTCAACCGGCTCTTGGCCGCTGACATGGGCTCCAGCGGCCGGTTTATAACGCTTTTTCTGCTGGAACTGTGCCCGCTGACCGGGCAGTTGCGCTATGTCCGGGCCGGGCATGATCCGGCCCTGCTCTACGATCCGGCAACGGACGAATTTCAGGAATTGGGTGGCCGGGGTATCCCGTTGGGGATTGACGGCGACTGGCGCTATGAAGAAAACGTGGTACAAGGATTGCCGCCCGGGGCTGTTTTGGCCCTGGGCACCGACGGCATCTGGGAAGCGCGCGGCACGGCCGGCGAGATGTACGGCAAGACCCGCTTGCGAGCCGCTTTGCGCCGGGCTGCGGCCGGGGACGCCAAAAGCGTCGCCCGGGAGGTGCTGTCTGATCTGGAGGCGTTTCGGCAGGGCGAACCCAATCGCGACGACGTCACCCTGGTCGTGATCAAGGCCTTGGCGGGCGCAAAACCAACGGAGGCGGCATGAAATTGACGTGTATCTTGGCAGCAGCGCTGCTGCCCGGTCTTTTTTTGGCCGGTTGCAGCAAAGAAGATCCCAAAAGCTATTCCAAAGTGGATTATAACAAGGACGGCAAGATCATCTTTGAGGAACTCATTGTGGTCTTCCCGGATCTGACCGTGGAGGAATTCCTGATCGCCGATGCCGACAACAGCGGCGTCCTCTCGGAACGGGAATACAACCGGTTCCGCCAGGCCAGGGACGCGGGGAAAAAGCTCGACGCCTCTGCGCCGCCGTTGGCCCCAGAGCCGGCCAAGCCCGCCGAGCCGGCCAAACCGGCTGAACCGGCCAAGGCTGCCGAACCAGCCAAGCCAACCGAACCCGCGCCAGCCCCGGCAGGCGCACCCCAGACGCCGGCCGCGCCTGCGTCCCAGGCCCCAGCCGAGCCTGTCCCGGCCCCGGTTGCGCCTGTCCCGCCCACCCCTGCGCCGGTGGCTGAGGCGGTGGAGATGGTGGTGGCCGAGGCTACGCCGACCAAGGCCCCTGCGCCGGCAGCCGCGACCAGCTACACCGTGGCCCGGGGAGACAACCTGGTGCGCATCGCCAAGAAATTCGGCCTGACGCCCCAGGAGCTCATGGCCGCCAATGGCATCAAGGATGCAGATCGTCTGGAAGCCGGCAAAGTGCTGACCATCCCCGGCCAGAGCGGCCCGGCGGCAGCAAGTAGCGAGGTCAAGCCGGCGGTGGCCGCCTTTGTGGCGGACTATTTTGCCAAAAGCAGCGCCGCAGACGTCACCGCGCTGGTTGATCTCTACGGCGAGTCCGTGGACTATTATAAGAAGGGCAAGGCCGGATCGGATGTGGTGCGCCAGGACAAGGCGGCCTATTTTGAGCGCTGGCCCGAGCGGTCTTACAAGACTGCCGCCCCGACCGTAGCGGAACTGCCCGGCGGGGATATCAAGGTCACGATTCCGGTGGATTATGTGGTCAAGCGGGCGGAGAAATCCGTGCGGGGAAAGGCCACCTTTACTTTGCTGCTGCGGCCGGCTGGCGGTTCCTACCGCATCATCGGCGAACAAAGCGCGGTGCTCGAACACAAGTAGCACAACTCCTGACGGCAGTCGTTCTCAGGCCGGGAGGGAAACCTTCCGGCTTTTTGCTTCAGGGCTGGGACGAGTGGGAATGTTGCGAAAAATTGCGGTCACCGATCTTGTGGTCGGGATGTATGTGGTGGACACCGGCCTGTCCTGGCTGGAGCATCCGTATCTGTACACCGAGGAAGGCGAACTGCGCAGTCAGGTCGCCGTAGCGGGCATTGCAGCCTCGGGTTACACGGAAGCCTTTATTGATACCGAGCGGGGTGCCTACGCCAACACCCTGTCCGGGGAACCCGGTGGCGAAGTGTCCCTGGCGGCGTTGCTGGCCCGGGGGCCGGTGACGCCCGTCGCCCCGGTCGTCCCCCTGGCCGAGGAACTGGAAACGGCCAAGGGGGTTTATAAGGACTGCCTCAGCACCGCCCAGGCCATGCTGCGCGACGTTGCGGCCGGGGGCGAGGTGGATATCGAGGCTCCCCAGGCCCTGGTCAATGAGGTGATCGCCAGCGCCGTGCGCAATCCCGATGCCTTGATTGCCCTTGGCAAGCTGCGCCGCCACGACGCCTACACCTTCACCCATGGGGTCAACGTGGCGGTGTTGGCCGTGGCTTTTGGTGCGTCCTTGGGGATCGAGGCCGAAGGGCTTCGCGAGCTTGGGTTGGCCGGGCTTTTTCACGACCTGGGCAAAACCGGGGTGCCCGACGCTATTTTAAACAAACCCGGCCGCCTCACTCCCGGGGAATTTACCCAGGTCAAAGCCCATCCCCGGCTTGGCCGGGAGCTGCTGGAAACCCGGGGGCTGCCGGAAGCGGTGCTGCGCGGCGTGGCCGAGCATCATGAGAAGTGGGGCGGCCAGGGCTACCCCAGGGGCCTGGCCGGCGAGACCGTCCATGCCTGGGGCCGCATTATCGGCGTGGTCGATATCTTTGACGCCCTGACCTCCCGCCGGGCCTACAAGGAGGGCATGCTGCCCACCCGGGCGCTGGCGGTGCTCTACAGCATGCGGGAACGGGATTTCCCTCCGGGGCTGGTGGAGCGGTTTATCAAATTTATGGGGCCGTATCCGGTGGGCAGTTTCGTGCGCCTTGGCAGCGGCGAATATGCCTTTGTGCGCGGCTCCAACCCGGCCCGGCCGCTGTCGCCGGAATTGCTCGTGGCCTTTGATGCGGCCATGCACCCCGCACCCCGGCGCATCCTGGCCGCCGAGCGGGACGGCAAGGGGCCGTTGGCCATTGCCGAAGCCCTTGATCCGGCGGCCTACGGCCTTGATCCGCTGGACTACCTCGGTCTGCCGGCCGGGTAATCGGTATTTTTTTCCGGCACTGTCTTTGCATATTCTCCCTTGGCCGATACGGCCGAGGAGCGCGGCATGGACATCAACACCACCTACGACAGCCTCAAGCAGCAGTTGACCATCAATTCCGGGACCTCCGACACCGCTTCCAAGGGGTCGGGTGCCAACACGTCCACGGTTTCGTCGTCCGCATCAAGTAAGGCCACAACGCTGTCGAAACAGTTGTCGAGCCTGGGCGATACGACCTATTTAAGCCCGATCCTGCAGACCAAGGTCCAAAACGAGGCGTTGCAGACCCAGTTGACCAAGACCTTGTCCAGCAAGTTTGAGGAGCTGGGCATCGACACCAGTCAAACCATCACGCTGACCAGCGACGCTGACGGCACGGTCAAAGTTTCTGGGGATCACCCGGACAAGGAAGCCATTGAAAAGCTCTTTGTTGACACCCCGGTCCTGACCGAAGCCTTTCATTCCCTGGCGGAAAACAGCGCCACGCTCAAGTCCATGACCACCCGGCAGGCCGCCTCCCTGGTGCGGGCCAAGGGCTATTCCGCCTACCTCACGCAGATAAACAGCACGGCCTCCTCCAGCGATTTTTATCTGAGTTATATGAACGGTATGTCGTCCACCTCCTTTCAATAGGGCGGCCGGCCGGGAAACCACCGGGCGACGCATAGCCTCCTGACAAGCACTGTGCAATTCACACTGCAAAGGGCCTCCCGCCGTAATCCGGCAGGAGGCCCTTTGAGTCGGTGGATGCGTCCGCAAGGGGGGCCGACGTTGGGCCGAAAGGCGGTTTCCGCAACCGGTGCCAGCCGTCACTCCACCACAAACCAGGCCAGTTCGCCCCGGGGGCGCACCAGCGAGGCCGGCACGGCCGGGTCCGGCTCCGGGGCCAGCGCCCGGGCCAGGGCCGCTTCCTTGCCCGTGGCCGTGGCCAGGAAGAGCACCTGGCGGGCGGCGTTTAGAAGCGGCAACGTGAACGTCAGGCGGGCCACGGCCGGCTGGGCCGTGGTCGGTGGCGGCACGGCCGCAACGAGGCGCACGGTCTCGGCCAGGGCCGGGCTGCCCGGAAACAACGAAGCCGTGTGCCCGTCCGGTCCCATACCCAGCAGGATCAGGTCAAAGCGGGGGATTTCGCCCAGGGGATGCCCCAAGGCGGCCCGCAGTTCGCCTTCATAGGCAGCAGCGGCGCGCTCGGGCGGTACGAGGTCCACCGGCATGGGATGGACGTTGCCGGCCGGGATGTGCCCCGGCGCAAAGAGCGTGGGGGCTACCGCGCCAAAGGTGTTGTGCGGATCACTGGTCGGCACGAGGCGTTCGTCGCCGAAAAAAAACAGCACAGCGTCCCAGGGAATGCCCAGACCTTGCTCGGCCATGGCGGCATAGAGCGGCAGGGGCGTGCTGCCGCCGGACAGGGCCAGGGTGAACCGGCCCCGGGCGGCATGGGCCGCCCGGGCCAGCCCGGTAATCAGTTCCAGGGCGGCGGCCGTTAGGGCAGCAGTGTCGGGAAACCGACGCACCACCGGAGTCACGACACCAACCCGTGGGCGCGCAGGTATTTCCCGGCCTCCTGCGGTCCCCAGGAACCGGAACGGTAGAGATACAGGCCGTCGGCCGGCGGATTGTCCAGCACCGGGGTGAGGAATTTCCAGCACAGCTCCACCCCGTCCTGCCGCCAGAACAGGGTCTGGTCGCCCAGCATGCAATCGAGCAGCACCTTGGCGTAGGCGGTGAGCGCTGCACCCTGGTAGCCCTGGTAGTAGTTGAAGTTCATGGTCACCGAGCGCAGGCACATCGGTCCCGGGGCCTTGGCCTGGAAGGTCAGGCTGACCTGTTCGTCGGGCTGGATGCGAAGGATGAGCCTATTGGCCTGGATGGTGTCACCAAACAGATCCCGGAACATGGAAAAGGGCACGGGTTTAAACTGCACGGCGATTTCCGTGCGTTTTTCCGCCAGCCTTTTGCCCGAGATCAGGTAAAACGGCACCCCCTGCCAGCGCCAGTTGTCCAAGTGGACCCGCATGGCGGCAAAGGTCGGGGTGGTGGAGTCGCCGGGCACACCGGCCTCGTCGAGGTAGGCCGGGGCCCGGCTGCCGCCGGCCATGCCCGAGGCGTACTGCCCAAGGACGCAATGCTCGGCCAGGGCCTTGGGGTTAAACGGCCGCAGCGCCCGAAAGACCTTGGTCTTTTCATCGCGCACCAGATCGGCCTCGAACAGCGACGGCGGCTCGATGGCACACAGCGACAGAAGCTGCATCATGTGGTTTTGGAACATATCGCGCAACACGCCGAAATGGTCGTAGTAGGAGGCGCGGTGCTCGACACCGATGGACTCGGCGGCCAGGATGCTCACGTAATCGATGTAGCGCCGGTTCCACAGCGGTTCAAAGATGGCGTTGGCAAAGCGCAGCATGAGGATGTTCTGGACGGTTTCCTTGGCCAGATAGTGGTCGATGCGAAAAATCTGGTGTTCGGAAAACCGGGTATGCAGGGCGGCTTCCAGCACCCGGGCCGTCTGCAGGTCGTGGCCGAAGGGTTTTTCAATGACCAGGCGCGCATAGCCGTTGGTTTCTTCGGCCAGTCCGGCGTTGGCCAGGTTTATGGCAATGGCCTCGTAGGCGGTGGGCGGTACGGCCAGGTAGAAGATGCGGTTGCCGCCCAGGCTCTCGGCCGCAGCCAGGGCGTCCAGGGCGGCGGCCAGGGCGGTAAACGAGGCCGGGTCGTCGTAGTGGACCTGCAGGTAACGCAGGCGCGGGGCCAGAGTCTCCCACAGCCCCGGGGGCAGGGAGCCAAATTCCGTTGCGGCCGCGTGCATGCGCTCGCGAAAGGAATCGTCGTTTAAGTCGGTGCGGCTGGCCCCGAGCACGACAAAGTTGTCCGGCAGATGGCCCCCGGCGCACAGGGCGGTCAGGGCCGGCATGAGCATGCGGGCGGTCAGGTCGCCGGTGGCGCCGAAGATGACCAGCACGAACGGATCGCCCACCTGCTCGAAGCGGCAGGCCGCCTCGGCCGTGGCGGTGGTGCGGCCCAGGACCACTTCGGCCTGGGCCGGGTCCAGGGCATCAGTCATGGCCGTCCTTCCTTTTGACGGCGTGCCCGCCGAACTGGTTGCGAAGGGCGGCCAGCACCCGGTCCTGGAAGGCGTTGGGCTGGCGGGAGCGGAAGCGCTCAAACAGTGAAGCCGTTATGACCGGCGCGGACACGGCGTTTTCAATGGCCTGGGACACGGTCCAGCGGCCTTCGCCGGAATCGTCCACGTAGGCCTCAAGGGACTCCAGCCGGGGGTCTTCGGTAAAGGCCCGCTGGGCCAGTTCCAGCAGCCACGAACGCACCACCGAACCGTGGTTCCACAGGTCGCAGATGGCCGGGAAATCCAGCCCCGCCCCGAACTGGGACGTGGCCATGATCTCAAAGCCCTCGGCATAGGCCTGCATCATGCCGTATTCGATGCCGTTGTGGACCATCTTGACGTAGTGGCCGGAGCCCACCGGGCCGGTGTGGAGATTGCCGCCCGGGCCGGTCAGGACCTCCATGGCCGGTTTGAGCACGGCGGCGACGTCGGGTTCGGCTCCGTACATGATGCAATAGCCCTCGGCCAGACCCCAGATGCCGCCGCTGACCCCGGCGTCGCAGTAGCGCAGGCCCAGCTTGCCGGCGGCCTCGTGGCGACGGATATCGTCGCGGAAAAAGGTGTTGCCGCCGTCGACAATAAGGTCGCCGGCAGACAAAAGCGGCAGCAGCTCGTCAATGTGTTCGTCCGTGGCCGCACCGGCCGGCAGCATGAGCCAGACAATGCGCGGCGCGGGCAGGGCCGCCACAAGCTCGGCCAGGGACTCGGCGGCGCTGGCGTTTGGGCCTTCTTCGGCGGCGAAGTCCTTGGCCTTTTGCACCGTGCGGTTGTACGCCGTGACCGCGATGCCGCCCCGGGCCAGACGTTTGGCCATATTAAGGCCCATACGGCCAAGGCCGACCATTCCGATTTTCATGGCGCGTCTCCTTTGGAGGTGTTTGGCCCGGACCGGGCGTTTCGGGCTTGGCGGGCGCGGTAGCCGGCGACCACCCGCTTGGCTGCCAGGGGAAAGACACCGAGCAAGGCAAAGGAAAAAAGCAGCTCGGGCGAGACAATGCCGGACAGGGATTCGATGCGCCCGAGCTGGGAGCCGGCGTTGACGTAGACGGCGGTGCCGGGAAGCATGCCCAGCTGGGAGACGAGGTAAAACGTGGACAAGGGCACGGCGGTCAGGCCCATGGCGGCGTTGACCACGAAGAAGGGGAACAGGGGAATAAGGCGCAGGGTGAAGAGATAAAACGCCCCTTCCCGGCGGATGCCCTGGTCGATGGCGGTGAGCTTTGGTCCCATGCGTTGGGTCATCATCCGGCGAAACAGCGTGCGCGACAGCGCGCAGGCCAGTGTCGCGCCGATGCTGCTGGCAAAGGACACCAGGGCGAGCGTGGTCCAAAAACCGAACAGTGCCCCGCCGCCAAGGGTTAAAACCGTGGCCCCGGGCAGGCTGAGCGCCGCGACCAGGACGTAGAGCAGGAAATAGCCGGCGGCAAACCGCCAGGGTGCGGCCGCCTGGGCCGTGGCCAGGGCTTCCCGGGATTCCTTGAGAAAGGCCAGCGTCAGGTACTGGTTAAGCCCCAGGCCGAAAAAGGCCGCAACAAGGGCGAGCGCCAGGGACACGAGCAGGACATTGCGCACAAGGCCGGACGACATGACGGCTCCTTAGCGGTAACGGGCGATGTAGGCATCGACGTCGAATTTGCGCCGACAGCCCCGTTCGTTCATGTAACGCACCTGGCCGAAAATGGCCCGGTTGGCCCAGGGCCGGTCGTGCAGGCCGCCCACAGACCACAACACCCCGACCACCCCGTTGGGGTCGTTCCCGTCCAGGGCATAGCGGTCGTTTTGTTCCAGGCCGATGGCGATGGCCGCCTGGGGCGAGGCCGACCATTCCAGTATTTTTTTGGCCCAGTACATGCGCATGTAGCCGTGCAGGCGTCCGGTGCGGACCAGTTGGCGCTGGGCGGCGTTCCACAGCGCGCTGTGGGTGGCGGCGGCCTCGAAGTCGGCCGGGGCGTAGCAGTACGGCCGGGTATCGTCGGCATGGGCGGCCAGCGTCTTTTTGGCCCAGTCGGGCAGGGCCGAAAATTGGTCGTAGTCCGGGGTGTAATAACAGTAGTTGTCGCAAAGCTCCCGGCGCACGATCAGTTCTTCGAGAAAGGCGTCGGCCCCGGCCGGGGCGTGGCTTTTGGCGGCCAGGGCGGCCAGGGCGGCGCGCTGGGGGGCGAGCTGGCCGCCATGGAAATACGGCGACAGGGTGGAGACGGCCCCGGCGTTGGGATCGTTGCGGTGCTCGGCATAGGCGTTTAAACGCTCACCGACAAAGGCGGCCAGGGTCCGTGTGGCGGCGGTGGCCCCGGGCAGGACGTCGGCAACCGGCCAACCCAGCGTTTCGGTGTTGACGGCGGCGGCGGCAGGGAAGGCCACCGGGGCAAACCCGTCCAGATTGGCGGCAGAAAAAGCGGGCAGATCCGGGAAGGGTTCGAGAAATTCGGCCAGGAGCTTGTGGATTTTCGGGCGAAAGGTGGCGGCGGTGTATTCCCGGCGCGGCGAGGCGAAAAAGCAGGGGACCACGTTGTGGGCGTCCACCTCCACCAGCGCCCCGGCAAAGGCGGCGGCCACGGCGGCCGCGGCGCGAAGTGCCACGTGCTGGGGGTCGAAATCAACCACACACGTCCCGGCCCCGACCTGGCGCAAAAAGGGCGGCACAACGGCGGCGGGATCGCCCAAAGCCAGGATCAGCGGGATGTTGTGGTCGCGCAGATCCATTTCCGTCTCGGCCAGCCCGCGCAGCAGAAAATCGATCTGCCGGGCCGAGGCCCCGGGAGCGGTCGGGTCCAGGGCGAAAAGGACCAGTAAGGGGGCACCGGCCCGGCGGGCCAGTTCGGCGGCGTGGAGGAGCGCCCAGTTGTCGGCAGCGCGCTGGTCGCGGCGCATCCAATAAACAACAGGCCCCTGGCCTGGGGCGTTTGGGGACAGAGACCGGACGCGGGAGGGATGGACCAGCATCCTTTGCTTGTAGGCGTTTAGCCGGGTGGATGCAAGCTAGCCGCCGGCTTTAACCGCCTCCCACAGGGCGTTTTTGGCGTCCATATCCAGGGCGTCGAGGTCAAGCCCCCGGGCGGCGGCCAGTTTTTCCATGGCCTTGTAGCGGAAAAGGAATTTGTTGACCGCGCCGTCCAGGCAGGCATTGGCCTTCAGGCCCAGGCGGCGGCCGTATTCGGTCAGGGAAAAGAGGTAGTCGCCGAATTCCTCGGCCATGGCCGTGTCGTCGCCGGCCGCAACCGCCGCCTCGAACTCGGCTTTTTCGGCCAGCAGATGCGCCTGCATGGCCGCGTCGGATTCCCAGGTGAACCCGGCCCGGGCCGCCTTGGAATGGACGCGGTAGGCTTTTAAAAGCGGCGGCAAGCCCTTGGGCAGGCTGGCGAAAAGGCCCGTCTTTTCACCCTTTTCCGTGCGCTTGATGCGCTCCCAGTTGCGCAGCAGTTCCTCGCGGTCCTTGATTTTGCAATCGGCAAACACATGGGGATGGCGGCGGATCATCTTGGCGGCAGCCGTGTCAAAGGCCTCGGCCAGGGTGAAATCGCCGCGCTGCGAATACAGCGTGGCCACAAAAAGGAGCAGGAACAGCACGTCGCCCAGTTCCTCGGCCGTTCCCGGGATGTCGCCCGAGCGGATGCAGTCCACCAGCTCGAAGGATTCCTCGATGATGTAATCGCAAAGTGTTTCGGGGGTCTGGCCTTTGTCCCAGGGGCAGCCTTCGGGGCCGAGCAGGGCGTTTATGACGTCTTGCAGGCCGGCCAGGGCGGCGGCCGTGGTGGTGTCGCGGTCGATGTCGCTCATGATGATTTATCCGTTTGAGCCGGGTGCGTCGGTTTGGCGGCGGGTGTTGCGGGTTGTTTGTCGGTGGCGGCCGGAGCGGCGGAGGGCCTCTCGGCCTTGGCGGTGTCGGTTTTGGGGGCTGGGGCGGCCTTGGCCTCGGGTTTGGCCGGGGCGGCCTCGGGCTTGGCTGCCGGTTTGGCTGGCTCGGCCGATTTTTTTGCCGGCTCGGCCGGTTTGGCCGGTTCGGGCTTGGCCTCGGCTTTTTTGGCCGGGTCCGCCGGCTTGGCGTCATTCGGCTTGGCGGCAGCAGCCTTGGCCTCCCCCGGCTTGGCCGGTTCGGACTTGGGCGGCGCTTCGGGCGGTTTGCCAGGGGTTGGGGCGGGCTTTTTCTCCGCATCTTTGGCGGCCGGCTCGGGCTTTTTCTCTGCTGGCTTGGCCGGTTCGGGCTTGGCCGCTTCAGCCGGTTTCTTGTCGGGATCGGCCGGCTTTTTATCCAGCACGGCGGCGGCCGTGGCTGCTGCGGCGGCAGCGGCCTTTTTCTCCAGGGCTGCCTTGATCGGATCAGGCAGTTCCTTTTTGCCGAATTTGCGCAGCTTCTCGTTGATGTCGGGCGGGATGTAGTTGACCAGTTTGGAACTGATCCGGTCCAGCACCGGCACTAGCATGGCCCCTTTGAGGAAATCCGGGTCCGGCGCGGCCAGACGGATGAGAAAGAGCACCACGGCGGTCAGGATCACACCTTTGACCACGCCAAAGCCGCCGCCGAAAAACCGGTCGGCCCACTGGGTCATGGTCACCTTGACGATGCCCGAGATGGCCAGGGCCACAAACCACACCGCCAGCAGCACCACCGTGAAAATGAGCAGATAGGCGGCGGTGCCGGTGTAGTTGCCGGAGATGTAGCCGGTGAGGTTGGGGGCGAGCTGCTTGTGGTAAGAGCCGGCCATGTAAAAGCCCATGGTGATGGCGGCCAGCGATCCGACTTCCTTGACCAGTCCGCGCATGTAGCCCCGGAAGGCAAAAAAGAGCCAGATTATGGCCAGGGAGAGGTCGGCTATATTGAGCGTTGGCATCATTGTGGGTGCGCGCAATTGGTTTTTCGTTGGCGCGCCGCCAAGGCTAGCAGATGCCGCCGCAAAAACCAACCCGGCCCTTGCCCCTGATCGGCGGGGCGCTGGCGACGCTTGTCCGGGGCCGGCGAAGGGGGTAGGGAAGAAAAAAATCGCAAAGGACGTTCGCCGTATGGAACAACTGTTGCTCCCCACCGATATCCACACGTTCCTGGCCGCCCGGGTGCTGGGCCAGGAGGATCTGCTACGCCGTATCAGCGTGTCGCTGTACAAGCACATCCACGGCCTGCCGGCCCCCAACGTCTTATTGATCGGCAACTCCGGCACGGGCAAGACCACGCTTATGCAGGCGGTGGCGGCCTTTTACGAAGCCCATCCCGAACTCGACCGTTTTCGGGTCATGCTGATTATAAACGCCAACACCCTGTCCCCCGAGGTCGAAGGCGAAGACCGCACCACCCGGCTGTTTAACAAGCTCGAAGCCCGGGCCAAGGTGGCCTTGGGCTCGGAACTGACGGCCGAGGCTTTGCGGGAGTATCTGGAAAACGCCACGGTGTGCGTGGACGAGGTGGACAAGATTTCCGGGCGCATCTCGGGCAAGCCCAATGTGGAGGGCATCACCACCCAGTACGCCCTTTTGACCATGCTTGAAGGCGAGCAGTTCCTCTACCGGGCCAGGGTGATGGAAGACGGCCGCGAGGTGGAGACGGATATTCCCATCGATACGGGCAAGCTGCTGTTTATCTGCGGCGGGGCCTTTGAAGAGCTTTATGATCAGGTCTACGCCACCCTCGTCAACCGCCGCGACGACCGGCGGCTCAAGGAAGTCTCGGAAGTGGAGCGCAAACCCGACGGCACGGTGTCGGTGCGCACCATGGTGCGGTTCCGGCTGCGCGAATATCTGCGGCTGGCCGACATGTTCGCCTTTGGCATGATGCCGCAGTTCATTTCGCGCTTTGGCACCATTTCCATGCTGGAGGAACTGGGCAAGGACGAACTGCGCCAGATTCTCATTGGCTCCAAGGCTTCGCCGCTGCGCCAATGCCTGGAGTATTTCCGTCATATGGGCATCCGGCTGCAGGTGACAGACACGGCGCTCACCGCCATTGCCGACGCCGCCGCCAAAAACAGCCGCATCGGCGCACGCGCCCTGCGCGAGATCTTTAACGGCATGATCGCACCCTACGAATTCGATCCCAGCCTCTCGCCCAAATTCGTGACCACGGATAAAGGCCCCACCCTGACCATCGACCAGGAAACCGTGGCTGAATATTTAAATAGAATGGCGACGTAGAGGGAGAGGGGAGGCAGGAGAAGGCAGAAGAGTGCCTCCGGCGGCCGGGGGGGATAATCCCCCCCGGACCCCCTTGATAGGAGAGATTTTTTTAAGGGGTTATGGGTGTTGGCTGGCAAGCTGGCCGGCCACAGCCAGCGGCCGTAGCGTGGCCAGGATATCTTCGCCGACGCGCGTTACGGCGCAAAAGCGAAAGCCGGCGGCATCGGCCATGCACGGGACGGCCAGGCCGGAAAAGCCCGCCCTGGCCCGGTCGTCGGCCAGCACTTTGGGGGCGTAAAAAAGCGCCAGTTCATCCGCCAGCCCTTGCCCCACCAGCGTCCCGGCCAGCCCGCCGCCGCCTTCGCACAGGATCGTATAGACGCCGGCTTCTTCGCGCAGCCGCGTCAGACCCGGCAACAGCGCGAGGCTGCCGTCCGGGGCCTCGGGCAGGCCGTAGAGGCGAACGCCCAGCTTGGCGAGACCCTTGCCGGCCGCCGAGGCCGCTTGGGCCGCGCCGGTGAGGATGACGAGCGCTTCGGGGCGCTCGCGCACAAGGGCCAGCGGCGCATCGGCCGCCGGCAGCCGCCTCGTCACGACCACGGCCAGGGGCTGGGGATTGCCGGCCAGGGCGTGGTCCGGCTCCAGGCGGTGGGTCAGGCGCGGGTTATCGGCCCGCAGCGTCCCGCCGCCGACCATGACGGCCTGGACGCTGGCCCGCAGGGCATGCACCCGCCGGCGCGATGCTTCGCAGCTCACCCATCCCGAATCGCCGGTGCGGCTGGCGATGCGTCCGTCAAGGGTCATGGCCAGCTTGAGCGTCACGGCCGGGCGGCCCTGGGTCTTATAGATCATGAAATCAGCAATGGCGTCGCGGCATTCCTGTTCCAGGACGCCGATGGTCACGTCCAGGCCCCCCTGGCGCAAGAGGTCCAGCCCGCCGCCGGCCACGGGGTTGGGGTCCAGGCAGCCGATGACCACCCGGGACACCCCGGATTCCAGTAGCGTGCGCGAACACGGCGGCGTCTTGCCGAAATGGTTGCACGGCTCCAGCGTCACATACATGGCCGCCCCGGCCACGGCCACGCCGCGCGCCTCGGCGTCGCGCAGACACTCCACCTCGGCATGCGGCCCGCCAAACACCTTGTGCCAGCCCTCAGCCACGATCAGGCCGTTTCGCACCAACACCGCCCCGACGCGCGGGTTGGGCGTGACGAATCCCCGGCCGCGCTCGGCCAATTCCAGCGCCCGGGCCATGAAATCGGCATCAGACGCCATGGTCGCCCTCCAGCACGTCAAAGCCGATGCCGGCCTCGGCGATCATCTCGGCCGAAAGGGGATCGGGATAGCCCTGGCTGAAATAGATGTGGTTGACCTGACAGTTAATGAGCATCTTGGTGCAGATCAGGCACGGCTGGGTGGTGCAGTAGATATCAGCCCCGGCGATGGGCACGCCGTGCAGGGCGCACTGGATGATGACATTTTGTTCGGCGTGCAGCCCCCGGCACAGCTCATGGCGTTCGCCCGAGGGGATACCGAGCTTTTCGCGCAGACAGCCGATGTCCAGGCAGTGGGCGGTGCCGGTTGGGGAGCCGTTGTAGCCGGTGGCCAGGATGCGGCGGTCGCGCACGGCCACGGCCCCGACCTTGCGGCGCAGGCAGGTGCTGCGCTCGGCCACGAGATAGGCGATGCGCATGAAATAATCGGGCCAGGGCAGGCGCTTGTCCATAAGGGCTGACTCCGTTGGGGGGAGCGGAGAACCGGGGGAGGAAACCTCTTTTTGCAAAAAGAGGTTTCCTCCCCCGGACCCCCACCTTCCCAAAAAATTCTTTACTGGGGTGCGGTAGGCGGTTGCGAGAGTGGACCATGGGCGGGGTAGGCGTCAAGGCGGTGCGTGAGGCATGTGGTGCGTGACAGGCGATACGAGACTGGCGGCGGGCGGCCAGGAGGAATCGCAGGCGGCGGCATTACGTTGCTGGCGGGTCAGGCGTCGGCAGGCGCGGCAAATTTGAGCAGATCGTCGAGCAGGGCTTTGAGCGCCAGTCTAATAAATCTGGTTTTATATAGCAAGCCACTGAAATAATACTAGTTAGTGTTTTATAAAAATATATTGACAAGTATTTATAAACATGTAAAAATGTAATTAATCAATTAGGAGTGTATGTATGCAATATTTGATGACTTCTCAGATCCAGATGTTGCTAGATAATGGAAATATTCATATTGGTGATCTCGACCCGCAATTGCTCGAACGAGATCATTATAGATTTAGGGCGTATGAATTTAAAGTTCATGACGAAATAGTGCCAGCCGTGACGATTAAGCCGTTAGAATATGTTTTATGTTTGAGCTACGAACGGTTTAAAACTTCAGCAATCGTTGTTGGAGATATTAGCCAGATCATTTCTGTCCGGCTAATTTAGAAGAGATAGCCTGCTAGAATTGTTTGGTTTTAAGCGTTGCCGTCGCGGGTCAATGAGGTCGAGAATTTCACATTGCTGAAACAGATTTCGTTGCACCAGCCGG
>NZ_WVUD01000036.1 GCF_009856865.1 Solidesulfovibrio aerotolerans | reverse complement strand
CCCGGCTGGTGCAACGAAATCTGTTTCAGCAATGTGAAATTCTCGACCTCATTGACCCGCGACGGCAACGCTTAAAACCAAACAATTCTAGCAGGCTATCTCTTCTAAATTAGCCGGACAGAAATGAAATGGAATGGCACTGCGTACGCAATGCGCACCGCCACAAGTCTCTGGCCGACCACGCAAGCACTGTTGCAGCAGCCGGGCCGCAACGGCGGCGTTCGTCGCCGCAGCCGGCACGCCCTGAAAATGGTGTTGCCACGGTTGGGGTGATTCCTGGCTTGCCTTGTGACAAAGTTGATGCTACTTCGTTACAATCCGGTGCCGACTTCTTTTTCTGGAGTGGCGGCTGGCAAGCCCAGGCCAACGGTTAGGCGACCTATTTTGTTGTTGTAATAACAATGTTCCGCAATGCAAGGCCTGGGTGTGGGTGATGGCATAACAGTGGTTTCGAATGTAACTACCGGATCCGAGGCGGGAGAAACCCATGCAACTGAAATCGATCCAGGCTAAAATTATCTTGCTCGCAGGCATCTGTCTGCTGGTCACCGCCGCCGCCCTGGTCGGCTATGGCCTGTATTCTTCGGGTCAGACCCAGGAGTTCGTCTCAAAGCGGGTGGGAACTTTGCTGGAAGACGAGGCCAAGCGCAATCTCGGCTCCCTGGCCGCCACCCAGGCCGCAGTCATCCAAAGCGCCCTGGAAGACAACCTCGTCACCGCCCGCACCATGGCCAAGACTTTTGAGGTGCTGCGCGAGCAGTATGCCCGCGCGGCGACCGACCCGGATGGCGTCAAAAATCCGGTGCGCAACGTACTCGAAACCATCCTGGTCGAAGTCCTTAAAAACAACCCGCAGTATCTGGGCACCTATTCGGCCTGGGAACCCGGCGCGCTGGACGGCCGGGACACGGAATTTGCCGGCGCGGCCAAGGATAATCACGACGAGACGGGCCGTTTTGTGCCCTATTGGAACCGCGATCAGGCCGGCAAGATCGCGCTGCAGCCCCTGGTCGAATTTGAAAGCCAGGACCGCCACCCCAACGGCGTGCGCAAGGGCGGCTGGTATCTCTGGCCGCGCGAATCCGGCAAGGAAAGCGTGCTCGACCCCTTTCCCTATATTGTCCAGGGTCGCCAGGAATGGCTGACCACCCTGTCTGTGCCGGTCAAAAAAGACGGCAAGTTCCTGGGCGTGGCCGGTACTGATCTGCGGCTTAATTTTCTCCAGGAGTTGTCCAAAAAGGTCGATACCTCCCTGTACGGCGGCCAGGGCGATGTGGCCATCATCAGCCATGACGGTCTGGTCGTGGCCAGCAGCGAGAAGCCCGAGGCTGTGGGGCAGGCTTTAAGCGTTATCTCAAAGGATTGGGAAGATCTGGCCAAGGGGATTAAGGAAGGCAAATCCATGGTTGACGTCAGCGACGTCACCGGCCTGTACCGGGCTCTGGCCCCCATCCAGCTTGGCCGCACCGACCGGCCCTGGGCCGTGCTGGTCCGGGTGCACGGCAATATCGTGCTGGCCGAAAGCAAGAAGCTCGACGCCGAGATGGCCGCCCGGGGGCATGAGACCACCGTGTGGCAGATCGGCGTGGGCCTTGGGGTCGCGGCGGCGGCGCTGGCCGTGCTGTGGGTTTTTGCCGCCAGCCTCGTACGCCCCCTGCGTCAGGCCACGGCCTTTGCCGGCAAGGTGGCCGAGGGCGATTTCACCCAGACCCTGGCCATCAATCAGGTGGATGAGACCGGCGTTTTGGCCAAGGCGCTCACGCGCATGGTCGATAACCTCAAGACAATGATCGCCCAGGCCGAGGAAAAAACCCGCGAAGCCGCCACCGCAGCCGAGCAGGCCCAGGCTGCCGTGGCCGAGGCCGAGGTGGCCCGCAGTCAGGCGGCCGAGGCCCAGCGCCAGGGCCGGCTCGACGCGGCCGCCCGGATTGAGGATGTGGCCCGGGCCGTGTCCGACGCCTCAGGTGCCTTGGCCTCCCAGATTGACCAGTCCAAGGAAGGGGCGGACATCCAGCGCCAGCACGCCGGCGAAACCGCCACGGCCATGGAAGAGATGAACGCCACGGTGCTCGAAGTGGCGAAAAACGCCTCCGAGGCGGCCCAGAGCGCCGGCACCGCCCGGGACAAGGCCAACGACGGGGCCGGCATGGTGCGTCAGGTGGTGGCGGCCATCGGGGCTGTCCAGGACCGCGCGGCCGCTCTTCGCACCAACATGGATGCGCTGGGCCAGCAAGCCGACGGCATTGGCACGATCATCGGTGTCATTTCCGACATTGCCGACCAGACCAACCTGCTGGCCTTAAACGCCGCCATCGAGGCTGCCCGGGCCGGCGACGCGGGCCGGGGCTTTGCGGTGGTGGCTGACGAGGTGCGCAAACTGGCCGAAAAGACCATGACCGCCACCAAGGAAGTGGGCGCGGCCGTGCACGCCATCCAGGCCGGGGCCAAGTCGAGCATCGACGGCGTCGAGGGCGCGGCCCGGGCTGTTGATCAGGCCACGGAGTTGGCTGGCCGGTCGGGTACTGTGCTGGAAGAGATCGTGGCCATTGTGGAGAGTTCCGCCGATCAGGTGCGCTCCATCGCCACGGCCTCCGAGCAGCAATCCGCCGCCAGCGAGGAGATCAACCGGGCTGTTGAGGACATCAACCGCATCTCCGACGACACGGCCCAGGCCATGGCCCGGGCGGCCGGGTCCGTCGAAGAGCTGGCGGAGCAGGCCGAAAATCTGAACCGGCTGGTGACATCCCTCAAGGCCGGCTGATCGCGGCGTCCCCGCTTGTGCCGGGCGGGGAGGCGGCCAAAGCCGTTTCTCCGCCCGGCCTGCCTTTTTATCTGCGGGGCCTTGTCCCGCGTTGCCTCTTGACCCCACCGGCCCAAGCCGGCACAACGCCGGCTAAACGCAGTCCGCCCGCCGCCCCCCCCGCCGGGGCGGCCTGGGGCGGTTTTCTGGTGTAGCCATACGCCAGCCGGAACCGGCACACCCGCCTCCACCGTAAACACCCGCAGGAGCTGCCATGCCCGTCACCGTCGTCGATCATCCCCTGGTGCGCCACAAGCTTGGCTTGCTGCGTGAAAACAGTATCAGCACCAAAAATTTCCGGGAACTGGCCAACGAAATCGGCCGGTTGCTGACCTACGAGGCCACCAAGTCCCTGCCCACCGAGAAAAAAATGATCCACGGCTGGGCCGGGCCGGTGGAAGTGGACCAGATTGTCGGCAAAAAGATCACCGTGGTCCCCATCCTGCGGGCCGGCCTTGGCATGATGGACGGCGTCATCGACATGATCCCCGGGGTCAAGGTCAGCGTGGTCGGCATGTATCGCAACGAGGAAACGCTGGAGCCGGTGCGCTATTACGTCAAGCTGGCCAAAAAAATCCACAAGCGCCACGCCATGATCCTCGATCCCATGCTGGCCACCGGCGGCACCCTTATCGCCACCATCAATCTGCTCAAGGAAGCCGGCTGCCGGCGCATCATGGGCCTGTTTCTGGTCTGCGCCCCGGAAGGGCTGGCCCGGCTGGAAAAAGAGCATCCCGACGTGGCCATCTATACCGCCGCCATTGACGAGCGCTTAAACGAACACGGCTATATCCTGCCGGGCCTGGGCGATGCCGGCGACAAGATTTTCGGCACAAAATAGCCACGGCACGGACTCAATTTCATTGGGATAACGACTGGTACTGACGTCGCTCTATCGAAATATCAACGATTGGGAATGTCGCTACATCGGAATAACAACAGGCACGGACGTCACTGCATCGGAGCGGCCGGTCAGCCGGCCACGGGCCATGTGACGAGGAGGGAGTGATGACGCAGGATTCGGGGAGCGACTACAAACTGCGGCTGCGGGATTTCCCCGTGGGGGCGCAGATGCTTTTTGTGGCCTTTGGGGCGCTGGTGCTGGTGCCGCTCTTAACGGGCCTTAATCCCAACGTGGCCCTTTTTTGCGCTGGTGTAGGCACCTTGATCTATCAGGTGCTTACCAAATTTCGCATCCCGATCTTTTTGGGTTCGTCGTTCGCCTTTATCGCACCCATTATGTATTGCGTGAAGACCTACGGCGTGCCGGCCACACTCGGTGCCCTGGCCTGCGTGGGGTTTGCCTACATGCTGGCGGCGCTGGTCATCAAATGGCGGGGCGTGGGCTTTCTCCTCAAGCTTTTGCCCACCATCGTCACCGGGCCGGTCATCATGGTCATCGGCCTGATCCTGGCCCCGGTCGGCGTGTACATGGCCATGGGCAAGACCGGCGACGGCGCGGCTGTTTTGTACCCGCAAACCATGGCCATGGGCGTGTCGCTGTTTTCCCTGGCCGTCACGGTGCTGGTGGCCATCCGGGGCCGGGGGCTGTTGCGGCTGGTGCCGATTTTGTGCGGCATCGGGGCCGGGTACGCGGCCAGCCTGTTTCTGGGGATGGTGGATTTTACGCCTGTGGCGGCTGCGCCGTGGTTTGCCATGCCGTCGTTTGTGGGGCCGGAGTTTAACCTCGACGCCGTGCTCATTATCGTGCCGGTGGCCATTGCCCCCATCATCGAGCATTTCGGCGGGGTCATTGCCATTGGGCAGGTGACGGGGCGCAACTATCTGGAGAATCCGGGCGTCCACCGCTCGCTTATGGGCGACGGCGTGGCCACGCTGTTGGCCGGCTGCCTGGGCGGCCCGCCGCTGACCACCTATGCCGAGGTCACGGGTGCGGTGTCGCTGATTAAGATTTATAATCCGGCGCTCATGACCTGGGCGGCCGTCACTGCCGTCTGCCTGGCCTTTGTGGGCAAGCTCGGGGCGTTGCTCCAGACCATCCCCACGCCGGTCATGGGCGGCATCATGCTGCTGCTGTTCGGTGCCATCATGGTGGTCGGGCTTAACTCCCTGGTGCGCGAGGGGGCTGATCTCATGGAGCCGCGCAACATGGCCATCGTGGCGCTCATTATCGTTTTCGGCATGGGCAAGATGGCCTTTTCCTTTGGCGGCATTCACCTGGAAGGCATCGGTCTGGCCGGCGTGGTGGGGGTGGTCTTAAACGCCGTGCTGCCCCGCTCGCCCAAAGACGCCTGACGGCTCGGCCGGCTCCCGATCGAAAAGCCCCTCGGTTCGCCGGGGGGCTTTTTTTTGCGGCTGGTTGGCGCGGTGGGCGCACGGCCTTGGCCCTGGGATCGGCTGGCACGCCGGTTGCTAGAGAGAATGCCAAGCGGAGGTTACGCCCATGTTCGTAGAAAAACTTATCCTGGTATCCCTCGTGGTTGTGTGTTGCTTTGCCTTGTCCCGAATGGCCGATGCCGTGCTCAAACCGCAATAGCTGTTTAACGAAATAAGAAAGTGAAACACCGTCCCCGCCACTTTGGCGGGCTGGCGGCCGTTTCCCCAAAGAGCCGGCCTTGCGCCGGCTCTTTGGTTTGGGCGCACCCGTTGTCCAGGACGCGGGTGCCGCTTATTTCACCGGATTCTTGCTGCGACAGGCCCGTTCCACTCCCCAGACCTCTTCGTCGCGGGCCACCGCCCCGACGTTGGTGATGAGGCAGTCCAGGGCCGCCTGTGTGTACTCCTTGCACTCCGGGGCGGTTTTATCCTGAAAACGGCAGCGGCAGGCCCGGCGCATGAGCATGCCGCCGTCCAGTGAAGCCGCTTTTTTGGCGTACAGCATGGCACAGTCAGGATAATTCTTGGGTCCAAAGGCCTGGGCCGAAGCGGTCGCAGCCATGGACAAAACGAAAAGCAGGGCGAGAAATAATCGGATCATAGCGAACTCCTTGGCACCTCCGGTGGAGGTCTTGTTACAGCTTGTCGCAAGAGGGAGAGCGCGTCAACAGAGCGCGGCACAGGTTGCGGCGACGGTGCGGGCCGATACCCGGGCGTGCGCTTACCAGGGGGGGGCGCCCTCGCCGGCCGGCGTGGTGGCGGCCGGTGGCGCTGGCGGTGTTGCCGGGGCAGTCGCGCCCGGTGTGGCTGCTGTAACGCCGGCCTTTGCCTTGCGTGCTTTTTTGGCTGGCGGCGCAGTCGGCTTTTCGACCGCATCCGGCGGCGTCGGGACTGGCGGCACCGTGGCCGGCGTCTCGGCCGGGGCGGCCGCCGGCCCTGGAGCCGGGGGCGCGGCGGAGGTGGCTGCGGCGTCTGCGGCCTTTGCCTTGCGCGACTTTTTGGCTGGCGGCGCAGCCGGTTTTGCGACGGTATCCGGCGGCGTCGGGATTGGCGGCACCGTGGCCGTCGTCTCGGCCGGGGCGTTGCCCTCGATGGTGCCCTTGCCGGCCGCCTTGCCCGGCTGCACCGCTTTTTTTGTCGCCCCGGCAGTCCGGGAGACCGTTTCCCCGCCGCTGGGGCGGTCCCGACGAGGCGAAACCCCTCTGGCCTCCCCGGGCTGGGCCAGCGGCGGCATGATGGCCAGCCCCAGGGCCTTGGCCGCTGCCGCATTGCCCGGGTCTGCCGCAAGGGCGCGCTCGTAGGCCCGTTTGGCCTCGGCCGGCCGGTCGGCCAGGGTCGCGGCCAGGCCTTCGTCCTCGGCCAGACGTGACAAGAAAAATCGCGCCCCCGCCGCGTGCGGGTCGATGGCCAGGGCTTGCCCCCAGGCGCTGGCCGCCAACTGCGGCTGGCCCTGGCGGTGATAGACCAGCCCGAGCAGTTCCAGGCAGGCGGTGCTGCGCGGTTCAAGTTCGAGCGAGCGTTCCAACTCCAGCCGGGCATTGGCCGGGGCGTTTAAAAGCCAGAAGGCATAGCCGCACAGAAATCGGACCAGGGCGTCGTCGGACCCGGTCTGCTGCACCGTGGCCAAAAGGCCGACGCCTTCGGCCGTGTGGCCGTCCTCCAGGGCGGCCAGCCCAAGCCCGAGAATGCTTCGGATGTTGCCGGGATCGGCCTTGGCCAGGGCCGCGAAACGCCCGGCCGCCGCCGCCGGCTGCCCGGCCAGCAGATCCAGGCAGCCAAGGCTCCACAACGCAAAAAGATCGTCGGCCCGCGCCGCCAGGGCTTTTTCCAGTTCCGCCCGGGCGGTGGCGGCTTGGCCTGCGCCCCAAAGGGCCAGCCCCAGCCGGGTGCGGGCATAGGGATTGTCCGGGTCCAGGGCCAGGGCCTGGGCAAAGCTCTGGCTCGCCAATTCAAAGCGACCCCGCAACAGGGCCTCGGTTCCGATGAAAAGCTCGTTGTCCAGGGAGGCGGCCCGGACCGGGACAGGGGCGAGGGCGAACGTCGCTGCGAGCAGCAACGGCAAACAGGCTTTGTACATGCCCGGGGCTTGGCAAAGCAGCGGGGGACTGTCAAGACCGGGTATGGCCGGTCGCTCGCGTTTGGTGTAAACAAAGACCCCGCGTTGCCCGATTTGTCCGGGGGCAAGGGAGTGCCGGCGAGGACCGGCCAAGGAGCGTTGCCCATGCGGCAAACCACCCGTTATGCAGCCGTATTGGCCCTGGCCGCAGCCCTTGGCGGTGCGGCCTGCACCGCCACGAGTCCGCAGACGCCGGCCCGGGTCGCCCAGACGTCCTATCCGTCGCCGGATTTGCCCCAGGGGGAAGCGGGCGCAACGGCTGGGCCGGCCCAGTCGCCTGCCGGCGGGCCGGCTCCCAGGCTGGCCGAGCGCCCCCTGGCCGTGCCGGCCCCGGTGGCCAAGCCGGCCCCGGTTCCGGCTGCGGCCGCTCCTGCCGCCGCGCCAGGACAGGCCGCCCGCTTTGAGGCCCTGGACGCCGACCGCAACGGCCGGGTCACCCTGGAAGAATGGCGCAACGTTCAGGAACGCGAATTTCGCCGCTTCGACGCCAACAACGACGGCGTGATCACCCGCGAGGAGCTGCAAGCGCCGCCGCGCAACCCCGTCGCCCCGGCGGCCAGTCCCCGGGCACAGCCCTGACAGGTTGGTTGGACGAGCAGCAGCCCAAAGACGAGACCCTGCAATTGCGATAAGGAGCACCTATGCCTTCGTCCGTCATCCCTGTGCCCAAAGGCTTTTCCTTCGCCACCGCCGCCGCCGGTTTCAAATATAGCACCGGCCGCGACGATCTGGCCCTGATTGTCAGCGACGGCCCGGCCGCCGCTGCCGGCGTGTTTACCCAGAATCTGTTCCAGGCCGCGCCGGTCACCGTGGCCAAGGGGCACATCGCCACAACCGGCGGCCATGCCCGGGCCATCCTCATCAATGCCGGCCAGGCCAACGCCTGCACCGGTGCCGCCGGCATCGCCGATTGCCGCGAAACCCTGGCCCTGGTGGCCAAGGCCACCGACCTCTCGCCCAACGAGATCCTGCCGGCCTCCACCGGCGTCATTGGGGCGCGGCTGAAAATGGACAAATGGAAGGCCGTCGTGCCTGCCCTGGCCGCCAGCCTTGGCGAAACCTCGCCCGTGGCGGCGGCCAAGGCCATCATGACCACCGACGGATTCCCCAAGATTGCCTGGGGCACGCTGGTCACCGACTCCGGCGAAGTGCGGGTGCTCGGCATGGCCAAGGGTGCCGGCATGATCGCCCCCAATATGGCCACCATGATCGGGGTGCTGTTGTGCGACGCCAAGGTCGGGTCGCTGTGGTGGCAGGAGGCCGTGGCCGCCGCTGCCGACCGCAGCTTTAACAGCATCACCGTGGACGGCGACACCTCCACCAACGACTGCGTCCTGGCCCTGGCCAACGGCGCGTCCGAAGTGGTCATCGACTCGGCCGAGGGCCGGCAGGCCCTGCTGGCGGTCATGGCCGACGTGTGCCAGACCCTGGCCGCCATGCTGGTCCAGGACGCCGAGGGCGGCACCAAAATCCTGCGCATCAAGGTCCGGGGCGCGGCCTCCCACGCCGACGCCGAACTGGCGGCCCGGGCCGTGGGCAATTCGCCGCTGGTCAAGACGGCCTTTTTCGGCCGCGACGCCAACTGGGGGCGCATCGTGGCCGCCCTTGGCCGCAGCGGTGCCGTGTTTGATCCCGAGGACGTCGCCGTGCGCATCGGCGGGGTGCCGGTCTTTGAGGGCGGCATGCCCGTGGCCGATGACCTGGACGCGCTGCTCGCCCCCCACATGCGCCGGGGCGAAATCCCCATCGACGTGGAACTGGGCGGCGGACCGGGCCGCTACCTGCTGCTGGCCTCGGATCTGACCTACGACTATATCAAAATCAACGCCGACTACCGCACGTAGGCCATTTGGGAAGGTAGAAGACGAAGAATGCTTCCGGCGGCCGGGAGGGGGTAACCCCCTCCCGGACCCTCCCTGGCAGGGGTAAAGGGGGGAGGGCGTTGCCGCGACGGTGGACGGGGACGCGCGAGCGAAGAGGGCAGAAGCGTGCGACGGTTCGGCTCGACCGACGAGCGCATTTTTTGCTCCTGGCACCGTTGCAATAACGCCCATAACCACTTGAAAAACTTCTCCTATCAAGGGGGTCCGGGGGGGGTATCCCCCCCGGCCGCCGGAGGCGAAAAAGTACCGGCGTCTGCCCGGTTGGCCGGGCCGCAGAGAGAGCAAAGCATGACGACTGAGGATCTGGGCAAGGTGGACATGAGCGACCGCGACCGGCTGACCCGGCTGGCCGATCTGGTTTTCGAGGCCGGTATGCTGCGAAAGACCCCGCGCACCGGCTATCAGTTCCTGGGCTCGGGTTCGGAAAACGTGGCCGAGCACAGCTTCCGCACGGCGCTTATCGGCTTCACCCTGGCCCTAAATGCCGGGGCCGATCCCTACCGCACCATGGCCATGTGCCTGTTTCACGATCTGCACGAGGCCCGCACCGGCGATTTCAACTACGTCAATAAGCTGTATAACGCGGCCGATTCCCGCCGAGCGATGACCGACGCACTGGCCGGCACGGGGCTGACCGATGTCGTTATGCCCCTGCATGACGAGTTGGAGGCAGCCGGCAGCCTGGAAGCCAGACTCGCCCAGGACGCCGACCAGATCGATCTGATCGCCAATTTGAAAGAAGAGCTGGATTTGGGCAACCGCTACGCCGCCGCCTGGATCGAAGCGGCCATGGCCAGGCTTCGCACCGAACCCGGCCGCCGGCTGGCTCAGACCCTGGCCGAGACGGATCACGCCGAATGGTGGTTTAACGGCCCGGATAAACAGTGGTGGAACCGCAAAAACGGCGTGGCCCATAAGGACTGACCCATGCGGGCAGCGGTTATTTCCGACACCCATCTGCGCGCCCCCAACGCGTTTTTTGAGGCCGTCTACGACCGCTGGCTGGCCCCGGCGGATTATATTTTCCACTGCGGCGACCACACCGGCTTTGCCGTCTGGAGCCACCTGCTCCAGCATCCGGGGCATGTGTCGGTGGCCGGCAACTGCGACGGGTATGATCTTGGCGCGCAGCTGGAACCGCTGGCCGAGCGGATCATTGCCGGGAGGCGCGTGGCCGCTGTCCACGGCTGGGGGCCGCGTCCGGGCCTGTCGGCGCGTATCGCCGAAGCCCTGGCCGGCCGCTTTGACGTCATCTTTTTCGGCCACTCCCACACTGCCGAGAACACCCTCTATGGCACCACGCGGCTTATTAATCCCGGCGCGCTGACCCCCGGCGGCAGTCTGGCCCTGGTGGATTTTGCAGACGACGCGGTTCGGGTGGAGTTTGTGTCGGTCTGAGGGGCCGGTGCCGCAAACACTGCTTCGCCACACTCTTGTGACTGAATCGACACATGATGTATGGATACTCATACTCATGAAGAAGTGGCATGCGGTGCAATCTGTCTCTTTAGTCGTATTGATTGGAGCGTATCGCTTTTGTTTTGGGCTGCTGCAGAATCAAATTTGGAATTGACCGTTTAAGCACAAGGACGCATCCATGCGATCAATCAAATTCAGAATAATGCTCCAGCTCGTTCTGGTCATTTCCATTCCAACCACTATCGTTTTAGGGATTATATTCAATACCATCTACAATGACACGCTGGCTCTCCATGTTGGCGCAATCCGAAAGGAAATAGGCCAGTTGGAAAACGCCATGGCGATTTTCATGGAGCAGTCCAAGCAGAACGTGCTGCAACTGGCTGGCGATCCCCTGCTGCGTCGGGTGGACAACACCTTGACCTCGTATGTCGCCACAACGCAGAAGGTAAAGTCCGTCCCCCGCCCTGACGACGGCCTGGGCCAGGAGATCACCGCGCTTTTCACCCGGGTCCAGGTCGCCCACCCGGCCTATGTGGAAGTCTTTTTCGGTTCGCTCGACGGCGGCTTCGTCTCCAGCGTGCCCGGGGAGATGCCCGCCGGCTATGATCCCCGCAAGCGCCCTTGGTACCAGGAGGCCCTGCCGACCCCGGACGTGCCCATTATTTCCAAAGCCTATATGTCCACCACCGGCGAGGCCGTGGTCAGCGTGGTCAAGGTGGCCGTGGAAAAGGGCAGGGTTCTTGGCGCTGTGGGCGTGGATATCTCCCTGGGCGTGCTGACCGACATTGTCAAAAACATCCGCATTGCCCAGACCGGGTATGTAGTCTTTGTCCAGGGCGACGGTGTGGTCATTTCCAATCCGAGAAACGACAAGCACAATTTCAAAAAAATTGGTGAATTGGGCGTGCCGGCCCTGGATGCGGCGTTTAAGGCCCCAGACGGCCACAGTCTGCTCGACATGGACGGCAAACGCTATCTGGCCCTGACGTCCACGGCCAAGGGGCTTGGCTGGAAGTTTTTGACCTTTGTCGAATACGACGAACTGGTGGGGCCGATGCAAAGCCTCATGTGGAAGGCGGCCCTGGGCTTTGCCGCCATCCTGGCTGCCATCTGCGTCGTTCTCTCGTTATTCTTTAATGCCGACGTGTTTCGTCCCCTGGGCCGGATGATCCGGCACCTGGAGGCCATCGGCCGTGGCGACTACGCAGCGCGTTTGACCGTGCGCCGCCGCGACGAGATCGGGCAGGTCTATGAGGCCCTCAACCAGACTTCGGCCACCCTGGAAGCCAACGTCAGCCAGATCATGGCCAAAACCGCCGAGGCCGAGAGCAAGGCGGCCCAGGCTGAAGCCGCCGTCACGGTGGCGGAGCAGGCGACGGCCGGGGCCGAGACGGCCCGGGTTCAAGGCATGCTGGATGCCGCCAATCATCTGAAGGAAGTGGTCGGCATCGTCTCCTCGGCCTCGGCCGAGCTTTCGGCCCAGATCGAGGAATCCTCCCAGGGCGCCGAACACCAGTCCGGCCGCATCAACGAAACCGCCACGGCCGTGGAGGAGATGACCGCTTCGGTGCTGGAGATCGCCCGCAACGCTGAAACCACCGCCCGGCTGGCCGAGCAGTCCAAGGCCGCAGCCGCAGAAGGCGGCCGGCAGATGGAGCAGGTCAAGTCCGACGTGCACGGCATCAGCGTCGGTTTCCAGGCAGTCTATGATTCGGTGTCGGATTTAAGCGGCAAGGCCGACGGCATCGGCTCCATCGCCCAGACCATCGAGGATATCGCCGACCAGACCAATTTGCTGGCCTTAAATGCCGCCATCGAGGCGGCCCGGGCCGGGGATGCCGGCCGGGGCTTTGCTGTGGTGGCCGACGAGGTTCGCAAGCTGGCCGAGAAGACCATGAGCGCCACCAAGGAAGTGGGCGAGGCAGTGTCCGGCATCCGGCGCGGCGTGAGCGGGACGCTCACCGGCATGGACCGGGCCAAGCAGACCATAGAACAGTCCATGGCCCGCACCGATCAGGCCGCCCAGGGGCTGGCGGGCCTTTTGGATATGTTCGGCCAGTCGTCGGATCAGGTCCGGGCCATTGCCACGGCGGCCGAAGAACAATCGTCGGCCACCGAGGAGATCAACCGCCATATCGAGGAAATAAACGGCAGCGCCTCGGAAACGGCGGAAGCCATGCGCGAGGCGGCCCGGGCCGTGGCCGAACTGGCCGAGCAGGCAGTGGTCTTAAACGACCTCATCCGCTCCCTGGAAGGCCAGAGCGCGACCCGCCGGCAACTGCCGGCTTAGCAGCGGTTGCTCCGGCATACTTCCAAAATGGCCCTGGCGCGGCAAACGCGCCAGGGCCATTTTGCCTCTGGGCCGCTGGTACACGGCAACTGCCATGGCCTTGCGAGCGCCGGGACAAACTACTTGGAAAACGACGGCCCGGGATGCTCGTGTGCTCTCCGGGCTAAATGCGCACCCGTATCACCCCGAGCAGATCGTTGGTATAGCCGTCGCCGCGCTTAAATTCCCGGTAGCCGGCAGAGTGGGCGCAGCCCACGGCGTAGAGCTGCTCACCCTCGGCCACCAGATGGGCGGTGAGTTGGCCGCAGGACAGTTGGCAGAACACCCCGGCCAGATCGATGACGTCTCCCGGAGCGTGCTCCGGGTTGGTCGAAGCCACGATGCGCCCGCTTGGTTCCACAAACATCCCTTCCGAGCCTTCCAGGATGCCACCCTGGCCGTCGCGGGGCAGGCAGTCGGTGAGCATCGAGAGAAACTGCGGCTCGGAGTCAAAGACCACGCCGATACCGCCGACAACCGTGTCCGGTCGCGCCAGCGAGGTGATGGGGGCGTTGTAGATGTAGGTGTGGCGCGCCAGGCCGTCGGCCGACGTATAGAGGTCGGTGGTCTCGAAAGCAGACACCCGGTAGAGCTGGGAGTCGGTGATGGACAGCGTCTCGGCCACGTAGGGCTCGTGTAACACCCGGCCTTCCCGGCGATGCTCGTTCGGGTTGGAGCAGGCCACGACGTGGCCTTCACGATCATAGACAAACAGGTTGGAATACACGGTGTAGAGGCTGTTTATATACGCCAAAATCTCGCGCATGCGGTTGCGGTCGGCCTCGCCAAGGCGCGGCTGGTCCAGGAATCGGCGGAAGTCCGAGGTCAGCGCCCACCAGCGGCAATCGTTGGCCCGCTCGTAGAGGTTGCGGTCCATGATGTCGATGGCCAGGGCGGCTAAGAATTGGGCGTCGTGCAGCCGCGAGGACGTGACGAGCCGCAGCAGATCGCCGGTGGATTCCTGGAAGACATGCTGCACCTGATCGCCGATTTTTTTGACCTCGCCCAGCACATGGGGCAGGGCTTGGGCCTCCACCCGCTCCGATACATCGGCCTGGACCGACTTCTTGGCCGCCATGATCTCGCCGTTTTGCACCACCAGTTCCAGGTCCGACAGCACGTTTTCCGACGCTTCCTCCACCTCGATGAGCCGGGCCGAGAAGATGGCGTTTTGCCGGATGGCTGCCTCGTCAAAGTCGTGGCCGCTTCTATCGTTGCGAAAGGCTGTGGCCACCCGTTTTTGCACGTGGCCGTACCAGGGCAGGCCGATAAAGCCCTGATAACCCTTGGTGGCCAGCGTCTTGGCCAGATACGGCTCGCCGCCAAGCTGGGCCATGTGGAAGGCGTCGCGCAGGGCCAGGGGATACCTGCGGCCCTGGGGAGCGTTCATCGCATCGCTTGTGGCGATGGCCCGGCCGGTCTCGTCGAGAATCATGATGACGAGGTCGTCGGACGAGCGTTTGAGGCTCTCAAAGATGCCGGCCATCTCGCCTTCGAAATCAAACAGCAAGGCCAGGACGCCAAGGGGAGCGCCGCTTGCCGGATGGCGGATGGCCTGGGAATAGGCCAGCACGTCGCCGCGTCCGGGGGCCAGATCGGTTGGGCCGTAGGTCTCCACATACTGCTCGCTGTCCATAGCCTGGGCCAGGAGCGGATCGGCGCAGTGCTGCAGCGGGTTTTGGCGGTCGAGGTGGGCGCGCACCGTGCCGCCGGCATCGATCACCGCAATCTCCCAGTAGACGGTATATTTGTTGCGGTACTCGGCCAGACGCTCCTCGATGGCGGCCACGGCGTCCCTGGTGTAATCGCCGGCGAGCAGGAATTGGACGATGTCGTCGTCAGTGGCCAGAAACCCGACGTCGGCGGTGCGCTCAAAGAGATTGCGCTTGAGAATGTCGATGGCGACCTGGGCCACGGCGGCGATTTCCAGCACCACTTTCTGGGTGTTTTCCAGCACCAGGGTGTCCAGCAGATTGCGTTGCAGGCTGGAGAAATTGTCCTGGGTGCTGCTGATGAAGTCAATCAGCGTCTGGGCGATGCGGCTGCAATTGATTTTGCCGGTAAGGGTGGCCCGGGTCCACTGGCGGTCCAGACGGCCGAGGACGTTTTGGCACGCATCGACCGAGTTCATGGCCCGCAGCAGTGTCTGTTCGTGGCGTTTGACGAGTTCCCTGTCCATGGGCGAATACTCCTCTCCCTGGTGGGTCGGTCCGTGGGCGCGCACCTGTTCGGCAGCGCCGATTCCAGGCAAGACCAGGCACGATAGGGTTTGTACATGTCGCAAACATGTACAAACCGAGACGGTTTGGGTTTAAAACGCGTAGGCTGGTATGTGTCGCCACTGTGCACTGCCGGTGCGCCGTGAAAGCCGTACCGGGAACAGTTTTTGCTGCTGGCGAAAAGAGAATAACAGGGGCTTGGGATCGTAAAAAGGGTCGAATGCCTCTCCCCCACTCGGAAAACACTGGTTTTCGTCCCAAAGCGCGCCACTAAAACCACTGTCTTGTTACAAAGTCAACGCTGAACCGTGCGGTGCCCGTGACGCCGATGCCACCAGACCGTGACTTGCCATGGCCTTGCCACGTGCCATTGCTGCGGATTTTTTTGGGGATTGAAAGCCGGAATAACAGCCGTTTTTTCCCAGGGAACAGCCCGCGCCGGCCAACGGCAGCGGGCCTGGCTGCGAGGGCGTCGGGGAACGTGGACAACCAGGCCAAGCGCTACACAGTGCGGGTGAGTACCGCAACGACGCTGACGGTCGGGTGTGGCGCAATCAGGGCAAGGCCAGAATGAAAAAGTGGGTGAGCCACAACAAAAAAGGGGCGCAGCCGGCAGGCTGCGCCCCTTGCGTGTGCAAAGAGAGGCGGGTGCTTATTTGACGGTCACTGCGCCGGCCGGATTCCCTGCGCTCTTGGGCTGCGGTCCCAGGATGGCGTCGTTGACGATGACCACCTGGGCAGCCTGCTGCAGGGTCTCAAGATAGGAGCGGAAGAGTTCCGTCTGCTTGGACTGGGTGAGGGTGGCCAGCCAGCGTTCCTTCTCCTTGTCCCACAGGGCCGGATCGGCCGGGATGCGCTTGTCCAGGCCAGCCAGCACATAGGCACCGGATACGCCGAAGGCCGGCTTGAACCAGCCCGGCTCCCGGGCCTCGAAGGCTGTCTGGACCAGCACCGGGGCCATGCCCAGGCCGGGGATGAAGCCCTGGCGGGTAAAAGGCGCTGACGTCGTAATTTTGGCTTTATTTTCGGCCAGCACGGTCTTGCGGCCGTCCTCGGTCTCCATGGCCTTGGCGGCTTCGTCGGCCTTGGCTTTGGCGCGTTTCAGCCCCTCTTCCTCGGTCAGCCGGTTCTTGATGACATCCTTGACGGCGTCCAGCGGCTCGACGCCCGGCTCTTTGACCTCGTTGGCCCGCACCAGAATAAACCCGTCCTGGGTGGACAGGGGCGTGTCGGCGGTCTGGCCTTTTTTGAGGGCAAAGACAGCTTCCAGAGCCTGTTCGGACAGGCCGAGGTTGGCGGGCGGGTTGTCCTTGGCAAAGAATTCGGAGGTATTAAGGGCCAGCTTCTCCGCAGCCACGGCCGCTTCCAGGGCTTCGCCCGAGGAAAGCTTCTCCTGGATCACGTCCAGGGCCTTGGTCAGCTTGTCGGCGGCGCGCTGTTCGGCCAGATCGGCGCGGATTTCGTCCTTGACCTCGGCCAGGGCGCGCTGGCCGGCGGCCTGATGTTCGCCGCCCTGGATCAGATGCAGCCCCAGGCTGGTGCGCACGGGCTCGCTGAGTTCGTCTTTTTTCAGGCTGAACGCCTTGTCCTCGAAGGGGCCGAATTCCTTGGGCAGGCTGCCCTTGGGCAGCCAGGCCCAGTCCTCGCCGATGATGCCGTCGGCGTTGGTGGGCTCTTTGGGGATCAAGGTGGCGAAATCCGTTCCCTGGCGCACTTTCTCGGCCATGGCCTTCATGCGCGCTTCGGCGGCGTCCACCACGTCCTTGGGGGCATCCGGCGGCAGCATCATGAGGATGTGGCGCACATGGACCTGCTCGGGCCGCTCGTATTTCTTCTGGTTGGCCTTGTAATAGGTTTCAATATCGGCCTCGGTGATTTCTGCCGGCTTGGCCATGGCCTTGGGCGTGAATTCCACGAAATCGATCTTGACCTGGGCCGGCGTGGCGAATTCGTCTTTGCGGGCGTCGTAATACGTCTTTATCTGCTCGTCGCTGATCGTCACGCCCTTGGCGAAATCGGCCGCTGTGAAGGGAATGTAGTTGATGACGGCCTGCTCGCGCATGAAGTCGAAAATCGAGCGGGCTTCCGATTCGGCCACGACAGCCGGCAGTCCGACAAAGGCCACCAGTTTTTCCAACAGGAGCTGCTGGCGGAAATCGGCCTCGAACTCGCCCGGGGCCACGCCGTTGGCTTTGAGCAGATTTTCGTAGCGTTTGGGGTCAAACTGCTTGGACTCGTTCTGGAAAGCCGGAATCTTGGCGATTTCGGCCCGCAACTCGTCGGCGGTGATGGCCATGCCGAGTTTATTCGCCTGCTCTTCGAGCAAGCGGGTGGTCACCATGTTTTGAAAAACCTGCCAACGAAAACCGCCGTCCTGCAGTTCCTTGTCCGTAACGTTGGGGTTTTTGTTTTTCACCAGCCGCATGTTTTCCTGATAGGCCTTTTCGTAGTCCTTGATCAGAACGGGCTGGTCGTCCACCGTGGCTAAAATGGTGGCCTTGTCGCCATTGAAATTGCCAACGCCCCAGAAGACGAAGACAATGATGATCAGTCCGAAGACGATCTTGATGCCCCAGGATTGGGCGTATTTCCGCATCGGGTCGAGCATGGGTTCTCCTTAGCGCGCTGGCGCCGTTTGTTTAGGCGCGGGCCTGACGGACCTGATTGAGCAGGCCGCCGGCTTTGATGATGTCGAGTTCCTTGGCGGTCAGGTCGTTAACGACCATGACTTCGCCCACGCCTTCCACGGTCATGGGCGCGGGCTGGCCCGGGGCCAGGGTCGCTGTATCCAGGCGAATGCCGGCTGCGGCCGGGATGCGGTCGTAGTCGGCTTTATCGACGAGCAAAAGCGGCAGGATGCCGAAATTGACCAGATTGGCCCGGTGGATGCGGGCCATGGACTTGGCCACCACGGCGACAACGCCGAGATAGCGCGGGCCAAGGGCGGCGTGTTCGCGGCTTGAGCCCTGGCCGTAGTTCTCGCCGCCAAGGATGACGCCCTTGCCGAGCTCTTTGATGCGCGCGACGAATGCGGCGTCCACCCGGCTGAAGATGTATTCGCTGATGGCCGGGATATTGGAGCGAAGGGCCGTGATCTGGGCTCCGGCCGGCAGGATGTGGTCGGTGGTGATGTCATCGCCGACTTTAAGGGCCACCGGGGCCTTAATGACGGCCGGCAGGGGACCAAAGGGCGGCAGCGGGGCGATGTTGGGGCCGCGCTGGATCGTAACCGCCGCGCCGTCGGCCGGGGGCGGCAGGAACAGATGGCGGATGCTGGGCACCTCGGCCGGGAAGTCGGCCTTTTCGGGCGCGTCGCCCCAGGTGGCCGGATCGGTGAAGGCACCGCGCAAGGCGGCCAGGGCTGCCGTCTGGGGGCTGACCAGATAGACCTGCCCGTCCTGGGTGCCGGAGCGGCCTTCAAAATTGCGGTTGAACGTGCGGGCCGAAACGCCGGCCGAGACCGGCGAACCGCCCATGCCGATGCACGGGCCGCAGGAGCATTCCAGCAAACGCGCTCCGGCGTCCAGCAGCGGCTCGATAAGGCCCTCGGCGGCCAGCATCTTGAGCACCTGCTTGGAGCCCGGGGAAATAAGCAGATCCGTGGCCGGATCAATGCGCTTGCCGGCCAGTATCTGGGCCACGGCCTTTAAATCGGCGTAGGACGAATTGGTGCAGGAGCCGATGCAGACCTGATCGACCTTCATGCCGTCAAGATCGGCGATGCGGACCATGCGGTCGGGCATGTGCGGTGCGGCAGCCAGCGGCTCGAGAGTCGACAGGTCGATTTCCACAACCTCGTCGTAGGTCGCACCGGCGTCGGCGGCCAGGGGGGCGTAGTCCTCGGGCCGGCCCATGGCCGTAAAAAACGCCTTGGTCACGTCGTCGGACGGGAAAATCGAGGTGGTCGCGCCAAGCTCGGCCCCCATGTTGGTGATGACGGCGCGCTCGGGCACGGACAGGGTGGCCACGCCCGGACCGGCGTATTCCATAACCTTTCCGACCCCGCCCTTGACGGTCAAAAGGCCCAACAGGTGCAGGATGACATCCTTGCCCGTGGCCCAGCCCGGAAGCTGGCCGGTCAAATGGATCTTGACCACCTTGGGCATGGAAATGACGTAGGGTTCGCCGGCCATGGCCAGGGCCACGGACAGGCCGCCGGCACCCATGGCCATGGAACCGACTCCCCCGGCTGTGGGGGTGTGGGAGTCGGAGCCGACCAGCGTCTTGCCCGGCTTGGCGAAATTTTCCAGATGGAGCTGGTGGCAGATGCCTGTTCCGGCCGGGGAAAAGGTGATGCCGAACTTGGCGGCCACGGTGCGCAGATAGGCGTGGTCGTCGGGATTGCGGAAACCCATTTGCAGGGTATTGTGGTCAACGTAGCTGACGGAAAGTTCGGTGCGCACGCGCGGCAGGCCGATGGCTTCAAACTGAAGATAGGCCATGGTGCCGGTGGCGTCCTGGGTGAGCGTCTGGTCGATGCGAAGCGCGATCTCGGCCCCGGCGGTCATTTCGCCGGAAAGCAAGTGCGCCTTGATGATTTTCTGGGTCAGATTGAGGGCCATGGAAGGGAGTCCTTTTGGTCTGAGGGAAAGGATAAAATGTCCGGCCTGCATGCCTCCCCGCGCCGTAATAGTCAAGTGGTCCGCAGCTTGGCGCACCCTCGCTTCCCGTTCTGTCCTCCCCTGGTCTTGACGATGCGGTCAAAACGGGCGCACAAGGGCAGCATCACCAAAAGGGTCCTGCGCACGAATTGAAGCGACGGCAAGGCCCCGCCCAAATGGCGTTTCGACACCGACGACATCCTCTATACAGTGCCTGCCAAGGCATAGGAGAACACCACCATGCGTCATTTCCATTTGTCCTGTCTGGCCGGTCTGGCCCTGATTGCCCTGCTGGCGGGCGCGGCCCTGGCCCAGTCGGCAGCTGCACCGTCCCAGGAAACCCAGCCGGTGGCAGCCGCCCCGGCCAAAGCCCCTGACGCCGCACCAGTCACAGACGGCGCAACGCTCGACCCGCCGCATACGGCCGCCACCTTCTGGATCCGCCACATCGTGGCCCCGGTGGCCGGACGCTTCAACACCGTTTCCGGCACCATCCACATCCCGGCTAAGGATATGGCCAAGGGCCGGGTGGCCTTTTCCGTTGCAACCCAGAGCGTCGATACCGGCGTGGCCGCCCGGGACACCCATCTGCGCACCGCCGAATTCCTGGACGTCGCCGCCTACCCGGCCATGACCTTTACCGGAAGCCGCATAGCCCCGGCCGGCAAGGACAAGGCCAATGTGTCCGGCACGCTCACCATCAAAGACGTGGCCAAGACCGTGACCATTCCGGTCGCGCTGCTGGGCACCAAGCCCCATCCCATGATGCCCTGCGTGGACGTGACCGGCTACGAGGCGTACTTTTCCATCAACCGCCTGGACTACCATGTGGGCACAGGTAAGTATTTCAAGATGGGAGCAGTTGGCGACGTCACCGACATCCGCGTCAGCGGCGAAACCCTGGCCGCACGGCCGGGCTGCGTCAAACCGCAGTAGCCGCAATTGAGGAGAGAAGGCAGAAGAGGCGAAGAATGCCTCCGGCGGCCAAAGGGGTGACCCCTTTGGAATCCCTCCTGGAAGGCAAGGGGTTAAGGGGGAACGGCGTGGCCGCGACGGTGGATGGGAGCGGGCAAGCCTGCCGTGCTGGCTGTCCAGGCCGGGAGCCGGCCAGTGTGCCAGCCAACGTCCAAAACCCCTAAAAACTTTTCCCGGTGGGGGGTCCGGGGGCCTCAGGCCCCCGGCCGCCGGAGGCATCTTCGTCTTCTCTTCTACTCTTCTCTTTTCTCTTTCACCCCTTACAACTGGGCACAGTCGGCGGGATCGCCGCGCAGTTTGTCCAGGCCGTGGGGGATGGCTGGCAGGATGGCGGCCAGGGTTTCGTGCACGGCTTTGGGCGAGCCGGGCACGTTGACTATGATGGCCTGGCCGAGGGTTCCGGCCACGGCGCGCGAGAGCATGGCGTGTTTGGTCTTGGCCAGGGAGGCGAGCAGCATGGCGGTCTCAAAGCCAGGCAGGCGCTTTTCGATGACGGCCTGGGTGGCTTCGGGGGTGGAGTCGCGCGGGGACAGGCCGGTGCCGCCGGTGGTGACCACGAGGTCGAAGCCCTGGGTGAGGGCCAGATCGACCAGCAGGGCTTTTAATTCCCCGGGTTCGTCGGGCAGGATGTGGCCCTGGGTCAGGCACAGGGTCAGGGACTCGGCGCAGGCGGCGGCAATGGCTGGTCCGGCGGCGTCGGCACGAAGGCCCTGGCTGCCCTTGTCGCTTAAGGTGATCCAGGCCAGGGCCAAGCCGGTTTTTTGGGCTGAAAAGACCGTTTCGCCGGCCGGCAGGCGACCCGGGGTCAGCGCCTTGGCGCACAACATCCGGCTGGCCGGGATGTCGCCGCAGCCTGGGCGGCTGGCAACGCCGATGATCTGGAGCGCCGGGCTGCCGGTTGGCGGGGTCAGAATGGTGCCCACGGCCAGTCGCGGCAGGCGGCCGGCGGTGCTGACGAGGGCGGCGGCGGGGATGTCGTAGGCGGCAGCGCTCTCCAGAATGTGGATACGACTGTCGGCGGTGAACTCAATGGCATCGTGTGCGGACAGGGTGAGGGCGCTTCCCATGGTGGCATCCTTTGCGGGCCTTGCGGTTTTTTGATGATTGGGTCAAAAGCAAGCCAACGATACGTCCGGGAAGGACGGCTTATCAAGCGAGGAAAACGGATGAAAGGTATCATCTTGGCTGGCGGTTCCGGTACGCGGCTGTATCCCATCACCCGGGTGGTGAGCAAACAGCTTTTGCCCATCTACGACAAGCCCATGATCTATTATCCGCTGTCCGTGCTGATGTTGGCCGGCATCCGGGACGTGCTCATTATTTCAACGCCCACGGATCTGCCGCGCTTTGCGGAGATGCTTGGCGACGGCAAGAGCCTGGGCATGTCCTTTTCTTACAAGGTGCAGCCCAAACCCGAAGGGTTGGCCCAGGCCTTTGTGCTCGGCAAGGAATTTATCGGCAACGATACCGTGTGTCTGGTGCTGGGCGACAACATCTTTTACGGCCAGGGGCTGGCGTCTGTGCTGCAGCGCTGCTCCAAGCTCACCGAGGGCGGCGTGGTTTTTGGCTACAAGGTGCGCGATCCCAAACGCTACGGCGTGGTGGAATTTGACGCCGGGAAAAACGTCATCAGCATTGAGGAAAAACCTGAGCAGCCCAAGTCCAAGTTTGCGGTGACGGGGCTGTATTTTTACGACAACGACGTGGTGTCGGTGGCCGAGGGGCTCAAACCGTCGCCCCGGGGCGAGTTGGAGATCACGGATCTCAATAACGTCTATTTGCAGCGCGGCAAGCTCAAGGTGGAATTCCTCGGGCGCGGCTATGCCTGGCTCGATACCGGCACCCATGAGTCGCTGCTGCATGCGTCGAGCTTCGTGCAGGCCATCCAGGAGCGCCAGGGGGTGCTGGTGGCCTGCCTGGAGGAGATTGCCTACCGCATGGGTTATATTAACGCCGATCAAGTGGCGGTTTTGGCCAAGGATATGCTCAAAAACGACTATGGCCAGTACCTCATGGAGATCATCAGCGAGGCGTAGCGCTCGTTCCGGGCGGGATTTTTTGAAGCGGGGAGGCAGCTCCCCGCTTTTTTTGCGTCCGGGCCGGGCAGGATAGCCTTCAAAGAAAGCCCGCCCAGCGGCTTTCGGGCCACGGGGCGGCACAAGACAAAAAGCCGCCCGAAGGCGGCTCAAATAACGGTCTGTCCGATGCCGGGCATCGGATGCGGTCTAGTGGTGGTCTTCTTTGAGGAACTGGCGGATGCGGATGAAGGCCACCGTGACGATGATGGCCATGTAGACATAGATGGCCGTGACCCCGAAGAAGCCTTGATCGGTGGAATGGCCCATGTTCGTGACGAGTTCCGAAACCATGCTCATAGCTGCTACTCCTTCGGGTCGAATGGCGTGAAATTGGTGACGAAGTCAATACGCCGGACGGTGTGTCCCGTCAACCTCCCTATCGGCTTTTCCGGGGTTTCCGGCCGGGATTGCGGCGCGGCCGGCGGCCGTGCCGGACGGTTGGGTATCGGTCGGGTGTCGGTGGTTGCGAAAGGCTCTTCCGTTTTTGGTGCAGGCGGGTTAGGTGTAAAGAATTGGTGAGGTTCTCCGTGATGCACCTTTTGCGCCCACAGCCCCTTCGGGATAAACTTGCAGCCTGTCTGGCCGGAGTCGCCACGTCCGGCGTCCTGGCGGCAGGGCTGCTTGCGGGGGGGTATTGGCATCTCCACTTGTGGCCGGGCGAGGGCAGCCGGGCCTTTTGGATTTTCGCTCTGGCCATGTTCTTTTTTGCGATTGTCCCCGGGCTGCTGGTTGCGGCCCTGGTGGAACGAAATCGCCGGCTGCGCCAGGAGTTGTCGGACCAGAGCGCTGCGGCGGCCAGGACCAGCGTTGCACTCGATCACACCAATCGGGCGCTTTTGGCCTTAAGCGCCGTCAATCACGAATTGATCCGGGCCACGAACCGCGACGACTTGCTGGGGCGCGTGTGTCAGGCCCTGGTGGACCAATCCGGCTACAGTCTGGTCTGGGTGGGGCTGGCCGAACCCGGGCCGGACAAGCGGGTGCTGGTGGCGGCCCGGGCCGGCCAGAACGCAGAGTGGCTGGACAGCCTTGGCGTGCATTACGACGACTCGGCCCGGGGGCGTGGCCCCACCGGCACAGCCATCCGGGAAGGCCGCGTGGTTTTGATGTCGTATAGCCAGGATGATCCGGCCTTTCAGAATTGGCCGGACAGGCCGCCGCCTTTGGCGCTTTTCCAGTCCGGCATGGCCTATCCGCTGCGCGTCGGCGGCCGGGTGGTCGGGGCTGTCAGCATCTTTGAGCGGGTGCAACGGGATTTTAGCGACAAGGAAGTCGCGCTGCTGACCCAGATGGCCGACGATATTGCCCACGGGCTGCAATTTTTGCGGCTTGGCCAGAGACGCGAACGGACGTCCCGGCTGCTGCGCCAGGCGCTGTTGACCGGTGCGGCCATGTCGCGCACAGCTTTGGACCTGGCTCCTGGGGGGCAGGATCTGCGCGAGATGGCCGGGCGTCTGCTCCACCAAGCCCTTTGGCTGACAGGCAGCCGGTTGGGGGCCGTTGGCCGGGTGTCCAGCCCGGCCGGGCGGCTGGACTGGCTGTCTGTGACCCAGCCGGACGGGAGCGTGGGGCCGATGCGCCCCGAAGACTGTGATCTTTTTGCCGACGACGCCGGGCAGTTCGGCGGTCCCTTTGCCGCCACGCTCAACTCCGGCGCAACCATCCTCAATAACTCCACGACGACCTTGGAAGGCTATGGTCCGAATCTGCCCGGTCTTGACCGGGTCGAGCGTTTCCTGGTCTTGCCGCTGCACCCGGCGGGGCAACCTTCCAAGGGGCTGATTTTCCTGGCCGACGCCGGGAGCGACTATGCCGAGCGCTCGCTGCGGGCGGTGGGGCGGCTGGTGGTGCTTTTTGAGATGGCGGCGACCCGGCGGTGGGTGGAAGAGGAGCTTATCGCGGCCAAGCGCCGGGCCGAAGCAGCCAGCGAGGCCAAGACCCAGTTTCTGGCCAACATCAGCCACGAATTGCGCACGCCCATAAACGGCATCCTCGGCATGGCCCAACTGGCGGTGCTGGAGGGCGGGGCCGAGGGGCAGATGGAATACTGGCAGACGGTGCGCGACTCCACGGACCGGCTGGTGGAGATCGTGGACAATCTGCTGGAGCTGGCCAACGTCGAGTCAGGCTCCCTGTCGCCTATGCTGCGCGAGTTTGGCCTGCGCCGGCTGCTGGATTCGATGCGCAATTCCTTTGCCGTGCGGGCCGGGCTGGCCGGGCTGACCTTTGACCTCGACGTGGATGCCTCGCTTCCCGACAAGCTGCTGGGCGATCCGTTCCGGTTGCGCCAGATTCTGTCCAATCTCATCGACAACGCCATCCGCTTCACGCCCACCGGCGGCATTGCGGTGCGGGTGCGGCGTTTTGATGCGACGGCCCAGCCGGTTCATACCAAGCGCGTTTTTGTGTCCGCCGATTTCAGCGGCCTGAGTCTCGTTGTCAGCGTGGCCGACACCGGCATCGGCATTGCGCCGGAGAAGCAGGCGACCATTTTTGAGAGTTTCACCCTGGCCGAGGACTATCTGACCAAGCGCTACGGCGGCACGGGTATGGGCCTTTCCATTGCCCGCCGGCTGGCCGAGTTGCTTGGCGGCAGTATCTGGGTGGAGAGCCAGCCGGGGTATGGCAGCACGTTTTATCTGACCGTGCCGCTGTGGCCGGTGGCTGCTTCGGCGGATGCGGCCGATGCGGAGGCGGCCGAGCCGGTGCATTTGCCGCCGCTGCGGATCATGGTGGTGGAGGACGAGGCCATCAACCGCCTGGCCTTGGCCCGTGGGCTGCGCAAGCTTGGCCACGATGTCATCGAAGCGGGCAACGGCGAGGACGCCTTGCGGCGGCTGTCCATGGAGCCGGTGGATTTGGTGATCATGGACGTGCAGATGCCGGTGATGGACGGATTGACGGCGGTATCGCACATCCGCAACGGTGAGGTGCCCGGGGTCAACCGCCGATTGCCGGTGGTGGCGCTGACGGCCTACGCCCTGGAGGGCGACCGCAAGCGGTTTTTGGACGCCGGCATGGATGAGTTCGTGACCAAGCCCTGCGACATGGACCAGCTCCTGCGCGCCGTGGCCAAGGTGCTGGAGGTGCGGCCGGCTACACCAGCCGCTGCCGGTCCAAACTCCGCAAATTGACCGCTTCGGCCAGATGCTCCACCCGCAGTTCGGCCTCGGCGTCGAGATCGGCGATGGTGCGGGCGATGCGCAAAATCCGGGTGTGCGACCGGGCCGACAGGCCAAGCCGCCGTACAGCACCCTCCAGAAAACCATGGCCCTCGGCCGTGAGGCGGCAGTGGACCGCCAGATGCCGCCCCGAAAGACGGCCGTTGACCGTCAGCGGTTGTCCGGCATAGCGCTCGGCCTGAATTTCGCGCGCCGTTAACACCCGCGCCCGCATGACCGCCGAGGTCACCGGCGAGGCGTCGGCCTTGAGATCCTTGTACGGCACAGCCGGCACTTCCACTTGCAAATCGATGCGGTCCAAAAGTGGCCCGGACAGGCGCGAACGGTAGCGCCGCACCTCGGCGTCACCACACGTGCAGGCGTGGCGGTCATCGCCCAGATAGCCGCAGGGACAAGGGTTCGGTACAGATTTCAAACTCAATTTATTCAGCATTATTGAATAGTTATATGACTTTACACTTTGAATTTCCCAAGACAATCTTCTGCAAAGGATACCCCGCAGCGCCCCGCTTTCTTGGAGAGGAAATCCGAAAAAAACGGATGGACCTCGGCCTTCAAATAACTGACTTGGCCGAAGCTCTGTCCGTTGACGAGAGCAGTATCCTCAACTGGGAAATACGCGGAGTCAAGCCAAAGAGGGGAAACTTGCGGAAGATTGAACAGTTCCTAAAAAAAGGTACGGCAGGGGTGGGGTGGGATAGAATCTCTGGTACCTAATCGAACCGGCAGCCGTCTTAACTCATCAATAGTATTGCAAACTCCTAAGCAGCTTTAGCTTCTTCGGTAGACTCAGTTTTTGTACTATCGCAATTCTTTAGACAAAAAATGGATTTAACAAAGATATTGTAATGCAAGTCTCTCTGCTCTTGCGACTCGAAGGGGACAAAATTGAAAACTACATCCCAGTTGTATCTCGATTTTTTCTTTTCCAAAGTGATGTCCTTCTTTGATAGTTAAGGACATCTTAGTGTAAAAATCCGGCCCGAATTGGCCCCGTTAATTGCGTCGAATGGGTCCTCTGTCGTCGCCCTACCCAGTCATAGCCAATGTGCCCCCCCGGTGACCATTTGCCCATTTTCCCGAGAGTGCCCTAATCCAGCACGGCCGGGGGGGCATAGGCATGGGCAAGGCGAACAGCACTATTCGGGTTAGGTGGCATTTTGTTGGCCAACCTTAACCCATCTCATATTCTGCGCAGAAAGGCACACAGGGAGTTTTTATTTGCAAATAGGGCGCTAGGCCGTCTGAGGTGGAAACTGCCCTGTGCTTGGCGTACACGCGGAAAATGGCCAGACCTTCGATACGCCAGGGCGCGGTGCATTTCTCGTGGCAGTCAGCACTCGGGAGGCTCTTGAAAGCCAAACAGCCCCTGGCCGTTATGGCGCAGGGGCTGTCGTCTTTTGAATGGTCCAGCAGGGCTAAATGTCGGTGTAAAAGTCGTCAGTTCCGGTCGAACCGACATGAGAATCCCAGCCGTCCTCGTTCCCATGGGGCAGCATTTCAGGAGCAATAAATATTGTTTTCCTGTCCATTCTCGGCACCCTCCCCGCGACGACGGAAGGTGTCCTTAAAGCATTCACTGAAATCCAAATGAAGAACGCGGTGGTGGATACCATTCACAAACTTGAGGGTACCAATGCGGTCAGGATTACTGCTCAGGACAATCCCGCGTTCATGGAGGTGCCTCCAAAGGCGGCCCTTGGTTTCAAGGCTTATTGGAATTGCCGGAATTCTGATTGAGTTCTGATTGAGCTTGGCCTGAAGTGCTTCAATTTCGAGCCGGAGCTTCCGGTTCTCGACAGTCAGTTCATGGACGAAGCCCAGCATGGGCCACGGTGTGTGCCTGACCACTTCAGACGTAATGAGCTTGGCAGACGCCATGGCGTGATCCATTTGAAAACAATGGGCATTTCATAGAAAATGTCCAGAGGGTGTGAGCGGGTACGAAAAATTACATTTCAACAAAACAAGCTTGTTAAGGCTCTGACTTGGCGGATATCTTTGAAGTAATGAATCCAGACCAAGCGGCAAGTCCGAACCATGTCCAATTGTTATCGTAGTACCGGTCTGGGTTGCGAATAATAGGTCTAAGTTTTTCGGGAGAAAGTTCTTTATCAACGAGAGCCTTGGCAATTTGCGGATAAGCCAATCCCAGAGAAGGCATCAGGCTGCCCAAAAAGCTTACGGATGTATCGTTTGATTCTTTTTTACTCGTCACACTGTAACGAGAGTATATCGTTCCATCCCGAGCCAATATGTCCACAATATTTCTGGTTCTCGACGGATCGCTGCAGGCGCGGAGATGATGGTTGAGAAGGCAATCCAGGGCCACGCGCCAGTAAATTCTCATCGCGTCAAATGAAAAACTGTCGGAAAGTTTGCCCTTACCCGCAACGGGCATAAAGGCTCCAGCTTCATCAATGACTGCGAAATCTGCAGGCAGCAGAACCCCAGGGGTTGACAGAAACTGCGACAACAGATCATAGGCGCGTTCTCGTACCCCAAGCCATTCTCCGTTCGGGTCAACGGAGGCAAAGGCGGGGTATGCGTAAAACGTAAAATAGGAAAAATTGATGATTCGTTCAGCCACTGCCCAGTTGCCGGCTCCGGGTATCCAGCCGGCGGGCAGCATAATTCCCGTATGCAGGCGGATAGCCGTCAGCAAGGTGCGCGCCCGCTCAAGATAAGCAGGCTCCTGGAAGGCCCGGGACGCTAGGATTAGGGCAAAAGTGATGTCCTGGTCAGCATCGGTTGCGGTGTTAGCGTCGATAACGCGGCCGCCGTCATCCGGCGTCCATTGCCAGGAATACAAGCCATCCGGACGGGCAAGATGAGCTTCAGTCCAATTGAACACCAGATCGAAAGTGGCCCTGTCCTCCATCCAGACTGCTCGCAGGAGAGCGTAGGACTGGCCTTCGCTCGTTACTTCCCGCCGGGCTTGGTCCCAAACATAGCCCTCAGGTTTGATAAACACGCCTTTGTAGGCGACCCAGGCCTCGTCCAGAAATGCCGCAGTCGGATTTTGGGGCAGGGCATCACGGGTGCATCCTGGCATAACCATCAACATGAGCATACAAAAAAAGAGAACCCAGTGATTTTTCCCTTGCATCATGACCTTCTCAAAATGAATATTTCAGAAATACGTTTGCACGGTATATCCAGTAATTGTCCGTATCAGCATAGGCGAAGCCACCAACGCCCAGCCTAAGGTCTTCGTATTTATAGGTTATGTTGACTAAGCCGTGAATGCCTTCTTGGGTTTCGCCATTTTTAGTTTGGTTGCGGGTCCAAAGAAGTTGAGGATTCACCTCAGCTTCCAAGTCAACATATTTAAAGTTATGAATTGTATGCAGCATGACGCCCGTGGTGATGTGTGAGTCTGGAGAAAAGTAACCTGCCTTGTTTTCAGTGCAGGACTCCACATAAAAATTTGGCCGAAGAACTGTCCAGTGCTTATCTTGACTCCACAAAACTGGGACCTGATAGTGGGCATACCCCCATCGGCGAAGATTACCATCTTCAAGGGAATCGAATCCACCGTCAAGGTGTAACTGCTGTTCTGGAAAAGTCACAATGTTGGCAAATATGCGTCCCTTATTAGCCGCCATGTCTGCCGCCATCTTGGTCATATCCTCTACCCGATTGAATACACGTGTGTCGAACTTGTCGTGTTCGGCCCAGAGGCTTTCCCGTTTTGCCTCCAATCCCAATTCGGATTCATTACCAAAAACGTATTTCACCCCGAGGCGGCCTCCGACAAGGTAGCCCCTATACATGGGCGTGCGACTCCAGCGGTTCAGGTCGCCCTCGCTGTCCATGGATAGTTGCGATTCCGGGCTGTTGAGGGTGAAGGTTTCGTAACCTGCGGCCCCCCAGACGATGATACGCGGCGTGAGAAAGAGATCCGCCACCCCCAGTGAAGCAGCCGTCCGCCAAATGTCGGTTTCACGGCGCTGGCTCTTTGCATCCTGATGAAGTTGGCCGGTCATGAAGAGCAAGCGGGCGTTGAGTGAGTCCAGAAAGTTGGCTGCTGCGAACAAACCACCATGCATTACTGTGATGTCGTTCTTGTCACGAAAACCTGAACTGTATAAGCTTACCGACGACTTACGCCGCGCTTCGAGTTCCTTTTCAGCTTTGGCTATTTCGGCGGACAGGGACTCGTCATTAGTTGCCACAACTGGCACCACGTCTTCCGACGGCTGAACCAGATGAGGGATGAAGGGGCGCAGTTCACCGCTTTCCTGAAGGGAGGAGGCCCCCACGTCAATAACCGGCAGGACCAGCAATCCCAGGGCCAGCAGGAATCGTGCGAGAGGTTTCATGGTGCTATCCCTTTTGCGTTTGCCCGATTTTACGTTACGCCGGGCTTGTGTCTGTTTTTCTGGGGCTGTTTTTTTACTGGTCGATGGCCGTCTGGGGTACGCTCGCGCCGTATTGCCGAGCCTTGTCAAAGCTCTCCCTAGCCCGCGCGTAGTCGCCGCGCCGAGTGGCGGCAATACCCCGCCATAACCACATTTTGCCCGGATCACCTTCGTCTGTTTTGGCGAGGTCATTGAAGATATCGTAGGCCTCAAGCTGACGATCCCTGGCTACAGCCACGTAACCCAGCCACTGACGGCCCTCGGGATGCGCCATGATGGCTTGCTTGTTCTCTCGCAACAACTTGTCCGCCTCAGAAATTTTACCTTGCAGATGCAGGGCCTGCACCAGGGCCAACGTGGCCTTAAATCCGCCTTCCCCAGCCTGTACGGCTTGCTGTGCCCAACTTTCGGCCATGGCGAATCGCTTGGCCGCCAAGTTTGCCTGGGCCAGTTCCAACAACAAGCCTTTGCTGCCTTTTTGGGCCACTACCTTTTCATATAAATTCAAAGCCTGGGCGTAGTTGCCCGAGTTGATGCCGTATCGGGCGGTTTCCAGCAATAACTCCGGATCATCGGGATTACCCGCCAGAAAGCGGTCATAAGCAGCCTTGGCGAGTGCCTTGTTGCCAGCCTTGTCTGCTGCACGGGCCAATTTAAGGGCGAGGCGGCCAACTGTGTTGTCTTTCTCCGCCTGCTGAAAGGCGGTCAGAGCTGCGGTGAATTGTCCGGCGTCGAAGCGCAGATCGCCAAGTGCTTCCAGGCTGTTGGCTGCTGTTAGCCATCCAGCTGTCATCGCTTTTTCGTAAAGGGCAAGGGCTTTATGCTTATTGCCTATCAATCTGTATTGTCCGGCCAGCCACTGGGTCTCCTGTGCGTTGAGCGGGCGCAGGCTGGCAAGTCGCTCGAGGATCGTTACGGCCTGCTGCGGCTGTTTTGATTCCATCGCTGTCCGGGCCGCCAGGAGCAACAGTTCAGGCGAAGTTGATACCGCCGCCCGCAGGGTCTGGAGTTGCTTTTGGGCTGCAGCAAGATCCCCGGTTTCTAGATAGGCCCCGGCCAGGGCCATGCCGGCCTGTGCGCGCTGGGCAGCGGGTATGCCCGTTGCGGCGAGAAAACGTGTGTACCAGCGGATGGCGGCGGGATAATCTTTTATCCAGGTGTACAGCCGGGCGAGTCGAAAGATGAGGTTGGGATCGGCGAGGACTGACGGGGGAGCCTTGCTCAGCACGGCTATGGCGGCGGTATGGCGTCCCTGGGCTTCGTAAAGCGTGGCCAGTTCATCAACCAAACGCGTGTTCTCCGGCTCGTCATCAAGCAGACGTCGATACAGATCTTCAGCCCGGCGCTTGTCTCCGGCCCTTGCCAGCAACCCAGCGAGCTTGAGCCGGGCCTCCCGGTTTCTCGGCTCCAACTCCAAGAGACGGTCCAAAGTCCTCGCCGCTTGGCTGGGCTGTTTAAGTGCGTCGTAAGCGTCGGCCAAATTGCGCAAAAAAATCGTATTTTGTGGCTGCCGGGTCGCCGCGGACTCAAGCAACGGGGCGGCCTCAGCGTATTTACCAGCCAGAAAGGCAGCGTTAGCAGCCAGTTCCAACTCTTCGGGGCGTTCGGTCAGATGCTGGAGATTGCGCGCAAGATCGTAGGCTTCTGCGTAGCGCTTCGCTCGCATCAGGAGCCAGGAATAGCGAAGTTTTGTTTCTTCGGAGGCTTGCTCCGAGGCTATCAGCGCTTTGTATTCTTTCTCAGCTGCAGCATCGCCGGGCAAAGGGTCGGGTATGGTGCCGGCTGCAGTTGCCACAGGGGCGGCCGGTGCGACCGCTGTCGAGGACGACACGACCGGGGCAAGGGCTTGATTATTGTTTTGGGCCGCCCGGTCCAGGGCGTAGGCCAGTTTTTCTCTGTCCAGCACAGCAGCCGATTCCGTCCTGGTCAATTGCAGGTACAGTTTGGCAGCTTCGTCGAACTTCTCAAGCTGCAGGGCCAGTTCTGCACGTGGGCGAAGATTGCCAGCGTCCGGGAAAGCAGAGAAAAGGGTGTAGGCTTCATCGAGACGTCCCAAGGCGCGCAAGGCTGTGCCCAGTTGGTTGGCGACGTCTGCGTTGCCAGGGTCAGTTTTGATAAGCTGTTCCAGGAGCGGCATAGCTTCGGAAAAAAGTTCAAGCTCCATAGCAAGTTGGGCACGCATAGTCGCATTGGTAGCTTGCGGAGCAGCTGTCAGGAGCGCATACGCTTCCGCCGTCTTTCCAACGGCCCGAAGCGCAATGACCAGTTGCCCCCTGGCCCAGTCCGAAAGCGCAGCGTCGGGAGAGACTGAAAGTAGTTTTGACAGGGTTTTCTGTGCGCTATTCCAGTCCTTCACGGCCATGGCCGAGGCGCTATATCCGCGCAGGTAGCCGGCGTTGTCTGGATCTCCGGCAAGCAATCGCTCATAATCAGCCATGGCCCGAACATGTTCACCGTATTGAGCCAAAATCCCGGCCCGTCGTTCCAATATGCTCGTGTCCAAGTCCGTTGCCGCAAGCTGGCTCAGGATTGTTGCCGCCTCCTGTGTCTTTCCCTGGGCCAGCAGTATTCTGGCCAGCCCAAGGCCAGCCTCTGGATCGTTGGGTGCAAGGGCCAGAGCCTGGCTATAGGCTTGGGCCGCTTCGTCGGGCAGTCCCAGCTTTTCGCAGATGGAGCCTTCAAAAACGAGATAGCCAGAAGTTTTTGCATCCCGGGTTCGCGCTTTGCGGATGGAGTTCCTGGCCGCTTCAAGGTCGTTTTTCTCCAAAAATGCCTGGGCGTCTTTATAGTACGAGTAACCGTCTTTCCAGAATTCAGGATTAAATTTATTGACGGTCCAGAGTGCGGCAATGACCCAGAACGCAATAAATCCCGCCAATATGAGGGTGCGTCGTTTTGATTTAATCGAGAGAATAGACATTGTCCGGGTCCTCCTCCGGCTCCCAATCGCCCGGGAACAGGGCAGCCCAGACGACCTGGGACATACTCCAGATGGCTATTGCGGAAATAAGGATATTGGCAGCGATAATTCGTGGCTCACAAAGGCCGAAAAACAAGGAAATAAAAGGCATGATGAGATTGAGCAGCAGAATGACAACCTGAGGCAAAATAGCCATTAGGGGCTGTTTGCTTTTAGAGGCCAGCGAGCAACCTAGTGTGGCATTGTTCGGGCAATATCCCGGTTTTTTCCCTATCGGGTAAAAAAAAGCCCGGACAATGCCTGACATATAGATTGGGAAAAGTCCGGCCAACATCCGGAATTGCTTTCCTGGCTGCTGCTTGTAGCAGAGATAGTGTGTTGCAATGATCATTGCAATAAAATAAATGGCACGTATTACAAGGAATTCACCCTCAGGACGGGTAAGAATTGTGTAGCCAGTAACATAACTCCAGATGGGAATAAGATAAAAAAACGGAAAAAGAAATGCGGAACAAATGTAGGAGAGCGCCACTGTCGAGTATTGAATTCTGGCAAGGAGGTTCAACCCTTTTTTAAAAAAAGGGTTGTCCCAAATGAAAATTCGCATGGTGTCTAAGGCCCATTGCCCGCGCTGCTGATAGACTCCGCCAATGCTCGTAGGGGCCAACCCACGGCTGAGTGCATGAGGAAAGTAAAACGATTTCCATCCGTGAGCATGCAGTGTATAGGATGTGGTAAGATCTTCGACAATATTCCATTCTACAAAGCCTCCGATGCTTTCCAGCGCTTCACGGCGGTATAGAACCCCTGTGCCACTGGAAATGGCCATGTCGTTATTGTCCATTCCAAGTTGGACGATATCGTAAAATACTTGTGATTTGTTGTAGAATGGATCGCCTTCCTGGGTCAGGTAGCTCTGCTTGGACTGGACAAATGCGACTTTTTCAAAACGCATGTAGCCGATCAATGCATTGAGCATGTTTGGCTGAGCAATTTGGTCTGCATCAAGCACAAGCACGAGATCGCCATGGGTCTGACGCAATCCAAAATTTAAGTTTCCCGCTTTAGCATTGGCATTTGGCTGTTTGCTTTTGGGACGTGAGAGATAATGGAATCCGAGAGACATTGCTAGGGTCTCTACTTCCGAACGGCCTGCGTCATCGAGCACGTAGCGCTCGATTGCCCCGGCATATTCAATACGACTTGCGGCTCGAAGAGTGGTAGTAAGGTATTGAAGGGGCTCGCTGTATGTTGGAATGAAAATATCCACGGAGAAGCTGCCGTCACCTGGTAAGCCTTCCGGAGATTTAAAGCGCAAACGCCAAAGACCGATTGTTGCAAAACAAAACAATCCCCAGCAAGCAATTTCCGCGAGCAAAAAGAGCGTAGCTGCAATCGCGTGCTCTCTGTTGACGGCTGCGTAGACCCAGTAAAGGTAAAAGAGGCCGATTATGATTGTGAGAAATGAAAAAAAACGGGCCTTGATTCGTCGAGGTTTGTCTTCGCAGTCAAAGAACCGTTTGGACGAGCATGAGCCTGTATTCTTTTTTCTTTTCAGGATTTTAAGCATAATACAGTCCTTCTTTCAGCAGGAAATGCAATCAATGCTGCCGAGCTTGCTCCGAACAAATTTGCAAAAAGGGGTCCATGGGGGGGGGCGGTCCGGACTTCGAAAATGGTGGACGCCAAGTGGCCGGGACCCGAATCGTCAGCCGATTTGGTCCCGAGTTGTCACCCCTGACAGAATTCTCCATTTTCGAGGATGGTTGTCTGGTTAGGCATGCATCCGTCAAGACAAAACAAGCCCCAGCACGGGAGGCGCGCTGGGGCTAAGGGGGAGGCCGCATCAGGCCGGGCGGCATCGAATGGTAAACATTGCTATTCGGCTTTGTCCTTGGTCCGCCGCTCCCAAAGCTTCATGTCTTTCATCTTGGTGCGGCGTGCCCGGGTCAAGGATTTACACGCAAGCCCCTGAGACTTTTTATAGCCGTATTTTTCCTTATATTCCTCGGGAGTTAGGCCATGGGAGGCCAAGTGCTTCTTGGTAATGACCTTGAAGGACTTCCCACACTCAAGGCAGGTAACCGAGGATTCCTTGATGGCCTTTTTCGGGTCCATGGCCGAGGCGGTAGCATCGGCATCACTGGTGGCGATTTGGCCGGTGCTGAGAGCAGCAATACCCTTGGCGATGGAATTGACCATGCTGACGATTTCATCTTCTGTCATGGGTCGGGCAGTAGCCTGGGCCTTCACAATCTCAAGAGCGCATTGAAGATATTCGTCCATTATGTCCTCGCTGGATGGCTTTGTTGCAAAATGAAAAATACTGATAAGAAGAATAATCACAAATTCAAGGCAATTGTCAAGCGCTAAGTTCTATAAAATTTCAGTGTGATTCAGCTAGAGTGTTCTTCGGAAGCATGTGTAATAAAAATTTATGAACAATTAGTTTTATTGTGTGGGTATTTTTGCTTAATACATAGCGCAGTAATATGCACTGACTGATTTGTTTCGCGAAAAGGAAGCGTTGTGATGGTTTTGGAGAAGCTGATAACGCTTGGATGAAAATCCACTTGGCGGCATCTGAATGCTTGCAAGTCTTTTGGATAGTTAATACTCTGTCGACATGGGGGTGTAGAATGAACAGAGGCGAACTAATCAAAGTGCTTTCTGAGAAGTATAATCTTGATCCGCAATTTGCTGCCGACTTTGTAATCCATTTTTTTGACTCTATTAAACAAGCTCTGAACGATGGAGGCCGCGTAGAGCTTCGTGGATTCGGTTCATTTGCAGTAAAAAATTATGAAAGCTATACAGGTCGGAACCCTAAAACTGGCATTCAAGTGGAAGTGAAGCCTAAGAAGCTCCCTTTTTTCAGGCCAGGAAGGGATTTGAAAGAATATCTTAACCGCAAATAGCTTGAAGCAATGGTCTCTGGGAAAGACTCGCGAAAATGGAGAACGCCAGGCCCCGTGGACCCGATGAAAGCCGTTTGCAGGTCCAGTGTTCGCCCCGAAACGACATTTACCATTTTCGCAGGGGGGCAAATACCTCCGGCCCAGTCGGAGCAGATGTCCAGAATAATGTCCAGGGAGGCGTACCGTGCGATTTCGGCTCTTTGGCGACGAAAGTCCGCGCAGAGTGCCAACGGCCGCCAGGGAGGCGTTTAGGGGCATTGGGGACGCCTAAAAAAGCCTCGCCGAATCCCATGTGGGACCCGGCGAGGCTGCTACTCGATTTTATTGCAAGTGCTGTCGAAAACCTGTTCCTGCAACCCTACGTGACTTTTGTCAGCTTGCGCCGGTCATTGCGACCAGGCCGATCGCCGTAGCTCCTAGCGAGAAGGTTATTCCCTTTCGCTTTGTCGGGTCCCGAAGAGAACCTTCGGTGCCGTAACTACTGGCTCTCGTTTAGCCGGGCGCGGAACATCATGTCTTCTTGTGCGCTTTCACGCTGGTTTTCTTTCGACAACTCCACTACACCAAGTATCTTGTTCTGCTGTTGACTTCGGTATCGGAGTCTTGGTCTTCATTTCGACGATTGGCGCTTGCCTATCGTCTTTTCAGCCCTTGTGCACCGCAGTTGGGGCTTTCAGTCTTGGGCGACTCGCTTCGCCATTTATGGAACAATGTAGTCCATCGGCGTTAACCATCCACCTGATGTTCAGTTGAGCGTTGCCGCCAATCTTAAAACAGTCACCATTCTCTACTGCGTCAGTCGTTCTTGGCATAAATTCGTACTGTGTCGCAGTCATGTACGATAAGAAAAGTCTTGTCGTAATTCAGGCCGGGGTTATACACCCTGAATGGCCTTCATTTTTGGCGACTTAATTCGCCGGTTATGGGAGTTGGCATTCGTGACAGCGCTACTCCTGTTAGAGTTAGCCCCGTTTATGGGGTGCCTGTATTTTTAAAGATAATGGTTTGGACCTCATTGTAAAGGGGCCTTGTCTGGAATGCTGAAAATTTTGCATTGATCTAGGAATATTCGCGTTTTTTTGAAGCGAATAGCCGCCGTGGAATTGCTTGACGGCACAACTAGGCTCCATTTTTTGAAATTGCTAATAATACTAGGTGCTAGAGGTAGGCTGGTATCGGGCGCTGTTCCTGTTCGGCCAGTATTGGTGCCGCTGGGCACCCCGGTGGAGCCACCGCCAGGGATTGCACGACAGTGCTATTCGGGTTTGCCGGCCGCGCTCGTGAAAATTATCGACACCTGTGACCACAACGCGGCCAGCCTACCGTCCATTATCTTTCAGGAAGTGCATCCGCATGAACACATGTCGATCACAGCCTTGCCCGGTTGCCCAGTATTGAACACCACTACCTACAACTCGAGGATTCGTCAGTTCCCAGAGGCTTGATAATTTGTGGCATTAGATATGCTGCTATACTGCTTGTGAAAGTAGATGTTCTTCTTTGGCTTTAATCCTGGGTAGATCTGTGAATAGTTTCAAACACAAGATTTAAAAGTTATGGGAAATTTCAGACTCAAATTCTGTTATTCGTTAAAAACAAAATAAACATCTTGCCTTAATAGTTTTTCAAAAATTTTACTGTCTCAGCGCCTAAAACAACGACCCAAAGAAGAATCGATATTCCAGTGGCAGCAGCTGATATATCTTTAATTACTTTAATCTTCTCATTTTCATGTGTTTCAATAAAGTCACACAGGGCTTCAATGGCGCTGTTGAACATTTCGGCAATAAGCACCAAGCCTGTGGCCGCCATAACAAGAAGAGCGTCTATCCATTGATGCAGGACGATACAGATCAAAAGCATAAGTATTGAAAGATATACTTTGTAAGCGACACTAAAATCATAACGAATAGCATAACGAAGACCAGAAAGGCAAACCTTAATTTTTCGAATTGGGTGATACCCATATTCTCCCTGTCCGAGAAACTTATTTCGCACGTGTAATTCCTCCTTTACAGATACAACCGGGATTAAATCTTTCCAGCCATTTAGATTTTGGAAGTCATGGGGTCATTTTCTAAATAAAATAACATAGTACAACCCAGCTACGACAATCATAGCTAGAATAAAACCTGCCAGGACATCTGAAACATAGTGAACTTGAAGGTAAATGCGTGAATAACCTACGCAGAATACCAAAAACAGGTTCAAGACAGAAAACAATGTTGCCCATGTTGGCGGAAGGAATTGAAATATAACAAAGGTTAAGGACAAGAAAAAAGAAGTTGCCTGAGCTGTGTGAGCGCTGGGGAATGACCAGTCAGGTGGCATAGCCACAATAAGTCCTTCAGAGGAAGGGCGCGGACGGCGAAATAATAACTTTGCCACATGGACAGAAGCTACAGTAAGTAGCAAGCTTAAACTAATAAAAGTTGATTGGGCATACTTTCCATCCAAAACCAACAGGAGGCAGAGCAACATAGATAAGGGCAAAAGAACATATAATGAACCAATCCAGGTGATGGCAGTAAAAAATAAGTCCATAGTGGCTTCCTGGTGGTTATTAAGATCTTTTCAGAAACAACTATATCTCAATAGATTTGTAAACTGTAGCAGTCGTTCTGCCTTTTGCATCGGAATTTATTTACACGATGGTTAATGAGCGTTGATTTGAAGGCAGAGGCTAACAAAAACAATATATCTCATGGTAAGCAAAATTTCATCACTTTAACATAAAATGCACAATTGAAATAGGCCGAGAAATTAATTGTTGTTGTCCATTAATCTTGCAACTCTAGATTAATGGTCCATCCATACATCATTAATACCCCAGCCTTTCTGTTCACAGAGCGTCTTTAGCTATTTCTTCTCGTCGGGATTGTTTGAATCTTTATGGCCATAACCGTGTGCCTCCTTGAAAGCGTGCCATTCGTCATGGTCTATGCCACCAGATTTGTCGACGTCGATGATGGCAAATGCCGCTGCTGGGTCGCCATTCGCTTTAAAAAATTCAACGAATTCTTCTTTTACAACAACCTTGTCGCTGTTTTTGTCAATATCTCCAAAGTGGCCGTCATATTTTCCGCCAGCAATAGCAAAAACTGCAATTAGAAGTGCACTCAGGAAAGTTAACACAGCAAATTTTTTCATAAAACCTCCGGATAAGTTGATCCTACAAAATACGATTGATTTCGATTCCGTCAACCCTTCTGGGCAATGCATCACGTGGGCAAAATCCGAGACGGTAGACTCTCCATTTTGCCCAATCAAAATTGGTTCTTCGACGTTTCAAATGGAATTCATTGAGCAAGGAAGTCGGCAATTTGGGCTGCGATCAGGTAGATCATGGTGATGAAGTTCGTGACGTTTCGGTAGCCTCTGGCCCTGGCGCGAGCGGCCTG
>NZ_WVUD01000035.1 GCF_009856865.1 Solidesulfovibrio aerotolerans | reverse complement strand
TTCGCTTGCGGAGGTGAGCTTCTACGCTTCCCCGCCAGCACCGTCAACACTTTTTTTCAACTTCGTTTCGCTTTCCAGCGACCCGTCCGTTTCCGGTTTCCCGAAGCGGAGGTGAGCTTCTACGCTCATCCACCCGGCCCGTCAACGTTTTTTTTCACTCAACTCGAAGTGCCGTTGCCCTTCGATCCGCGTTGCGGCTTTCCGCAGCGGGCTGAACTAAATAGCCGCGCTTGCGATGCCTGTCAACTCGTTTTTTCAATCATTGCCAGGTTTCTTTCGATCCCAGGCCTGCCCACCCCGGTTTCCCGCAGCGGGAGAGGCTATCTAGGCGCGCCGGCCGCTCCCGTCAAGTCAAATGTTGCCGTCCTTGACCGTATTTTCTAAAACATCATTAATACCGAATGTTTGCGACGACCATTTTCCACCATCCAGAACCCAGCGGGTGATCGTCCAGGCCTCGTTGTCGATGACATCGCAGTGGCCGGCACTGTCTGCGCCCGCGACGCCGGCCAGGGCGGCAAGGAACTCCTCGGCATCCACCCAACGCCCCTCGTGCTCCAGGGCCAGCGTTCCGTCGGTGTACTCCGCCGTCTCAAAGGGACATTGACCGGCGAGGCCCGCCCAGGCCGCAGCGGTCAGGCCGCGCACCTCGCCGTACACGCGCAGATCCGGGCCTACGGGCATGGGACGCCCTCGTCGGCCAGCAGGCGCTTGGCAACGTTTAAGTCATACAGTTCCAACGGATCCGTCCCGGTGCCGCGCTTTTTGTATTCTGCGGCCGCCGCTTCAATGTCGGCATAGGGAATCCAGTCATGGCGTTCCCAGATCGCAGCGTGCTCGCTGTTCCAGAGGCGGAATTCCACCTGCCCGAAGCTGACGCGCACATACATACGCACCCGTTTCTCGGCGGGATTGGGATAGTAATAGAGACCCAACGTATCTTTCATGCTTTCTTTCCTCTCGTATGTTGAAACCAAGCCCGGCTTGAAACCAGTTTACCCCCCCTTGCCCCCGAGCAGGGAAGGTCCGGGAGGGGGTTACCCCCTCCCGGCCGCCGGAGCAACGGTGGTATCCGTCAAGCTTGCGCTGCGACATGCGCTCGTCCGATGGTAGTGCATTTTTGCCCCATTCCCCTTCGCGGCAACGCCGTTCCCCCTTAACCCCTTGCCTTCTAGGAGGGATTCCAAAGGGCTCAGCCCTTTGGCCACCGGAGGCTCTTCTGCCTCCTGGCCAAGATTGGGAAAAGCGGCGGCTCCCGCGTGGTTTTGCCGCCCTGCGATAGCCCGGCCGGAGGCGGCTGGCAATCCCTGGACGCACCCCAGGCTGGCCGAAGGGCCTTGCGCCCCTCCAAAACAGTGCTACAAAGGAAAGTCAGAACGAACATCCCCCAAGGAGGCGGCCATGACCGACGCACAAACCATCGTTCTTGGCGGCATGGAATGCGACTACGACCCGCAAACGCATATCGCCACCATCTATTGCGCCAACTGTTCCGAGCAAAACGAGGTCGAGGTGTGGCTCGATCAGGACGGCCGACCGGAATACGCCGGGTTTGTCTGCGAAAAATGCGGCTCTTTCAATACACCGGAAGGGTAACCCGAAATTTTACCGGACAAGGGCGTTGCAGCCGCCGCCAGCCTCGGCTAAACCGTTTGTACGATAACGAGGCGTGACGGGGGATGGCGTCGCCATGGAGCAGGAACAAAATCTGGCCTATTATATGGAACTGATCCGGCAGGCCCCAAGCTATCAGGATCTCGTTTTTTTCCGCAACCGGACCTTTGACGCCATCGAGGCCACCCTGCCGCCCGAAGAGGTGGACGCGCTCAAGCGGGCCTGGACCGACCGGGCCAAGGACGAACGGGTGCCGGTGACGCCGCCGGGGTCCAAAAGCACCGGGGCTTAGAGCGCGCGGGCAAAACAGGAGTCCTTTGTTTGCGGGTGCAATCTCGCAGCGCATCGGGGTGCGGCGTGGCAAGCCCGTTGCGCAAGGATTGCGGGCAACCCGGGCCGGCCCGGGTTCGGGAGGCCGGATGCGGCTACGGCCCGGGCCGGCGGATCAAAAGCAGCCTGGTCAGGCGCTACAAGCGGCCAGCCGGCTGTGCGGCCCGACACCCCGGGCCGGCAGATCAGATGCAGTCTGGCCAGACGCAAAAGGGCCAGCCGGCCGTACGGCCCGACGGCCCGGTCCGGCGGATCAGATGCAGCCCGCCCGGGCGCTGCAAGCGGCCAGCCGGCCATGCGGCCTTACGGCCCGGTCCGGCGGACCAGATGCAGCGGCACGGCTGGTCCTGATTTGAGGGTAAAGACGGCTTCGGCCGTATTCGGCCCGGTGAGCCGGCCCTTGAGCAGATGGCCGCTGCCGTGCTGGGCTGCGAAATCAGCCCCCACGATCACGCCGGCCAGATGGTAGGTGTTGGTTTTGCCGCTTATGTCCGGGAGAACCACCACGCCGTAAATCATGTCACCCTGGCGGGTGAAGTTGGCTGTGACCTCCTGGCCAAGGACCGCAGCCGACCAGGTGCCGACGATACCGGCGTCCTGTTGGGCCTGGGCCGGGACGGCCAGTCCCAGCCAAAGGGTGGCCAGCAGGATCACGGAGAGGCGCGTCAGATGGATCATAACAGTCCCTCGCGGCGCATGAGCGTCATGAATTTGGTGCGGACAGCCTTGAGTTCCAGGATGATGCTTTCCACCTGGGCGTAATGGCTGGAGAATTTTACAGCGCTATCGAGCTCACGCTGGCGTTTGGCCAGCCGCTGGCTGATGAAATCGAGAAAGGCCTGGGGTCCGGGTTCCTTGCTATCCAAAAGGCAGCTCCCACAGTGCCGCCGGCTGGGCGTCGATGCGCGTGGGACTACGCCCGTGACGTCGGCCGGCAATGGCGGTGTCATCGGGCTATAATCACGAACTGCCTGGCCATCAACCCCCAAAGGACCGAAAAGCAGGGCTGCTCCAAAAGCGGAAGCCGCCCAGGCCCAGGGAGTGGCCCAAGCGGCTTCCTGAAAAGGCCGTGGTGGCGTGTTGGGGGAGGAGGCTAGGGGGTGACCGCCACGGCCAGTTGATTTGGAGCGGGATCGGTGTAGGTAGACCGTCCGCTTTGATTTTTTGAAATGCAAATCCAAGGCCAATATTGATCCAGCGATGCATTGTTTTTTTAACCAATAATTTCAAAGCATAAAAAATAGCGCTCTGGACAACGACCGGGACCGGCAGGGCAAATGACCAAAGATACCTTTCCTTTCGGTTAGCTTTTTTACAATCTTAACCTGCGGCCCGAACATTTCCCGCTCCAATCGATGGCCCCGGGCCAGGAGCGACCGGAGGATCACAGGCAGTGGCGAAGCACAGCATAGAAGACGTCATTCCCGGCATGGTGGCCGGCAGGGATATCATTGGCCAGGATGGAGCCTTGCTGGTTCCGCGCGGCACCATGCTTTCCGAAGAGCATCTGCGGCGCATGCGCGCTTACGGCGTGCGCGTCGCGGATGTCGCAGCAAGCGACGGCGATGACACCACCCCGGAAACCGATGCGGCAGCAGACCGGCTGGCCGTCGCGCAAAGGCGTTGCCGCCACCTGCTCACACCCCGCTTCCAGACCCTGGACCTGGAGAGCCCGTTTGGCCGGGCCGTGTTCGATCTGGCCGTCAGCCGGGCCGCAACCCTGGCCGTGGCCCAGGGACTCGACCTCGACGCCGTGGCCGACGGCCCGGCCCTGGCCGGCCTGCCGCCGGAACAGCAGCTTTTCGCCGAGGGTGCCGTGGACCCGGCCAGTCTGGTCTCAGGCGACGTGGAACTGGCCACGCTGCCCGAGGTGTACGTGCGCCTGCTGGCGGTTTTGGAAGACGGCGAAAAAACCTCGGACGCCGATCTGGCCGGCATCGTCGGGCGTGACCCGAGCCTGACGGCCAAGCTCTTGAAACTCGTCAACAGCCCTCTTTTTGGTTCGCGCACCCCGGTGGACTCCATTGGCCGGGCCGTGGCCATGGCCGGCCAGAAAGAACTCACCACCCTGGTCACGGGTCTGGCCGCCCTGTCCGCCTTTTCCGATATCGCTCCGGGCCTGTACGACATGCGGATGTTCTGGCGGCATGCCGCCGCCTGCGCCGTCTATGCCTCGCTGTTGGCCCAGACCGTGCCCGGAGTCGCTGCGGACCGGGTCTTTGTGGGCGGGCTGCTCCACGATCTCGGCCAGTTGGTGATCCTGCGCAAGTTGCCGGCCGCTGCCGGCCGGGCGTTGCTTCTGTCGCGGGTGGAGGGGCTGCCGGCCAGTGAAGCCGAAATCGCCGTGCTCGGTTTCGACCACGCAGCCGTTGGCCGGGCCTTAATGACCAACTGGAACTTCCCGCCGGCGCTGACCGCCATGGTCGCCGACCACCATGCCCCCGACGGCCAGCCCCAGTCCCGGGAAACGGCCATCGTCCACATTGCCGACATCCTGGCCCAGGCCTGGGTCTGGCCGGCCTTTCCCGGCCCACCCACGCCCGGAGCAAGCGAAGCGGCCTGGCGCAGTCTGGGACTGGCCGAAACGGTCCTGGCCGAAGTGGCGGCCGCCGGCGACGCCCGTATTGCCGAGATTGAGTCGCTGTTTTTTGGGGCCAGCCCCCAGCCCACCCAACGCAGGAGTCGCTCATGACCGCTGACACGCCGCGCAACATTCCCCGCCGCCATCTCTTTCGCGCCCTGCTTGGCCGGGAAATTCCCACCGAATCGCCGCCAGACGCCACTCCCGCCGCCGGGCAGGCAGCCTCTCCCCATGCCGCTGGCGACGCCGCCTACGCGGCGGCCGATTATCCGGCGGCCATGGCCGCCTACCGGGAGTCGGCGCGGGGGGATCTGTCCAATCCGGCGGTGCGCAACCGTCTGGGCCATTGCCTCTACGAACTGGGGCAGTTCATCCAGGCCCGGGTGGAATTTGAGCATGTGCTGCGCTTAACCGACGGCAAGGATGTGTTTGCCCGCCTGGGCCTTGGCCTGACGCTTTTGGCCCTGGGCAAGACGGAAAAAGCCATGGCCGCGTTGCAGGCCTTTGACGATCCCGAGCGGGCCGATCTGACCGCCCTGGCCCGGCGCATCGCCGACAAGCTCGAAACAGCGGATGTTGCCAGTTACCCGGGCCTGCGCCTGACCCTGGAACGCTCGGCCCGGGCCATGGGCCTGCTGCCGGACCACGGCACGGCCTGATGGCCAGAAACTGTTGTTAACACCAATAATTTCCATATAATACAAAAAATAGCACAAGCCTCGCAGTTGCCTCTGTGCACCGTGCACGCTATGGTACACGGACTATGGCTGCACTTTCTTTCGGCGAACGCATCCGGGCCAAACGTCTGGCCCTTCTGGCCAACGACCCCCGGTTCACCCTGCGCCAACTGGCCGCCCGCCTGGGCATCCAGCCGTCCTATTTAAGCCGCCTGGAGCGCGGCGCCATCCCGAGCCTGTCCGAGGAACATCTGCAGGCCCTGGCCCGGGAACTGAATGATGATCCCGATATCCTGTGCGTTTTAACCGGCAAACTCCCGGGCGACGTGCGGCGTATCCTCTTAAACGCCCCGCAGCGGCTCTTGCCGCTGGTGCGCGCCCTGGAGCAGCCGGACTGGCTGGGGCCGGATGCGCGCAACACGCCCCCCCAGTTCTGGGATTGCTACCGCGAATCCCAGCATCTGGCCCGGGTGGGCAGCTTCGTGCGCGATCTGCAAACCGGCGAGGATTTCTGGAGCGAGGAATTTTTCCGCATCTTCGGCCTGCCGGCCGGCAGCCCTGCCCCGGACTTTGCCGCCTTCATGGAGCTGGTCCATCCCGACGACCGGCAGGCCGTCATGAGCGTCCGGCACCGGATGGCTGCCGGAGGCGAACCCATCCACTACGCGTATCGGTTCAAACGCGGCGATGGCCTGTGGCGGCAGGCCAAGGCCGTGGCCCGCTGCCAATACGACGCCGATGGCCGGGCCCGGCGCATTCTCGGCACGGTGCAGGATGTCACCACCGAACGCCAGGCGCTTGAAGATCTGCGCGCCGTGGCCCAGTTTCCCGAAGACAATCCCAACCCGGTGCTGCGTGTGGGCCGGGACGGCCGGCTTGCCTTTGCCAACCGGGCCAGCAGCCCGCTTCTGGACGCTGCCGGGCTGGCCGTGGGCGAGCCGGTGGGTTCGCCGATTCTGGACGCCGTGCAGGCGGCACTCACCAGCGCCACTTCCCAGGAAATTGACATGGCGGTGGGCGCAGGCGTCCAGCGCCTGACCGTCGTGCCCCTGCCCGCCTCAGGCCAGGCCAATATCTACGGCCGCGACGTCAGCGACCTGCACCACGCCGCCGACTCCCTGGCCGCCGCCGAAGCCCGCTGCCAACGGATTATAAACGACGCCGTGCTCGGTATCTTCCGGGCCACCCAGGACGGCCGGCTGCTGTCAGCCAATCCGGCCCTCGCCCGGCTTTTCGGCTACGCCAGTGCAGAAGAAATGCTGGCCCAGGCCGGCGGCGATACCAATACGCTTTACCAGGATCCGCAACGGCGCAGGGAAGTCGTCCACCGGCTGGCCAACAAGGAGGGGCTGCTCAACTTTGAAAATCCCTACCGGCGCAAGGACGGCTCGATGTTTATCGGCAATCTCCACGCCCGGCTGTCCGTGGAGGCCGACGGGGAGCGCGTTATCGAAGGTTTTATCGAGGACATTACCGAGCGCCAGCAGGTCCAAGCCGAACTGGCCGCCAGCGAAGAACGCCTGCAAACCCATCTGCGCAATTTCCCCCTGCCCACCTTCACCTTTGCCCTGAGCGACCGCCAGTTTGTCCTGGCCAACGCCAACAAGGCGGCCGAAGCCCTTTCCCGGGGACGCATCGGTGGCTGCCTGGGCAGCCCGGCTGAAACCATTTTCGAGGCGTCCCCGGACGTGTATCTGGCGTTGTGGAGCGCCTTCGAGGGCCGATGCACCGGTCGTCGCCGCCTGTCCCTGCGTGTGCCCGGAGCTGAAGACGCCGGCCTGTTCGACATGACCTTCGTTTTCGTTGCGCCGGACACGGTGATGCTGCACGCCGAGGAAATCACCGCCCTGGCCCGCATGCGGGACGATCTGCACCGCACCGCGGAAACCCTGCGCACCATTCTGGAGCATGTCCCCTATGCCACCCTGCTGGCAGCGGCCGATGGGCGCACCCTCTATGTCAACCAGCGCTTTACGGATCTGGTGGGCTACACGCTGGATGACATTCCCTCTGTGGTCGAGTGGATGCCCAAGGCCTATCCCGACCCCAACCTGCGCGCCCGGGTGGCGGCCGATTGGCAGTCCATCCAGGGCCGTCCCTGCCACCGCATCTATCCGGTGCGTTGCGGCGACGGCCGCTCGCGTTGGATCGATTTTAATACCGTGGCCCTGCCTGACGGACGGATGCTGCTCACGTTAAACGAAGCCGATCCCCGGCCGCTGCTCGGCACCTCCCGCGCTGACCACAGTCAGCCTTAAATGGCCCCACAGGACCAGCGCCATAAAAAAGCCCGGCCTGCACCTTGGCAGCCGGGCTTTTTTGCGGACAAAGCCGAAACAAGCAGTTGGAACGTGGCTCAGCCGGCCGCCGGGGCCGGGCTCTTGCGCCAGGATTTCTCCTGGCCGGCGCGCAGACGGGCGATATTGTCGCGATGCTTGTAAATAATAAGCCCGGCCACCACCACCCCGGCCGGCACCAGGGCCGGCTGGCCTAAAAACGCGCACAAGACCGGCACGGCCACGGCCAAAACCAGGGAGCCGGCCGAAACATAGCCCGATACGCGGATCACCGCCACGCAGGCGGCCACTGCCAGCAAGGCCACGGCAGGAGCCGCCGCCAGAAAAACCCCGATGGCGGTGGCCACGCCCTTGCCGCCCCGGCCGTAGAGAAACACCGAAAACATGTGCCCGACCACAGCCGCCACCAGAACCAGGGACACAAACACCACCGAATCGGTCATGGCCCGGGCGCACAGCACCGGCACCAGCCCCTTGGCCAGGTCCAGCAGCAGCGTCAATACACCCAGCCGGGTGCCGCACAGCCGGGCCACGTTGGTGGCCCCGGTGTTCAAACTGCCGGCCCGACGCGGATCGATGCCGCAGCCAACCAGGGCCACGAGCAGACCAAACGGGAAAGAGGCAACCAGATAGGTCAACAGAATGAAACCGATAGCGGCCATGGAGTCCCTCGCTCTTTGTCGGCTTGTCGGATCAGGACGCGCCAGCGTCCATAAACAACTGTTCGTCGGGCAGGCTGGCCGGAATCTCTTCCGCGCCAAACACCCGCAACTCATTGGTCAGCGGATCGATGCGCCCCAACCGTAGCGCATAGCGCTGGCCGGTGTAAATCGTGTCGCCAAGCGTATCCTTGGTGGCCCGGACATAGATCTGGATGTCGGGCAGGGACAGGGAGACAAAGGGTCCACCGCAGTCCACCACCACACCCTCGAAGGTGCGCTCCTTGCACGTGCGCTGGAGAAAAAGCAGCTTCCAATAGCGCGGCCGAAACCGCTGCACCCGGCCCACGGCCTCGATGCGCGACGACAGCGCCGGCATCCGGGCCTCCAGCTCCCCCCGGCTCCAGCGCGGCGCGCCGGTGCGCAACAGGCTTTCCAGCTGGGCCAGATTGATCAGATCGGCATAGCGCCGCAGCGGCGAAGTGACCGGGGCATAGGCCGGGGCGGCCAAGGTGGCATGGGGCCGGGGGTCCGGCTCGGTCAGGGTCGGGGGCAACTCGCGCACCGCCCGCTGGATGGCCGGCGGATCGCTGTGCACGCCCCGGACTTCCGGCGGCAGCCGCGCGTCCTGGGTGCGAAAGAGCATGGCCGCGCCATGGGACACGGCGTATTCGGCGGCGGCAGTATTGCCCAGAATCATAAATTCACTGACCAGCAACTGGGCCTTGGGATAGCTCGGGCACACGGCCATCGTCACCTGGGCGTCGTCGGGGTAGCCGGCCAAAATAATTTCCGGCTCGGGCCGCTCGATGATGACCGCCCCGCGCTCCAGGCGTTTATCGCGCAAAAGGACAGCCAGTTTCCAGCCAAGAACCAGATGCGGGGCAGCGTCACCCCGCTCCAGGGCTGCTTCGACGACCGAATAGCAGGTGTTTTCCGCCACCCGGACAAAGGTCTTTCGCATGGCGAACCCAACGATTTCGCCGTCTGCGGCAAAGTCCCATTCCATAAGCAGCGAAGGCCGCACCTCGCCGGCCCGCAGGCTGTAAAGATCGGTTCCCAGGCTCTCGGGCAGCATGTGGCTGACCCCTTCGGGCAGATACAGGCTCGAGGCCCGGTGGGCCACGGCGGTATCCAGCGGGCCGCCGAAGTCCCAGTCCAGGGCCGGGTCGGCCAGGGCCAGGTACAACCGCACCCCGCCGCCGGGCAGGGTCTCGGCGTAGAAGGCGTCGTCGATATCCCGGGTCGTTGGCGAATCGATGCTGACAAAGGGAATCGGCTCGGGTTCGCGGGCCAGGGCGGCAAGGCCCGCCCGGCGGGCCTCAATCTCGGCGGCAAAGGGCTTGTGCCAGTCGTTGCCCGCGTCGTAGTCGGCCTGATCCAAATGGAAATTGTGGTGCGGCGAGACGATGCCCCACTGGCTGGCCAAAATCAGCGGCAAAAAAGGATGCTCGGGCAGACCCTTGCGCAGCATGGCCCACAAGGTGGCCATTTCCGGGTCGTCGGCGTCGGCAATGACCCGGCGCAACAGCCCGGCCAGCTTCGCGGCCGCCTCGGGATCGAGCTTGGCAGCCAGGGACGCGCCGCGTTTGCGATCCCCTGCGGCCCAGCCCTGCCACAGTTCCTTGAAAAAGGTCTGGCCGGCCACCACGACTTTCTCGCGCTCCTCGGCCGCCGCCGATTCGGTCAGCCGGCGTTCGACCACCTCGGCCGAATAGACTTCGAATTTGGGCGGATGGAACTTGAAATGGGTCTTGCAGCCCAAAAGCGCCCGGCCCATGGCCGCCACGGCGTCCACGTCCGGGGTTTCGCCGACCAGCCCGGCAAACCATTGCGCCGATTCCTCGCGCACCTCGCCCTGGGCCAACTCCCAGAGTTCCAGCGGGGCGATGGCCTTGGCCCCGGCCTCGCGCCGGGCCTGATGGGTGGAAAGAATCTCGGAAATCTGGCTGCGGTCGCGCGGTCCGTCATAGAGCGGTCCCATCCACGGCAACACCCGCGAGGCCGCCATCTTCTCCTCGCGATGGGTGAGCGTATAGACCCGCAACCGGCCCGAAGACTCTTCCAGCACCCAGGCCACCTGACTCTGGTTGCCCTGCATAAACTCCACCAGACAACCCGGCCCGGCATACCGTTCCAACGCCATTTCTAGTCCTTCTGCTCCGCGCCCAAGACGGCCAACGCCGCCGGAGGAAATAAAGAAACGAAGACGCCTCCGGCGGCCGGGGGGATGATCCCCCCGGACCCCTGCAACGAGAAAATTTTTTATATGTGAGCGTTGGAGTGGCATTGCCCGGCCGCCACAGCCGACCAGCTTGCCAGCCAACGCCCAAAACCCCTTGAAAGACTTTCTAATCAAGGGGGTCCGGGGGGGATTATCCCCCCCGGCCGCCGGAGGCATCTTCTGCCTTCGCTTCCTCTCTTAATGTCTAAACGACCGCTGGCCGGTGTAGACCATGGCCACTTGGGGCGAGGCCTCGTTGCAAGCTGTGATGACTTCCGTGTCGCGGATGGAGCCGCCGGGCTGGGCCACGGCCGTGACCCCGGCCGCGATGCACAGATCCACGCCGTCGCGAAACGGAAAAAAGCCGTCAGACACCACCACCGTCCCGACCAATCCGCCGCAGGTTGCCTCGGTGCGGGCTTTGATGCCGGTCAGGCTGGCCAGGGCTTCGGGATCGGTTGCGGCTTTCTGGGTCAGTTCATACAGCGACAGCTTGTGGGCGGCAAAGGCCAGACTGTCGGCGTACTTGGTCTTGGCCTTGAAAATGGTCAGTTCCACCACTCCGACCCGGTCCTGTTCGCCGGTGCCGATGGCGACCGTGGCCCCGTCTTTGACGAATATGACCGAGTTGGAGGTGACCCCGGCCTCGATGGCCCAGGCAAACAGCAGATCTTCGGCTTCCTGGGGTGTGGGCGCGCGGGCAACGACCGTGGTTCCGGCCTTGTCCGTCGCCTGGGCCGGCAGGAAATCGCCCGTGGAGAGAATCTTGTTTCGGAAGGAAAACTGCAGCACCAGCCCGCCATCGGCCAGGGATTTGACATCCAGAAAAGGCTGACCCACCAGCTTGTCGAGCTGGGCCAGACCGGGCAGCTTGAAGATGCGCAGATTCTTTTTGGATTTAAGGATTTCCAGTGCCGCCGGCTCGTAGTCCGGGGCGGCCACCACTTCAAAATAGACGGCGTTGATCTGCTCGGCCGTGGCCACGTCGAGGGTGCGGTTGACCACGATGGCCCCGCCGAAAGCGGCAATGCGGTCCGAGGAAAAAGCGGCCGTAAAGGCGGCGCACAGGCCGGCATCGGACCAGGCTGCGCCGCAGGGATTATTGTGCTTAAGGATCACGGCGGCCGGTTTGGCGGTCAGGTACTGGAGGATGTTGACGCCGTTGTCCACGTCGGTGAGATTGGTCTTACCGGGATGTTTGCCCGATTGCAGCAGATGCTCTTCCGTGGCGGCGCACACCAGCCCATCGCCCGGACCACGAAAGGTCACGCCGCCAAGGGTCAATCGGCCGGACACCGGGGCGTACAGGGCAGCCGGCTGATCCGGGTTTTCCCCATAGCGCAAACCTTTTTCCTGGCCGTCGATGGTCCAGGTGCGCTTGGCAAAGGCCAGTTCGGCATCGCCCAGGCGAATGACCAGTTCGGCCGGGAAAGGATCGTCCACCATGGTGGTGTACATTTTTTTAAGATCGCTCATGGCGTCACCGCTCCTTGTCGCATTCGTGCAAGCGTGCCTAGCACAGCCGGGGCATGGGGGCAAATTGCATTTGGAAGGCCCGGCCAATTCTGCTAACAAGGCCTGTCCGCAGCGCGCGTCGCTGCAGTTATCGGGGCAAGGGAGTTGTCGTGGAACAGGTTTTGTTAAAGATGGCCAGACAGCTTCGGGCCTTTGACGAGGCCTCGCTCATGGCGCTGTGGGACAAATACAGCGAAACGGTGTCGCGTTTCGAGCCGTCCCAGCGTTGGGAGGAAGCCGTTCTGGTCCTGGCCATGATCCAGGGCATGCGTTTTAAAAATCAATTGTTCAATCATCACTGGGCCGAAGGCCAACAGCCGGGACAGCCCGCCACACCCGCGCCGATCCTGGCCACGCCCCTTGGCGACGCCATGGAAACGAGCGGGAAAAAGGCCGGCCCCAAACGCCAAAACAAGGGTAAAGTCCTGGCCTTTCGGCCCAAGGATTGAGGGGAGTCATAAAACATGGGCGAATTTCGCAACCCGCAGGCCCCTGGGGCCGGGCGTGGCATCGTCATCCACGGCGCGCAGTGGGGCGATGAAGGCAAAGGCAAGATCGTCGATCTGCTGACCGAATCGGCCAAGGCCGTGGTCCGCTTCCAGGGCGGCAACAACGCCGGGCATACGCTGGTGGTGGGCGGCGAAAAAACCGTGCTGCACCTGCTCCCCTCCGGCATCCTCCACGACGGCAAAGCCTGCCTCATCGGCAACGGCGTGGTGCTCGATCCCGAAGTGCTGTGCCGCGAAATGGACACCCTGGCCCAAAAAGGCATCGACGTCTCCCCGGAGCGTCTGGTCATTTCCAAAAAGACCCACGTCATCATGCCCTATCACCGGCTCCTGGACGGCGCGCGCGAGACCCTTCGCGCCGGCTCCAAGATCGGCACCACCGGCCGGGGCATCGGGCCGTGCTACGAAGACAAGATGGCCCGCATCGGCATCCGCGCCGGCGATTTTGCCGATCCGGAGCTGCTGGCCAAGAAAATCGCCCAGGCTTTGGTGGAAAAAAACACGCTTTTCACCAAACTCTACGAAATCCCGGCCCTGGACCCGGGGGCCGTGGCCGAGGGGCTGGCCCCGGTGGCCAAACGGCTGCTGCCCTACCTGGGCGATGTGTCCTCGATCATCCAAAAGACCCTGGCCAGCGGCGACGTGCTCTTTGAGGGTGCCCAGGGCACCCACCTCGACATCGACCACGGCACCTACCCCTTTGTGACCTCGTCCAATACCGTCTCCGGTCAGGCCGCCGCCGGCAGCGGCTGCTCCCCGGATGTGCTGTCGCGCGTCGTGGCCGTGGTCAAAGCCTACACCACCCGCGTGGGTTCCGGGCCTTTCCCCACCGAACTCTTCGGCACCGTCGGCGACTACCTCCAGGAAAAAGGCGGCGAATTCGGGGCCACCACCGGCCGCAAACGCCGCTGCGGCTGGCTCGATCTGGTGCTGTTGCGCGAATCGGCCCGCCTCTCCGGCCCGACCGACATTGCCCTGACCAAACTCGACGTCCTAAGCGGCCTTTTCGAAATCAAAATCTGCATCGGCTACCGCTATAAAGGCAAAATCTACGAATACCCGCCCCAGGAAGAAGGCGCGCTGGAATTCGTCGAGCCGATCTATGAGACCATGCCCGGCTGGGAAGAAGACATCACCGGCATCACCGCCTGGGAAGACCTGCCGCTGGCCGCCCGGGAATACGTGTCGCGCATCGAACAGTCGCTCAAAACCACCTGCTCCATCCTCTCCGTCGGCCCCGACCGCCGGCAGACCATTATTAGGGGATAGGAAAGATATCAGATCGGGCTCTGCCCGAACCCGCCGGGGGGATGATCCCCCCGGCCCCCCCGAAAGGGGGGCGGGAGTTCGGGCAGCGGTTGGTGGGATGGTCGGCGGCGGGAAGCCGTCTCTGATGGGGGGCGCAATTTTCCTGGCTGGCCCAGCCGCAGGAACGGCTGGGCCAGCCAGGAAAATTGCGCCCCCCACCTGCCCTCGGCCCCGAAGACGGGGCCGAAAGGTTTGCAGGAAAATTTTCCATAGGCAATGCGGCGCATTGCCAAGAACCACTGGAGACGCTGTATCCACTTATGCGCTCCGTAAACGAATCCCCCTTTCCCTTTGGCGTCCCCGAGCGCCAGTCCCATGTGCTCGCCGGCCTTGACGCCTTGGCCCGGGCCATCCCCCAGGCGCTGATCCTGGAGGGCGGCACGGCCGATGAGCGCGCGGCCATGGCCATGTGGCTGGCGGCGCGGCTTAATTGCCGGGACGCGTCCCCCCCTTGCGGCCTGTGTCCGGTCTGCATCCAGCTTCGCGACAAAGTATTTTTGGATTTGCAGTATTTCGACGGTGGCGCGGAAACCATCAAAGTGGCGGATATGCGCGAGGTGCGCGCCCTGGTGGGCGAGCCGCCGCGCGGGTCGGGCTGGCGGGTGGTGATTTTGGCCGAAGCGCAAGGGCTTACGGACGAAGCGGCCAATGCGCTTTTAAAGGCCATGGAGGAACCGCGTCCGGGCAACGTGTTCGTGTTGCTTTCGCCCCAGCGGGAGCGGCTTTTCCCGACACTGGTGTCGCGCTCATTTGTCATGACCCTGGCCTGGCCGGATGCCAGCCTGCCCTTGCCGGCCGGCGGCGAGGACGATCCCTGGCCCATCCTCGACGCTTTGGCCGGTTTCTGGCGTTCGGGCCGGGGCTGGTTTACCGGGGTCAAGGGTCGGCCGTCGCGGCTGACGGCCGAGCGGGTGCTGACCGAGTTGTCGCGGGAATTGGCTGCATTTTTGGCGGGTCGCTCGGACACGCCGCTTTCGGCCCGCTTGTCGGTCTGCGGCGATGCGGACGTGCCCCGGCGTCTGGACATCCTTTTGGCCGAGTGCCAGGAAGCGCTCATTGCCTCGGTCAATCCGGCGGTGGTGCTGGATCGCCTGGCCACGCGGGCCTACTTATGGCTTCGCGGGTAGTCGCCGCATCCCTGAGAATCCATCGCAGAAGCAGCCAGCCCTGAGTGGCTGCAATAACGTCCTGCTCCGAAACGCGTTGACCGTAAGGCCAGGCACCCCTCGGTCCTGTCGGGAGCCAGACCTCTGATCAGACGGACGGTGGAAATGCCTGCCCCCGCAAGACCCGGACCGGGCGCAAACGACCAGCGCCCGCCTGTCGGAAACCGACGGGCGGGCGCTGGGAAACAGGTGAATGTTCAGGAAGCGGCTATTCGGCGGCTTCCTTTTTCTTTTTCTTGGGCACGCCCTGGTAGGCCATGGTCTGTTTTTCCGTGGCCACCTGGCGGTGTTCCTTGCTCATGGACAGGCAGCTGGTGGGGCAGACATCCACGCACACGCCGCAATACACGCAGCTCATGGCTTCACAGGTCCAGGTGCCGGCCTTGTTGTCCACGGCGATGCACTGGGACGGGCATTTGATCTGACAGGTGCGGCAGAAGATGCACTCATCGATATTAATGTGCAACGTCCCCCGAAACCCTTCGAAATGGCCCCGCACGGCAAACGGATAGAGCCTTGTCGAGCTTTTGGCGAAGAGGTTCGCAACGACGTTTTTGGTCATGTTGAACATGGAAACGCGCTCCTTTTTTACCGTTCGGTGCAGCTGATGCAGGGGTCAATGGAGAGCACGATGACCGGCACGTCGGCCAATTCGCAGCCCGGCAGAATGGCCAGAAGCGGCGGGATATTGGCGAATGTCGGCGTGCGGATGCGCACCCGGTCCATATTCTTGGAACCCACGCCCTTAAGGTAGTACATGAGTTCGCCCCGGGGCTGTTCCACGCGGGTAACGGCTTCACCGTCCGGCTTGCCCTTGACCTTGGCGGCCAGGGAGCCGGCCGGGATATCCAGGTCCGGGGGTGGCGCGGCCGTGATGCTGTGGTGCTTGTCGCGGTTATACGACTGCATGATGCCACCGCGATTGCCGCTGATAATCCTGGGCGTGTCGTCTTCGTTGGCCCCTTCGACATTGGCCGCGGTTTCGCCGGCCGGCATCCGGGCAATGGCCAGACGCACGATGTCAAAGGACTGGAGGGTTTCGCGGAAACGCACGGCGCAACGGGCATAGGAGTCGCCGTCGTATTCCACGATCGGCTCAAAGCCCAGTTCGCCAAAGGCGGCGTAACCGGTCTGGCGGGCGTCCTGGGCCCATCCGGAACCGCGCAGCATGGGACCGACCGCGCCGAGCTGGTAGGCCTGCTCCTTGGTCAGCACGCCCTTGCCGCAACAACGCTTTTTGACCGTGTAATCATTTAAGATCGTGGTCTGAAGCTGACGGATTTCTTTCTCGGAGATGATGAGCTGCTGCTCGATCCACTGGCATTGTTCCGGGGAAAGGTCGCGCCGCACGCCGCCAACGACGTTGACCGAGACCACCACGCGGTTGCCGCAAGTGGCTTCCATGATGTCCATGATGCGCTCGCGCACCCGCCAGAACTGCATGAAAAGGCTTTCAAAGCCGAACGCGTCGGCAAAAAGGCCCAGCCACAGCAGGTGGGAGTGGACGCGGTGGAGCTCACCCCAGATGGTGCGCAGATACTTGGCGCGCCTGGGGACTTCGACGCCCATGATCTGCTCGATGCCTTCGCAGTAGCACAGGGCGTGCAGACAGGAGCAGATGCCGCAGACCCGCTCGACGATCTGGACCATCTGGTTGAAATCACGGACTTCACACAGTTTTTCCAGTCCCCGGTGAACATAACCGAGGGTGGGCAGGGCCTCGACGACGATTTCGTCCTCGATGGTGAGTTTGAGATGCAGGGGTTCCGGCAGCACCGGATGCTGCGGACCGAAAGGCAATATAGTACGGGCCATACGCTTCCCTCTCTAGGACTGTTTTTGAGCCACGCTGACTTTGCAAAACGGCATGGCGCGGACTTCAGCTTCAAGGTACAGGTGCCCGCCGAAATCGAGAACGATGTCGGAGAAGCAGATGCCGAACTGATCGCGGCTCTCGTTTTCCACGAGCAACGCGGCAAAGTAGACGGGGGAGATGCTCGGCACCACGGTCTCCTTGGGGATGGAGAGCCGATAATGCTTCATGACCAAGTCTTTGTCATAGTGGTAAAAGATCTCAAAACCGGCCTCACCGACATCCACAGCGGTCATGGTGACCAACCGCCAGCCGCCGTCAAAGTGCTCTTTGGCCACGGCGACGACTTCGTCGAGGGAAAGAGGAATCGTTTCCAGCACAATATTCTCCTGGCCTTCGGGGTCGGACCCCGGTTGCGTCGCAGGTTGCAGCTAGGCCGTCATGCCCAGCAGCGTCTTGACCTTCTCCAGGGCCGCCACCACGCCATCGATGATGGCTTCGGGCCGGGCCGGGCAGCCGGGCACATAGACATCCACGGGGATGACCTTGTCCACGCCGCCAACCACGTTGTAGGCCTCGCGGAACACGCCCCCGGAGCAGCCGCAGGCCCCGATGGCAATAACGGCCTTGGGTCCGGGCATCTGATCGTAGATGTTTTTGAGCACATGCTTGTTGCGGTGATTGACGGTGCCGGTCACGAGCAACACGTCGGCGTGCTTGGGATTGCCGATGTTTAAAATGCCGAAGCGTTCAATGTCGTAGATGGGCGTGAGGCAGGCCAGCACCTCGATGTCGCAGCCGTTGCAGCTGCCGCAATCGAAGTGGACCACCCACGGGGATTTGATGCGTCCCTGATTGATCAAATTGCCTAACATGGCGTGCTCTCTTTTTTGGCTTGGCAAACGTTATTGGGCATACAGCCAAAGCATGTTGACGAGGGTGAGGACCAGCCCCATGCCGACAGCGGACTTGAGCATGAAGCGCCAGGTCAGGCGCGCCGTGACGTTGTCCACGATGATTTCGGCCAGGTAGGTCACCGCCACAAGCACAACCATGCCCACAACGCTGGTCGACCAGAAAAGGGCGCACAGCCCGAGCACGAGGATGACCTCATACCAGTGGGCGATTTCGATCATGGCCAGAAACGGACCGGAGTATTCGGTATAGACGCCGCGCACCAGTTCCTGGTGGGCGTGGGCGCTGGCCGAGATGTCAAAGGGGGATTTGCGCAGCTTAATCGTGAGCGCATAGCCCAAAACGATGTACATCAGCGGCAGGTCGTAGAGCAGCGGCCGGGTCTGTTCAAACACCGCGCTGACCTTGAAGCTGCCGGTCACCATGGCGATGGCGGCAAAGACAAGGATCAGAAGCGGTTCGTAGGCCAGCATCTGCAGCAGCTCGCGCTGGCCGCCGATCTGGCTGTAGGGCGAGGGCGAGGCCAGGGCGCCCATGACCAGGAAGACCGCGCCGACCGTCAGCACGAAAAAGATCAGCAGCAGGTCGGAGCCGGTAAACAGCAGCACCACCGACAGGGCCGCGCCAACAATATAGACATAGGCGCAAAGGGCCTGCCAGGTGTTGGTGACCATGGGCTCTTTGCCCAAGAGTTTGAGCACATCATAGATGGGCTGGAGGATCGGCGGACCATAGCGCGACTGCAACCAGGCGGTGATCCGGCGGTCCACGCCGGTGATGAGCGCCCCCAAGAGCGGCGCGGCAACCAGAGCCAAAATGGCGAGTATGATTTTGGTAATCACAGGGCGCCTCCGAAAAGCATGATCACCAGCACGGCGAGCGCGATGACGTTGATCCATTTGGAGAGCATGGTCTCGCCGAAGAACTGCTCCAGATAGTAGTTGCCGGACTGGACAGGCACATGCAGCCCCAGGGGACCGAGGAAGCCGGGCTTGCCGTCAACCGTTTGTTGCTCGCCGCACATATAGGGCTGGGAGCACTGGGCGGCGGTCACCTTGCGCGCCTGCTTGAGGGCAAAGTAGAAGCCAAGGCCCAAGAGGAGAAACAGCGGGTAGACCAGGAAGATGCCGACCGGGGAATCAAAGTTGCCGTATGGGAGGGCGTACGGCGCGGCCTTGTAATACATTTTTACGACCGGGGCCACCAAGCTGTTGTAGACCACCGGCGAGAAGAAGCTGACCACCAGGGCCAGCCCGGCCAGGATGTAGAGCGGCGCACGCACGGTGATGTCCTGGGCCTCAGGCTTGGCCTTGGCCACCGGGGTGCCCAGCATGAGTCCGGCCCAACGGCACCAGAACAGCACCGTAACGCCCGAACCCAGGGCCAGCATGATCATCAGCAGGAACTGCCCGTGGGCGGACTCAATGGCCATCCACTTGGCCATGAGCATGCCAAAGGGCGGCAGCATCATGGTCATGATGCCGATGATGGCGACGAGTGCCGTACGGGGCATGACCGCGAACAGGCCGCGCATGTCCTCGATGTCGCGGGAACCGATCTTTTGCTCAATGGCTCCCACGCACAAGAACATAAGCGCCTTGGAGATGGCGTGGAAGAGGATGAGCAGGATGGCCGCCGTGATGGCCGCCGGGGTGTTGATGCCGGCGCAGGCAATGATCAGCGCCAGGTTGGAGATGGTGGAATACGCCAGGATTTTCTTGCCGTTGGACTGTCCGGCGGCCAGACAGGCCGTGGCCAGAAAAACAAAGGCCCCGAAAAGGGCCACGAAGTTGCTGAAGTAGGTTCCGGCGTAGACCGGGGCCAGGCGCACGATGATGTAGACGCCGGCCTTGACCATGGTGGACGAGTGGAGCAAGGCCGAGACCGGGGTGGGTGCGACCATGGCACCGGTCAGCCAGCTCTGGAACGGGGCCTGGGCGGCCTTGGTCATGCCGGCGAACACCAGCAGGAACATGGGCACCAGGATGGCACCGCCGGCCACGGCGAATTCGGGGCCGCGCGCCAGGATCTCTTGCAGCGACAGGGTGCCAACCACCTTTTGCAGCAGGATGATGCCGAACAAAAAGGCCGTGCCGCCCAGGACGTTCATCCACAGGGCGCGTTCGGCGTTTTTGCGGGCAATCTCGGTGTCGTCATGCCCGATGAGCATAAACGAGCACAAGGTGGTGCATTCCCAGAAGAAATACATCCACAGCAGATTGTTGGCCAAAACCAGGCCGTTCATGGCCCCCAGGAAAAGCACGATGAAAAAGAAAAACTGAGGCTGTTTCGACTTGGTCAGATGCAGGTGCTCTTCGTGTTCCTTCATATAGCCGATACCGTAGACGGCGATCAGCGAACCGACGATGGAGATGATCAGCACCATGACAAGGCTTAAATCATCCGCAAAAAAGGCCGGAATGTTCCCGTGCTCCTTCACCATGAAGAAGTCGAGAATGATGAGGCCGATGATCTGCGCGACGGAGAGCCAGATAATAATCTGGTTTTTGCGTTTGATACCGACGAACAGCACCACAAATAGTATGACAAAATCACCCAGGGTGATAAGGGTGTCATACAGTGGCGCTGGCGACATGATAAACGCTCCGCCTCGCAGCATGGCCAGCGACGCGAGTGCAAGCACTCCCGCCGTGGCGACCAGGATGACCTTGCGCACGTTTTGCTCTCGCAAAACGAGCAACACGGCTGCCACCAAAAATGGCAACAGCACCGTCACAAAGACCAGCGTGTCGAGCATAGGCACCTCGATAAAAAAGTTAGGGGACCGCCTGGGACACACGTTCTGCCCCCGCCGCCGGGCAAAACAATCCGCAAGCAAAGTGACCGCCTGCTTTCGGATTGTTTTTAGGCCCCTGGGGGAAGAGCGTCAAGTTTAGGCGTCTTACGAGAAAATTCTACCCGGTGCAATAGCGTGATTCCTTTCACAAGGGTTCCTTTCCCTGGAAAACCGGCCTGTTCGCGTCGCAAAGAGCAGTCCGGCGCTCCCCCTTGCCCGGCGCCAAATTAAATTTTGCACAATTTCAGGATGTTACAAAAGGATGAAAAAATCAGGCCCCACCCCTTTTTTTTCGCTCCAACCCCTTGCCTTTCACGCCAATGTGTTTAGATATTTTCCCGCCTGCCGTTAGCACTCACACCCTGCGAGTGCCAGCAGCACGGCTCATCAGCCAAAAACCATGGAGGTTATTGTATGAAGCTTAAACCCTTAGGCGATCGCGTGCTGGTTAAGCGTTTGGAACAGGAAGAAGTCACCAAGGGCGGCATCATCATCCCCGACTCTGCCAAGGAAAAGCCCATGAAAGGCGAGATCATCGCCGTGGGTCCGGGCAAGATCGCCGACGATGGCAAGCACCAGAAGATGCACGTCGAGAAGGGTGACCTCGTCCTTTTCAACAAGTACGCCGGCACCGAGATCAAGGTTGATGACGAAGATTTCCTCGTCATGCGCGAAGACGACATCCTGGCCGTCATCGAAGCCTAAGGCCCCGCGCCTTTCCCTTTTTCTTTTTTTAGAATTTTAGCGCAAGGAGAGTATACATGGCTGCCAAAGAAATTCTTTTCGATTCCAAGGCTCGTGAGAAGCTGAAACGCGGCGTCGACAAGCTGGCCAACGCCGTGAAGGTCACCCTTGGACCCAAGGGCCGCAACGTGGTCATCGAGAAGTCCTTCGGCTCCCCGGTCATCACCAAGGACGGCGTCACCGTGGCCAAGGAAATCGAACTGGAAGATAAGTTCGAGAACATGGGCGCCCAGATGGTCAAGGAAGTCGCTTCCAAGACCTCTGACATCGCTGGCGACGGCACCACCACCGCCACCATCCTGGCCCAGGCCATCTACTCCGAGGGCGTCAAGCTCGTGGCCGCCGGCCGCAACCCCATGGCCATCAAGCGCGGCATCGACAAGGCTGTTGCCTCCGTCGTCGCCGAGCTGGAGACCCTGGCCAAGCCCACCCGCGATCAGAAAGAAATCGCCCAGGTCGGCACCATTTCCGCCAACTCCGACGCCACCATCGGCAACATCATTGCCGAAGCCATGAACAAGGTCGGCAAAGAAGGCGTCATCACCGTCGAGGAAGCCAAGGGCATGGAAACCACCCTTGACGTCGTCGAAGGCATGCAGTTCGACCGCGGCTACCTCTCCCCCTATTTCATCACCGATCCCGAGCGCATGGTGTGCGAGCTCGACGAGCCGCTGATTCTCATCAACGAGAAGAAAATCACCGCCATGAAGGATCTGCTGCCGGTTCTGGAGCAGGTGGCCAAGATGAGCCGCCCGCTGCTGATCGTGGCTGAAGACATCGAGGGCGAGGCTCTGGCCACCCTGGTTGTCAACAAGCTGCGCGGCACCCTGCAGGTTTGCGCCGTCAAGGCCCCGGGCTTTGGCGACCGCCGCAAGGCCATGCTCGAAGACATCGCCGTCCTCACCGGCGGCCAGTGTGTCTCCGAAGACCTGGGGCTTAAGCTCGAGAACATGACCCTGACCGACCTTGGCAAGGCCAAGCGCGTCATCGTTGACAAGGAAAACTCCACCATCGTTGATGGCGCTGGCGACGGCGACAAGATCAAGGCTCGCGTGAAGCAGATCCGTGCCCAGATCGACGAGACCACCTCCAGCTACGACAAAGAGAAGCTGCAGGAGCGTCTGGCCAAGATCGTCGGCGGTGTGGCCGTCATCAATGTCGGCGCGGCCACCGAGACCGAGATGAAAGAGAAGAAGGCCCGCGTCGAAGATGCCCTCAACGCCACCCGTGCGGCTGTTGAAGAAGGCATCGTCCCCGGCGGCGGCGTCGCCCTGGTCCGTTGCGTCAAGAGCCTGACCACCATCAAGGCCGTTGACGACGACGAGCAGTCCGGCATCGAGATCGTGCGTCGCGCCATCGAAGAGCCCCTGCGCCAGATCGCCGGCAACGCCGGTTTCGAAGGCTCCATCGTTGTCGCCAAGGTGCGCGACGGCAAGGACGGCTTCGGCTTTAACGCCTCCACCGGCGAATACGAAGACCTGATCAAGGCCGGCGTCATCGACCCCAAAAAGGTCACCCGCATTGCCCTGCAGAACTCTGCTTCCGTGGCCGGCCTGCTCCTGACCACCGAGGCGGCCATTGCCGAAAAGCCCGACACCAAGAAAGACATGCCCGCCATGCCCGGCGGCGGCATGGGTGGCATGGGCGGCATGTACTAGCCGACCGTTTCCTCCAGGTTACCGTCAAGGGGGCCGCGCGCTGCGCGGCCCCCTTTTTTGCGTTTTTCCCCTCTGCGTGACCGGTGCAAGCCATATTCCTCCCCGTCTCCACCACACCCCGCGCCCCCCCTCCCCGTTGACCAGCCACGCCCCGCCGGGCTATCCCAGGGCAGCCTCAGCTTAAGGAGTCGCCATGCCCGACGCCACGCCCAACGACCAGACCAACCACCCCTACGACCTCAATAACCCCCAGGTGCTTCTCGCCTGGCAGCGCAACCACTTAGCCAATGAACGCACTTTTTTGGCCTGGTGCCGCACGGGGCTGGCCCTTTTCGGCTTCAGCTTCGTCATCGAACGCTTTGATTTCTTTATCCGCCAATTGCAAAACGTACCCATGTTCGAGGGCATGGCCCAAAAGCATCTGCACACCGAGGCCGTCACCCTGTCCACCTTTGCGGCAGGCGTTTTGGTCATGGTTGTGGCGGTGTGGCGCTTCTGGTACATCCGACGCTGCATCAATACCGGAGCCAAGGCCTTTACCCCGACCCCGGACATCATTTTCACCGTGGCCGTGGTCGGCCTGATTGTCGGCCTGACTTCGGTCTTCTGGCATCTGATTCTCCAGTAACCCTGCGCAGGGGAGGAGTCGCCATGCGACCAGCGTCCATGCTTTTTCTGGCGCTTGTGGCCGTCAGTCTGGCCCTGCCGGTCCCGGCCCAGGCGGCCAACGCTTCATCGCGTCTGGCCGTCGCCCTGGCCGCAGCAACCGCCGCCCGCCTGGACGACGCCCTGACCGCTGTGGAACAAAGCGCCAGGGGGCTCGGCACGGCCTACCGCGATCTGGCCCGCGACACCCCGGCACCACCCCCGGAAGAACGCAGCCGGGCGCTTCTAAGCTACGCCTTAAAAGACGGGACCGTGGCCTTTCGCGATTTAGCCGGCCCCTGCGGCCCCGAGCCGGCAGCCAAGGCCCTGTGCCAGTCGCTTTTTTTCTACGACGGCGAAAATTTCACCGACCAGACCTTTCGCGAGATGGCCACCCTGACCCGGCTGGCCCCGGCCATGGCCGCCGCCTACGAGTCCCTGCCCTATTCCTGGGTCTATCTGACCACACCAGGGCAAAGCTTCGCCATCTATCCTCATCTGCCCCTGGCCGAGGCCGTCAATAATTACAAGCCCACGGAAAAAGGCTTTTACACCATAGCCGATGTTGCCGGCAAAGCCTGCGGCTGGGAATCGCCCTATCTCGATCTGGCCGGCGACGGCATGATGGTCACGGTCTCCTGCCCGGTCTTTGACGGCGAGACACTGTTGGCCGTCGCCTCACGCGACGTGACCATCGGCCAGCTCTCCAAACGCGTCCTGGCCGATCTGACCATCATTCCCGGGGCCAGGGCCTTTCTCATCAATCGGCGCGGCAAAGCCATCGCCGCCAGCGACCCAACGCTGGCCGCCTTTATTGACGCCGAAAACGGCAAGGCCGGCGACGCGGTCGTCTATTTCCGGGCGGATCGGGGACTGGCCGCCATGGGCCTGGAAAAAGGGATGAACTCGCCGGATGAAACGGTCAACGCTGTTGGCGAAGCTGTCATCGAACGGGCCGAGACGGAAAAAAACTGGCCCATGGCCTTTGAGCACGGCAAGGAGCTGGTGCTGGCCGCCAGACTTCGCACCACCGGCTGGTATCTGGTCCTCGCCGTGCCGCAAAAGGCGGTCCGGTGAACAACAACCAGCCCTCTCCCCACGGCGGCAACCTGCGCGCCCTGGCCGCTGCCAGCGGCCGCCCCCCTGCCGGGATCATCGACGCCTCGGCCAGCATCAATCCGCTGGGGCCGCCCCCTTGGCTGCGCGACGTGTTAAGCGCCGGCGTGGCCGAACTGGTCCATTATCCCGACCCGGAAGCAACCGAGCTTATTGCCGCCGCCGTCGCCCGCTACGGCGCGCCAGCCTCGCATTTCGTGGCCGGCAACGGCACCAGCGAGCTCCTTTTCGCCCTGCCCCGCTGCACCGGTCTGGCCCGGGCGGTCATCCCCTCCCCGGCCTACGCCGACTACGCCGTGGCCTGCCACAAGGCCGGCATGGACGTGCGCCGCCTGCCCGGTTCGGAACTCGACGGCTTTGCCCTGCACACCGAGCGCATCGAAGCGGTCCTGCGCTCGCCGTCCCTGGTCATCATCGCCAGCCCGGCCAACCCCACAGGCCTTGTGGCCGATGCCGCCGCCATCGTGGACATGGCCGGCCGCCATCCCCAGAGCCTTTTTGTGGTGGACGAGGCCTTTGCCGATTTCGTCCCCGATTTTCACAGTCTGGCCGGCACCCGGCCCCATAACGTGGCCGTACTGCTCTCGCTGACCAAAAGCTTTGCCATCCCGGGCCTGCGCCTGGGCCTTTTGGCCGCCAGCCCCGATCTGGCCGACTGGGTGCGCCGCACCCTGCCCCCTTGGTCGGTGGGTTCCCTGGCCCAGGCGGTTGGCGCGCGCGCCCTGGCCGACGCCGACTATCTGGCCGCCACCCGCCGGGCGCTGCCGCCCCTGCGCGACGCCTTGGCCGCTGGCCTCACCTCCCTGGGCCTGACGGTCTTTGCCGGCGCAGCCAATTTCCTGCTGGCCCGGCTTTCCCTGACCGGCCCCAACGCCCCGGAAGTCTGCCAGCGTATGCTGGTCGAGCACGGCGTGGCCCTTCGCGACTGCTCCAATTTTTCCGGCCTCTCCGACCGCTATCTGCGTCTGGCCGTGCGTCCCGAGGCCGAAACCGAGCGCATCGTCAACGGTCTGGCCCAGGTTCTTAACGCCTGCCCCCTGCCGGCCTCTCGGCCCCAACGCCGCGCCCCGGCACTCATGCTCCAGGGCACGACCTCCAACGCCGGCAAATCCGTGCTGACCGCCGGTATCTGCCGCCTGCTCACCCGGGCCGGCTATACCGTGGCCCCGTTTAAATCCCAAAACATGTCGCTCAATTCCGGGGTCACGGCTGACGGCCTGGAAATGGGCCGGGCGCAAATCGTCCAGGCCAGGGCCTGCCGGCTGGCCCCGGATGTGCGCATGAACCCCATACTTCTCAAACCCACCTCCGATCTCGGCTCCCAGGTCATTGTCCTTGGCAAACCGGTCGGAACCATGCGGGTGGGCGAGTACATCAATTATAAACCCACCGCCTTTGCCGCCGCCGTTGCTGCCTACGACGCCCTGGCCGCCACCGCCGACGTCATGGTCATCGAGGGTGCGGGCAGCCCGGCCGAAGTCAATTTAAAGGCCCACGACATCGTCAACATGGCCATGGCCCGCCATGCCGGGGCGCGGGTACTCCTTGCCGCCGATATCGACCGGGGCGGAGCCTATGCCGGCTTGCTCGGGACCATGGAATGCCTGCCCGAGGATGAGCGGGCTTTGGTTGCCGGCTATGTGCTCAACCGCTTCCGGGGTGACGCCACGCTGCTCGCCCCGGCCAACGCCTTTTTACAAGCACGCACCGGACGCGACGTACTGGCTGTCGTGCCGTTTCTGCCCGATCTGGGGTTGCCGGAAGAGGATTCGGTGACTTTTAAAGATGGCGGCGCCCTGCCCGAAACGCCGCCTGAGCGGGCCGACCTCCTGGACATCGCGGTCATCGATCTGCCCCACGGGTCCAATTTCACCGACCTGGACGCCTTTGCCGTGGAGGCCGATGTCCGGGCGCGCCGGGTGACCACGGCCCAACTCCTGGGCCAGCCCGACGCCGTGGTCATTCCCGGCAGCAAAAACACCCTGGCCGATCTGGCCTGGTTGCGGGAAACGGGACTGGCCGACGCCATTTTGGCCTTGGCCGGCACGGGGAAGACCGAGGTGGTGGGACTTTGCGCCGGCTTGCAGATGCTGGGCGCGACAGTGGGCGATCCGCTGGGCCTGGAATCCGGGCGCGGCGAGGCGGCAGGGCTGGCACTTTTGCCGTTGGGGACCACCCTGGCCGCCGAAAAAACCCTGGCCCTGACCAACGCCGTCCACGAACCGACCGGCTTGGCCCTTTCCGGCTACGAGATCCACCACGGCCGGACCACGCCCGGGGACGGCCTGGCTGTGGCCGTGCGCCGCGCCGACGGCGAACCCATCGGCTACGCCCGGTCCGACCTCCCGGTCTGGGGGGCCTATCTGCACGGGATTTTCGACGCCAACGCCTATCGCCGGGCCTTTTGCAACGGCCTGCGCCAGCGGCGGGGGCTGGAGACGGTGGAGCGCGTGACGACCTATGACCTGGAACCGGCACTCGACCGGCTGGCCGACGTCATCGAAGCCAGCCTGGGCCTCACCACCGTGCGCCGGCTCCTTGGGCTGTAGAGCCGCCGTCTAGGGTCGGCACAATAGGGCGCAATCCCCTGCGCCGCAGGCTCTGATGCTTCTGCCTTTCCCGGGCGAACCGGGCTGTCGCAATGCGGGCTGCCGTGCTCGCCGCGCTTCGCGGTGAGGGTCGGCAGCCCACATTGCGACAGCCCATGCGGCGCAGCCGCCAAGCGCTCCCGCGCCAACAGTCTTCCCGCACCCCCGCGTCCGCCCCAGCCCCTTACCCCGTCCAATCTCTACCCCACCAGGGGGTCCGGGGGGCCGTCGCCCCCCGGCAGGTCCAGGGCAGCGCCCTGGCAGGGTCCGGGACGGCGTCCCGGTGGGGTCCGGGGCAACGCCCCGGTAGGGGGCCGGGGCAACGCCCCGGTAGGGGGCCGGGGCAACGCCCCGGTAGCCTTACTCGTATTTTTTGGCGTAGGCGGCGTCGTTGTAGAGGGCTTCGCCGTGGGCGTCTTTGCCGAAGGTATTGATTATTTTCTGGCCTTGGGGGGAAGCGACGAAGGCTATAAATCCTGTGGCCAGTTCGGAGGCTGGTTTGCCGTCGGTTTGGCGGCACAGGGCGTGGTAGGTATTGACGAGTTTTTTGTCGCCGGAAAAGAGGATTGCCAGTTTGGGGGTATTGTTTTTTTCAGCGGCCCAGGTGCTGCTGTCGGTCATGAAGTAGCCGCCTTCGTCGTTGGCGCGTTTGAGTGTGGCGGTCATGAAGGCTTTGGTGACCACGTACCAGTCGCCGGCAGGTTCGAGACCGGCATCTTTCCAGGTATCCATTTCTTTTTTGTGGGTACCGGAGTTGTCGCCGCGCGAGAAGAATTTGGCCTGGGCTTTGGCGATCTTGTTGTAGGCGTCGGCGGCGGTGGTGGCTTTGGCGATGCCGGCCGGGTCGCTGGCCGGCCCGACGATAAAGAATTCATTGGAGCCTATGAGTGTTGCGCAACCGGCCCAGCCGTCGGCCACGGCTTTTTTCTCGGCGGCCGGGGCATGGACCATGATCATGTCCACTTCGCCGCTTTTGAGCAGATCAAGGGATTGCCCGGAACCGGCTTTGACCCAGTCCAGGCGGCAGCCTTTGGGGGTGCAGTAGCTTTCGCCGAGGACTTTGAGCAGTCCGAGTTCACCGGGGCTGCCGGTGGCCAGGGTGAAGGTCTGGGGGCCGGGACCATAACTTTCTTCGGCCTTGGGGCCGGCCTGGGCGGTGGCGGTGAGCAGACACAGGGCCAGGGTCACGAGACTGAGCAGGCGCATGGCGAGTCCTCCGGAATACTATTTTCATATATTCTACAGCATCCATGTCAACCGATGTCAACAATTTCCTTCATAAACAGGTATTTATGTTATTTTTGGCGAGCAGCCGCGACGGGTCAGAAAGGCTTTACACGTAATGTCGTTACGTGTTTTTAATACATCCAGGCGCGGGGCTGCCCGCGGGAAGGACGTATGGACCGGACTGATTTCAGCCATATTCTCGGCCGCAGATTGCGGCATCTGCGACGGTTGCGCGGCCTGACCCAGGCCACGCTGGCTGAGCGGTCCGGCATCTCCTTGGAACATTGCAACAAAGTGGAGCGCGGGGCGGCCGCACCGTCTTTGGCCGTCATTGAGGCCTTTTGTCTGGCCCTGGAAGTGGACCCGGCGGTGCTGTTTCTTTTTGGCCGGGGCGAGAAAGACGCGTTGGACGCCTCCATCGACTGGGCTGCGGCCCATGCCCGGCTGGGGGTGTTTTCCTGGCGGCTGGGCAGCGACCTGATCCGCGCGGCGGCGTCGTTGCGGCGGCTGCTTGGCCATGGCGGCAAGGCGCGCCAGGAAGCGGCGTTGACTTTTTTTGAAGGGGTGTTTCCCCAAAGTCTCGATGCGGCCAGGGCGGCCTGGGCCGCCCTGGCCGCTCCTGGCGACCGCCAGGCCCTGGGTGTGCTGTTTTGCCGCCACAACGGCGAAACGCGGCACGGCAGTCTGGTGCTGGAGCTTGTGGGCAAGGACCGCGAGGACGTGATGGGCACGGGCGTGCTTGTGGACGTGTCCGAGCCGTACCGCCTGGAGCGCATGGTCCGCACCGAGGCCGCGCTGGTTGATCGCCGGGTGCGCGAGCGGACGGTCCGGCTGGAGCGGGCCATTGAACGCCTGAACCGGGAAAATACCGATCTGGCGCTGCGGGAGGGCCGCTATCGCGCCGTGTTTGACCATGCCCCGCTAGGCATTGCCCTCAGCACGCCCCAGGGGCGTTATCTGCAAGCCAATGCCGCCCTGGCCAGCCTGTACGGCTATGATTCGCCGCAAGAGCTGATGCAGACCGTCACGGACATCGGCGGCCAGCTGTATGCCGATCCTGTTCGGCGCCACGAGTTGGAACGGCAACTGGCCGAGACCGGCCGGCTGGAACGATTCGAGACAGTCATGCGCCAGCGTGACGGGACAGAGTTGGCCACCCGGCGGGAAGTGCGCGCCGTTTGCGACCCCCAGGGCGAAACGCTTCATTTCGAACATTTCGTGCAGGACTGCTCGGCCATAGACAGCGCCGAACAATATCTGCGCCGCTATGCCCGCATCATTGCCGCCTCCTCAGACTTGGTGAGCCTGATGGACCCGCAGGGCGTCTATCTGTTCGTCAACGACGCCTATGTGCGCGTCTTTGGCCGGCCGCGCGAGGCCATTATCGGGCACAACGTGGCGGAGTTCCTCGACCCGGACTATGTCAAACAAGTGCTGCTCCCGCGTCTGACCGAGTGCATGAACGGGAAAAACGTCCATTTCGACCGCTGGGTGACGCTGCCGGCCCTGGGCCGCCGCTATCTGTCCATCCATTATTCGCCCTGGTCCGAGGAAAACCCCGATCTGCGCTGCGTGGTGGTCAGCGCCCGCGATCTGACCGACACGCGGCTGGCCGTGGAGGAATTGCGGGAAAGCGAAAAGACCACTTCCCTTTTGTATCGGGTCTCCAGCGCCGTGGCCACGGAAGAGGACATGGACAGCCTGTTCGCGGCCATCCGCAACATCCTGGGCGAGGCCCTCGATGTCCGGGAATTCTGCATTGCCCTGGCCGACCGGGAACGCGACTGCCTGGACTACGCCCTGTTTACCAGCCAATCCGAGTCCCAGCCGCCGCCCATCACCGGCCTGAACAACCGGATCATCCCCCTGACCAAAGACAATTTCAGCGACTTCAAGGAATCCAGCGTCCTGGTCGAGGTCATGCGCACGGCCCACCCCCTGCTGGTCACCCGCCGGGTGATGCGGCTGACCGGCTTGACCTGTCCCGGACGCACCCCTGAAATCTGGCTGGGGGTTCCCATCCGGGTGCGCCAGGAAGTGCTCGGGGTCATGGCGGTGCGCCATTATTCCAATCCGGCCCAGTTCGGCAAAAAGGAGGCGGAACTGCTCCTGTCCGTGGCCGAGCAGCTCGCCCTTGGCGTGGAACGCCGCCGCAATCTGGCCGCCCTGCACGCGGCCAAGGAGGAGGCCGACCGGGCCAACCAGGCCAAAAGCCGCTTCCTGGCCAGCATGAGCCATGAAATCCGCACGCCCATGAACGCCATCCTGGGCCTGACCGACCTGACGCTTGGCACCGCGCTTTCGCCGGAACAACGCGATTATCTGGAGACCGTCCACGAAGCGGCCCGGCATCTGCTGGGCATCTTAAACGATGTTCTGGATTTCTCGAAGATCGAGGCCCGCCAGATGGAATTGGAGCTGGTGGATTACGATCTGCATGCGGTGCTGCGCGCCGTGGTCAAGACCCTGGAGGTCTCGGCCCGGGACAAAGGCCTGTGGCTCAGCCTGGATATCACCCCGGGTGTTCCCCATCAGGTCTGCGGCGATCCGGGCAAGGTTCGCCAGATTCTGGTCAATCTCGTGGGCAATGCCGTCAAATTTACCGCCAGCGGCGGTGTGTCCCTGCGGGCCTGCCATGCCTGCCCTGCCCCGGACGGCATCGCCCGGCTGGAATTTTCCGTGGCCGACACCGGCATCGGCATCGAGCCGGAACTTAGCGACATCATTTTCGAGAGCTTCCGCCAAGCCGACAATTCCACGGCCAGGCACTTCGGCGGCTCAGGCCTGGGGCTGGCCATCAGCCGCGATCTGGCCCGGCTCATGGGCGGCGAGATCCGGGTGGCCTCCACCCCGGGCAAGGGCAGCCGCTTCACCCTGTCCGTTCCCCTGGTCGCGGGCTGCCAGACCAACGATACGGCCGACCACCTCCAAGCGCCCAAGCCCGCCAGACGGGGCCTTAAGGTGCTGTTGGCCGAGGACAACCCGGTCAATATCAAGCTTATGGACATCCATCTGCATAAGCTCGGGCACGAGGCCGTGGCCGCCACCTCCGGCGAGGCCGCCCTGGCGGCCCTGGCCGATACCGACTTCGATCTCGTGCTCATGGACATTGAGATGCCGTCCATGGACGGTCTTACCGCCGCCCGGCTCATCCGGGCCGGCGGCCGCATTGATGCGCCGGTGTTCAATCCGCAGGTACCCATCGTGGCCGTCACCGCCCATGTCTCCACAGAGGTGCGCCAGGCCTGCGTCGAAGCCGGGATGAACGCGTATCTCGGCAAACCGATCAATCTCGAGGAGTTAGCCCTGACAATCGAACGCCTGGCCCGACCGGCAGCCCAGACCGGGGACGCATCGCCCGGGGACACTTCGCCTGAACCAGCCCGGACACCGCCGCCACACACAGAACCGGCCTGCCCTCCCGGCCCCCAGGGGGTGCTGGATGTGGAATGGGCCCTCACGCGCCTGGGCGTCGATCAGGCGACGTTTGCCCCCATCCTTTCCATCTCCCTGGTGGAGTTTGAAAAACGCCTGGAGGCGGCCGGCCACGCCCTGGCAGGGCACGACATGGCCGGCCTGGCCCTGCACGCCCACACCATGAAGTCGGCGGCCGCCACCATCGGTGCTGCCCGGTGCCAGGAACTGGCCGCCGCCCTGGAACGCGCCGGCAACACGCGACAAAACGAACAGGCAGAACTGTTGTTGCGCCAACTCATACAAGCTTTTCACGCCGTCCACGTTTGCTGCGGCCAGATGTGACGCCGCCTGGACGCCGTGCCCAAACCGTCAACCCTTTGCGCCCACTCCAGCCCCCGACGGCTGGTACAGGAAAACCGCCATGCCCACCCTGCTCATTGCCGACGATTCCATGTTCCAGCGTTTTCAGGCGTCAAAAATAGCCAAAGAGGCCGGCTTCACCGTCCTTGAGGCCAAGGACGGCGAAGAGTGCCTGCGCATCGTGCGGGAACACCGTCCCGACGCCCTGCTCCTGGACCTCAACATGCCTGATCCGGGTGGCATCGCGGTCATGGAAGTCTTGTCCCGGGAACTGCCGGGCATCCGTATCTGCGTGGTTACGGCCGACATCCAGGAGACCACCCGGGCGCGCTGCATGGAACTCGGGGCCTGCGTGTTCCTCAATAAACCCGTCGATATGGGCGTCTTGCGCCAAACCCTTGCAGCCCTTGTCTAGCGAAAAGGCCCACACTGCCATGCCGCTTACCTCCTTGCAGCTCGACATCATCCAGGAATTGATCAATATCGGGGTCGGCCGGGCCGCCGGCATGCTCAACCAGATGGTCAACACCCACATCCAGCTCCAGGTGCCGGTCCTGCGGGTCTTGACCCCCGGGCAATTGGCCGACCAGTATGCCGCCCGGTCCAATTCGATCTTTTCTGCCGTACAGCTCTCGTTTACCGGCGAATTCGCCGGCATAAGCGCGCTCATTTTTCCGCCCGATTCCGCCTCCAAGCTCGTGCGCGTGGTGCTCGGCCAGGGAGCCATGCCCGAAGACGAAGGCATGCGCACGGCCACCTTGCAGGAAGTGGGCAATATCGTGCTCAACGGCGTCATGGGCTCCATCGCCAATATCCTGCGCGAACCTTTGCGCTATTCGCCCCCGGACTACCTCGAATCCGACATCGCCTCCATCATCGGCACCGGCACCGGCATGATCCTGGTGGCCAGCACCCAGTTCAGCATGAAAGACCACCTCATTGACGGCGAGGTGCTCATCATCTTCAGCCTCTCGTCGTTTGATTCGCTGCTCGGAGCCATCGACACCCTGGCCGCCGGTTAAGCGCCTGACGGCCGTTGATGCTCGTGTGGCATGGGACAATTGCCGAACGCGACACTAGAAGTCGTAACGCAGCCGCAGCGCGCCGCCCGGTGCGCCGCCTGTGTCATAGGTTTTCAGCCGCGAGCCGCTTTCCCGGTACAGCGTCATGGTACCCGGCAGGGCGTAGAGCGCCCCGAGGCTGATCCCCAGCCCCCGGGCCGGGTAGACGTCCACCCAGGCACCGACCCGGGCTGAAAAAAGATCGGCCACGCCGTCCGGGGCCGCCGGATTGTCCTCGGCCAGTCGATACTGGCCGCCTTCGATGCCGCCGGTCAGACGCAGGCCCCACCAGGAACCGCCGCGCCAGGCCACTTCCGTGCGCGGGAAACCCAGTTCGGCGGTCAACTCCGGCAGGGAGTCCGGTGCGTAGCGAAACGAGAGCAGCGGCACGGCCTGCACCGCCACAGGCGTCAGGGAAACGCCTCCGCCCACGGTCATACGCCACTGCCGGCCCAGAGGCAGGCTCAGGCCGGCCAGGGCCGTGCCGCCAAGGCCCCTGGCGGTGAGCGCCTTTTCATAGCCCATCGTGCCGCGCAGTCCGACAAAGCCACTGATGTCGTCCCACAACCCGCCCTGCACCGTCAGACCGGCCTCCAGACGGGAGAGGCGCTCAAAGGGTGCCTGGCCGGCGAACGGCAACCGGCCCACGTTGGAAAAAGCATACTGTCCGGTCACATAGCCCAGATCCACCCCCACCGTTCCGGTGTCGTAGGTGATCTTGGCCTCCTCCTGCCACACCGACATTGAAGCCCCCGACACTTTGGCCGGGGCCACGTAACTACCCTCGCCCGACAGGCCCAGGCCCTCGCCCCAGGCAGGCTTTGTCGCGCCGTCCTGGCGGGCGGCGGCCGCACCCATGGTGCCAAGCGCCTCTTCCACTTCCACGCCTTCCCCTTCGGCGGCCCGGGCCTCGCTGATGGCGGCCAGCAGCAAGGCTGCCGCCAGCAACCCCAACCCAAACACGACTTGCTGCACGATCCTGGCGCGCGGGGAGTCGCCGGCCAGGGGCCGGCAGTAATGCCACAAACGGTTCATACAAACCTCCTTGACTGGTTGGACGACCACCTTGCCGACTAGCTGGGTGGCGTTTGTCACTTTGCGGTGACATTATAAACCCAAAATACGCTCCGGCTTGATCCCCTGACCAACGACGACCGCCGACGACCGACAGCGGCCAACGGTGGCCGGAGCAGCTTGCCCGACTCTGTTGTCACTTTGCAGTGACACAATTTGCCCAAAAAAAGGCCGCGCCTCAACCCTGGTCCAGCACCCCGCGGATGATGCACCCGATCATGGCCTCCAGGCGATCCCAACTGGCCGGGTTATCCAGCGGCAGGCCAACAAAGTTTGGTTCGTGCAGTTCCCGCACGACCAGATGGTGGATGGCCGCACCGATCAGGGCGTTGAAAGCGGTGAGGTCCACCGGCGGCAAGGCCACGCCGGCGGAGACCAGTTCCAGGAAGTCCTGCCCTACCTCGGCCCGGGTGGTATCCAGGGCCTCGGTCAGCTCATTGTGTTCGAGAAACCGCCAGGACAGAATCTCCTGGGTCAACGGCCGCGTCCGGATGGCGCGCAGATAGTTGCGGGCCGCCGCCACCATCCGTTCAGTGAAGGACAGGGCCAAAAAAGCCTGCCTGTCGCCGCCGGCCAGTTCGTCCACATCGGGCCAGAAGTCGCCCTCCCGGGAAAAGGCGGCCACCAGCCCGGGCAACCCGTCGAAGTAGCGGTAGATAAGCACCTTATCCACCCCGGCCTCGCGGGCCACGGCATTGACCCCGACGGCCCGGAAGCCTTGCCGGGCCAGTACCCGCCCAACAGCGGCAATGAGCCGGCGTTTGGTGGCCTCGCGGTCTTTTGGCAGGCCTGGGGCATTTTTGGGGGAACGGGCGACAGCCATGGCTGCGTCTTAGTCACCGGCAAGTGACATTGTCAACGGGTTTCTCCGGCCCACGCGCCAGGGGCAGGGATTTATTTGACGAGACGCCGGCGCATGCCGACCAGGGAGAGCGGGATAAAAACCGCAGCAAAGGCGGCCAGCACGGCAGCGCTGCCCAGGGAAGCCGGACCAAGGAGGCCCAGGCAGGCCGAGCGCGTCAACTCGGCCAGATGATAGAGCGGCAACGTCGAAGCCAGCCCGGCCGCCCAGGCCGGCAGGCCGGTCAGGGGGAAAAAGGTGCCGGAGAAAAGAAACATAGGGGTGATGACCAGAAAGACCGGAATGTTGAACATGTCGATGGAGGACGTGACACTGGTGAAGGCCATGCCCATGGCCCCAAAGGTCAGCCCGCCGAGAAAGGCGATGGGCAGCACAGCCAGGGCCTGCCAGCTCGGCGCATAGCCCAGGGCAGCCACGACAGCCAGCATGGCTGCGGCGGCAATGACCGCCCGGGTGGCCCCCCAGACGATTTCGGCCACGATGATCTCGTCAACGGTGAGCGGCGTTGCCAGCAGGGAATCGTAGGTTTTTTGGTAAAACATGCGCACAAACGAACTGTACGATGTTTCCAAAAAGGCCTGCCACATGACCGTGGCCGCCAGCATGGACGGGGCGAAAAAGTCGGTGTAGCTCATGGCCCGGCCGTGCCAGACGACCTCGCTGATAAGCCCTGAAAAACCCAGGCCAAAGGCCAGCAGATAAAACAGCGGCTCGAGCATGGGCGGCAGGAAATTGATCACCCAGATGCGGCGATAGACCCGCAGATTGCGCCGCCAGACCGCCAGGAAAAGCCAGGAAAAGCGTGCGTCCGTGATCATTCCCGAAGCTCCCTGCCGGTTAAGCGCAAAAACACGTCTTCCAGGGTGGCGGCCCGGATAAAGCCCGCTTCGGCGCAAAAGCGCTCCCGCAAAGCAATAAGCGCCGCCTTGTCGTCCCCATAGACAATAAGACGCCGCCCCGAGCGGTCAAAGCGGATGCCCGCTTCGTGCAGATGCTCGGCCATGGCCTCTTCCGGGGACTCCACCTCCAGGGCGTAGCACCCGGCCCGGGCGGCCACCAGGGCTGCCGGCACGCCCTCGGCCGCCACCCGGCCATGATCGATGATGCACAGCCGGTCGCAAAACCGCTCGGCCTCCTCCATGGCGTGGGTGGTCAAAAGGATGGTCATCCCCTGGCGTTTGAGATCGAGCAGCCGGTCCCAGAGGGTGTTTCGCGACTGGGGATCAAGGCCGGTGGTCGGTTCGTCGAGGATGAGCAGGTCCGGGCGGTTGATAATGGCCCGGGCCAGCATGAGGCGCCGCGCCATGCCGCCGGAGAGTTCGTCGTATTGGAAGCGCTTTTTGGCTTCCAGGGCGAAAAAGGCCAGCAGTTCGGCGGCCCGGACCTCGGCCTCGCGCCTTTTGATGCCGAAATAGCTGGCAAAAACCAGCAGGTTTTCCAGGACGCTCAAATCCGGGTCCAGGGTGTTGCCCTGCTGGCAGACCCCGAGTCTGGCCCGGATGCGCCGAAAACCGGTGCGTATGTCCTGGCCAAAGACCTGGATGGTGCCGCCGGTTGCGGGGGAAAAGCCGTAGATCATGCGGATGGTGGTGGTCTTGCCGGCCCCGTTGGGACCAAGCAGGCCGAAGCATTCGCCCCGGCGCACGGCAAAGCTCACGCTGTCCACAGCCGTAAACGTGCCGTAGGTCTTGTGCGCCGCCGCGACAGACAGAACCGGTTGCTCGTCGGTAATCTCCATGAGCATCCTCTACGCCAGGACGCGGCAGTCTGCCAGAGGGTTTTTGGGGCTGGGCACCGCGATGGCGCAGACCGGCCTTTAGCGGCGCTCGGTCTTTTCTTTGTCCAGACGCAGGGATCGGCGAAAGCGCTTGTCCAGGGTCTCCTCGAAAAAGTTCTGCAACACCCGCCGGTATTTCTTGAGATAGTATTGGCGATCAAAAAACTTTTGCTTGTCGCGGTATTTGATCATGGTCGAAGGGTTAAAATAGGCCACGGCATTTTTCGGGGTCAGGACAAAGGGCGGCAGGCCCTCCTGGACCAGGATGTAGCTGGCCACCAGCGCCCCGGTGCGGTGGTTGCCTTCGAGAAAAAGCTGCGGCTGGCTGACACCCAGCACATAGACCCCGGCTGCCCGGCGCACAGCGGACTTGTGGCGCTTGGCCTCGTACCAGTCGGCGATCTCGCCAATGCCGTTGGCGAACCGGTGGCGGGTTTCCAGCAGATGGGAGCCGTATTCCAGGCGCACGCTGTCGTTATCGCCGCACAGCACGATGTGGTTGAGTTCCAGGATATGGTCGAGGCCCGAAGGCGAAAAGACCTCCACCCCGTCTTCCAGCAACTGGTCCACGTAGGCGTAGCCCAAGAGCAGATTGGCGATGATCTGGTCGGTGAGCGGCTCACGGCGCATGAGCAGATGTTCGCTTATGCGCTCGAAACCGGCCTGCACGGCGCGCAGGGATTCCTCGATGCGGTCGAGGTCGAGACGGTACTCTTTGTGGCTGCTCATGCACGGTGTTCCTGGACTTTTTTTCTGGCGGCCCGCAGGTGGCACGGCCTAGCATGTAGCCATAAGCCTGCCCCTTGTCTATGTATCTGAAAAAGGCCGCCCCGACGAGTCGGAGCGGCCTTTTGGCATCATATGGAGGCAGGCCTACGCGGCGGAAGCGCTCTGGGGCCGGCGGGGACGCTGGCTGCCGCCGTCGGCGGAAGCGCCGAAGGAGGGGCGGCGGTCGTCGGTGCGCGGCCGGTCGGTACGGGGACGCTCACCCTGGGGACGGTCGGCGCGGGGACGGTCGCCCTGGGGGCGGTCGTCGCGCGGGCGGTCGCCCTGGGCCGAAGCGGCGTGGGCCGGACGGGCATTGCGATCACCGTAGGAGCGGTCGCCCGAGGGACGATTGCCGTAGGGACGGTCGCCCTGGCGGCCCCGGTCGCCGTAGCTGGGGCGACGGGTCGGGTAGCGCGAAGGCGCAGCCGAGCGGCGGAATTCGCCGGGCTCGGGCTCAAAGCCGGCCAGCTCGCGACGCGGCAGGGGCTTTTTCATATGGGACTCGATGGCGCGGACCATGCCGACGTCTTCGCCGGTGACGAAGGTGTGGGCCTGACCGTCATGTTCGGCCCGGCCGGTGCGGCCGATGCGGTGGGTGTAGGCCTCGGCGGTGTCCGGGATATCGAAGTTGATGACGTGGCCCACCTCGGAAACGTCAATGCCCCGGGCGGCGATGTCGGTCGCCACCAGCACCTGGAACGAACCGCGACGGAAGCCTTCCATGGCGATCTGGCGCTGGCGCTGGGACAGGTTGCCCTGCAGGCAGGTGGCCTTATGGCCGGAGCGGCACAGTTGCAGGGCCAGATTCTTGGCCCGGTGCTTGGTGCGGGTGAAAACGATGACCGACGACTTTCCGGCCTCGCCCAGCAGATGCAGGAGCAGCGGGGCCTTCTGGTTGTGGGACACCGGGTAGATGGCATGTTCCACCGTGGACAGGGGGGCCAGATGGCCGATACGCACGGTGACCGGATCGGTCAGCGTCTCGCCAGCCAGGCCGGAGATGGCCGAAGGCATGGTGGCGGAGAACAGCAGCGTCTGGCGGCTGGCCGGCAGAGCGGACAGGATGCGCTTGATATCGGGCAAAAAGCCCATGTCGAACATGTGGTCGGCTTCGTCGAGAACCAGCGTCTCCAGGCCGTCGAAACGGACGTTGCCCTGGTTCATGTGGTCAAGCAGACGGCCCGGGCAGGCGACGATGATGTCCACGCCCTGGCGCAAAGCCCGGGTTTGCGGGAACATGCCGACGCCGCCGTAGATGACCGTGGCGCGCAGACGCGTGCCGCGCATGAAGTCAAGGACGGAGCGGAAAATCTGTTCGGCCAGCTCGCGGGTCGGGGCCAGGATCAGGGTGCGCGGCGAGCGGGACTTGGCCGGGGTGGTCAGCAAACGGTGCAGGATCGGCAGTACGAAGGCAGCGGTTTTGCCGGTGCCGGTCTGGGCCAGACCCATCAGATCGCGTCCTTCCAGAATCTGCGGGATGGATTCGGTCTGGATGGGGGTGGGGTTTTCGTAGCCGATGCGCTTGATATTGGCGACAAGGGAAGCGTGGAGGCAAAAAGAATCGAAGCTCAAAAGGATATCCTTTGGCAAGACGTGTATCCGCGCAACTGTAAAATTCGCGCGCGGGGGCGATCGGCGATGCGAGAAACGGAAGCTGCGGGCCGCGTCAGGAATCGGAAGATCGGGGCCAGTGGCCATCGGGGGGATAAGGCGTTCCGGGTGGGAGTGACGAGTTTGCAGCGAGACCACGTCACGGGAACGGTGCCCTGGACCGATGAATGCCAAAACGTCAGAATACGGATTTTGCGACGGTTGTCAACCAGGCAGCTCGGAAATAGCCTTGGTTTTTGTCCCGACCGAGGGTAAACAGCTGCAAACACCGGAGTTTCCATGAAGGATCAAAAACGGGCCACGCGCTATGCCCTGGCTACCGTCGCCATGTGGTCCACGGTGGCCTCGGCCTTTAAGCTGTCCCTGGCCCACTTGACCCCGCTGCAATTGCTCTTTTTCGCCAGTCTGGCTTCGTGCCTGACCCTGGCCGCCATCCTGGCCGCAACCGGCCGGCTCGGGCTGGTGCGCGCGCTCAGCCGCGCCCAATGGCGGCGCTCGTTTCTTTTGGGCGCGCTCAATCCGTTCCTTTATTATACGATCCTTTTTGCCGCCTACGATCTGCTGCCGGCCCAGGAGGCCCAGCCGCTCAACTACACCTGGGCCATCACCCTGTCACTGCTCGCCGTGCCCATGCTCGGCCAGAAGCTGCGCGGCCGGGATGTTGCGGCGCTGGTGGTGAGCTATGCCGGCGTGGTGGTCATCGCCACCCACGGCGACGTGCTGGGCCTGCACTTTGCCAGCCCGTCCGGCGTGGTCCTGGCGCTTGTCTCCACGGTGGTCTGGGCGCTCTACTGGATTCTCGGCACCAAAGACGACCGCGATCCGGTCGTCGGGCTGCTCGCCAATTTCCTGTGCAGCCTGCCGCTCACGCTTTTGGCCGTCCTGTGCTTCTCCAACCTCTGGCCCGACTCCTGGCAGGGGCTGGCCGGCGCAGCCTACGTCGGCGTCTTCGAGATGGGGCTGGCCTTTGTGACGTGGCTGACCGCGCTTAAATGCGCCGAAAACGCCGCGCGAGTGGCGAATCTGATTTTTCTCTCACCGTTTTGCTCGCTGCTGCTGATCCATTTCTTCGTGGGGGAGGCCATATTGCCGTCCACCGTGGTCGGGCTGGGGCTGATTCTGGCGGGGTTGGGGGTGCAGCGAGGCCTTTAACACGTCTTGACATTTGAAAAAACATATAATACTTATTAATTAATATTAACGAGGAACTTATGAAATACTTCAACTTGTTTATTATTTTTTTGCTTTTCCCCGCCTGTGCTGCTCTTGCGGGTACTAACCATTTGAAGAATGAAATTGACGCCTTCGTCGCAAATATGTCACTTGAAGAGTGTGTTGGACAGGTGCTTCTGGTCGGATTACCGGCTTCATTTGAAGAGGTCGAGAGATATGATGATATAAAAAAAATGATTACAGAGCTTCACGTGGGGGGATTTTACGTTACAAACTATAACTACAGAAGTTCCTCTAAATATTCACACGAAGCAAAGATCAACAAAATTATTTCATTTCATAACTACCTTCAGATTGAAGCAGCACAAAATAAGAACCCTGTGCCTCTTTTTATCGCTGGCGATTTTGAAACACCAGGAATTAATTCATTAACTGGCATTATACATCCCCCGATAGAGCCACTTGCCTTGTCCATGGTAAACGGGAAACTTATTTCGATGGCTGGCCAAGTATTAGCTACCCAGCTTCGCACGCTTGGAGTTAATATGGTATTGGGTCCTAATTTAGATTTAGATCAACAATCATTTCTGTCCGGCTAATTTAGAAGAGATAGCCTGCTAGAATTGTTTGGTTTTAAGCGTTGCCGTCGCGGGTCAATGAGGTCGAGAATTTCACATTGCTGAAACAGATTTCGTTGCACCAGCC
>NZ_WVUD01000034.1 GCF_009856865.1 Solidesulfovibrio aerotolerans | reverse complement strand
CTGGAGGCTCAAGCACAGAAGCCAATGAGGCGCCCCCCCCCCCCGATTAGATGGAGGGCGGACATCAACATCGAGGGGGTCAATTTTGGACGCTGATTGGGGGTCACTTTTCGGTGCTGTTTGACAGTATACCGAGCAACAGGGATATGAAGACTCCAGCATATCAGGAACTTACGAAGTTCTTTGTTTCCGAATTTGCACTGATCAGATAGCCGTCATGTTTCTCGATGTTACAACTCGCAAACTGGGAGAGATCGAACTTGAAAACGCAAAAAAAAGAGCGGAGTCTGCTAATAAGTCAAAATCTGAATTTCTAGCAAACATGAGTCATGAAATCCGGACACCACTAAACGGTATCATGGGTATGCTTCAATTGCTCGAATCAACGAAGACGGACCATGAACAAAGAGAATATATTGACATTGCTTTGAGTTCCGGCAGAAATTTAACAAAATTGATTTCTGATATTTTAGATTTATCTAGAATAGAACAAGGTGATATTACCTTAGAAAACCATGGATTTAACATTAGCCACCTTATCGAAGACGTTATTAACACTTTCATCACCGAGTTAACTTCAAAAAAAATAGAATTACATACGCACGTTGAAAATAATATCCCAGAGATTGTCTATGGCGACTCAGGTCGGCTCAGGCAAATTATTTTCAATATCTTCGGAAATTCGATCAAGTTTACGCCACAGGGGCGCGTATCTATCTCGATTGATTCACTCACGGCAGGAAAAATAATACACGTCTTCATAGAAATATCTGATACAGGCATTGGAATTCCTGAAGATAAGCTCGATGAAATTTTTGTTCCTTTCACACAGGTCGATGGTTCATTGACCCGTAAATATGGAGGAGTCGGACTTGGACTCTCCATCGTTAAAAAACTACTGCTGATCATGGGAGGCAGCATTACGGTCGACAACATTGATGGAGGAGGAACTACCACTTGCATTGCAATACCGTTAACAACGGCAGAACCCTCTATGGTAGAAGACATGACTCAATTCCTCAACACTGAACCCCAAATAATCACAAGCCTAAAGTTACTTATTGCTGAAGACGACAAAGTCAACCAATTAACGATATCTAGTTTCGTCAAAAAAATTGGTCACAATTCAAAATTCGTAAATGATGGAACTGAAGCTATAAAGCAGCTTAAAGCTGAAAATTTCGATTTAATTCTGATGGATATACAAATGCCCAACTTGGATGGTGTAGAAACAACTCTCGCTATAAGGAATTCGAACGAAAAATTCTCAAAAATACCTATCATAGCTCTGACAGCTCACGCCATGGCTGGAGACAAAGAAAACTTTCTGGCTCATGGCATGAATGGCTACCTATCCAAGCCAATCGTTCTTGAAGACTTAAAGAATGAAATAGAACAAATATTTCAACAGAAAAAAAGTTTTTAATATTTCACAATAACCACAAGCAATCTAAACAAGCCCACGTCCACCACTTAAAAGGGCAAACGTGGGCTTTCAATTTTCTCTACCGAAGCAAACTACTTCTGTTCCAGCACAATCTTCCTGTCTTCAAGACTCGATACTTTGAATTCGTCTCCAAACTCAAATCCGTAATTTCCCATAAGGGTTGGAGACAACCGCAATCCATTCTTTGAGAACTTTACATTTCCTGAAGCTGCTCTATCTTCCATCCCTTCGATTCGATAGAACTTTTCATCCATCTGCATTAACTTCAGGAGATGAGCTTTCAGGTTTGTTTTTTTTATCCCGAAAGCATCCATGATTTGCTGCGCGGTCTTCCCTTCGGTGATCATGGTACGAAGTTTCACTGCTTCGAATTTCGATTCTTTTCCAGGCATGGGGTACAACTCCTTAAATAGCCAATTTGATTTCCAGAAAGTAGCTTAAAACGTCAAGATGTCAACTCTGTCAAGGATTAACGGCGCAATGAGTCCTTCCGAGATAAATACTTTCTTCGGGTATAATCATGACTTGCGGTTTGGGCATCACCTGCGTCGTCAGGAACGGGTCATTTAATCCCACCTGGACAATCCAGGTGGGGTTAAATACCTCCGGCACGGTTTCTCCCAGGGTGGTCAAATACTTCCGGCCCCGACCAAAGGTCGGCTTTACTATTAAAACTTCAAATTTCGTCCAGTCAAAAACGAAGGAAATTTCGTATTTGAAAAAAGTGTGCCATTACTGGGCATTAATGCCACGACTCACCCGACCTAATGCTCAAGGACCAAGAAAAGGCCATTTTCAGTGTCGTTGGTCGTTACCAGGGCCTGAAAATGGCAGAATTATGCCATCGGAAACCATCGCTTTTGGTTCGAAATGACAAACAGACCCAATTAGAGAACTTTCTACCCATCAGCTGAAAATCTAAAGTTCCAGTAAACTGGACTTTTCAAAAGTCGGCGATGTCACAGTTTTTCTCTGAGCAAACAGCTGAAGCCCTTCCCCGGGGATAAATTTGGGCTTGCGTTTCCCTTGGACACCCATCTCCTGCTCTCTACCGGCCCATTCCTGGGCCTTTTCCAATGGCCGGGGACTTGGGGGTTCCCTCCGGGCCAAAATCCCAGGAAATCGCATCCTACACGCAACTTCCGATTTCCATAGGGCTTTGTCCAACGCCACGCCAGTTCGTTCTAATCGAAATCTAGATTAGCCAACTATAATTACATTTTCGATCAGAGTAAAATTTATCCAAGTAAACCTTGGCACAACGGGCTCAGTCGTGTAAAGAGAAAAGCCAATCCCAAGGAGGTCCCTTTGATGAAAGACCATTTCGACCCCCTGAAACATCTCCGAGAACAATGTAACTGCCAAGTATACCTAGATAACTTTCAAAATGTTTGTCTTCGGTTTGGACCAGGGAACGGTTTGGAAAGCATCATGACAGCGCAATCAGTAGCCAAGCAATACAATACGCAACTACAACTGAGGCTTAAAAATCAATGCATCATAAGCTATGCAAATTTTTCAAACCCAAACTCGCAACACCATGCAACCCATCTCGCCAACAAGACAAAGAGAAACTTTGCAGCCTAACAGACGATCTTCACTGGAATACAGCAAACACACAGTTCTACTTTCGAAAATTGAATGCACAGCAAAGATTTTACGAAATATTTTCAGCTGGTTCGAATACAGCAACATCATTTTTCCCAGCCACTTTAACTTTATACATAGCCCTGTCAGCAACATCAACCAGATCATCAGAAGTCATTCCCTGAATATATTCACCAACACCAATGGAGACCGTAAACTTAACGCCACTCCCCTGAACTTTCCCATCTTTTCTCGGATAAAAATCATAATTTTGCACAGCGATTCTAATTGCATCTGCATGGAGTAGAACCTCATCTGCTGACGATTTACAAACGATGACAAGCTCATCTCCCCCGTAACGAGCCGCATACCATCCATACATTGAAGCATGACTATGAACTATCTTTGCCAAAGCCCTAAGGATATCGTCGCCGACCTGATGACCATATCCGTCATTAATTTCTTTAAAATCATCAATGTCCATCATCAATACAGATAGTTTACAGCCAGTTGACTGACAATTTGAAATTTCAGTGCGTAAATGATTTTCAAGGGCTCCTCGATTATGTAACGGAGCAAGTAACGAATCTACGTTGACCATCTGCTCTAAACTTTTTGCTTTCTGTTGCCACTCTTCAGCTTCGTGCCTGTACGCAGTCAGCATTTCTGTAACCACGACTTTCATTTTCTTTACAATCAATGCTGGGTCTTCATCTTTGTTTAGCACTTCAAGTGACTCGTTGCCATATTTTGCAACTAGATTACTCCGAAAAGACTCTGAAAAAAACAACTCCCGCAAAAAATCATCAATAGCACCTGTCATGGCACCCATGATTTCATTCTGACGAACATATTGGTTCTTTAAATCCTTTGACTTCTTGTTGTCTCCAAAAAACTGTTCCAGTCGCTGTATCACTACACCCAAATGTTCCTCTGAGTTATCTTTCTTTTTTAATTCATAAAATACCCAGCTTTTCAAAAGAGTCTTCTGGGATTCCGTAAAACAGGAAAATTTTGCCAATAGATTTCTTACGATTAAGACAATCGCCAGCCAGGAAGGATCATCCCCATATCCAATTTTATGGATTTCGGAACAGACATTCTGTATTTTGCACTTAACAACAGGGCAAGATTCTGCCATCAGAACCATCCTTTTCAATTTTAATCCTACTTTTTCACTACACTGACTCAATCTTCGTGACTCCGCCAAAATCTTTAATCATTTTCATAATGACTTGTTTTATGGCTGGTTTTGTCAGATAAAACGTTGCGTCACCAGACTGGTAAGCTTCGACTACACTCTTTGGATCATCGAGAACTGTAAGCATTACAACGGCAGTCTCTTTCAGCTTGTCGATATTGTTTTCTTTTTCTATGCTGCGAATATTTTTAAGCGCTTCTTGTCCATCCATTCCAGGCATTATGATATCCAAAAAAATCAGATCATAGGGTCTTTTGTCCTTTAACGATTGAATGAAGAACTGAACTGCTTCTGAACCACCAGACGCTACATCTACGTGGCAATAACTATTCAAAATGCTCTTCATAATAATTTGGCTTGCGACATCATCATCGACCACCAACACCTTCACTTGCGCCTCCTCCTGGGCCAAGAAAACAGTGGACCGCAGTATCATTACAATATCCCATTTTCATAGGACGTTGTCCAGATTCACTGGAACTGCGACTGCTAAAAACGAAAGAAATTTCGTTTTTATAAAAATGTGCCATTACTGATGCTTAACAGTACTTTTAGCCCTACCCAACGCTCCTGGACCAAGGACAGGGCCGTTTCAATGATTGTAGCACCATCACGGGACTTAAAATTCGCAGGATCCTGCGATCCGACACCAGCGTTTTTGGTCCAAATTCTCATCCACCGACGTTGTCGCCGATCCAGCTCGAAATAGACCGATTTCACTGCCCAATCAGCTGAAAATCTAAAAAGCAGCTTCCTGCACTGATCAACCACCTAAAATAGCGAAACTTTCTTCAGGGAACTAGTCGAAGCGTCCCTTTGGGAAAATTTGGGGGTTGGTCTTTTCCCCGTACACCCCTCCCCTGCCCTCTACCGGCCCCGTTCCTTGGCCTTTTCCAATGGCCGGGGCCTTGGGGTTCCCCCCGGGCCAAAATCCCAGGAAATCGCATCCTACAACCAACGTCCGATTTCCATAGGGCTTTCTCCAGTCCAATTGCCAACCTATCCCAAACTCCCGTGACCGCCCCACTGGTCCAGGCTATCCTTCTGCTTAAAAAGCAAAGGAGCCCATATGGTCCAGAAAGATCATGATCTTCTTCAAACTAAGGACGAAATATTCAATGCGTTTCGTCCGATTGAACAGCTTTTCAAAATAATGGATACCAGTTCTGTTGAAATATACGGTCAACTAACGCGCTCATACGCCGATGTTGGAATTACACTGTGTCAAAGTTTCCGTCAAAAACTCGATGCTATTTTAACTGCCGAAACTGGAGATACCGAAAATGACCACCGATAAAGACTGGAACGTCATCTACAGCTACACTAGGGCACAAGCTATCGAAGATGGCGTCCTCATTGACATCTCCACCGATGCCCAAGCCCACGGGTTCAAAGTCCACACCGTCGTTACCGATAACCTCTACCACCAATATGTTGAAGTTCCTACCGGATTGGACGGGAGTTATGGGCAATCCCGGGCTGGCCGACTCCATGATCTGCTGACACTGGCGATGTTCGCCGCCCGGTCCAGCAAAGGGACAGATAGGGTGTACTTCAAAGTCTCGTTCCTGATGGGGCCAGGACGATCTGAAACCGTTGATATCATCGCCCACATCGGCCCTGGTGACAACGCTGAGCCAGTGCTGACGATTATGCTGCCCGAGGATGACTGAACAAAGTTACCAAACTTACCATTTCGTCTTATCGAAGACACCACGCTTTGAAAGTTCTCGCTCTTTGTATTGGTCAAAGCTGGATAAATCAAGGACAGAGCGTTTCTTATGGTCTTTCTTTTTGCCAAGAAACAGCCCGAGTACGACGATTATGCCCATGACCGGAGCTGATCCTATGAACCATTCCATGCCGTCGTTTTACCAGAACGGGGCATCACCTGCCATGTGAAAAAATCTACTGTAAAAACATGATGTTAGACAATAGTTATTCGATTTGAATCGCACGAATTCCATACGGTTTCCAGATGAAATAGCTGCGTGTCATTTAAAACCAAAGTGGCGATGGAATGGCACATAAGAGCTAGGAATTGACCGATGGTGGTAAATGAAAAAGTCTCAACCCACGTTTGGGAGCACTGGATACTCAAAAAAGGGGCTTGAGTGGGAAACCTCGGCCGCCGCATGAAAAAGCGTCACCCGACCCCGGACATCGACGGCGATCACCGCGTCGCCAATGCTGCCCAGGGTGACGGCCTGCAATTCCGGCTGTCGCGCAGCGTTGCTTCCGCCTTGTAGAGGGCCTGGCAATGGTACTGCGTCCGTACTGACGCAGCAGAAGGGCAACCACCACGCCTTAGCTGGCCAGCACAAGGAGCAACAGGAGCAGCAGTCCGGCTGTAGTTATTTAGTTGGAAAACAATTCGCGCCGCAGCGATAGATCAGCTGGGTTTTCCATTTTTTTTCCGATGGGGCGGATGGCTCGCAGCTCTTTTCCCGGCAATACAACTCCGGTCCGCAACAGTCGCGTCCTTGGTCTTCCCTGCATCAGCATCAAAAAATCTTTTTAAGCAATCGAAGTTTGTCAGGCAATACAAGCGAATAATACAGCTATGTGGGAATTAGACTGCAATATAAATGCTGTCCCGTTTCGCCTCCCGGGCTCGCCCATAACGCTTGCCGCCATCCCATTTATGATTTTGTTATCATTGCTTCTTTATGAGCAAAGATCAAGCCTGCCGCTTGTGGGCCATGCCCTGCGCAGCGCGGTTGTGGCGTTCCTCTGCCGAACCTGTTTTCCGATACAATCGAGCTGCCCGGCTGCCAGCTTTTTCTCCTATAACAGTCAAACCTGCCGTTTAAGGGCCATGACGCGCGCTACGACGTTATTGAGTTCTGCGGCGTCAACTGGTTTTGCAATATAATCATCCAGGCCGGCGGCCAGAAATTTTTCCCTGTCGCCGGCCATGGCATACGAGGTCATGGCGATAATCGGGATACCGGCCTTGTCGTCGAACGTCCCGGACCCCCGGATCGCCCTGACAGCGGCCACGCCGTCCAGGACCGGCATCTGGATGTCCATAAGAATCAGATCAAAATCCTGTTTTTCAAGGATGTTGAGTGCATCCTGCCCGTCAACGGCCGTGGTCACGGCGTGGCCGCGCTTTTCAAGCATACGCCGGCCGGCGACACGACTTGTATCGTCATCCTCGGCGATCAGGATGCGCAACGGCATAGTGTCCCGGGGCGGACCCGATGACGCCGCATCGGCCGAAAGGTCCGCCGCGGCACGCGGCAGCCCGAAGGGCAGGACCAAATAGATCGTCGTTCCTTCCCCCGGGGTGTTGTCGACGGCAAGTGCGCCGTGCATGAGCCGCACCAGCTTGCGCACAATGGAAAGGCCAAGGCCGGCTCCCTGGAAAGGACGGGTATAGGAGTCTTCGGCCTGGACGAACGGATCGAAGATGCTGGAAAGCTCCGCGTCGGAGATGCCGATGCCGGTATCGCGCACCCTGAAAAGAATCCGCGCATCGGCGCGGCCTGTGCCGGACAGGGGCGTCGCCGTGACCGTGACGCTCCCCTGATCCGTGAACTTGAGCGCATTGCCCACCAAATTAAATAAAATCTGGCGCACCCTGGCCTCGTCGCCAAGCAGACGTGGCGCAATACCCGGATCAATGGTGAAATCCAAGGCCAGACCCTTTTCCCGGGCCGCAGGCCAAAACAGTTCCAGGATGGATTCCCTGAGGCTGTCCATGGTCCACGGCACCTGGTCGATCCGCATCTTCCCGGCCTCGATACGCGAAAGGTCGAGGATATCGGCCAGCAGGCGGGTCAGGCGTTTGGCCGATTTGACGGCACCGAGCAGGTATTCCTGCTGCTCCGCCGTGGGCTCGGTTAACTGCAGCAGTTGGAGCATCCCCAGCACGCCGTTGAGGGGTGTGCGGATCTCGTGGCTCATGTTGGCCAGGAACTCGGATTTCGACTTGCTGGCTGCTTCGGCACGCTCCTTCATCGCCAGGAGCTTTGTCTCGGCCAATTTTCGCTCGGAAATGTTTCGAACGATGCCCATGACCAGCGGGCCGGCCTTCGTATCCAACCGCACGCCCTTGATTTCGACGGGAAAGACGTCTCCCCCCTTTTGGCGATGCTGCGCCTCAAAGGCCCAGGAGTTGTGCGTGGCCAACTCCCGGGTAAAGGTGGCAAAACTCTGCGCCGTCTCATTGGCGTCGACGTCGTACACTGCCATGCGCGTCAATTCCTCGCGGGAAAAGCCCGTCTGGCGGGACGCCTCCTCGTTGACGTCGACCAGCCGGCCGTCGGCATCGGAGAGATAGATGGCGTCCCCGGCATTGGCAAACAGCAGCCGGTAACGTTCTTCGCTTTGGGCCAGGGCCGCCTCGGCCCATTTGCGTCTGGTGATGTCGCGGTTGCACCCCCGGCGTCCCCGGTATGTCCCGTCGGCGTCAAAAATGGGTTTGCAGGTATGGCTGATCCAGACGACCTCGCCGGCGGCCGTTACGATGCGCAGATCAAGCTCCCGGTGTTCCGGGTGCCGGCTGTCCACCTCCAGCAGATGACGCTCCCAGATGGGTTTATCTTCGGGGTGAACCATGTGGAGGATTTTTTGGGCAGATTCGCCGGTGAATTGCTGCGCCGTATACCCGGTCATGGTCTGGCAGGAGGGCGACACCCAGAGGTAGCCTCCGTCCGGCGCCCGCCAGTATTCCCAATCATAGATGCTGTCGGCAATGATGCGCAGCTCGGCTTCGACCCGTTTGCGCTCTTCGATTTCCTGGCGCAGACTCAATGTCTTGCGCCGCACCTCCCGCCGCAAATACCACAGGCCGGCCAGGGACAGAAGCAAAAGGCACGGGACCAGCGTGAAGGCGAGGGCGCGCGCCAGGGCCGTGGGATCGACAGCCCGGGCAGGCAGAATCGGCCCGAACCACTTGGCGTACAAGGCGTCGTAGGTCCCGTTGGCAATGACCGTGGCCAACCCTTCATTGAGCAGGGCCAGCAGTTCGGAGTCCCCCTTCCTGACGGCAATGCAGAATTTTTGCTCGAAATCCGCCAGCGGCTTGCCGAACGGCCTGAGGCTTTGGTCATGGAGGACGCTGACATCGACCAGATTGGACAGGCCAAGCTGCCTGACAAGCTGCCAGCCGACGATCTGCTGCGCAATGACGGCGTCATGCCTACCGCTGGCAAGCAGACGGAACGCCTCGGCAAAATCCTTTGTCAGCACCAAATGGTTCGACAAATTTCGACGCAAAGCATACTCGTGGGAGACATCGCCTTGCATGACGACAACTTCTTTGTCCTTTAAATCATTCTCGCCACGGATGCGTTTGTCCCCTTTGCGGACAAAAATTGTGCCATGCATCTTAACATACGGTATGGTGAAATCGAAATACTGCGCCCGCTCTTTCGTGTCAGAAACAAACGGCAGAACATCGATTTTTCCGTCAATCAGTTCCTGCTTGATGCGCTGCCAGGGTCCGGTGTGAAAATTAACGTCCATGTCAACGGACTGTACCACGGCCTTGAGCAACTCAACGGAAAACCCTTCAGCCTCGCCGGTCGGCGTAACCAGGGCAAACGGGGGATAGTCCAACTCGCTGCCAGATTGCAGCAGTCGGTGCGCAAAAGCGTCCACACCTGCAACAAGCAGAAAGAAAAGCAGCAGAAGAAAACCCGGCAGGCATGGCACCAATCGCTTCATGGTGAACTTCATAACTACCACTTATATCACAAAAACCACCAAGAAGAAATACCCGCACGAGCCTGGCAGTTCCAAACCTGCGGCGACGCCATCACCGGGCTGGTTCACTGCCAAGCGGTGCGTCCGGTCGGGGCCGACCCAAGAAGGAATGCGCGCCACACCCGGCGAGTGTAGCGCTGCCGCAACGCATCCTGACGGAAAAGGAACTGCACGAACGGGACAACAGCCACCATGCAGACGGCGCTGCGTCAGACGAACGGGAGGCTCTCCGGCCAACGCGACGCGGCCGGGCGGCTTGGCCGCATTTGCCCAACGCGGCTCTTACGGCTAAAAAAACTGGCCTCGATCTGCCCCGCTTCCAGCCCAGGGAGCAGCAATTATTCCGCGAAAAGCCTGCTTTACGAGCTGTCGGCAGACCAGAGCGCCGGCACGAATTGCTCAGAGCAAACCAAGCAGGCGCACCACCAGCGGCGCAAAGCCGGCCGTAAAAATGCCGGCCAAAATCATGGCCAGCCCGGCCATGGCCCCTTGCTGTTCGCCTTCCATGAGTGCTGTGGCCGTGCCCTGGGCATGGGACACCGTCCCCAGGGCCAACCCCCGGGCCACGGGGTGGCCGATGCCGACGCGGCTCAATAACCAACCGCCCAAAAGCGACCCCAACGTGCCGGTTGCCACCACAAAGGCGGCGCTCAGCGCCGGTATCCCCTCATAAATCCGCGAGATTTCCACGGCAAAGGGAATGGAGACGCCCTTGGGCAGGATGGAGACCACCACCTCCCGGGGCAGTCCCCCCAGGCTGGCGATCAACCCGGCCGACAGCATGGCCAGAAAGGCCCCGAGCCCCACGCTGGCCAGGATGGCCAGCCCGTGGCTGCGCAGGAGCGCACGGTGGCGATAGAGCGGCACGGCCAGGCCAACCGTCGCCGGACCGAGCAGCGTGGTCATGACATCGCGGGCCGGGGCGTAAACGGTGTAGGGCAGATCGCAGGCGGCCAACACCGCAATGATGATGCCGGCGCTTAAGGCCACGACATTGAGCAAGGGGTGGTTGACCGTCAGATAAAGCCGCCGGCAGGCCAGATACGTGGCCACGGTCAGGGCAATAAAGCTTGCCAGCAGGAGCGGGTTGTCCATCTCAGGCTCCCCTGCGGTGCAAAAACAAGGTCAAAAATCCCACCGCAAAAAACGGCAGCACCGAACTGACCACCACGGCAGCCAGCAATACCAGCCCATACTGGTAAAAGACCCCGCCCCAGTCCATGAGGCCCACGGCAATGGGAATGAAGAAAAAAACCAGATGGCGCAGCAGGAAATCCGCTGTTTCGGCCACAGAGGCAAGCTTGACCAGGCCCAGACACAGCAGGGTGAACAGCAACACCACGCCGACGACATTGGCCGGCACAGGCAGGGCCAGAGCCTCGGTGAGCCACCGGCCGGCAAGATACACGCCCCACAGGATGCCCAGCTGGCCCAGATACTTCAGAATACGCATGGTTCCCGCCTTGCTTCGCCGCCCGGGGTGCAAAGGCGCCCGGCGCACGGCTCCATACGCCGGCCGCCTCTTGGAGACAAGTCCTGTGCGGGCTGGCGGCACAATGTCAGCGCTGCGGCCCAAGGCCGCAGCATTGCCGGCCGCCGGTTGCTGGAGCAAACAGCGCCGCCGGCCGGGGAACAGCTCGCCAGCAGCAGAGGGCTGGGCGCTGCCGGGGCCACGCCGCTCTCGAAAAAAGAGTCTCTTGGGCAATCATTCCCCTTCCAACGCTTCCTCGATGTAGGGGGCGATGGGCACGCCGGCTTTTTTGAGATTGTCCCGGGCAAAGCGCACCCGGCTAAAGGCGATGCCGCGCTCGCGCCAGTAGGCGGCCGGATCGTCCACAAAGGCGGCCATGACGGCGTAGCCCTCCTCATAGGTGCGCACCTCGTGGCAGCAGTTGACCACCCAGCGCGGCCCAAGCGGCCCAAGGACATGCCCGCCGCCGGCCAGATCGCTGCTCAGGGTCGCAAACTGCTCCAGGGTCTGGCGCCAGAACGGCTCGCCATTGGGACCAAAGCCCACCGGATCGATGAAAATGTAGGGCGCGGGCAGGCACTGGCCGATCTTTAAAAAGGTGAGCGCCATGTTCACCTCGTAGCTGGTGCCGAAACCACCGAGATTAAAGATTTTAAAGAGCGAGCGGCGGTCCAGGATGTCTTGGCGGGTGTTCATGGCCAGATTGGTGAACTGGGCCACGGCCTCGGGCTCGAAATTGGGGATCTGGCCGATCTCCTCGGCGTCAATGCCGACCCCCAGACGGAAGATGCCGAGCGCCGCTGCCGCGTCGTCCACGATGCGCATGACCCCCGGCCCCGAGCCGTGGGCCACGGCAAACCCCTCGCCCAGACGCGGATGGTCGCGCATTTTTTGCAAAAAGGCCGCGATGGGTTCCTCGAGCACCGGTCCCAGCACGTCGCAGGCCGAGCCGAACATGGCCATGGTGGTATGGATGCGCGGCAAATGCTCCTTGCCCTCGCGCGTCACCCACAGCCCCCGGAAAAACTCCCGCACCTGGGCATGGCCGTTGTATTCGAGCAGCAGATAAAACCGCATGCCCTCGCCTTCCAGTCGCACCAACTCTTCGTAAAGGGTCTGGTCCATGCGGAAAAACGGCGGCCGGCAGGCCTTGCCCGGATGACAGCCCATGCCCCGGGCCGCGACAACGCCGATGCCGTTGCGCTTGAGCACGCGAAGCGTGTCGGCCGGCGGCAAGGCGTCGGCCACAAAGACCTTGGACAGTTTCTGCTCGCCGCCGACGTACTTCAGATCGTCAAGAAACGGCCGCATCCGTTTGGGAATCTCCTCGCCCTCCAGCACCCCTTCGGGCACGTTGCCCCGGGCGTATTCATAGATAAGCCGCCACTGGAATTCCTGCAGCCACACACCCTCTTCCTGTTCCCAGGGAATGGTGATCATCTTGCCGGGCATGAGCACCCGGCCGTAGATGCCGCCATCGGACGGGTCGGCGGCGACTTCGTCGAAAAGCGCCCGGCTGCCGGTTGGGGAAAAAATGTCGGTCAGATCGGCGAAATCGACCCCGGCCGCCAGCACCTCCCGGCTGCGTCCCGGGAGGAGCACCCGTTCGGCCAGCCGGGCCACCTGCCCATCCGGCGGATAGAGCTTTAAGCGCACGGCCAAGCCGTCGGTGGGGGCCGGGGCGTCACCGCTGTTGTACAGCTCCACCTGGCGCGGCGTGCTGATACCGGAGGTGCGGATGCCGTCGAGCAGGCGCGAGGCCAGATGAAAGACCCCGTCGCGGTTGGTCGGCCGGTTGAGAAAGGCGGTAAACGGCCCAAGGGCGATGTGCACCGCCCCGACCATGAAATCCTTGGCCGGCAGCCGGGCCGGCAGGCCTGTGGGGGCCAGACTCTGGAAGATGCCCAGGCCGTGCTTGCCCTTGACCACCATCTCGGCGAAATTGCGCCCAACGCCCAGAAGCCGCGCGGAAAGTACATAGCGCAGATTCTCCAGCACGATCTCAACCACCCCGTCCTCGGCCACGCTGTGGCGGCTGGGCAGCAAAAGCCACCCTCGCTCTATGGCCTCGGCGATTTCGGCCCGCCCCACAGCCGGCCCGCGCGGGATAAAAAGTCGCCCGAAATCCACGCCGCCGTCGCCGCACAGACTGCGCAGATCGGCTAAGGACTCGGCCAAAACGGCGTTTAAGGCCGTAACCGCCACCGGCAGTTCCACGGTGCGGGTCGCGTCCGAGACCATAGGCGCCTCGCCGGTCAGATGGATGTCCAGGCCGATGCGCGAATGGCCGCTGCGTCCGCTAATGTCCATGAAATCGGTCAGCGGCCGGGCTTCCCGGGCGGCGCGGTCGCGTAGATCGCGCACCAGCCCCCGCAGCGCATCGCTGGTATGGGCAAAGCGCATGACGCCGTAGGTCTGGGGCGCGGCCAGCTCGTCGTTGTAATGGACGTCGCCGATATCGACGAGTTGTCCATCGCCGGTAATCAGGGGTGATGCGCTCATAATGCCTCCGCGCGGCCAGCGGTTTCGTCCCCGCCGTGAACCGGACGGCCTTTATACGGCAAGCGCCCGCGGGGGGGAACCCCTGGCGTGGCAGGGCGCGACACAGGGCGCGGCTGGGGCCTTGCCGGACCGGCACGGCGCTGCTAAATTCCGAAACCAAGCTGGCTTACCCGGGATCGGCCCGAAACCCATCTTCCGCCGCCGGAGGCCAACCCGGCAAAGTGACGGCCTATGCCAACGATCCCCTTTTCCCAGATCCGGGCGGGCATGGTGCTCGCCGCCGAAATAGAAAGCCCCGACGGCCGCTATCGGTTGCCGGCCGGCACAGTGCTGGCCGAGAGCCACCTGAAATGGCTGCGCGGCTGGCACATCCGCGAAATCGAGGCCACCCCGGAATCCACCGCCCAGCCCCAGGATGTGGCCGCGTCCGAGCCGGCGGCCACCCCCGAGGAAACCATACGGCAACGCTTTGCCCCCCTGGCACCCGAAGAACCCATCGTAATCACCCTGACCGAACTGGCCCTGGCCCGCGCCGAGACCCTTGCCGCCGTGCGCCCGGCCCGCCCCCCGGCCGCCGGCCGGCAGAAACTGGCCGACGTGCCGACCCCGGAAGCCATCCTGGCCAGCGATCCGGTCCTGGTGTCGCTGCCCGAAGTCTTCATGCGCATCCGCGAGGTTTTAAGCGACCCCAATTCCACCGTGGAAGAAGCCTCGGCCGTCATCGGCAAAGACCCAAGCCTCACGGCCAAGCTGCTAAAACTCGTCAACAGCGCGTTTTACGCCCGCACCCTGCGCGTTTCCGGCGGCCTGCCTCCCGGCCCGGTGGACACGCTGTCCCGGGCGGTCATGCTGCTTGGCCTCAATCAGCTCTCCACCCTGGCCATGGGCGTGTCCGTGCTGCCGCTTTTCAAGGACATCCCGGCCGGATGCATCGATCTGCGCCAGTTCTGGCGGCATTCGATAGGGGTTGGCCTCATCGCCAAACTCATGGCCGTGCGCATGCACGACCCAAGCCCGGAGCGGTTTTTCGTGGCCGGGCTTTTGCACGACATCGGCCGGCTGGTGCTCTACAAACAGGTTCCGGCCGCCGCCGGGGCCTCCATGGCCGAAGCAGCCGCCACAGGGCGGCATCTGGTCGAGGTGGAGCAAGAGTTGTTCGGCTTTAACCACGCCGAACTCGGCGGCATGCTGCTGCACAAGTGGCGGTTCCCCGAAAGCCTGGAGCAGGCCGTGTGGCGGCACCATGCCCCAACCACCGGGGAAGTGCCGCTTGAACCGGCAATCATCTGCGTGGCCGACATGATCGCCGGAGCGGTGCTGCCCGGTTCCAGCGGCGAGCGGCTGGTCCCCCGCCACGACCCAGCAGCCTGGAACGCCGTGGGAATGGCCCCGGCCGATCTGCCGGAACTGGTGGAAACGGCCGAAGCCCATTTCGAGGTCATCTGCGCCATGTTTGCCTAGAGGAAGGCAGAAGAGTGCCTCCGGCGGCCGGGGGGGATAATCCCCCCCGAACCCCCTTGATGGGAAAAGGTTTAAAGGGGAGCCTGTGTTGTAGCGCCAGGCGTTGTTCCCCATAAACCCCTTGCCTTCCAGGTGGGATTCCAAAGGACTCAGCCCTTTGGCCGCCGGAGGCATTCTGAGCTAACTAGCGCTGGTGATGACGTCAGCGGTTTTTTGCAGTAGGCCGCTCACCCCCAGGCCGAACTGGGTGACGGCGGCGGCTATGACGCAGGCGATAAGGCCGGCCATGATGGCGTATTCAACGGAGGTGGCCCCGTCGTCGCGGCGCAGGAATTGTAAAAGCAGCTCAAGCATGGCGCACCTCGCTTAGTGGATTGCGCGCGGGGCCTGTTGGCGCATTTCGCCAACACCAAAGGCCGGGCGACAGGTCGTCGCTCGGCGAAGGGGTATTGGGAAGGTAGTCCGGTTCCCGCGTGCTGTAAAGGCCCGGGGCCGGGTTGCTCTCAATTAATTGTCGCGACCCTGGCTACGCCGATAGGCGGCGGCCTTCTCCAGGCTCGCCTGACGGCGATGCTCTTCGGCCACAGCCAGCCGGCGGCAGACCTCGGCGGCCGCGTCGGCAGCGTCCGCGCCCTCTGACGGAGCGCAGGCGGCCAGATCCTCGGCCATCTGCTTTTCCATGCGGGCCGATTCCAGAAACATGACATAGGCCAGAGCCAGGGCGGCCTCGTTTTCGGCGCTGCCGTCGCACAGTTCCGCAATCTGGATATGGGGCACGGTTTCCAGCAGCCGGGCAACGAACAGCCCCACCCACTTCTCGGTGAGTTGCGGGAGCAAGCGCGGGGCTGTCTCGGCCACAATGGCGGCGGCGTCCGGGCCAAGGTCCGGCCGCGACAGGCCCACGAAGGCGGTTAAGGCCTCGGCCCGGCCGGCGTCGTCGGTGCGGGCGATGCGGGCCAAAAGGATGGTGCGGGCTTTGTGGCCCAAATCGGCTACCGGATCGGTCATGACGCGTCCTTGTCGGCGTCGGACTCCCCGGGCGGCAGGACATCAATGATGCGCCCGGGCAGCACATTGCCGTGTTCGCCGATGGTGCGGCCATCGGCGGCGATATGCTTGTGATTGTCTACGATGACGATACCCGTGCGCTCCAGGACTTCGCGGCGAAAGGCGAATTCCTCATGCATGCGCCGGGTCTTGTACAAAAACCACATGCGCACGAGGTAGCTTAAGCACCAGGCCGCCACCAGCCCGGCCATGACCCAGGGCGCGATGACTTCCACATGATCGCCGATGCGAAGGATCGCCTGGATGACGGCGTCGATGTAGTACAGCGCCCCCCCGACCAGCACCATGCCGCCCAGCAAAATGATCGACGGCAGGCCCCGGGACAGGGCGATGAGCCGCCGCAGGCGCTCGGGCATATAGCGCATCTGCTCTTCGTCCATGGCCGGCTCGCCTTTGAAAAAGCGGCCAAAGCCCATGCCGATGATGTTGACCACCAGCATGATGGCCACCGGGGCCAGGATCAGGGCCACGGAGTAGGGAATCCAGGGGAACTGGAACTCGATGGTGCCGTCGGGGAGCTTTTGGGATTTGATGATGCCGTAACACACGGCAGCAACCGTGACGGCAAATTCCACCAGGATGATCCCGATGGAAAGAAACGTCATGAGATTCTTTTTTTCCCTGTCGGAAAGCGACAGGCCCAGACTGCCAAGGGAGCCGCTCCCTTTTTTGGCGTCGGTGGTCGTATTGTCCTGCGGGTTATCCATAAAAGGTCTGTGCCGCCTTGTGTCGCGTCGTCCGAAGCGCCGAACGTCCTGCGCCCAGACCGGCGTCTGGATCGCGGACGAAGAAAGGCACGACGGAGACGGGGTTGCGGGGGATGACGGGGTGGGCAAGTTGTGGACCCAAACAAGGGAACGCCCCGGGGCGCAGTGCCAGCCGGGACGTAAGAAGTGACGTCGTCCTGCGACGCCTGTGCCTGGCGCATTTTCCCATTCGTTTTTTCGACAACCCGACCACGTCATCAGGTAAGGCCAAATCGGCCAGAAGGCAAGCCCCAACCCAGAACAGCCTGCCCCCTCAGGTCATTGCCGGGCCGCCGCCGTCAGCAGGCCGGCCCCGATCATCACGCTCCCCCCTGCCCCTTTTAATTTGCGCATGAAGCGCGGATCTTGAATGCGGCTGCCGGCCGTGCCGGAGAGGAAGCTGAAGGTGGCGGCGTTTAAGGCGGAGAGGATGACGAAGGTGACGCCGAGCAGCAGCAGTTGCGGTGCGGCCGGGGCGTCGTGGCTGATGAACTGGGGCAGGAAGGCGACGAAAAAGAGGATGCACTTGGGATTGACGGCGGTGACGGCAAAGGCGTGGGCGAATTTCTTGCGCGGGCTTGCGGCGCTCAGTTTGGGCGCGGCGGCAGCACCGGAGCGGATCATACCGATGCCGAGATAAACGAGGTAGACGGCCCCGATATATTTAAGGATCGTAAAGGCCGAGGCCGAGGCGGCCAGGACCGCGCCAAGGCCGGCCACGGAGCAGATCAGCGCCACGGCGTCGCCCAGGGCCACGCCGATGACCAGCGGCCAATTGTTCCTGCGGCCTTCGGCCAGCCCGTAGCCCACCACCATAAGCACGGTGGGGCCGGGAATGAGCAGGAGAAAGACAGCGGCGGCGATAAAGGCGAGATAAAGCGGCAAGGTCATGGCGGACTCCTTTGCCGGGTGTTCTACGCCCCTTGGCTGGCCTCGTAAATACCACAACGTTTGCACATGGCGCAGCCGGCCGGCGGGCATTTGGCTGTGCCGATCCCGGTCTGGTAACGCTCCCATTCCTGCCAGAGATAGTCGCGAGCAATGCCGTTATCGATTATGTCCCAGGGCAGATGTTCGTCTTTGGGGCGCTGCCGGTCGAGGTAGTCAGCCGGGTCGCCGTCCCAGGTTTTAAGGGCCCGGCGGAAACTGCCGGCCGTGACGGCAGCGCCAATCAGCGGAAACAGGCGTTCGTCGCCCCGGGCGAGCAGGCCTTGCAGGCGGGCCATGGAGGCGGTTTCGGTTTCGACGCGAAAGCCTTTGAGTCCCTTGGCGGCCTGCTTGATGCGGGCGTAGCCGGCTTCGATGGCGGCCTCGGAGGCCATGGGTGCCCACTGCATGGGGGTAAAGGGCTTGGGCACCAGCGGGTTGACGGACAGGGTGGCGTGGGCCACGCCGCGCTTGCCAACGCCGATGGACGCGGCTGTGGCGATCTGTTCCAGCAAGGGGCGCAACTCGTCGTAGTCTTCGGGCGTCTCGCCGGGCCAGCCGATGATCAAATAGAATTTCAGATGGTTGACCCCATGTTCGCCGGCCAGGGTGACCGCGCGCAGGAGCGCTTCCACGGACAGGTGCTTGTTGGCGGCGGTGCGCAGGCGATGGCTGGGTGCTTCCAGGGCCAGGGTCAGGGTGCGAAGGCCAGCGGTGCGCAGGATTGTCAGCAGCTCCGGGGTGATGCCGTCGGCGCGCACCGAGGACAGGGAAAATTTGGTGCCGCGCTCACGCAGCCAGTGCAGAAACGGGAGCAGATCGGGCCAATCGGTCAGCGCCGTGCCGACGAGTCCGATTTTGCGCGGCGAGAAGCGTTCAATCAGCGCCTGCACATCAGCCAGCCGCGACTGGCGCGGCGGCCGGTAGACATAGCCGGCGGCGCAGAAACGGCAGCCATACGGGCAGCCCCGGTTGATCTCGACCAGAAACATATCGCGAAATTCGGCGTGCCCCGAAACAAAGCAGGAATGGGCCGGCACGGCCAGCAGCGTGGAGGAACCGTCGGCCAGGGCCGTGGCCCGGACCACGGGGCCGGTGGTGCGGCCGGGCAGAAGGACACCGGGCAGATGCGTCACAGCGTCAAGGCAGGCGGCCTTGTCGCCGCCGGCCAGGGCCACGCGGCCGATGGCGGCCACGACTGCGGCCAGCCCGGCTTCGGCCTCGCCGACAAAGAGCAGATCCAGCGCCGGCAGGAAGGGGGCGGGATTTAAAAAGGCCAGCGGCCCCCCGGCCATGACGATGGGAAAATCCGGCCGGTCGGCGCGAGCCAGGGGAATACCGGCGGCCAGCAGTGCGGCCGCGGCGTCGCGGTATTCTTCCTCGTAGCACAGCGAGAAGGCAATAAGCGGAAATGCGGCCAGCAGATGGCCGGAATCCTCGGCCGCAGGCGGGTTGGCGCTGCGGGTGTAGACCCGCTCCACGGCCAGGGCGGGATCATCGGCCAAAAGCCGCCACACGGCCTGCCAGCCCAGGGCGGAAAGGGCCATGGCGGCGTCGCCGGGCACGGTCAACGCAACGGGCAAACGGCCGCCCCATTCGGGTGCAGCCGGTCTGTCCAGGCCAAAATAGACCGTGGTCCCAGGAGTCTGACTCAAATCATATCCCTGCCCCCGTTTGGGGGACCGGGGGGAGTTTTGCGCTCCCCCCGGCGGGGAGATCGGGGAAACAACAGCGGGTGCGGCGCAGCTAGTCCGCCTGCATGCGGATGAAGGAGGGAATTTCGAATTCCTCCTCATCGAAGATGAATTCTTCCTCGCCAACCGGCTGGGACTTTATTATCGGCTGGGAAAGCGCCGCTTCAGGTCCGCCTTTTTTGGTGCCTTTGCGCAGATAGGCCGGGATGTTGTAGTCGTTGCCCTGGCCGTTTAAGACGCGCACGCTGCGCGGGCTTTGCACGCCGCCGGTGCCGCCGCCCTGCTGGTGGTGGTGCTGCTGGGGCTGGTGCTGATGCTGCATCGGGGCAGACTGCATGGGCGCTTTCTGGCGCGGCAGCATGGAGGTGAGCACCTCGATGGGCTTTTGCTCTTCGCGCTTTTGCTGCACGGGCATACCGCGCTGCATGGCCGACTCAATGCCGGTGGCGATGACGGTGATGCGCATTTCGTCGGTGGCGTCGGGGTCGAAGACCGTGCCGAAAAAGACCTTGGCATCTTCGTGGACGGCCTCGGTGACGGTGGAGGCGGCCTCATCGACTTCCTCGATGGTCAGATCCGGGCCGCAGGTGATGTTCATGAGAACGCCCTTGGCTCCATCGATGGTGACGTCTTCCAGCAGCGGGCTGGTGATGGCCTTCAGGGCCGCTTCGCGGGCGCGGGATTCGCCGCGCGCCGTTCCAAAGCCCATCATGGCCAGTCCCATCTCGCTCATGACGGCCTTGACGTCGGCAAAGTCGAGGTTGATCAGGCCCGGGACCATGATGAGGTCGGAAATGCCTTTGACGGCGTAATACAGGACTTCATCGGCCTTTTTGAGCATCTCGATGAAGGTGGCCTTTTTCGAAGCCAGCGACAGGAGCCGGTCGTTGGGGATGGTGATGATGGAGTCCACCACGTCCCGCAAGGCCTGCACGCCCTTTTCCGCCGAAAGCAGGCGTTTTTTGCCCTCAAAATAGAAGGGCTTGGTCACCACGGCCACGGTGAGCGCGCCGGCTTCCTTGGCCACCTGGGCGATGACCGGGGCAGCACCGGTGCCGGTGCCGCCGCCCATGCCGGCGGTGACAAAGACCATGTCGCAATCGCCGATGGCGGCACGGATGGTGTCGATGCTCTCCAGGGCGGCGTCGCGGCCGACATCGGGATTGGCACCGGCACCCAGGCCCTTGGTCAGCTTGTCGCCAAGCTGGATGCGATATTCGGCCTGGGAACGCTGCAAGGCCTGAATATCGGTGTTGGCAGTAATAAAAGTGACGCCGGACATAGCCGATGTGATCATGTTCTCAACGGCGTTGCCGCCGCCGCCGCCGCAGCCGACGACTTTGATACGGGCGTTGGAGCCCTGATCCAGTTCCAAATAGTCCATCTGATCTCCCCCTAGCATAGACTCCCTGTTATCCCCCAAAAAAGCCTCTCGCGGACTATTTCACGTCCACGAACCATTTCCGCATCCTCCCCAGAATGCGGTTGAACACGTTCTCATCCCGGATGCGGAAGCGCTGTTCCACGCCTTCTTTTTCCGCACCGTACATGAGAAGCCCCACCGCTGTTGCGTACATGGGGCTGTTGACCACGTCTTTAAGCCCCCCGACCTTGTCGGGATAGCCGATGCGCGTGGGCAGGTTGAAAATCTGTTCGCCAAGTTCCTGAATGCCCTCAATAAGGGCGGTGCCTCCGGTGAGTACCACGCCTGCGCCGATCTGGTTTTTCATGCCGGAGCGGATGAGCTCCTGATCGACCAGGGCCAGCATCTCCTCCACGCGCGGTTCGCAGATTTCGGCCAGCACCTGGCGCGAAAGCCGGCGGGGCTCGCGTCCGCCCACGCTCATGACCTCAATGACGTCGTCTTTGGGCACCATCTCGGCCAGGGCGCAGCCATACTTGATCTTGATCTTTTCGGCCGAGGCCATGGGCGTGCGCAAGCCAAAGGCGATGTCGTTGGTCAGGTTGGTGCCGCCAAGGGCCAGCACTGCGGTGTGCTTGATGGAGTCGTTGGCGAAAATGGCGAGATCGGTGGTCCCTCCCCCGAGGTCCACCAGGGCCACGCCGATTTCGCGTTCCTCTCCGGTCAGCACGGCCTTGGACGAGGCCAGCGATTCCAGCACGATGTCGGAGACGTCCAGCCCGGCCCGGTGGCAGGAGCGGATGATGTTCTGGGCGCTGGTGACGGCTCCGGTGACGATGTGCACGCGCACTTCCAGGCGCACCCCGGCCATGCCGAGGGGATCGGCGATGCCGCGTTGGTCATCGACGATAAATTCCTGGGGCAGGATGTGGATGACCTCCCGGTCCAGCGGGATGGCCACGGCCTTGGCCGCGTCGATCACCCGCTCGATGTCCCGGGGGCCGACCTCGCCGCCTTTGACGGCGATGACCCCGTGGCTGTTAAAGCCTTTGATGTGGCTGCCGGCAATGCCGGCATAGACCGAGCGAATTTCGCAACCGGCCATGAGTTCGGCCTCTTCGAGGGCCTTCTTGATCGACTGGACGGTCTGCTCGATATTGACCACCACGCCCTTGCGCAGGCCCGTGGAGGGGCTGGTGCCAATGCCCACCACATCCACGCCTTCGGGCGAGATTTCGCCGACGACCACACAAATTTTGGTGGTGCCGATATCGAGTCCGACGATAAGTTCCGACCTGGCCATACAAATCCGCTCCCTGAACGTTTCCTCTCGTGGCATTGGCCGCGCCCACGCGCGGTTCTACGTTAAACCCGCGCGAATTTCATCGATAAAATGCCGAGTCCCCTGGGTTTTCGGCCTGCCGTCTGGAAACGGCCCCCGTTGCCCCGGACCCCGCGTCGCGGCCCGCAAATCCTTCCCTTTACAATAAAAAAGACAACGCTTTGAATTGTTTGTCTTTTTCAGACCATCACGCTAGCTTTGCGGCGCGTCCGCCGCGCCCCGCTTCTCCACCCAGACCTTGTCACCTTCGGCGGTGATGAGACCCACTTTGTCAAGCTCGCCGCGCCGACGCAAGTCCGACCAGACCAAGTTCATGCGCGACAGATTCCTATGCCAGTTTTGTGACCCCAGGCACAAGACAATACCGGGCTCCATGAGCCGAATTTCCAGCCCACGCCCCCAACTCAGGCGCAACCAGGCGATTTGACCGAAATCGAAGGGAACCTGATGCTCGGATACGGCCCGTCGCAGATCAGCCAGCAAGGGCAGGTGTTTTTCCATGCCCGCCTCGACCTCGATCTGGGGCAGGGAAACGAACTGCCCGGACTCGACTTTGTCGATGATGCGTCCAACCTCGTCGGCGTAATAAAGTGTTCCCTGGTACTGCACAAGATAAGAAGGCGCTTTTTCCTTCACTTCGATGTGGATGGTCCCGGGCAGCACCCGGCGCACCGACACCGATTCCACCCACGGCTCGCGGGACAGATCCGCCCGCATGCGGTCCATGGACAGCGACAGGACGTTGACCCCGGAGGTCAGCCCCGCCACTTCACGGATATGGTCCGAGCCCAGGCGCGAGCACCCCACAATTTCGGCGTTTTGCAGGGCAAAATAATTGACCGTGGTCAGCCAGCGGTACCCGGCCAAAAGGCCCACGCTGACCGCCAGCACCAAGGCCCCCATAAAGGCCATGGACACGGCCCGGGTAAATAATTTCCCCACGCCGCCGATGCTGACACTTGGCAAACCGATGCCCGATCCGCCGCCCCGGGCATTGCGGTTTTTATTGCCGCGCGATTTGACGATGCGGCTTTTGACCGTGATGCGAGGCCCGCTGTAGCCGTTATTTTTTTTTCTGGCCGCCATGGCTCCGAATCCCGACATTGTTCCTGCCCTGACATTCATGGCACGACCCTCACTTCCATTTCGAGTTCGCTTCCCAGTCGCTCCCGGACCGCCCCCTGCGCGAGCGCTATGAGCTCGAGCGCCTCCCCGCTTGTGCCGCCGCCCAGATTGACTAAAAAATTGGCGTGCAGCGCTGAAAAAGCCATGTTGCCCAGACGCTTGCCGGCAAACCCCACTTGCGCCAGCAATCGCCACGCCGCCCCCCCGGGCGGGTTTTTAAACACGCAGCCGGCCGTGGCTGCGGTGATGGGCTGGCTGGCCCGTTTCTTTTTCAAGTGGGCGATCATTGTCTGTCGAATGGCAATGGGTTCGCACACATCGCAGTCAAATTCCGCTTCCAGGATCAAAAACTGTCCGGGCTGCCCTTGGGGAGCAAAGTGCCGGTAACCAAAATCCAGTGCCTCGCGACCAAGCCAGACAAGACCGCCTCCCGGCGTCCAGAGGTGGACCCGGGCCAGCCTGGCTGCGGTCTCGTCGCCGTAGGAGCCGGCATTGCCGGCCACAGCCCCGCCCACGGTTCCGGGCACGCCGACCAGCCCGGCCAGGGCGGCAAGGCCCTGGGTGGCCAGCCAGGCCACAAAACGTTGCAGCTTGACCCCGGCCCCGACCCGCACCCGGATTTTCCCTTCCGGCCGCTCCCGCAGGATGACCGGCTCGCCGACGATGCGCGGGCGCACCAGCACCAGCGGCAGTTCGCCGTCGCGGGCCAGCAGATTGCTGCCTCCGCCCAGGACCAGCGGCGTTCCGCCCAAATTTTCAAGTATCCCGCCAAGCCCGGCCGCGTCCTGCGGCTCGGTCAGCACCACCTCGGCCAGGGCCGGCCCGCCGAGTTTGAGCGTGGTGCGCGAAGCCAGAAGCGGCCCCGGCAATACCTCAAGCGTCACGCCCTGCCTCCAGGTAGCGCGCGCCCACCTGCCAGATGCTGCCGGCCCCAAGGGTCATAAAGAGATCGCCGGGCTGCAAAATACCGGGCAGGGCCGCTTCCATGGCGGCGAAATCCGGGTAATAGGCCACCTTGGTCTTGCTGACCTGGCGAATCCCCTGGGCCAGACTCTCGCCGCTGACCCCGGGGATGGGCGCTTCCGAGGCCGGATAAATTTCCGTCAGCAGCAGTTGGTCGGCCGCCTCGAAACAGGTGCAGAAATCGCCAAAAAGGGCCTTGGTGCGCGAGAACCGGTGGGGCTGGAAAGCCACAACCAGCCGGCGGTCGGGATAAACGGCCCTGGCTGTTGCCAGGGTGGCCTTGATCTCGGCCGGATGGTGGCCGTAGTCGTCCACCACCACCACGTCGCCCGCCTCGCCCTTGCGCTCGAAACGCCGGCCCACGCCGCCGAATTTGGCCAGGGCCTCGGCAATGACGGACAGATCGATGCCGGCTTCCAGGGAAACGCCGATGGCCCCCAGGGCGTTGAGCACGTTGTGGCGGCCCGGATGGTTGAGCCGCATCTCACCCAGGCGCTTGCCATCGAGAAAGACCTCAAAGCAACTCATGGCCCCGGTCTCGATGATACGGCCGCGAAGCCGCGCCTTTTCGGAAAAGCCGTAAGTCAGAAACGGCCGGTTGATGCGCGGCAAAAGCCTCGCCACACCCGGATCATCCAGACATACCACGTTAATGCCGTAAAAGGGAATACCATTTAAAAAAGTGACAAAGGCTTCGTCGATGGCCTCAATGCCGGCGTAGTGGTCCAGATGGTCGGCATCGACGTTGGTGACCACCGAGGCAATGGGGGCCAGACACAAAAACGAGCCGTCGGATTCATCGGCCTCGGCGATGAGATACTCGCCCTGGCCCAGGCGCGCCCCGGCCCCGTAGGCGTTTAAGCGGCCGCCGATGATGACGGTCGGATCGTAGCCGGCTTCGGTAAAAATGGTGGCCAGAAGCGAGGTGGTGGTGGTCTTGCCGTGGGTGCCGGCCACGGCGATGCCGGTGCGCAGGCGCATGAGTTCCGCCAGCATCTCGGCCCGGGGGATGACCGGGATGCCGCGCTCCCGGGCCACGATGACCTCGGGGTTGTCGCTGGTCACGGCCGTGGACTTGACCACCACGTCGGCGTTGCCGAGATTTTCCCGGCCATGGCCAATGGCGATGGCCGCGCCCAGGCCGCCCAGGCGACGTACGGTCTGGCTCATGGCCAGATCGGAGCCGGAGACTTCGTAGCCGAGATTTAAGAGCACTTCGGCGATGCCGCTCATGCCCGACCCGCCAATGCCGATCATATGGATTTTGCGAACCTTGGTGCGCATGGCCACCGGTGCCCCGGTACCGACTGTCGGCGTCATCATGAGCGATCTCCCTTGGAACCGGCCTGCCCCAAAAGGGCGGCGGCAATGCGGTCAGCGGCGTCGGGCAGGGCCTGGGCAGTGGCTGCCCGGCCCATGGCGGCCAGACGTTCGGGGTCGCCCAAAAGCGCCGTCAGCGTCCCGGCCAGATCAAAACCCGGCAGATCCTTTTGGGCCACCACGGCGGCCGCGCCTGAGCGGGCCAAAAAGGCGGCGTTGACGGACTGGTGGTCGTGGGTGGCAAAGGGGAACGGAATGAGCATCGACGGTTTGCCCGCAGCCGTGACCTCGGCCAGGGTGGTGGCCCCGGCCCGGGCCAGGACCAGATCGGCCCAGGCATACGCTCCGGCCATGTCGTCGATGAAATTTTCAATGACCACGTCCGGCCCGTCACCGTCCCCGCCCCCGTCCCCGATAGGAGGGCGACCGGCCAGGATGTCGGCAGCAAGGGCCCCGATGCGGGCGAAGTCGGCCCGCCCGGCCTGCAAGCGCACCTTGACCCCGGCGTTTAAGAGCTCGGGCAGGATGGCCATGACCGCGTCGTTGATGGCTCGCGCTCCCTGGCTGCCGCCCAGGACCAGCAGATGTTTGGTGCCGGGATGGGGCTCGCCCAGGGCCGCGATACCAGCCCGGATGGGATTGCCCAGACGCACGGTGCGCTTGGACGGGAACGCCCCGCCATCGTCGGGATAGGTCACATACACGCGGTCCACGAACCGGCCGAGCACCTTGTTGGTGACGCCGGGAACGCTGTTTTGCTCGTGGATGGCCGTGGGCACGCCCATGAGCCGGGCCGCAGCCACAGGAATAAAGCCGGCGTAGCCGCCAAACCCGGCCACCACGTCCGGGGCAAATTCCCGGATGCGGGCAGCAGCCAGACCAAAGGCCCGGGCCATCCAGAACGGCGCGGCCAGGGCGCGAAGCCCCCGGCCGAAAACGCCCTTGGCCGGCAACCCCACAAAGGACAAACCGGCTTTGGTGGCCAGCTCGCCTTCGGGTCCGGCACCGCCGATAAACAGCAGTTGGACGGCAGGCTCCAGACGGCGCAAGGCCTCGGCCACGGCCAACGCCGGGAAAATATGGCCGCCCGTGCCGCCGGTGGTGAGGATGACGCGCGTCATGTCCGGGCACTCCGGGAAAGATTTAAGAGAATACCGACGCACAGGAAGCAGGACAGCAGATTGGAGCCGCCGTAGCTTAAAAACGGCATGGCCACGCCCTTGGGCGGCACGCAGCCCAGCACCACGGCCAGATTGAGGAGAAACCCCAGCCCCAGCACCAGCCCCATGCCATAAGCCGTAAACCGGTCGCGCAGATCGTCCTGGGCCAGGGCCACCCGAAAGGCCCGCCACAAGAGGATGCCGATGCACACAAAGACAATGGAGACGCCGATAAAGCCCAGCTCTTCACCCAGGACTGCCATGATAAAGTCGTTGTGGGCTTCGGGCAGATAAAAGAGCTTTTGCTTGCCGGCCCCGAATCCGGCCCCGGTCACGCCGCCGGAACCAAAGGCGTAAAAGGACTGGACCAACTGATAGCCCACGTTTTGCGGGTCTTTGAAGGGATCGAGAAAGGCAAACCAGCGTTTGAACCGATACGGCGAGGAGGCAATCAAAAGGCCCATGGCCCCGACGCCAAAGACCATGGACACGGCCAGATAGGTGAGCCGCGTGCCGCCGACCAGACTCATGAGGAAAAAGAGCATGCCCAAAAAGACCGCGCCGCCGAAATCGGGCTGCAACAAAAGGATCAGGCCCAAAAAGCCCGTGACCACCACCGGCGGCAGAAAACCCACGGAAAACGACCGGACAAGCTTTTGCTTCTGGCTGAAAAAGTAGGCCAGATACATGACCAGAACGACCTTGGCCAGTTCCATGGGCTGCAAGGATATGGGGCCAAGATGCATCCAGCGCCGCGCCCCGCCGGCCTTGACGGAAAAAGGCGGCACCATGGTGAGCACAAGCAGGCCAATAATGGCAAACAGCCACAAATAGACCGGACCATGCAGCACCTTGCGCGGCATCCAGGCGCAAATGGTCATGAGGGTGAGGCTGACCAGGGCAAAAATGCCTTGGCGATGGAAAAAATAGTAGCGGTTGCCGTTTAACCGCTCGGCCATGACACCGCTTGAGGAAAAGACCATCACCAGTCCCAACCCCGCCAGCACCAGGGCCGCGCCCAGGAGCCAGAGGTCAAAGGTGCCGGTTTTTTGGGACTCGGCGGTCTGTACGCTGATCCTGCTCATGCGCCCTGCCCTGCCTCGTCGGCGGTACGAGCCGGCAGCCCGGCGAAGATTTCCTGGAAATCCCGCCCCCGGGCCTTGTAGTTGGGATAGAGATCAAAGCTCGACGTGCCGGGCGAAAGCAGCACGGCGTCACCGGGCACGGCCTCGGCATACAGGCGCGTCATGGCAGCCTTGAGTGTCGGTTCGTAGAAAAGCGGCACTGCCCCGGCAAAGGCCGCCTCAAAGACTTCCCGGCTGGCTCCGAAAAGCCCCACGGCCGCGACTTTGTCCTTGAGCAGCGCAACAAGCGCGGTCAAATCGCCGCCCTTGTACACACCGCCGCACAACAGCCGCACCGGTCGGTCAAAGCTTTTAATCGCCGCTTCCATGGCCGTTATCGTCGTGGCCTTGGAGTCATCGACAAAGAGCACCCCGCCCTTCTCGCCAATGATTTGCAGGCGATGGGGAGCCGGGATGAAATCGGCAAAAGCCTCGCGGGCCAGTTCCTCGGTAACACCGTAGGGACGGCAGGCCAGATAGGCCGCCTCCATGTTGGACTGGTTGTGCACGCCGGCCAGACGCGGGCACAGGAAATTGGACGCCACGCCGTACCAGGTGACGGCAGCCCGGGTGAAGGGCCGGCCGGTGAGCAGCGGGCGCAGTTCCTCGGCCACGATGGCCGTGTCCTCGGGACGCTGGGCCGCGAAAATATTGAGCTTGGCGGAGAGGTACTCGTCCATGTCGGCATGCCAGTCCAGGTGGTTGGCGGCGAAATTGAGCAGCACGGCCACCCGGGGGCGAAAGCTTTTGACGAGTTGGAGCTGAAAACTGGAAACTTCCAGCACCACCACATCGGCCGGCTCGCCGGACAGGACGTGCTCGGAGAGCGGCGTGCCTATATTGCCACCGGTAAAGACCGAGCGGCCGGCCGCCTCCAGGAGGTGGCTTATGAGCATGACGGTGGTGGTTTTGCCGTTGGAGCCGGTCACTGCGATGATGGGCTCGGGGGTGAACCAGGAGGCCAATTCCAGTTCGGAAACCACCTGGACGCCGGGACAGCCGGCCAGGGCCGGGGCGAGGCTGGCGGCCCGGATACCCGGAGACAGGACCACCATGTCCGCGCCGGCGAAATCGGCCGGCCCGTGTTCGCCGGTGCGCAGGTCGTAGCCGGCAGCCTGGGCCTCGGCTCGAAAATCCTCGGCAATGGCGGCGGCGTTTTTCTCCAGAAAGCGCACCGATGCGCCAAGGCGCGCCAAAAGCCGGGCGGCCGAGCGCCCGGAACTGCCAGCGCCCACGACCACGGCCGTGTGGCCGCGCAGCTGATCGGTATGGAGCATATCGCGCATGGGGCAGCCTACCGCAGTTTGAGGGTGGAAAGCCCGACCAGGGCCAGTAAAATGGAGAGAATCCAGAACCGGATGATGATTTTGGATTCCGGCACGCCCATCAGTTCAAAATGATGGTGCAGCGGGGCCATGCGAAAGATGCGTTTGCCGCCGGACATCTTGAAATAGCCGACTTGCAGGATCACCGAGACGGTCTCGGCCACGTACAGGCCGCCGACCACGATAAGCAGCAGTTCCTGCTTGCAAAGAACAGCCAGAAAGCCCAGCACCCCGCCAAGGGACAGCGACCCGACGTCGCCCATAAAAATCTGGGCCGGATAGGCGTTAAACCACAGAAAGCCCAGCCCCGCCCCGACCAGCGCCCCGCAAAAGACCGTGACCTCGCCGACCCCGGAAACGGGCATGACTTGCAGATAGCGGGCCATCTGGGCATGGCCGGCCACGTAGACGAAAAGGCCGAACATGGCGGCATTGACGATCATGGGGCCAATGGCCAAGCCGTCAAGGCCGTCGGTCAGGTTGACGGCGTTGGAGGCCCCGATCATGACGATCATGGCAAAGGGCAGATACCACAGGCCCAAATCCGGGGTGATGTGCTTTAAAAACGGCACAGCCAGCCGGGTGGAATATTCGGGATCGGTCAATAAGACCGCCGCAGCCACGCCGGCCACAAGCACCTGCCCCAGCAGCTTCTGCTTGGCGGATAAGCCCTTGTTCTGCTTTTTAACCACCTTGGCGTAGTCATCGACAAAGCCCAACGCGCCAAAGCCCAGGAAAACAAAAATAGTCATCCAGACGTATTCGTTGGCCAGATCGCCCCATAAAAGGACGCTCACTATGATGCAAAAGCCAAGCAAGAGTCCGCCCATGGTGGGGGTTCCGGCCTTTTGCTGGTGGGCTTCCACATCCTTATTGATATATTGCCCGAACTTGAGCCGGGTCAGGGCCTGAATGAACTTGGGTCCAAAAACGATGGACAGGACCAAGGCAGTCAACAGTGCCGCAATAGACCGAAACGTAATGTAGCGGAAGACATTGGCGGCGCTGAAATGCGCCACAAGCGGCACCAGCAAGTAATAGATCATGCCTTGACGTCCTTTTGAATGCTTTGCGTCAGTGCCGCGAGATATTCCTCCATGTGCATGGAGCGGGAACCTTTGAAAAGGAAAACGCCACTGCTCAGGCCCGTTGTGGCCAGGGTTTCAAGAAAGGCATCCGGGGTGTCCACCACGGCAAACACACCGGCGTAGCCCTGGCGCGAAAGGCCCGCGGCGACGACATCGGCATGGGCACCATGGTAAAAGACCGCCTTGGCCCCGCTGGCTGCAGCTTCCCCGCCGAGCTTGGCGTGCTCGGCCTCGGCGTGGCTGCCCATCTCGCGCATTTCGCCCAAAACCAGCACCAGGGGCTTGCCCTGGGCGGATTCGGCGGCAGCGGCGATGGCCCGGCGCATGGACAGGGGATTGGCGTTATAGGTATCGTCAATAAGCGTATAATTGCCGTGGCGGCGACAGAAAAAGCGCTGTTCGGGCATAACGGCCGTGGCCAGCCCGGAGCTGATGTGCTCTTCAGTCGCGCCAAGGATTTGGGCGGCAGCAGCGGCAGCCAGGATGTTTTCAGCGAAGTGGCCGCCGGTAAGGGGCGTTGTGACTTCCATTTCCAGGTCGCGCAGCTTTAAGAAAAACCGGCCGCGTCCTTCGGAAATAGCCCCCAGATACTTGGCCCGGTACGGAGCCGACCCGCCCTTGGTGGACAGGCCCAGCACCCCGGGGCACACGGCCTTGGCCGCAGCCCACAGTTCGGGATAGTCCATGGAGGCCAGGGCCGTGCCACCGGGGCGCAGGGCCTTAAAGAGCTTGGTCTTTTCCACGGCAACGCCAGCCACATCCCCCAAAGCCTCCAGGTGGGCCGGCCCGACATTGTGGATAACGGCCACGTCGGGTTCGGCAATGGCGGCCAAGGGGTCCATCTCGCCCGGGGCCGAGATGCCAAGCTCCATGACCCAGGTCAGGTCAGCTTCGCCGGCTTCCAGCATGGACAGGGGCAGACCGATCTTATTATTGAAATTTTTATAGTTCTTCGCTGTCGGACCGACCTTGCCCAGGATGGAGGCGGTCAGTTCCTTGACCGTGGTCTTGCCGGCCGAACCGGACACGGCCACGAGTTTGGCTCCCACCCGTTCGCGCCAGGACCGGGCCAGTTTGCCAAGGGCCGCCACGGTGTCGCGCACCAAAAGAACCGGCGTGCCTGCGGGCAGGCCGGCCAGGGGCCGATCGGCCAGAATGGCGGCCGCGCCCTTGGCCATGGCCTCGGCAGCGAAATTATGGCCGTCCAGGCGCGTGCCCGGGATGCAGACGAACAGGCTCCCGGCCGCCACCGACCGGCTGTCGATACGCACGGACTCAATGACAGGATTGCCCCGCTCGCCCACATCGCCCACAGCGCCGGTGGCCACCAGGATTTCAGACAGGGTCATGCGCATCCGGTAAGCTCCCTGACCACGGCGGCGTCGGAAAACGGGTGCTTCACGTCGCCGATCTGCTGATAGGTTTCGTGTCCCTTGCCGGCGATAACCAGCACGTCCTCGGGTCGCATTTCCGACAACGCCAGTTCGATGGCCCGCCGCCGATCCGGTTCAAGGATGGTCCGGCGAGCCTTTTTCAGTCCCGGCTTGGCGTCGTCCATAATAGCCAGCGGGTCTTCGTGGCGGGGATTATCCGAAGTGAGGACCGCCACGTCGGCGTGCCGGGCCACAGCAGCCCCCATCAGCGGCCGTTTGGTGCGGTCGCGGTCGCCGCCGCAGCCAAAGACCACGAACAAGCGGCCGGCAGTGAATTCGCGGGCGGCCGACAGCACATTTTCCAGGGCGTCAGGGGTGTGGGCGTAGTCCACGAGCACGGTGCGGCCGGCCGGATTGGGAATGCGCTCCAGCCGCCCCGGCGCGCCGTGGCAATCGGCCAGGGCGGTCAGGGTGTGCGTCGGCAGACCGAGGACCAGCGCCGCCCCGAAGGCCGCCAGGATGTTTTGGGCGTTGTGGCGGCCAGGCATGGGCGAGGCGATGGCGTAGGAATCCTCACCAAAGGTTGCGCCAAGGGTCAGGCCGTCGCGGCCGGCGTGGTCGATGCCGCCGATGAGCAGACGGGCAAAGCCGGTGGGCGGCACGGTCAGGCCGTAGCCGATAGCTGTGGGAAATTCGTGCAAAAGGCGCAGGCCGAAGGGATCATCGAAATTGAGCACCGCGTGTTCGGGCCGGGACAGAGAGCGGCGAAACAGCTTGGCCTTGGCCTCAAAATACGAGGCCATGTCCTTGTGGTAGTCCAAATGGTCCTGGGTCAGGTTGGTAAAAACGGCAGCGGCAAAGGTCAGGCCGGCCAGTCGATCCTGGTCCAGGGCGTGGGATGAGGCTTCCATGACGGCCAGATCGCAGCCGGCAGCGGCCATGGCTCCCAGGCTCTCGTGGATGGTCAGGCAGTCGGGGGTGGTGAGCGTTGCATCGCGGGACACCCCGGGCCAGCGGTAGGCCACCGTGCCAAGCAGGCCAACCTTGCGCCCGGCAGCCGTGCCCAGACGCTCAATCAAATAGGCCACCGTGGTCTTGCCGTTGGTGCCGGTGACGGCGACCACGGGCATGGTCATGGACTCGGTGCCGTAGCGCGCCCCGGCCAATGCGCCCAAGGCGGCCTTGGCGTCGCCCGCCACGACCAGCCGGGCCGAACTCCCGGCCGGCAGCACCGTCCCGGGCTCGGCCACGACAAAGGCCGCGCCCCGGGTCAGGGCGTCGGCGACAAACCGGCTGCCATCGTCTTTGGAACCGGGCAAAGCCACAAACACGCCCCCCGGCGAAACCTTGCCGGAATGGGCGGCCACGTCCACGCCTCCCTGGCGCACGGTGGCAAGGAGGGCGGGCAAATCGGGTGCGGCGTTTGGTGTCATAGGCGTCATCTCGCCACTCAGGACGGCCTGGCCAGCCAGAGCACGAATTCAGATTGTTTCTCGCCGGGCCAGGGAGCGCCCGGTGCCGGACTTTGCTTGGAAACCACCAGCCCCTGCCCTTCCAGGCGCGGCACGATGCCCTTGCCGGCCAGTATTTCCACCACCCGGCGCAACGGCATGCCGGAAAAATCTGGAACGGAATGGACCTCGATGGCCCGGGTCGTGACCGACTTGGACGCGGCAATGGCCAAAATGTCTTTATCGGCCTTGGTCGGTCCCACCGAAGCCGCCGGCATCTCGGCGGCAGAAGCGGCCGGCGATTTGGCCAACTGCACCGTCTCGGGCATGCGCCCAAGGTAAGAGAGCATGCGCAGCGTCACATCGCGCACGGCCGGGGCCGCGACCACGCCGCCGTAGTGGCTTGGTTCGGGTTCGTCAACCATAACCATGACGATGTACTCCGGTCCGATGGCCGGCACGAAGGACACGTAGGAGCCGAGATATTTGTTGCCATAGCCGCCGCCGGCCCCGGCTTTCTGGGCTGTTCCGGTCTTGCCGCCGGTTTCCAGGCCCGGGATCTGGGCGACGCGTCCGGTGCCGTGCTCCTCGTGGACCACCTCGCGCATGATACGCTGGACCGTGCGGGCCACATCGGCGTCAAAAACCCGGAAGGGCTGGCGCGGCGGGGCTGGCCCGTCGGGATCGGCCACGAGCTTTAAGGGCTTGTACACACCGTCGTTGGCCAGGATCAAAAAGGCCTGGGCCATCTGGACCGGGGTCATGGCCACGCCCTGGCCAAAGGAGGCCGTGGCCAGATCCAGGACGGACCAGGCTTTGACGGGCCGCAACAGGCCCTTGCCTTCGCCGGAGATGGGCAGGCCCGTGGGCCGGCCAAAGCCAAGCTTCTCGAAATAGCCGTGCAGTCGGGCCGAACCGAGCTGCATACCGATCTTGGCCGCGCCGATGTTGCTGGAGACGCGAACGATCTGGTTGACCGGCAACACGCCGTAGGAATGGGTGTCCTTGATGACCTTCCCGGCCAGGCCGAACTTGCCGTTCTCACAGTTAAAGGTCGAATCCGGCCGGACCGTGCGTTCCTGGAGGGCAGCGGCCACCAGCAGGGGCTTCATGGTGGAGCCGGGCTCGAACACGTCCAGGGCGGCGTGGTTGCGGGCCACCCGGGGGCTGATCCCCCGACCCACGTTGGGATTGAAAAAGGGATAGTTGGCCATGGCCAGGATCTCGCCGGTCGGCACATGGACCACCAGGCAGGTGCCGGCTTTGGCGTTGTTGGTGGTAACGGCCTTTTCCAACTCCTCTTCGGCAAAAAACTGAATCTGGGCATCGATGGTCAGGCGCACGTCGTGGCCGTTGATGTCGGCCAGCTCCCGGCCCTGGGAATCGAAAAAGTAGCGCCGCCCCGAGGCATCGCGCTGGACCACGAACTTGGCCTGGCGTCCGGTTAAGCGGACATCAAAGGATTTTTCCAGCCCTTCCAGGCCCACATCGCCCACGCCCACAAAGCCCATAAGCTGGCTGGCCAGATGGCCGTTGGGATAAAACCGGCCGAATTCCTTGGTGAAATGAACCCCCGGCAAGGCCGCTTCCCGAATCTTGGCGGCCGTGCGGTCGCCCACCCGCCAGGAAAGGTAGACCATGTTCGACGAACTCTGCAGCTTCTGCTTGACCCGCTGCTCCTTCATATGGAGCACCTTGGCCAGGTAGGCGGCGGTCTTGTCGACATCGACGATTTCTTTGGGCCGCACAAAAAGGCCCTCAATCTCGACACTTTTGGCCAGCAACCGGCCGGTGCGGTCATAAATTTCGCCCCGCGACCCTTTGTCGATCTCGGAGGCGACATGCTGCCGCTCGGCCTGTATGGCCAATTGCGGCCCGGCCACAATCTGGAGATAGCCGGCCCGTGACCACAAGGCGACCCAGGCCAAGCCCAAAAAGATCCCGACGCAGGTGAGCTTGACCCGGCTCCAATCCCGCACGCTCTTTTGTTGGCTTTCTTTGGAAGGTTTACGCATGCCCGGCCCCGTAGCCAACTACGACCGCACCCCCGTGATCCGCCTGCGCGCATCGCCGGGAGTGACGTTCAGTGAATGAATAAAAGAATACAACGAGCACCAAGGGGTCATTGCTGCTCCGCCGCAGTGGTTTTAAGGGGTTTGGGCGTGGCGGCCCTGGCAATGGCGGCGTTGACGGCGTTGCTCTCGCCCCCCTTCACTTCCCCGGCGTCGGCGGCCACCTTGGCAGCGCCTTTCCCCGTGGCCCTGCCTGCGCTCTTGCCCGGATTTTTGGCCACGGCCGTGTCGCCCGCAACCTTGCCCGCACCCTTGCCCGGCTCGGCCGCCAGACTCACCAGCGGCGAAGCCTCAACCTCGCCGGTGGCGGCCACCCGGCGAATCTGCCCGGGTTTGGCCGAGCCCAGGCCGCAGTCCTTGGCCAGTTCGCGCAGCCGCGAGGGCGTGATCAAGGTGTTGCGTTCCACTTCGAGCTTGGCTGACAAGGTTTCCATCTCGTCGATCTGGCGCTGGATCTTATTGAGTTCATAGGCCATATCCACCCGCTCAATGTTGAGCCAGACCAGGCCCAGGCCAAAGACCAGCAACAAGGCGATGCTAAAGGCCATGGAAATAGCCCATTCTTTCGACAAGGTGCCCATAGCCTCTCCCTCAGCCTGCGCTATCGTCCCCGGCATCCGGCAACCGCTCGGCCACCCGCAGCTTGGCGCTGCGTGCCCGCGAGTTGTCGCGCACTTCCTCTTCTCCGGCCATGACGGGCTTTTTGGTCAGGATGCGAAACCTGGCCTTGTGCCCGCACACACACAGCATCTGTTCCCTGGGGCACAGGCAATCCGTGGCCTCGTGCCGAAAGGCCCGCTTGACCAGCCGGTCTTCCAGGGAATGAAACGAGATGACGGCCACCCGCCCCCCCGGGGCGAGATGCTCGGGGATGGCCTCCAAAAAGGCACTCAGTTCCGCCAACTCCTCGTTAACGGCCATGCGCAGGGCCTGGAAGGTCCTGGTGGCCGGATGCTGCCGGGCCGTGGCGCGCCATTTGGCGGGATAGGCCTGCCACACGATCTCGGCCAACCGGGCCGTGGTGGTGATGGGGGCCTGTTCCCTGGCGGCCACAATGGCCCGGGCAATGCGTCCGGCTTGCGGATCTTCGCCGTATTCCCGGATGATCTCGGCCAACCGGGCAAAAGGGGCCAGATTGATCAACCCCTCGGCGCTCTCCCCGCCGTCTTCGGCCCCCATGCGCATGTCCAGGGGGCCGTCGTTTAGAAACCCGAAGCCCCGCTCCGGGTCGTCGAGCTGCAACGAGGACATCCCTGCGTCCAAGAGTGCCGCATCGACCTTCTCCCACCCCGTCTCAGCCAGGATGGCCGGGAACCGGCTTAAGCGCGACCGTACCAGCCGCACCCGTTCACCGTAGGGGGCAAGTCGTCGCCCGGCTTCGGACAGGGCCTCCCTGTCCCTGTCCAAACCGAGCACCTGCCCCTCTCCCCCGGCCGCATCGAGCATCCCCCTAGAATGCCCGCCAAGCCCGACTGTGGCGTCCAAAATTTTCATCCCCGGCTTTATGCCAAGGTATTCGATCACTTCCCGCAACAGGACCGGTATGTGGATCTGCTGTTCCTCGTCCATGCCCGTCCCCTAGAACCGCAGCGCAACGCCGGAAGCGGCCATGGCTTCCATGTGCGCGTTAAAGTTGGCAGCGGTCAGGCGCAGGCGCTCCTCGAAACGGCTCTGGTCCCAGATTTCAAACTTCGTCCCCACCCCGGCCAAAACCAGATCCTTATCCAGGGCGGCGTAGGTGCGCAGATACGGCGGAATGAGGATGCGCCCCTGCTTGTCCAGGGTCACTTCCATGGCTCCGGCGATAAAAAAACGCTCAATGTCCCGAAAGCCCGGAACCAGCGTGTTGCCGGACCGAAAGCTGGCCTCCACCTCTTCCCACTCGGGCATGGGGTAGCCGCTTATGGCCCCGTCGAAATTGTTGGTGAGCATGATCCTGCCGTCCGGGACGAGCCGAAAAATCTCCTCCCGAAACTCGGGAGGGAGCATCAAACGACCCTTGGGATCGAGGCTGCGATTGGAATGTCCTCGGAACACGGCCCCTCACGCTGATGGCTCACCACTTCTTACCACCATTTCCCACATTCTCTCCACCAACTCCCTCTTGGTGTCAAGGGCAATCCACCGCTTGACAAGGAAATGCCACACCCGGCCCCGGGTTTGGGGGGCCAAGTGGGAAAAAACCCAGGATATCAGCGTGTTTCAGCTAACCGGGTGGTATCTCGAAGTATTATACCAAGGGTGCGATAACCGCCTGAAAAGAAGCGGCAAAAAGGAGGAAACAGGATACAGAACACGCAAGCCTTGCCAGAATGTCCTGGAAACCGTTAAGGAACGCAGGCGATGGTGAACAATCGTCCCCTTCCGAACCCGGGTGGGGAAAGACGCGACGGCAAACGACCCACGGAAGGGCAGCATGCGCGAGAGGGCGATAGTGGAAATTCCGGCCGGGCTTGAAGAAGAATATTACCAGATCAACCCGGAGATTCTCCAGAGTTTCAACAAACTCCGGCCGCCGCTTAACATCTACCGTTTTCTGGAACCGGTTTCGCGTATTGCGTCCTATTATAAGGTTGGCGACCGGCTTTCCAAGGAACAGTCCCAGGAATTGGCCGAGCTGGTGTCCCAGGGCGTCATTTTCGTGTCCCGGGCCGATCATTCGGTCTATGTCAAGCACATCAGCTACCAGCTTGATCTGGTGCTGCTGGACAAGCACCTGACCGAATCAGAGATCGCCGACATCTTTCAGATCGCGCTGACCCGGCGTATGGAGTCATTTTTCGATCAGCCGGTGCGGCTGGTGTTCGACAAAGTGCGCGAAGACGTGCTGGTGCTGACCGAATACGTCTGGGACGATTTCAACCGGGCCAAAGCGCTGGCCAAGCGGCTGCACGCCACCCACAGTCTGGCCAACCACGCCGTCAACTGCGGTCTTTTTGGCCTGCACCTGTTTCTGGCCTGCCAGTCCGAGACGTTTCGCGATACCAAAAACGCCCGCAATATTTTGGATCGTTCCCTGCTCGGCCTGTTTCTGCACGACCTCGGCATGACCCGGGTGCCATCCATGATCCGCGACAAGACCAAGGCCCTGCTCCCCGATGAAATGCAAAAGATCCGCAACCACACCATGGCCGGTTACGAGATGCTTTCGCGCATCGACATCAAATTCACGGAGATGGAACGCTGCGTGTCGGAGCACCACGAGCGCATCGACGGGTCCGGCTATCCGCAGAAGCTGACCGTGGGCGGCATTTCGGAATTGGGACTGATCACCGGCGTTGTGGATTCGTTTTGCGCCATGATCACCAAACGGACCTACGCCCCGGCCATGGACCCGCTGGCCGCCGCCAAAAAGCTCTTCGACGACAGCCGGCGCTACCCCGCCGACATCGTCAAGCGCCTCATCGCCTTGCTGGCCAACCAAAAATAGGGACGGCTTCCCACTTTCGCACAGACCGCAGCCCCGGGTTCCTCAGGGCGGGCGGTGCCCAGGATGCGTTTGGGCCGACCACCCGCCTCCTGGGCCGTACAGGCAGGGGGTGCAACCGGAGCGCCTGTTCCGAGATCATCACCTGTCTGCCACCAGCCCGCGTCCTGGGCCGACAAGCAGGCTGCGGCTATCCCTGCCCCACAGACCACCCTGTCCAAGACCGCCGCAACCGGTTGCGTGCAACGTGGTCAGGCCCGGGCTAGCGCCCGCCGCACCCCCGCCGTATCTCGCGGAATATTTCGCCCAAGGGCACCAGCCCCAGCAGCCGGTCGCCTTCCAGCACCACGGCAAAGCGGCTGTCCACTTTGATCATGGCATCAAGCACAAGGTGCAGCGAATCGGACGCGGCAACTTTGGGGACATCGCGCCGGGCGGCATCAGACGCCTTGCGGGCCATGCAGTGCTGGCAGGCGGTGCGGTAGGTTTCTTCAAAATCGTCGTCGCCAAGACTGGTGCGCAGGCTGGCGTCGAGGGCGCAATCGTTTAAATCGCCAAGCAGGGTGCGAAGGCTCACAACGCCTAAGAACCGGCCCTGGCGCATGACCACAACGGCGTCAAGATCCGGGCTTTTCTCCAGATGTTTCTGGAGCTTGGCGGCGACAGTATCCAGGGATTCCCCGGCATCGACGACAAGCACGTCGGTGCGCAAGGCGTCAAAGGCGCGTTTGCGAAGCATGTATTTTCTCCGAGAGCGTGGTGCACCGGCAGTATAACGCTGTTTGCCCGGCCTTGGGAAGGGCCGGTTCAGTCGAAATCCGCCAGAAGCGCCCCGACATGGACCTTGCCAAAGAGCACCACCGGCGAATAGCGGGTGCGCAGACGCCACACAGCCTGTTGCAACTGATCCGAGGTGATGCCGTTGCGAAGAGCCGTATAGGCCTCAATAAACGCCGCCAACGAATCGCAGACCTTGAGAAGCTGCCCGTCCTTGGGATCAAAGCTGTCCAGATTGCAGCGGCTGGCCAGATCCTCAGGCGTCACCCGCAAGGCTGTGCCATGCTCGTCCCGGATGGATTCGTAAAATTCCGACCCCACCTCGATGCCGAGAAAATAAGCCAGCCGGTCGGCCAGCTCGCCATAGCCGCCGCCAGTTAAGACCGAAAAAATCCGGCGCTCCAATTCCTTGTTTTCATATTCCTTGATCATGTCCCCAATGGGCGCGACCGACTGCTTGACCGGCGAAATGATGTCGCGGGTCAGCAGTTCCGGCACGTCGTGGACCAGGCCGGAAAAAAAATTATTGAGCCGCCGGGCCGGGCAGGCGTCCACGGCCAGACTGAAAAAATAACCGTAGGCGGCCACCAGAAACATATGCCCCAGCACCGAGGTTTCGGGAATGCGCGGGGTCTGGGACCAGCGGGTCTGAAAACGCAACTGGCCCAGCAACCGGGCAAAATGCCCCAGGGCGTTTTTCTTGCCGGCAAACAACCCGTCAGCCAGATCGGTCACCCCGCGCAGATCGGCAAACCGGGCCAGCCCGCCGGTAAACGAGGATTCGATCTCAAGCAGTTCATCATCCCAGGGGTTGTCGCGTTTTATAAGCGAATATTCCCAGCCACTGGCGTAGAGATGGGCCGCGTCGAGAATGCGCCGGGCCGGCGCGTCGCTTTCCGGCACGGCCAGATAGGCCCGCAGCCGGTCCCAAAAGCCTTGGCCCAGTTCGCGCACCCGGGGTTCGAGTTGGGCAAACACCCAGTCGGTCAACTGGCAGTAGTGGGCCGGATTGGCTTTGATCTTGTAAAAAACCGGGGGCTTGATATCTGTTATGACCAGCCGGTAAAGATATTCAAACAACCCGCCCTCGACGATTTCAAGGCCAAGGGCCAGACGCTCAGGCTCCGGCAGATGGCGGGAGTTGAGTTCGTAGAGCATCCAGGCCACCATCATTTTATGGGCCTGCTTGTCCACTTCCACCAAATCCATGCTGCGGTGCTTGTCGTTCCAACGTTTCATGAAGGAACCGGCAAACAGGAATTGCAAAAGGCTTTTGCGCACACTGACCATGCGTTCTCCTTGCATTTTTACCGACTCCGGCATACCTAGCTTCCCCGGCCGCAAAGGGCAACCGCCGACCGTAGTCGAGCGGGTCTTAAAAAATTTGGTATTGACAACCTGGCCCTGCGGGAATACAGGATTCGTCTTTCGAGCAACTCAGAGGAGCCGCCATGAAAACGTTTAGCCCGACGCCCAAAGATATTTCCCACAACTGGTTCGTGGTCGACGCCTCGGACAAGATCCTCGGCCGCCTGGCCACTGCCGTGGCCGTTCGCCTGCGCGGCAAGCACAAGGTCGAATTCGCCCCCCACATGGACACCGGCGACTTCATCATCGTGGTCAACGCCGCCAAGGTGCACACCACCGGTCGCAAGCTGGACCAGAAAAAATACTATCGCCACTCCGGGTGGATCGGTGGCCTCAAAGAAACTTCCCTGCGCGACATGCTGGCCAAAAAGCCGGAAGAAGTCATCCGCAAGGCCGTTCGGGGCATGCTGCCGAAAAATCGCCTTGGCCGGGCCATGCTGAAGAAACTGAAAATCTACGCCGGCGAAGCCCATCCCCACGAGGCTCAAAAGCCCGAAACCCTGGACGTCTAACCCGGCCTGCGGAGAATCCACATGAGCGACGAATTTTACTACGCCACCGGCCGACGCAAACGCGCCACGGCCCGCACCCGCCTGTACAAAGGCAATGGCCGCATCCTTATCAATGATCGGCCCTACGAAGAATACTTCCCCCGTCCCACCCTGCTGGCCATTGTCCGGCAGGCCCTGGCCCTGACCAAGCTGGAAGGCCGGGTGGACGTGAAAGTCAATGTCGCCGGCGGCGGCATGACCGGCCAGGCCGAGGCCGTGCGCCACGGCATTTCCCGCGCCCTGCTTTCGCTCGATCCCGAGCTGCGCGGCGTGCTGAAGAAAGCCGGCCTGCTCACCCGCGACTCCCGCGAGAAAGAGCGCAAAAAGTACGGCCAGCGCGGCGCCCGCGCCCGGTTCCAGTACTCGAAGCGTTAATCAAATCAAGCCCATTTACAACAAAAGACAGGACCATTACGGCCCTGTCTTTTGTTGTTTGCAAAATACAGCAAAGATCCATTAACCGACTCATGTGACTCCCTTGGGCCGCATGATGTAGGATTATTTTATCTTGACATCTGGCTTCGGTACCGGGGAACGTATAACATCTGGACCAGGGCCCGGAGGAGGTCTATCGATCTCCCCAATAGACCGCAGAAATTTTTCCATAACGGCCTCATCTATCTGCCCAGACTATTTACAAAAAAAGAAACACCAGAAAAAGACAAACCGACGACCACAGCGATAACCATCCTATATATATAACCTCCTTTTATTTTGTTGTTTTTCGCGTTTTTAGTATTGCAGAGTCATTACTGTCCGGCTAAGAAAAGGCTTGACGCCTGAAAGCGACAACTGGTGCAAGCTCATGATGCCTTTCCACTTAGGCGATCAATTTTGAAAAAATGGCATAAATTGCCATGACATCAAGTTCA
>NZ_WVUD01000033.1 GCF_009856865.1 Solidesulfovibrio aerotolerans | reverse complement strand
CCCGGCTGGTGCAACGAAATCTGTTTCAGCAATGTGAAATTCTCGACCTCATTGACCCGCGACGGCAACGCTTAAAACCAAACAATTCTAGCAGGCTATCTCTTCTAAATTAGCCGGACAGAAATGGTTCGAGAGGATGATTCCAGAGCGATTTAAGACGCACAAGCACACGAGCAAGACTATATTTTTTTAAACGCGTCAGTAGAGAGCTCGGAATCACAAAGAATTTTATTTGCGATATCGAGCACCGCCTTGACATGGTGACCATTGAGGCCGGCAAGGTCAAAATATATTTCCCAGAATGCAACGCCAGCGCATTGTTTAAGTCTCTCTCTTCAAATCCTGATCCATGGCAACTGCATGCGCAGCCAATCCTGGTGCGCGCATAGCAAAGTGCACGCGGCTGGTGCGTACCTGTTTAAGTATGCGCGTCAGGGTGTGCGCGTCGCCTGCGCGCGTCCGGGTGTGCGCGTTGACACTGCCAGCCTGGAATCGTATGGTATTTTTATGGATATGCACGCAGAGAATTGCGTCAGGCTGACAGACGCCGCACGCCTCGCTTTGGACAATCTGCTTGGCGCGCAGCCCCGACCGGAGCTGCGGGTGTTCCTGTCCTTTCTGCACACATCCGGCCCGCGGCTGGATATTGCCCCGGACGCCGCGTCTGCCGAGGACGCGGTCTTTGATCTTGGCGGCTGGCGGCTCGTCATCAGTGCCCTGTTGCTGTCCCAGGCCGCCCCGATCACGGTCGACTGCGGACCGGACGGCTTTGTCATCCATTCGAGCCTTGATTTTTCCGAGGCTGGCGGCAACTGCGGCGGAGCCTGCAACGGCCACCATTAACCCGTCGGGCTGATGTGCGGCAATTTCCCTCTCAGAGAGGGGGATTTCTCCAGCCAACGGGTGTGCGTCCTTGCCTTTACCCGGCCCATTTATTATTCTTTACATTGGTTGGTGCCATCGAAAGGAGACGTTCATGCCCGGCAAAATTCTCATCGTTGACGATGAGGTGCATATTCGCATGCTCTTGGAGCAAACACTCGAAGAACTTGAAGAAGATTTCGGCATCGACATCCTCTCGGCCCAAAACGGCGAGGAAGGTTTGGCGCTGATCAAGTCGCAGCAGCCGGACGTCGTTTTCCTGGATATCATGATGCCCAAACTCAACGGCTACGAAGTCTGCCAGCGCGTCAAGGACGACCCTGCCATTACAGACATCGGCATCGTGCTGCTGACCGCCAAAGGCCAGGAAGTCGACCGCCGCCAAGGCCTTGAACTTGGGGCCAGCCGCTATATGACCAAACCCTTCGACCCGGACGAAGTGCTCAAGGTGGCCAAGGAACTTTTAAAGCTCGACCCCTGATCGGGGCCTCGGGACTCCTTGCCATGGTTCCTTTGCAGCGACTGCTCAAAAAAAGGGCATTAGCCCCACTGCTTGCTCAGGCCCAATCCTTGCTCGGACCAGGTTGGCGCGTCGCGGTGCTTGATGCTGTCGCAGCGGCACCAGAACCGCAGTGCCGCCTGGAACCGCTTCGCCTTGACGGCTGTCTCCTTGGCTACCTGGCTGTCTCCCCACCGCCCGACCACATCCCCCAGGACAGTGCCGATGATCGCCTGCCAGAACTTATCCGGTTTGTAGCCGGCTGCCTGGAAGCGCTCATTGACGGTGAGGCCTTGCGCCGCGCCCTGGCTGGGGAAACCCTGGCCAAATACCGTGAAATTTCTCTGCTTCACCGGGCCACACTCGGCTTAAACGGTTCTTTGCGACCGCGCGATGTGGCCCAGGCGCTGCTGGATGAATGCCGGCGCGGGGAACTGCCGGCCGAAGTGGGCATGGTCTTTTTGCGCGCCCCGGGTGAAACGGATTTCATCCCAGCCTGCGCCTTTGGCGACAACGCCCGGAGTTGCCTCGACCCGGTTGCCAACTCCGCCCTGTTCCGCGCCATCGACTGCAGCCAGAAAGGTGAGATCGTCAATGACCTTGACGCCGACAGCCGCTGGAACCAGGAAGCGCCCCTGTCCTCCATGCTGCTCTCGCCCCTGGTTGCCGCCAACCGGTGTGTGGGCATGCTGGTCCTTGGCGGTGCTGCCCCCATGCTCTTTGAGGCCAACCATCTCCAATATATAGGCACCCTGGCCACGGTGGCCGGCATTGCCACAGGCAACGCCCTGCATTTTGAATCCATCCAGACGCTGATCAATTCCCTCATGCAGGCCCTGGCCACAGCCATCGATGCCCGCGATCCGTTCACCGCCGGCCATTCCCAACGGGTGGCCCGTCTGGGTGTGGCCCTGGCCCGCACCGTGCACCTGGACCGCACGTTTTTCCCGGATGTGACGTTTTCGCCCCATGACCTGGAAGAACTGCTCTACGCAGGCCTGTTGCACGACGTCGGCAAGATCGGCATCCGCGAGGAAGTCCTGACCAAGGCCACACGGCTTTCGGCCGGCGTCATGAAAGTCATCGGCCAGCGGATCAGTCTGCTTGAAATGACGGCCGGCCAGAATTACGCCATGGATTTTTCCGAACTGTGCCGGATCAATGCAGCAGACACTGTTTCTGAAGAAGATGCCGCGCTGGTCACCCGCCTCGGGGCCAGGGAGATCCGTATCGGCGACGCCAGCCTGCCGGTGCTTACCGCTGCGGAAATCGCCTGCCTGCTCATCGCCCGGGGCAATCTCACCCCGGATGAACGTCTGGAGATCGAGCGCCACCCCGAGGAAAGCCACCGAATCCTCAAGCACATTCCCTTTCCCGAAAACATGCGGCGCCTGCTGCCCATCATCTCCCAGCACCACGAACGCTTGGACGGTTCCGGGTATCCGGGCAAACTCCTGGCCCCGGACATCCTGCTGCAAAGCCGCATCATTGCCATCGTCGATATCTACGATGCCATCACCATGGCCCGCCACTACAAACCAGCCCTGCCCCGTGAAAAGGCCCTTGGCGTGTTGTGGCAGGAGGCCCGGGCCGGTCGCATCGACCAGCGATTGGTGCGCCTTCTTGACGACAATATCGACGTGGTGGAAGCCGACAGCGCCCGCCTGGAACGACGCCTGGACCTCAGCGATTTCCTCGCTGGCCCGGCCCCCGCCTAAACCACACGGTCCCCACTGCCACCGCTGTCCGGTTCCTCGTCGCCAGGAAGCCGGCACCCGGCGCAGGCCGATATCTGTGGAACCATATCCCCGCGCCACGGGGCCGTCGTCACTGGAAAACCGCCCCAGGGCGCTGGCGTGGCTTTGTCGGACCATCTCCCCGGGCCACAGGAGCCCGCATTGCCGGGAAAACAGCACGCGGCCCTTGGCTGCCTCCCCCGTCGAATGACCGACAGGCTCTACAGCGCCCCGGCCTCAACTACGGCGGCGCTCAGTTCGGCCTCGGCCACCACCTGATCGGCAACCAACGCCTGCGCCCGCATTTTGCACAGGGTCAGCCGGCGCTTGATGTCAAAACAGCGCAAAACAAGCTGGTCGCCGGGAACCACCGGACGGCGGAATTTGGCCTTTTCCACCCCGGTAAACATAAAGATCCGGCTGCCCAAGGGTCCTTCCAGGGATTTGGATACCAGGATGCCGCCGGCCTGGGCCAGAGCTTCCAGGATAAGCATGCCGGGCATGATGGGGGCGTCTGGGAAATGCCCCTGGAAAAAAGGCTCGTTGATGGTCACATTCTTAATGGCCGTAATGGATTCCCCAGGGACAAAAGCAAGCACCCGATCCACAAGCAAAAAGGGATAGCGGTGGGGCAACAGCTTTTTGATCTCGGCAATGGTGATGACGCCGGCGGTTTGTTCTGCGGTCATAGTCTGTTCCTCCATGTAAAAAAAGGCCGGGACGTTGTGCGTCCCGGCCCTGAAAGTTGCCTGGCTTGGCCTTATTTGCTCTTGTCGAACTCGGCCTGGATGGCCGCCGTCACATCGAGCTTGGGATCAAAATACGGGACACTGCGGGCTTCCAGGATCACGGTGTAGCCGTTTCTAACGGCATAATCGCTGACGACCTTCTGCAAACGGGTCAGCAGGGGCTGGAGCACGCCCTGCTGGGCCTGCTGCTCTTCCTGCTGGAGCTTGTTGCGGTCTTCCAGGTACTTGCGCGCCTTGCCTTCGAAGTCAGCGGCCTTGGTCTTCATGGCATCCTGGGACAGCGCCACGCTTTTCTTTTGCAGCTCTTCCTGCATTCTTTTCAGTTCGTCGCCCGTGGCAGCCAAGGCTTTTTCACGAGATTCAAACTTGGACTTGAGGCTGCCGAGAGCCGACTTGCCGGCACTGGAGTTGGACATGGCTTCATCAAGATTGATGATGCCGATTTTGCCCTGGGCCTGAGCCGCCAGGGGCACAGCCAAAACGGCCAACACGATCAGAACCCGAAACATAACGCGCATTATAAAGCTCCTTCCAGATTTCCTGTTTGCAGGGGGCGCCTGCCCCCCGGTGCTTTGCTCTCGCAAACGGACCGCCGCGACTCTGGGGGGCCGCCGGCCGACCCCGCAAATCGACAGTCTAGAACGTGGACCCCATGGAGAAACCGACCTGCGACGGATTCATGTTGTGGTCTGCAGCGTCGAGACCGTAGCCGTATTCCACCCGGATGAGTCCCAGCGGGGAATACCAGCGTACGCCGGCACCGACGCCTCTGTACATGTCGAAGTCGACATCGGTGACAGACATCCAGGAATTACCGGCGTCAAAGAAGGCCACGCCGTACAGGCCGTTGGACTTGCTCAGAGGGAAGATGGTTTCAAAGTTGGTGAAGAATTCGGCCTTGCCGCCGATACGCTCATGGGTCCAGGGATCGCGGGGCGAAATCTTGTCGAGTTCGTAGCCGCGCACGTTGTTGATGCCGCCAAGGTAGAAGCGCTCGTAGACCGGAATGTCGCCGCCCATGTTGGGGAGCAGGGTTCCGACCTGACCGCGCCAGTGGAAAACACTGTCAAAGGGCAGCGGGTAGAAGACGTTGGAAGTAAACATCGGCTTGACGTAGGCGTCGTCGCCGCCAACGATGCCACCGGCATATTCAAAGGACAACGTGTTCTTGGTGCCCTTGGTGGGCTTGGTGGCGCTGTCCACCGTGTCCCGATCAATCTGGGCGTAGACGGCGCTGGTCCAGTGCCAACCGGCGGATTCGGTGATCACGCTGGAGGCCATGTAGTTGGTGTGGTAGATGTGGTAGTGATCCAGGCGGTAATCCCAGGACAGGATCGTATATTCGCCAAGCGGATAGGCGAACCGCAGCTTGGCACCGGTGGTTGATTTCTTGAAGTCGTCGTAGGCCTTATAGACCTGATAGATGTCGGTTCCCATGGCCAGCTTGGAATCGTAGACATGGGGGTTGGTAAACGAGAGGATGCCACGGCTGGACGTGCCGCTAAACATTCCCTGGAACTTGGCGTTATAGCCCTTGCCGAAGAGGTTCTTCTCTTCGACGGAACCGCCGAAGAACACGCTGTCCGAGGTGGAGTAACCTGCACCGAGGCTGATGGCACCGGTGTTCTTGTCTTTGACCTTGACCTTGATGTCCACTTCGGCCGGATTGTCGGTAGGCACAGTCTCGATATCGAGCTTTTCAAAGTATTCGAGCTTGTCCAGGCGCTCGTTGGAGCGGCGCAGCTTGGAGCCCGAGAACAGATCGCCGTCGGCCAGTTTGACTTCGCGGCGGATGACGTTGTCGCGGGTCTTGTCGTTGCCTTCGATGGTGACGCGCCGCACGTAGACCTTGCGGCCCTTAACGATTTGATAGGCGATGTCGATGGACTTGGTGTCGGTGTGCTTTTGCATGTCCACATCGGCTTCGGCAAAAGCGTAACCGTCATCGGCATACAACTCGGCCAGGGCGTTTAAGTCGTCGCGAACCACTGACCGATTGAAGTATTCGCCGGACGAGGCCAACTCGTCGAGCTTGATGCGCTCCATGAGCTTGGGCTGATCGTAGAGGAGGTCGCCGCTAAAGGTGACCGTACCGACCTTGTAGCGATCGCCCTCTTCCACCCGGAAGATCACGGTGATGCCGTCGTCGCCGTAGATGACCTCGGGCTGGCCGACTTTGGCGTCCACAAAGCCCCGGTTGGCGTAGTAGGCTTCCAGGGCGGCGGCGTCGCGCTCCAGCATTTCTTCCTTGAGCACGCCCGAACCAGTGACCCAGGACCAGAAATGGCGGGTGGAGGTGGCCAGTTCGGAGGTCAGGTCGCCGGCGCTGATCTGCTTGGCCCCTTCGACCTTGACTTCCTTGATATAGAGCTTTTTGGGCTCCTTGATGACGATGTTGAGGCGGGCGATGCGGGGATCGGTCTGCTCCAACTCGTAGGTGACTTCGGTCTTGTAGTAGCCTTTTTTGCTGTAAAGCTCGCGGATCTTGCCCAGGTCGTCGGCCAGCACTTTCAAGTTGAGCACGCCGCCGGACTTGGTGGACATGGCTTCCAGAACATCGTCTTTTTTCACGTCGCCGTTGCCGGTGACGCCGATGGCCTGGATGCGGGGTTTTTCCTTGACCACAAAGGTCAGGCGTTTGCCGCCGGGAGCGGCTTCAAGGCGAACCTGAACATCGTCGAAGTAGCCCATATCGAAGAGTTTTTTGACGTCGTCATTGACGGTCTTGGGGTCGTAGGGCTGGTTGACCTGGCTTTGGATCTTAAGGATGACCACTTCCTTGTCGAGGATCGAGTTCCCCTCGACATCCACCGCAACGATGCGGTCGGACCCGCCCACGGCCGAAACCAGGGGCCGGATCTTGTCCGCCAGTTCGGCAGCAGCGGCGTCCAGGGCCATGACGTTTTTGGCCGAGGCAAACACGGGTTGGGCCTCGCCGCCGGCGACTTTGGCCACCCGGGCGTCGAGACTTAATCCCTCACCGACTTTGGAGATGCTGCCAAATACGACGTATTCGGCCCGCACCCCGGCGGCCAGTTTGCGGGCTGCGGCCAGATCCGCTGCGGTCTTGCCGCTTTCAGCCTGGGCGGCGACGCCGCCGGCTTTGAGCTTGTCGGCCAGCATTTGAGGCAGGCTTCCCTGGACGGAACGCAACGCATCGGCTGCATTAATCTCAAAGGGCACAACCAGTACTTTGCCGGACTGGGCCAAGGCCTGTCCGGCGGCCAATACCAGGCACGCGACCAGCAACAGCCCTTTAAGACCGAAGTGTTTCATTCCGCGCATAGAGTTCTCCACCCTGCAGCTCCAGTCTCCGGCCCATCAGAGCGGCCAGGTTATGGTTGTGGGTTACCACAACCAACGTCATGCCAAGCTCGGCGTTGAGGCGGGCGAGCATTTCGCCGACCCTGCCGCCAGTGGCTTCGTCGAGGTTACCGGTGGGTTCGTCGGCCAACAGAACAGACGGCCGCAAAAGCACAGCACGGGCGATGGCCGCCCTCTGTCTCTCTCCCCCGGAAAGGGTTGTTACCCTGTGTTCGGCCCTTTCATCAAGTCCTACGAGCGACAAAGATTCCCTGGCCTGGGCAAAAGCTTGTTTTCTTTCGACCCCGGCGATCAGGGCCGGCATGGCCACATTCTCCAGCGTGCTGAATTCGGGCAGCAGATGGTGAAACTGAAAAACGAATCCAATCTCACGGTTACGTATCGTTGCCGCCTCTTTCACGGTCAATTTTGCCAGATCGCGACCGGCAAAATGGATCGTTCCCGAGGTCGGCTGATCCAATGCGCCCAAAAGATGCAGCAGGGAAGATTTTCCCGAACCCGAGGCTCCAAGGATTGCCAGGGAGTCGCCCGGGGCGATGGTGAAGTCCAGCCCGCTTAAAACCGTCACTTCCTCGGCCGGGCCCTGATAGACCTTGCGGACCTGCCGCAGTTCATACAGCGCCTCACTCATGGCGCAGGGCCTCCACGGGCTTGAGCCCCGCTGCCTGGCGGGCCGGGTACAGCGTGGCCAGAAAGCACAGGGTCAGGGAGGTCAGGCCGATGATGACCAGATCGGGCCAGTCGAGCTTCACCGGCAGATGGTCCATGGGATACACGTCGCCGGGAATCTTAATGAACTGATACTTTTCCAGGGCCAAGGCCAGCCCCAGCCCCAACACGAAGCCCAGGGCCGTGCCCACCAGACCAATAATGGCCCCCTGGAGCATGAAAATGGTGCGAATCGCCGCCGGGGTTGCCCCCATGGACATGAGGATGGCGATGTCGCGGGTCTTTTCCATGACCAGCATGACGAGGGTGGTGATGATGGAAAACGAGCCCACCACCACGATCATGACCAGGATGATGAACATGGCCGTCTTTTCCAGGTGCAGGGCCTTAAACAGATTGCCGTTCATGTCGATCCAGGTGCGCACGAAAAAGGGCGGGCCGCCAAGGGCCGTACGCACGGCCGGGGCCAGCTTGTCCACGGCGTCAACGTCATCGGCCTTGAGTTCAATGCCGGTGACAATATCGCGCTTAAAGCCCAAAAGTTCCTGGGCAGCCGGAATGGACACGTAGGCCAGGGTGGAATCGTACTCGTACATGCCCGAGCGAAACATGCCGCACACCACAAAGGTCTTCACTTTGGGTGAAAATCCGGCAGCACTTTCCTTGCCGGCCGGCGACATGAGATTGACCGTGTCGCCAACGGACAGCCCCAGGCGGTCGGCCAGTTCCCGGCCGACGATGATGCCGGCAAACAGCCCCGGAGCGGTCAGATCATCCAGGCTGCCACTGATCATTTCCCGGGGAAGCGCCAGCACCCTCCCGGCCGAAGCGGGGTCCACGCCGCGCAGGATCACGCCCTTGACGCCGCGCGGACTCGACAACATGACTTCCGTATAGACAAAGGGCGTGGCTCCGGCCACCCCGGGCACGGCTTCGGCCTTGGCCATAAGCTCCCGGTAATCGTGCACGGCCCCGCCGGCCACGGCCGCCACCATGTGGGCGTTGATGCCAAGGATCTTGTCGCGCAGTTCGGTGGAAAACCCGTGCATGACGCCGACCACGACGATCAGCGAGGCCACCCCAAGCCCCACCCCGAGGATGGAGATAAGCGAGATAACCGAGATAAACGCCTGCTTCTGGCGAGCCGTTAAGTAGCGCCGGGCAATAAAAAGTTCGAAACTCATGAACCCGGCTGGCCTTCGGGCCGCAGCAACGGAAACAGAATCACTTCGCGGATCGAGGCCTGGTCGGTGAGCAGCATGACCAGCCGGTCAATGCCGATGCCTTCGCCGGCCGCCGGGGGCATGCCGTACTCCAGCGCCCGGACGTAGTCGTCGTCCATGCGGTGGGCCTCGTCATCGCCGGCTTCCTTCTCGCGCACCTGGTCCTCGAACCGCTGCCGCTGGTCCACGGGGTCGTTTAATTCGGAAAAGGCGTTGGCCATTTCCCGACCGGCGATAAACAGCTCGAAGCGGTCGGTGATCTCGGGGTTGTCGGCGTTACGCCGCGAGAGCGGCGAGATTTCCGTGGGATAGTGATAGATGAAATGGGGCTGGATGAGTTTTGGCTCGACGAAGATGTCAAAGAGCTTGGCCTGCACCTTGCCAAGCTTTTCGCCCTTGAGCACCTTTTCGCCGTTTTTTTCCACCAGCGCCTTGGCGGCGTCGAAATCGTTGATGATGGCCGGGTCGATGCCGCCGATCTTTTCGATGGACTCGTGAAAGGTCAGCCGCGCCCAACCCGGGGCGAGGTTTATGGCGTTGCCCTGGTATTCCACCGTGTCCGAGCCGGAAACGGCCTTGGCCAGCCGCGAAAAAAGGCGCTCGGTCAGGTCCATGAGGTCGGTATAGCGGGCATAGGCCCAGTAAAACTCACACATGGTGAATTCGGGATTGTGCCGGGTGGACACGCCTTCGTTGCGAAATTGGCGTCCGACCTCGTAGACCTTCTCAAAGCCACCCACGAGCAGCCGCTTGAGATAGAGCTCCGGGGCGATGCGCATGAAAAGGGGCATGTCCAGGGCATTGTGGTGCGTGACGAACGGCCGGGCCGTGGCCCCGCCGGGGATGGCCTGCATCATGGGGGTTTCCACCTCCATGAAGCCGGACTCGTCGAGGAAGGCGCGCAATTCCCGGATAATGGTGGTGCGGATCTTAAAGATCTCCACCGCCCGCGGCGTGACGATCAGATCGACATAGCGCTGGCGGTAGCGGGTCTCGACGTCTTTTAAGCCGTGGTATTTTTCCGGCAGCGGCCGCATGGACTTGGTGACCAGCCGCACGGAGTCGGCGTGCAGCGTCAGCTCGCCGGTCTTGGTGCGAAAGAGCTTGCCGCCCACGCCCACGATGTCGCCGATGTCGAATTTCTTGAAAACGGCATAGACATCCTGCCCGAGCGTCTCGCGCTCGGCAAAGACCTGGATGCGTCCGGAAGCGTCCTGGATGGTGAAAAAGGCCACCTTGCCAAAGGAGCGCAGGGAAACGATGCGCCCGGCCAGCCGAAAGGTCCGGCCCAGGGCCGCCAGGGCTTCGTCGTCCAGGGCTTCGTAGCCGGCGGACACAGGCCCGATGTCATCGCCTTTTTCAAAGTCGTTGGGGTAAAGGGGAACGCCGTCGTCAAGGAGTTGGACTGCCTTGGCAATGCGGTTCTTAAAGACTTCGTTGAGCTCGTCGCGGGCGTCCAGGCTTTCGAGCAGAGGACGGAAATCCTCCACCCGCTTGGACTTGACCGGGAGCTTGTATTCTTTCTTACGTGGCGCGTCGCTGCCCACGGCGGTTCTCCGTTGCTGCAAATCGGTTGTGCCGCCCCATTCAGGCGAGCAAGCGCATTTGCCTACGAGAAATACCGCCCGGCGTCAACAATGTCGAGACGGCGCTTTCCCTGCCGACCGCAGGCAGCCTCCCCGGCAAATCGCCTGGGCCGCTTTTTTTTTGGCGAGCGGCAAAAACTCCTTGACGCAACAGCCGCGTGGGGATAATCAGCTTCCTCGCTTCGCTGATCCCCGGTAGCTCAATTGGCAGAGCGGGTGACTGTTAATCACTAGGTTGGCGGTTCGAGTCCGTCCCGGGGAGCCAGAATATTCAGGGCGTCAGGTCATAGACCTGACGCCCTTTTTTGGTGTCCGCTTTTCCTTTCCCCCTGCGTCGCGCACTTCGCATCCCGCCATTTTAGCGATATACCGACAAATACACCGCCCAGGCCCTTCCCTGTACAATCAGCCTCGTTAAATTAGACTATTATTCTTGCCTGTTAAGTGTCGTGGCCACTTTGGCACAACGCATGCTCATCACATCGCAGCACTCGCAACGTCCAACCCTTGAAGGAGAACGACCATGAACGCGCTGCGCACCCTGACCGCCGCTGTGACCATCGTCCTTTCCTTGACGGCTCCGTCGCATGCTTTCGATCTGTTCGGGATTGTTGAGGACGGGGATCAGCCGAGTCAAACACGGGCGGCAATCTCCAGCAGCAAGACCAATCCGTTGGCCATCAGCAATGAGCCGGTCTACCAGGGCACTGCCGGCAGTTTGCTGCGCATCAGCAACGAGCCGGTCTACTTGGGATTTTCCAGCAAGCTCCCGACGACCAACAAGTAGCAACTTTTTTAAGGACCGGATGTTGTTCAAAGCGGAGCGGGCAATCTGTTTGCGCCCCCGGGCAGCGCTGCGGTGGCGCAGGACGCCCTTGCCGGCGGGCTGCCAGCGCACGACGCAGAGCAACGCCCCGCGGCAGAAAGGAAGAAGGCCCGGGAATCGCCCACGGCCGGCCTATTCGAACGACGCGACAGGGTCGCAGACAGCAGACCCAGGCTAGGGCGGCCAGTTGCAACTGGCCGCCCCTTGGAGTTTCCGATGAAGCGCTCCACCAAGGCGGGCGGGGCGCTGGCCGTGCTGCAACCGGCCGCCCTTGGCGTTATACGTCAGACTCGGGCCGGCCGGGCTTGGCCCCTGCCCGGGCCGGCAACCGGGTGTTAGCCCTGCTGCGGCGACACCCCCAGGCCGCACTGCGGGCACACCGGGCCAGCCCCGCCGGCAACCGCAACCACCGTCTTGCCGCAACGCGGACAGGTGACGGTATCGCTGAGGGCCGCCGGCATGGCCGACGCCTGCTGCGGTCCGCCGACGTGTTCCAGGTCGGCGCGGCCGCCCTGGCCCGGGCCAGTGGCCTGATCTGGAGCAGTGGTCTGTCCCAGTCCGTTGCCCAGGCCTCGTCCACGGCCCCCGCCGCGTCCCTGGCCCCGCCCGGTGCCCTGCCCCAGACACTGGCCTTGGCCCATTCCCGTTCCGTTTTGCTGGCCCTGGCCCATTCCCTGGCCCCTTCCTGTCCCGTTTTGCTGGCCCTGGCCCGTTCCCTGGCCCTGGCCGCTACGGCCGCAAGTGCCTCGTCCTGGCATGGTATGCTCCTTGAGCGCCTGGTTTGCCGCAACTGTCTGCGTCGGCGCGTTACTGGTTTCATTTTCCGATTGTGCTGCCGCTGGTTCATCGCCGGCCAATTGGTATGCGCCGCCGGCTATGCGCAGGGCCAGGCCGCCTACCAGCGCCCGGGCCACCGTGGCCCGGGCCTCGGCCAACACCCGGCCGAAGGTATGGCGCGACACGCCCATGCCAACAGCGGCCGCATCGCTGGTCAGCCCTTCCAGATCGGCCAGCCGCAGGGCTTCCAACCCCTCCACGGCCAGGACCACTTCCCCAAGGTCGCACCGGACTATGCCTTGCGGCTTGAAGTACACAGCGGCCGGGGCGGCCGTCACGCGGCGGCACAGACGTCGTCTGGGCATATCGGCTCCTTTTTAGTGCTCATATGAGCAAAATAGGCAGCCCTGGGCCGGTGTCAAGGCGACACGACTATATTATGCGCATTTGAGCGAAATAGTACCTGTTGCGACGCAATGCCAAAGGCCGGCTGCGAGGCGCGCTAACGACGGGACTACGGCTCCCCTGGCCGGGCGGGGAGTGGCTTTGCGCCGGCAAGGGCGTGTCACGAACTGGGCGCGCCATCGAAAAAAGGGCGGCCCGCCCTGCGAACCGCCCCTGCCGTCTCCTGCTCTACCGGCTGCTCACCTGCCTGCCGGCCGCGCCGCAGGCACCACGGCTACAGCTTGGAGCGCAGCACCATGTCGGTGATGGGGCCGCGCGAGCGCTCGCCCTTAAGCACAATGTGGGCGTAGTTGCTAAAGCCCTTAAACTTGCGCACGATCCAGTTGAGGCCATTGTTGGCTTCGTTGAGATACGGGTTGTCCACCTGCGACGTGTCGCCAAGGACCACGCATTTAACGCCCTCGCCCATGCGCGTGAGCAAGGCGCGCACTTCCGAGCGGGCCAGATTCTGGGCCTCGTCAATGACCACAAAGGCGTTTTCGATGTTCATGCCGCGAACAAAAGCCAGGGGCAGAATCTCGAACTTTTTGGGATTGACCCGCAGCATCTCGTCGTTGGGATTTAAAAACACCTTGTTGGCCGCCCGGCAGCGGTGCAGTTTGACCAACAACTCAAACACATATTTGACGTAGGGTTCCATCTTTTCCGAAACGTCGCCCGGCAGATAGCCCATCTTGGCCCCGATCTCGATGGTGGGTTTGAGCACAAAAATCTTTTCAAACTGCTTTTTCTCCTGCACCGCAAACAAGGCTGCGGCCAGGGCCAGGAAGGTCTTGCCGTAGCCGGCCTCGCTCTGGATGGAAACCAGATCGATATGCGGGGCCATGATCAGCTCCAGGGCCAGATTCTGATAGACCGTGCGCGGCCGCACGTTCCACACGTCGCAGGTATGGGCGATAACCCGCTCGCCGTCGGGCGCGTGCAGCACCGGCTTGCCCTCGCGCCAGGTGAAACAGTTGGGGACGATGTCCTCCCCCTCCTCCACAAAGCCGGTGTAGCGCTGGGACTCGGATTCAAAGGGTTTGGAATCGCGCAGTTCCTCGCTTTTGAGGCCCCGCAGCTCGGCTTGCAGCTTTAGGATGCGGTCGTTGGTGACCAGGATCGGGTCTTCGATGGACGATGCCTGGATTTCGTCCAGGATGTGGTTGTCAACGATGTCGGTGAAAGCCGAATGGCTCTTGTCGTTTTGGATAAAGTGGATGGCGTCGCGGTGTTCGCTTAAAACACCAATGACGTTGGCCACGATATGGCGCAGCTTGGGTGTTTTTTTAAGCCCCTCAAGCTCCATGAGCACATGGTAGGGGATGTGGATGGCGTTTTCCACGCCGTTTCGCAGTTTGAGCACGCACTGCGGATTCTCGATCAGGACGTTGGTGTCCAGGACGTAGTTTTTGCGTCCCGAAACGTTGCCGTCGTCGGTCATGCCGCTCCTCCCTGGTTTGCCGCCAGGCCCGCTGCCGCTGCCCCGCCCCCCGGCGAGACATCGGGCCGGTCCCGGTCAGCCGTGTGCTGCTGCGTCCGGCCGGGTGGCCGGATGCATCATGCAGAAAGCGGCGAGGCGCTCATCACGCCACGCCGCTCCTTTCGCCTGCCTGACCGCCAAAGTGTTCTTTGGCGTCGTGAACAGCCGGCCTGTCCAAACGGGACAGGCCATGCAAAAAGCGGCGGGACGCTCATCGCGCCACGCCGCTTTTTCCGCTCTTCCAACCGCCGAAGCCATCCCCGGACGGTTGCGCAAACTCTTGTGTAAAATGGCTTCGCCCCCTGCATCCTGCGTTGCGATTGCCTAATTCGCCGGAGGTTGTCCCGACCTAACGACGCTGCTTTTGCAGCTTGGCCCGGTAGATGATCGCGCCCAGGTTCATGCCGAGGACCAGGACAATCAGCACCAGGGCCGTGCCGTATTGGAGCGGCCGGGTCTTGTCGATGTCGGTGCCGGCCGTGGCCAGGACGTAGATGTGATACGGCAGGGCCATGACCGAATCGGTCAGGGAGGTCGGCAGGTTCGGGGTGAAAAAGACCGAGGCCGTAAACATGATGGCCGCCGTTTCGCCGGCCACCCGCGACAGGCCGAGGATGGCCCCGGTGAGCATGCCGGGCAGCGCCGCCGGCAGCACCACCAGCCGGATGGTCTGCCATTTGGTGGCTCCCAGGCCCAGCGAGGCTTCGCGGTAGGTCTGGGGCACGGATTTAAGCGCCTCCTCGGCCGTGCCGATGATGACGGGCAGGACCAGGATGGACAGCGTCAGGATACCGGAAAGCAGGCTGACGCCCAGGCCGAAAAAGGTGACGAAAAAGGCCAGGCCAAACAGGCCGAAGACCACCGACGGAACGCCGGCCAGGTTGTTGATGCCCAGGCGAATCAGCCGCAAGGTGCGGCCCGGCCGGGCGTACTCGTTTAAATACACGGCCGAGGCCACGCCCAGGGGAAAGGCCACGCACATGGTGCCAAGGCTTAAGCACAGGGTGCCGACGATACACGGCAGGATGCCGCCGGCGGTCATGGAATCGCGCGGCATTTCCGTTAAAAACGACCAGGAGATGGCCGGCAGGCCCTTTATGAGCAAAAAGCCGCAGATAAGGACCAGCGCGGCCATATTGATGCCCGAGGCCAGACCGAACACACCCCACATGAGCTTTTGGGTGCGATGACGCCGGGTCAACCCGACTTCGAAGAGGGCGCTGTGATTCATGACAAGGCTCCTTGCCGGAGGCTACAGCGTGGCCGCGCCGACCTGCTTGTGCTTTTCGGCAACATGGCTGGCGACGAGGTTAAAGACCAGGGTAAAGAGAAAAAGTACGATGCCGATGGCAAAAAGCGCCCGGTAGTGGTCGCCCCGAAAGGAGGCCTCGGCCATTTCCGCTGCGATGCTCGACGGCATGGGCCGCACCGGCGAAAAAATGGAGTTGGGAATCATGGCCGCGCCGCCGGCCACCATAAGCACGACCATGGTCTCGCCGATGGCCCGGGACATGCCGAGCATGACGGCGGTGGAGATGCCCGAGAGCGAGGCCGGCAGCACCACTTTGGCGATAGTCTCGAAATGGGTGGCCCCCAGGGCCAGGGAAGCTTCCTTGAGCTCGCGGGGCACGGAATAGATGGCGTCTTCCGACACCGAACAGATGGTGGGCACGGACATAAACGCCAACATGATGGCGGCGTTGAACAGATTGAGCCCGGTGGCCAGATCAAATGTTTCCTGAAGAAACGGGGCCATCACCACCATGCCGAAAAAGCCGATGACCACCGAAGGCAGCGCAGCCAGGAGCTCCACCACGGGCTTGAAAATGTCGCGGGTTCTCCGGCTGGCGATCTCGGCCAGATAGATGGCGGTCATAACGCCCAGCGGAATGGCAATGGCCGAGGACAGGGCGGTCACGGCCAGGGAGGCCACAATCAGCGGCAGTATCCCGAATTCCGGCGGCTCAGAGGTGGGATACCAGAAGGAGCCGAAGAGGAAATCGGAAACCGAGACGAGGCCGAATATCGGCAGGCCCTCGATAAAAAGGTAGACCATGATCAGCGCCAGAATCACGATGGAACTGAGCGCCGTGAGGAAAAAGAAGTTGCGGACCAAGGTGTCCTGGGACTTGCGCGAAAGGGCCATGGCGTCTCCCCGGGGATTCGCCCCGGTCCGTTTGTCGCGAACCGGGGCGCAAGCGATGCTTGGATGTGCGGCGGGTTGCCTAGTTCAGCGGCACGAAGCCGGCTTCCTTGACCAGTTTCTGGCCTTCGGCACCGAGCAGGAAATCGACCAGGCCCTTGACCGCGCCGGCCGGAGCGCCGTTGGTGTAGAGGTAGAGGTCGCGGGAGATGGGGAACTTCTTGGACTTGGCGTTTTCAGCCGTGGCTTCGATGCCGTCAACCTTGAGCGCCTTGGTGGAGGCGTCGAGGTAGCCGATGCCCACGTAACCCATGGCGTTCTTGTTCTTGCTGACCGCCTGGACCACGGCGCCGCTGGAAGCCTGCATAAGCGCGCCCGGGAAGACGCGTTCCTTTTTCATGACCAGACCTTCCCAGGTCTCGTAGGTGCCCGACGAGGTGTCGCGGGAGATGACCACCACCGGACCGTCGCCGCCGAGATCCTTCCAGGTGGTGATCTTGCCCATGTAGAGGTCTTTGAGCTGGGCCAGGGTGATTTCGCTCAGCTTGTTGGCCGGGTTGACCACAGGCACGATGGCGTCGATGGCGCACACGATCTGGTTGGCGGCCACGTTCTTGGTCTTGGCCAGATCAATTTCTTTCTGCTCCATGGCGCGCGAGGCCATGGCGATGTCGGTGGCACCATCGATCAGCGCCTTGATGCCGTTGCCCGAACCACCGCCGGACACGGAAATCTTCACATCCGGGTGGGCCTTCATGTAGGCCTCGACGACCTTTTGCATGATGGGCAGCACGGTGGTGGAACCATCAACTTTGATGGTGGTGTCGGCCAGGGCGGTCGAAGCCATAAGTAAAAACGCAGCAACGATACCAATAAGCTTTTTCATCCGAATCCTCCGTAAATAAGGTGGTCGCGCCGCGTATGGCGCGAAATGCCCGACGTCACGGCCAGGAAGGTAGAAAGGCTCGGTTACGGTTTGGTGACGCGGCCAGGGAAAACGCGTGACGCCGCCGCGCGCCCGACGCACGGGCCATTTTCCCTATATCCCGGCCGGAGGTTTGTTACAATGCGTCATACGACAATCCCGACCACCGCCCGCTGCCTTGACCCCGTCCGCCGGCCGGTCTATCCAGGAAGCTGAGGCGGCGGTTTACGACCGTGCGCGTCAAAATTCGTCGTCGGAGCCGCCATGACCCCACCGTTTATCCTGTCGCCATCGCTTCTTTCCGCCGACTTCGGCCGGCTGGCCGACGAAGTGGCCGCCCTTGAGGCCGCAGGCCTGCAGTGGGTCCATCTCGATGTCATGGACGGCCTGTTCGTGCCCAACATCACCTTCGGGCCGCCGATTATCGCGGCCCTGCGCCGGCGCAGCAAACTCTATTTCGATACCCATCTCATGATCGAACGGCCCGAGCGCTATGTCGCCGCCTTTTGCGAGGCCGGAGCCAACCTCGTCTGCGTCCACGCCGAAGCCACCGTCCACCTGGAGCGCACCGTGGCCGAAATCGCCCGCCTGGGCGCGGCCCCGGCCGTGGCGCTCAATCCGGCCACGCCCCTTTGCGCCGTCAAATACCTCCTGCCCCAACTGGATATGGTGCTTGTCATGACCGTCAACCCGGGGTTTGGCGGCCAGTCGTTTATTCCCTTTTGCCTGGACAAGGTCCGGGATCTGGCCGCACTGCGCCGCAGCCAGGGACTGTCCTTTCGCATCCAGGTCGATGGCGGCGTCACCCCGGACAACACGGCCGCCCTGTTGGAAGCCGGGGCCGATGTGCTGGTTTCCGGCTCCGCCTTTTTCGGACATCCTCCCTATAAAGATCGCCTGGATGTTTTTCATGCGGCCGCAAACCGCCCGACCTAAGCGCCCCGGCCGGTTGGCGCCGCGCCGCCGGCAACCGCTGCCGGTTGCCGGACTGGCTGCGTGCGTCGCGGCCTCGGCCGACTGCGAATGCCGGCTGACCCGCCTGACCTCCATTATCGCCGCCCTGGACCAGGCCATCGCCTTTGTCACGCCGTCCGGGGTCATTGCGGAAATAAACGACCGCTACCTGGCCTGGCTTGGCCGGTCGCGCCAGGACGTGCTTGGCGAAAACCTGGCCGTCCTTGACCTGGAGACCGAAGACTATCAGGCCCAGGCCTTCCTGGACCTCTTTCGCCGGGGCGTCGCCCATGCCCCGGTCTCCTTTGCCAGCCACATTGCCGGCCGCGAGGTCACGGTCAAACTCCAGCCCGTCATCGAAGCCGCCGTCTTCACCGGACTGATCGTCTCCTTGATCGACGTCACCACCCTGGTCGAAGCGCGCCTTGGCGTCGAGCGGGAAAAAAGCTTTCTCGAACAGGTCATCACCATCGCCGGTGCCGCCATCTGCATCGTCAACCGCGACGACGTGGTGGTCACCATCAACGACGAATTCACTGCCATCACCGGCTATAGCCGCGATCAGGCCCTGGGCCGGCAACGCGCCGAACTCCTGCGCGAATCGCCGCCTTCCCCCTGCCCGGCCCAGACCACCGACGCCACCGTGCAAAAGCGCCAGTCGAGCATCCTCACCCGCACCGGCCACCGGCTCACCATTTTAAAAAACGCCGCCCCCCTGCGCGATGCCAACGGCCGCGCCAGCGGCGGCATCGAATCCTTCGTGGACGTCTCCGATCTCATCCGGGCCCAGCACGAGGCCGAAGAATCCAGCCGCATGAAATCGGTCTTTCTGGCCAACATGAGCCACGAAATCCGCACCCCCTTAAATGCCATCATGGGCCTGTCCCAACTGCTCCTGACCGCAGGGCTGCCCCCGGAACACCGCGAATACGTCGAAACCATGCGCTCGGCCGGCGAGGGGCTGCTCGTCATCTTAAACGACATCCTCGATTTTTCCCGCATCGAGATCGGCCGTCTGGAAATCCGGCCCGCGCCGCTGGACATCGACCGCCTCCTTGAGGAAGTGCGCCGGGTCATGGCCCAGTCGGCCAGCGACCGGGGCCTCACCCTGACCATCGAACGCGATCCGACCCTGCCGCGCGTGCTGGTCTGCGACCCGGTGCGCCTCAAACAAATCCTGCTCAACCTGCTGTCCAACGCCATCAAATTCACCCTTTCCGGCCGGGTGGCGCTGTCCGTGACCCGCGCGGCCCCGCTCCCCGGGCTGCACGGCGGCGAAGACCCCCCGATATGGACCCGGTTCCAGGTCAAAGACACCGGTCCCGGCATCCCCGAATCCATGCACGAACGCATCTTCGAGCCCTTTGTCCAGACCGAAGACGCCCTGGTCCAAAACCCCGGCGGCACCGGCCTTGGCCTGTCCATCTCCAACCGGCTGACCCGGCTGCTTGGCGGCACAGGCCTGGACGTGTCCAGCCAGCCGGGCCAGGGCAGCACCTTCTTTTTCACCCTGCCCCTGACCGAGCCTGCTGCGGTTTCCACCCGCGTAGCCGCCCTGCCCCTGCCGCCGTTGGCCGATTTCGGGTGGCTTAAAATTCTGGTGGCCGAGGACAACGCGCTCAACCGTTTCCTGCTGCAAAAAATTCTCGAAAAGCTGGGTGTCGGCCGCATGGATTTTGTCGGCGATGGCAACGAGGCCGTCAGAAATGTCCTGGCCGCCGTGGCCGACGGCGCTCCCTACCACATCATTTTCATGGATCTGCGCATGCCCGGCCTCGATGGCCTCAGCGCCGCCCGCACCCTGCGCCAGGCCGGCATCGACACCCCCATCGTGGCCCTGACCGCCCAGGCCGCCGAGGATGACGCCCTGCGCTGCCGCCAGGCCGGCATGTCTGCCTATTTCTCCAAACCCTACCGTATAAACGACCTGGAGGCCGTGCTGACCGAGTTCGCCTCCGGCAAAACGCCCCGGAAAACATCATGACGCACGACGCCAGACAGCGTGCCCTGTTTTTTCTCTTGGGCGACCACCGGCTCACCCCGGCCGAAGCCGCAGAAGCCCTGACCGTGGCGAGCACCGTTCTTGACAAAGGCCTCGCCCGACTCTTGGAGGCCGCCGACACGGCCAATGCCCCCCTGTGCGCCGAAACCGCCCACAGCCTCAAAGGCAACCTGCTCAACCTGGGCCTGCCTGAACTGGCCCAAACCGCCCAATACGCCACCGACACGGCCCGTCAAGGCCGCCTCGACGACGTTCGGGCCGCCGGCCAGACCCTGGCCCTGGCCCTCAGTCCCCTGCTGCCCCGGCACTAGGCAGCGCCCGGCGACCATGCTAGTGTCGCGTTCGGCAATTGCTGCTCTGGCTTTCCCATTATCAACACACTGAATTTATTATATATAGTCACAAAAAACATACTTGTTTTTTGTGAACGCCACACGAGGACCACCCTCATGAACACCCCCGTAGCCGCCGCCATCGCCGGTCCCATTTACGTTGCCGGGCACCGGGGCCTTGTCGGTGCCGCCATTGTCGCGGCCCTGGCCAGCCAGGGCCGCGACGTGGTCACCCGCACCCATGCCCAGCTCGACCTCACCAATCAGGCGGCCGTGCGCGATTTCTTCCAGACAACCCGCCCAGCGGCCGTGATCCTGGCCGCCGCCAAAGTCGGCGGCATCCACGCCAACAGCACCTATCCGGCGGATTTTATCCGGGACAATCTGCTGATTCAGACCAACGTCATCGACGCCGCCCACAAGGCCGGCGTGGCCAAACTCGTCTTCCTGGGCTCCTCCTGCATCTATCCCAAATTCGCCCCCCAACCCATGCAGGAAAAAGACCTCCTCACCGGTCCCCTGGAAGAAACCAACCAGTGGTATGCCATCGCCAAAATCGCCGGCATCAAAATGTGCCAGGCCTACCGCCGCCAATACGGTTTTTCGGCCATAAGCCTTATGCCCACCAATCTCTACGGCCCCGGCGACAACTTCACCCCGTTAAACTCCCACGTCATCCCCGGGCTCATGCGCCGCTTCCACGAGGCGCGCCTTAACGGCGACGCGGCCGTCACGGTCTGGGGCACCGGCCAAGCCCTTCGCGAATTCCTCCACGTGGCGGACATGGCCCGGGCGAGCCTGACCTGCCTTGACCGCTACGACGACGAGGAAATCATCAATATCGGCTCCGGCGAGGAAATCACCATCGCCGATCTGGCCGCTTTAATGGCCAAAATCACCGGTTTTACCGGGGAAATCATCTTCGACCCGACCAAGCCCGACGGCACGCCCCGAAAGGCCCTCGACGTCAGCCGCCTCAAAGCCCTGGGCTGGAGCCCCGCGTTCTCCCTGGAAGACGGCCTGGACCAGACCTACCGGTGGTTTTTGGAGCATAGCGACTCCGCCCGTCTGGCCTAGCGTCTGGCCTGGCGTCTGGCCCGGCGTCTGGCCCGGCGGTTGCCTAACAACCCGAATCGGGGCTAGGTTTGCACCATGAACAGCATCACCAAACGTCTCCTCTGGACAGCGGTCATTGTTGCGGCGTCCTGTGTTTGCCCCGTCCCGACCCTGGCGGCCGGGCCGGGGACGGCCCAGGCAACGGATGCCGGCTGGCAGCCGCTGATTACCCGGCTGGCCGGGGAAGGACTGGACCGGGGTTGGCTGGAGCGGATTTTTTCCGGTCCGGGTCTGGCCTATGACCCGGCGATTATGGCGCGCAAGGTGGACGCCATGGTGCGCAAACAGTTCGAGCCCAAGCCGCCACCGACCAAAAAAACGCTGGAAAGCAGCAATTACAAGCAGTTCCTCACACCCGCGTCGATTGAAAGCGGCGTGCGCTACATCCGGGAGAACCGGGCGGCCTTTGATCGGGCCCAGCGGGAGTTCGGCCCGCCGCCGGAGCTTGTGGCCGCGTTTGTGATGGTGGAGACGAAGCTGGGGACGTATCTGGGCGACCGGGATGCGCTTGGCGTCCTGGCCAGTCTGGCCCGGTCCTCGGGACTGGGGCTTATTGAGCCGTACATGAAGACGCTGCGCGGTGACGCCGACCGGGCCGCCTATGCCGACGGGGCCGCCCGCGACCGTTCCGAGTGGGCCTATCGGGAACTGGCGGCGCTGTTGCGCTATGCCGCCACCAACAAGCAATCCCCCAGCAGCCTGCCCTGCTCCATATACGGTGCCATCGGCATCTGCCAGTTCATGCCCTCAAACGCCCTGCGCTTCGGGGTGGACGGCGACAACGACGGCGTGCTGGATCTTTTCACGCCCGCCGACGCCATCGTCAGCGTGGCCAGCTATCTGCGCGGCCATGGCTGGAAGCCGGGCATGACCCCGGCCGAGCGGGACAAGGTGATCTACGCCTACAACCACAGCGATCTCTACGTGCTGGCCGTGGCCACGGTGGCGGACCGCATCCGGGCGCGGCTGGGCGGTTAGCGCGGCGGCGTTCCAGGGCATGCCGGCCTGGAGACAGGCGCAAAGGCCTTTTGGCCAAGCGCCTGTTGCCTCACTGCTGCGGCCCTGTTGACGACTCGCCCCGGGTTGACCGGAACGGGGCTTACGGATTGGGGATTTTGAAAAACAGCGGATTGGGTCCGGTCCTGGCCGACAGGAAGCTGCCCTCGAAGTAGCCCTCGTTAAAGCCGTCGCGAAAGCCGGCGGAGTAGGCCCCGGTGGAAGCCAGGCGGGAGCGGGAAGAGCCGGAACCCAGGCGGCCCTTGGCCCGGGTGAGCATATCCCGTCGCTGGGCTTCGAGGGAGGCAATGCGTTCCCAGACGACGTCGCGACGGTTGGTCGGGCCTGCGTCAGCCTCCTTGGGCTTGGGGCTGCCCAGGAAGATATAGGTCACGATGCCTATAATGATGATGAGCACCAGGATGTATTTCACGCCGCGCCGCCGTTGGGGTCAAGGCGGCGGGCAGGAGCGCCGGCCAGACCTTTTTCCCCTTTTACGACTCATCGGCGACGGACAGGGCGGTCTTTAGCCCGGCCGGGGCAGGCGGGTGCAATCAGGAACGGGTGGCGGCGATGCCGTGTTTTTTTAACAGGGCGTAGAGCCGTGAGCGCGACAGGCCCGAAACGCCGAGCATACGTCCGATATCGCCGCCGTGGCGGGCGACGATGGCCCGCAGGTACTGGGCTTCGCGGGTGTCGTTATATTCCCGAAAGCCCGGCAGCGTCGCCGCAGACAGCAGCCCGTTGCCAGCAACGGGCTCGGCCTCCCCGGGCTCGCCCAAACGGCCCACGACCCGATTGCGGGCGGCCATGACCCGGATATGCAGGGGCAGATGCACCGGGAGCAGGGCTTCGTCGATGGCGGCCAGGGCCAAAGCCCCTTCCATGGTGTTTTTGAGTTCCCGCACATTGCCGGGCCAGGGATAGGCCAGAAGCGCCCGGGACAACTCTTCGGAAAGGGGGCGCGGCGGCACCCCCTGGCGTCTGGCGGCTGCGTCGGCAAAATAGGCGGCAAAATCGAGGATGTCGTCGGGATGCCCGGCCAGGGGGGGCAGTTCGATGCCCACGCCCTGGAGGCGAAAGAGCAGATCTTCCCGAAACAGGCCGTCGCGAGCCATGGCTTCCAGATCCTGGTTGGTGGCGGCCACCAGCCGGAAATGGCACGGCGTCTCTTCCAGCCCGCCCACAGGACGCACCCGGCGCTCCTGGAGCACCCGCAAAAAGGCCTTTTGCACCGACAGCGGCATCTCGGCCACTTCATCCAAAAAAAGCGTTCCGTCGTGGGCGCGCAGGAGCAAACCTTCGCGTTTGCGGTCCGCGCCGGTATAGACGCCTTTTTCCGAGCCAAACAGCACGCTTTCCACAATGGAGGCCGGCAGGGCGGCGCAGTCCACCACCACAAAGGCCCCCTCCCGGCGGGGGCTGCTGTCGTGGATGGCCCGGGCGAACAGCTCCTTGCCCGTGCCGGTGGCCCCGGTGAGCAGCACGTTGACATCGCTGGCGGCGGCCTTGGCCGCTTGTTCGACGCATTGGGCGCGGCGGGGATTGCCGCCGAGGATGCCGGGGAAGCGAAAGGCGGCCGCAGCCTGTTCGTTGGCCCGCCCCCGGCGACGGTGCTCCATGGCGCTTTGCAACGGCGCGGTCATGGTTTTGACCGTGGGCGGTTTCTCGATGTAGTCCCAGGCCCCTTGCCGCATGGCCCGTTCGGCACCGTCCGGGTCGCCCCAGCCGGTGATGACGATGACTTCCGGGCCGCACGGGGAGCGGCGGATGTCGCTTATGGCGTCCAGGCCGTTGCCGTCGGGCATGCGCACGTCAAGAAAGACCACGTCCACGTCGGCGCTGGCAGCCTGCCCCAGACCCTCGGCCAGGGTTGCCGCCTGGGTCGGGGCATGTCCCAGGCGCACAACCACCCGGGCCAGGGCGTCGCGGATTTGCGGATCGTCGTCGATGATGAGCACAGTGCCCACGTGAATTCCTCCGGAGCGCGCGGTTGGCGCTTGCAGCGCCTCACTGGGATGACCACCGCGCCCCGGCCTGTCAAGGGCCGGCCGGGCGGCAGGGACGAAGACGCCGGCCGTCTTCGCCCCTGCGTTGCCGCTGCCGGACAGGCTGCGGTCGGCTATTTGACGAGGACGCCGGGCTTACGCGGCCAGCCTTGCAAGCCGAACTTATTGTCCGGGATCACATTGTTGACATCCAGGGCCCGGGCTTTTTCCAGATTGGCTCTGGCGCAGGCGTCGTCGCCCAGGCGCATGCAGGCCACGCCCAGATTGTAATAGGCAAAGCTCAGGTAGTCCACGCACAACGGCGTGGCAATGGCCTGGCGCAGGATGGCGGCTCCTTCGGCGTTTTTGCCGGCCAGCAGCAGATCGGTGCCCTTGGTGAAAAGCATAACGCCTTCCTTGCTCGAGCAGCGCCACCAGACCTTGCCGCCCTTGCCTGTCTTGCCGGCCTTGGCCATGTGGGCGCGACGGCCGCCCATGGCAGTGTATTCGGCCTTGTCGATCTTGCTGTCCTTATTAACGTCCACCTCGCCGAAGAGCTCCAGGGTCAGACCAGAGTTAAACACCACAATTTCATCGAAAACGATGACGCCGTCTCGGTTCTTGTCCACGCTGTCAAAAGGGGGTTTCTTCCAGGCCTGGGCCGGTGCGGCCAGGACCAACGCCGTGAGCACCACGATCAGAGTCAACAGGGCGCGCTTCATGGGGTTCCTCCTTGGGCGACGGGTTTGGGTGACGTTGTATTTCCGTAACACAGGGTCGAACCGTTTGGCAGGGGTCGACGGCGGCTCGCGCAAAAAAAAAGCGGGCCGAAGCCCGCTTTCAAAATGTCGCAGCCCGCGCGCCGGTCAGTTGGCGCTGCTGGCCTGCTGCGGGGCCAGACCGGCCACGGTTTCAGGTCGGGTCAGCTTGTCGCCCGGCTGGACCACGTAGTTTTCAATGAGCGCCTGCCACAGCTTGTAGCCGTCGGGACGCAGATGGACGCCGTCGGTGGTCAGGCTTTCGTTGAGCGCTCCGTTGACGGCAAAATGGCTGAACAGGTCAATATAGATGCAGTTGCTCAGCTCGGCGCACAAGGCTTTGAGGCCGGCGTTGAGTTCCATGATCTTGTCGTTGGACAGATCCGGCCTGTTGACCACAGGCAGCACGCTCTGCACGAAAATCAGGGTCTTGGGCGTTCCCTTGTTGATACGCAATAAAATCTCGCGGTAACGGGCCAAAATGGCCTGATTGGGGCTGTACAGCTCGTTTATGCCTTCCAGGATAAAGACCTTCTCGGGCTTAAGGCTCACCACCGGGCCGAGTCCCTTGAGAATCTTGGCCGTGGTGTTGCTCACCGCCGCCTTATTGAGCACGTCCTTAAACATCCCCATCTGCTTCCAGCCGGCCGTCTGGCTGCCGCCCAGAAAAACCGTTTTGGCCAGCGCATCGGGTGCGCTGCCCAAAACCAACGCCGCCAATACGACACCCATCCGAAACCAAGCCGCCATCATCTCGTTCCTCCCCTTACGCATCGAGCCATCCCTTGTTCCCTTGCCCAACGGGGCAGCTGGTAGCATGTCCGGGCTTGGTTGAAAAGTGCCCCAAAGCCCCAATCCCGCGCTTTCATGAGGCAATTGTTTCGCGCCGGGCCAGATTGGAATTGACAATGGATTTCGTCCTGAAACACAGTACCCGAGCAATCCATTTTGTAACATGGTCAACCCAAGCTGTCCCGCCCTCCTCCCTGGAAAGGCCGGCCACCGGGAACAGGCAAAAAATTGCACGCTCTCATGACCTCGCCCGCCACGCCGCGCAGCCTCCTGGAAGAAGCCCTGGCCCAGCGATCCCGCTGCCATTTGACGTTGCCCAAAATTATCGGGGGGCTTAAGGAACTCGACTGCGACATTGTAGAGGCTTCGGATCGCGGGCTGTTGCTGGAATGTCTCGACAAGGCGGCACCGGGACCGCACTGGACCGGGTTGCCGGTCACGGGGTTTTTCCGGGTCATGCAGCGCCGTGAAGCCCTGCTGGAAGAGCAATTTTACACTTTCGAGACCCGTATCCAGACGGGGACGGCCGGTTCAGGCGGCCTGCTGCGGGTGCGTCTGAACGAACCGGCGACCCTGGTTTTCGGACAGCGCCGCAAAAGCCTGCGCCTGGAGCCTGAACTCGACCGGCTGCGCTCGGTCTTTTTATGGCGCTACGACCGCGAGACAGGGTTTAACCGGGACACACCGGCCCTGCGCTCTTCGGATTTCCAAAACGGCCTCGTCCGGCTGGTCAACCTGTCGGCCGGCGGGCTGTGCCTGTCCCTGCGCGCCGCCCTGGCCCGGGAGCGCGCCCTGCCGACCACCCGGGGCGACCGGCTCGTTTTGCACCTCGAACTGCGCGAACCACGGGCCAGCACGGCCACGGACTTCCTGCTTGTCGCCAAGGTCAGCCACTTCGCCCTGGACCGGGTGAGCCAAAACCTGTCGCTGGGCCTGGAATTTCTGGCCGAGGGCGTCATTGACCCCAAGACCGGCAAAATGCGCTGGCTGCCCGTGGCCAACAACGCCATCGCGCGACTGGTCGACATCCTCTACCTCTGGCACCTCGACCGCCACCGCGAGCGGCTGGCCTGAGGCCAAGCCGGGCCGGCCGGCTTCCGACGCAGACCGGACAGGGCGCTCGCCGCGCCCGCCCGCTGACGCGCCGCGACGAAACCGCGCGACCCAAACGACGCACATCCGCCACCCCGCCGCGATCATTCCTCCCCACTCCAAGCGCATAGCTAGAGCCGATGTCATCATCTGCCACCCCACGCCGCCTGCTGGAAGAGGCCCTCGCCCAGCGTTCCCGCTGCCATCTGAAACTGCCCCAGCCAATCGTGGGCCTTAAGGAAATTGACTGCGCCATCCTGGAGGCTTCCACCCGCGGGCTGTTGCTGGAAAGCATCGGCAAGGCGGCGGCCGGTCCGCACTGGGTGGGCCAGCCGGTGAAGGGTTATTTTCAGGTGGTGCTGCGCCGCAAAAGCCTGGAAGAAATTTTTTACACCTTCGACAGCCATATTCTGGCGGCGGCGAGCAGTCCGGCCGGTCTGGCCCGCTTGCGCCTGGCGGAACCCGAGGCCCTGGTTTTCGGCCAGCGGCGCAAGAGCCTGCGGCTGGAGCCTGACCTGGGCCGGTTGGCCGCAGCGTTTTTCTGGCGCTACGACCGCAAGGCCGGGTTTTGCCTCGACACACCGGCTCTGCGTTCCGGGGATTTTCACAACGGCGCGGCCCGGCTGGCCAACGTGTCGGCCGGCGGACTCTGCCTGACACTCGGTGGGCCCCTGGCTCAGGAACGCGGCCTGGCTGCGGTGCGGGGCGACCGATTGGTGGTGCGCCTGGAACTGCGCGAGCCGCGCGCCGCCGGCGGCGGGGAATTCTGGATGGTGGCCAAGGTCAGCCACGCGGCCATGGATCGGGTCAACCACGACCTGACCCTGGGCCTGGAATTTCTGGCTCTGGGCACCCTGGACCCCAAGGCCGGCAAGATCCGCTGGAAGCCGGTGGAAAGCCACGTTATCCCGGAACTCGCGGATATCCTCTACCTGTGGCACCTCGACCGCCACCGCGAACGCCAGACCTGACCCCCGTTGCCCGGGCAGCGGCCAACCGGGCTTGCCCGGCAAAACCCTTGGCCTCACGAATTGCGCTTTCACCCCAAACTGACAGGCTGGACGTACGCGTGCCCCTACAGGCCGGGCCGGTCGGCCTGTAGGCGAGGATCGTCCAGGGACAGGCCGCTGGCGGTCAGCACCCACAGACCGGCCAGGGTCACGGGGATGGAGTGCAGCAGGTGCAGGGCCAGCTCCACGGCAAAGGCCCGCTCCCGGTCCACGCCAAACCAGCCCAGGGCCAACACCTGCCACAGCCTGGATACATCGACACCCCACAAAGCGTAGCCCAGACACGCGGCGGCCAGCCCGAAACGGGCGGCCAGGGACAGGACGTGGTGCCTCGGGGAGATTCCTCAAAAAAAAAGGCCCTGGAATGGGGTTCCATGGCCTTTTCCGGTGTGGCAATCAATCCGGGTTATTTCTTGGGCAGGGAAGCGTAGTAGGCGGCCAGATCGGCCATATCCTGGTCGGATTGCTTTTTCATGATGGAGATCATGGCCTTATTCTCGCCCTTGCCTTCTTTATAAGCCTGCATTTTGGCGGTCAAAGCTGCGGCGTCCACGCCGTCGAGATCGCCCTTGCTTTTGTGGCAGGCGCAGCCTTTGGCCAGTTCGCCGCCTTTGGCCGGATCACCGGCGGCCAGTGCCAGGGCGGCCAGTCCGAAGACCAAAAGAAAAAGAAATATACCGATGCGTTTCATGGATTCCCCCTTTCAAACAATGGGATCAATCGCGGCCCACAGCGGGCAAAGCCAGGGAAAACCATACACCGGCATAGAAATAATGCAATGCTTTCACCGCGTTTCCCTTGCTTTTCAGAAATTTTTGTTGCATTTCCCCCTACCCAGGGTAGGCTTGCACGTCGTGGATAATTCCATGCAAAGGACGTTTCCCATGCTCTTGCGCACCATTTTGGCCCTGTTGCCCCTCGTTGCCCTTGTTGCCTGCGCCCCGGCCTCTTCCGGGAACGGCGTCAAAGACGCCCTCAAAGAGCACCCTGACATCGTCCTCGACGCCCTGGGCGAGCGCAAGGCTGAGTTGTTCGCCCTGGTCATGCAGGGCCAGCAAAGCTACCAGGACAGCCAGCGCCAGGCCAAACAGGAGGCGGAATTCAAAACACCGCTCGCCCCGGTCATCGACCCGGCCCGGGCCTTGCGCGGACCGGCCGACGCCACCGTCACCGTGGTGGTCTATTCCGACTTCCTGTGCCCGTACTGCGCCAAAGGCGCGCTGACCCTCAAAGACTTCGCCGCGCGCCACCCGGATTCGGTGCGGGTGCTCTTTAAACACTACGCCACAGACGAACTGGCCAAGCAGGCCGCCCTGGTCTATGAAGCCCTGGCCGTCCAAGACCCCAAGCTGGCTTTTGCCTTCCACGACGCCATTTTTGCCGCCCAGGCCGAGATCGAGCAGGGCGGGGAACCGATGGTCTACGCCCTGGCTGTCAAGCTCGGTGCCAATGTGGGGCAGCTTAAGCGCGATCTGAAAAAACCGGAACTGGCCAAGCGCATCGACGACGACACGGCCGAGGCCCGGTCTTTCGGGTTCGACGCCACCCCGACCTTTGTCATTAACGGCGTATCCGTGCGCGGGGCCGCCCCCCTGGACGAATTTGAAGACGTGCTGCGCCGGGTCTCCCGTTCCGGTGGCCAGGAAGCGCCTTGTGCTGCCTGCGACAAGAAAAAACAGTGATCCCGGCACGCGTCCCGAAATGAGGCTTTCCGCCATGACCGCCCGTCTTTTCCGCCGCTGCGTCGGCCTCGGCCCGGCCGTTCTTGTGGCCTTGATGCTGTGTCTTGGGGCCGGGTCTGCCCTGGCCGAAACGCCGCCGCAGCCGGCACCGCCGTTAGTCTTTGACGAAGCCACGCTGGTGACCATGCTCGACGACGTGGTCAAATATTACAGCGAACCCCGGGCGAGCGAGAGTCAGATTCTGACCCTGCTGCCGGTCTATGAGAAAAACAAGGACAGCCAGGAATATCGCAAGCTGCGGTTCCTGTTCGATACGCATCAAAAGGTGACGACGAGCTTGAATAACCTCGTCGATGTCCTCTATATCTATCTCAATCTGGTGGGTTCCACAGAGACGGACATCAACGAATACGTCTTTAACCGCACCAAAAACATCGTCGCCTTTCTCAACAACATGGTCTACTTCCTGACCACCCGCAATCAGGAGATAGAGCTGAGTTCGTCTACCGACGTGCAAAAGCTCTATGAAAGCTATCTCGTTCGCCTGACCACCCTGCTCTACGAACTCAACAAATCCATGGCCACCTTCCACAAGTAGCCGGCTGCCTGTACGGATCGCCGCACCGGGCGGCGGCAGTCGCTACTTCACGGGTTGGGCCAGGGCCTGGCGGGCGACAGCGTAGACGGTATCGCGCCACACGACAGCAGCGGCGGCAGTAAGATGCACGCCGTCCACGGTCTGGGAGACGTAATTTTTGAGGCGCCGCTGCGTCAGCACGGCATTGATGTCGGCCACGAGCAGCGCATGGCGGGCCCCGGTTTCCCGGATGACGGCGTTGTAGGCATCCAGATTGGTCCCGCTTAACAGCTGGGATTCCGACTTGTCGCTCTCCAAGGGCGGCAGGGTGACCAACACTGTCTTGCGGCCGCTGGCCAAAATTGCGCGCACCAACGCCTCATACACGGCGGCAAACTGTTCCGGAGCGGAGGCAGGTGGGCCGAAAGCGTCGTTGATCCCCAGGGCCAGGATCACCAACGGGCCGTGCGAAGCGGCCAGAACATCCCCCACAAACTCCAGTGACTCCAGAGCCTTGGCTCCTGAAACACCGGCATTGAACGCATTGATGCCGTCCAAAGCCGGAAAATACAACTGTTCCAAGATGCTATCGCCGAACAGGACGATCAGGGGATCGTTCTGGGAGCGCAACTCGCTGAGGCAAACACCTCTCCGCGTGCGCTTATAAAACCCGCTGAGGTCATTCAAAGCCGTTGTGACGTTGGTGGCGGTGGTGGCGGTGGCGTCGGCGTCTCGCATACGTTTGTCCATACGGACACTGTCCAGCTTACAATAGATGGCAATGCCGGACGTGCAGACGAGACAGCCAAGCAGCAGCAACAAAAGGACTTTATCTCTTCTCAAGGAAACACGAATCCTGGACGTGGTGAGGCGTTAATTCGCCGGATATATTATATTTATCTACTTCCAGCCCCCCCGTCAACCCAAGGGCCTGTCTGCCCTTGGCCGGGGAGCTGGCACATCCGCGACACGCAATGCTGTGATTCTCGGGGCTCTGCCCCGGTGGGGTCCGGGACAGCTTCCCGGCGGGGTTGGGACGGCGTCCCGGGTCTCTAGGCATCCGGGCCGGAAGCTGCAACGGCCGGCGGTTGGGCCAGGGGGAGTTCCAGGATGAAGGTGCTGCCGCGTCCCAGTTCGGATTCGACCCAGATGCGCCCCTGGTAGTGCTCAACGATCTGACGGCAGATGGCCAGGCCAAGGCCGGTGCCTTTGCGGCGGCGGTTTTCCTCGACGGTATCGCTGGCTTGGGCCTGATGGAACTTATCGAAGATTTTCTCCAGGGATTCTCTTTGAATGCCCTCCCCGGTGTCGGTGAGTTCGATACGCAGCAGATCGTCGCGGACAAAAGCGTGCAGTTTGACAAACCCTTCGTCAGTGAATTTGGCGGCATTGCCGAGCAGGTTGACGAGCACCTGGGTCAACCGGTCGGGATCGATGGTCAGGGGCGGCAGATTCTCCGCGATGGTCATGGTGAAACGGACACCGGGTTTGGCGTCGAAATCGGCGCTGACGGCATCGGCAGCCCGGGTCAGGGCCGCCGCCACATCGACCTGGGTATCGCGCCATTGGGCGCGCCCGGCTTCGATTTTGGACAGATCGAGGAAGTCGTTGATCAGCCGGGTGAGGCGTTCACCTTCGTTTTCAATGATGGCGAGATTGGAGGCAATGCGCTCGGCCTGGCGGGCAAGGCGGTCGTGCCCTGTGGCAAACGGCGCAAAATATTTCAGAAAATCGCGAGAGATGAGTTTGGCAAAGCCCATGATGGAAGTCAGCGGGGTGCGCAGATCGTGGGAAACGGTGGCCAGGAAGCCGGATTTGAGGCGGTCGAGTTCCTGCAGGCGCAGATTGGCGGCTTCGAGTTCGGCGGCTTTGACGGCAAGCCGGCCGCTGCGTTCCTTGACGGCTTCGCGCAGATGGCGAATGAGAATTTCCAGGCGTCGTTCGGCCCGCACCCGGGCGGTGATGTCGGAGATGGTGCCTTCGGTATACAGCGGCAGCCCGGCGTTGTCGCGCACGAGCCGGATATTGACGAGCACCCAGATGGTCTGTTTATCGCGGCGCACGTAGCGGGCCTGGAAACCCGTGACGAACTCCTCTTGCATGAGACGCGCCAGGAGCTGTTGCCGGTCAGAGGCGGCGTAGTACAGTTGGCTGTCGATGTCGGTGATGCTGTCGAGGATGGCGGCCGGAGATTCGTAGCCGAGCATTTTGGCCAAAGCGGCATTGGCCGAAAGCAGGCGGCCGTCCAAGGTGCTTTGGAAGATGCCTTCGGTGGCGTGTTCAAAGATATCGCGGTATTTGCGTTGGGCTAAAGAAATGCGGTGCACCATTTCTTCCATGGCCCGGGACAGGCTGTCGAGTTCGCCATAAAGGCCTGTTGGCCGGTCGTCGGCGCTGCCGCCCTGGGCCACCTGAGCGGCGTAGCGTTCCAGGCGGGTCAAAGGCCCGATGATCTGGCGGCGCAGCACCATGACCAGGACGACGGCCAGGGCGGCGTTGAGACCAAAGATGCGCAGGACAATAAGGATCAGGGAGTTTTGCAGGGCGCTGTCCATAAAGCGCCGGCTCATCTGGACTTCCACCTTCCCGACCAGGGCCTCGCCGAAATAGATATCGTTTTTTTTGCTGATCGCGTTTTCCAGGGCCGGTTGAAAGGCCACGGGCGAGGGACTCCAGCTGCGATCACGACTGCGGCCGATGACGATGTTGCCGTCCGCCGGTTCGGTGACCACCACAGCAGCCACGCGTTCATTTTGCATGGCCCCGTCCACCAGATGCTGGACATGGGCGTTTTCCATAAACCACAACGGTTCGCCCAGATTGGCGGCGAGCTGCTCGGTGATGACGGACAGGTCGTAGCGCAGCTCCTCTTGCAGGCGTCGATCCTCCCCGAAATAGTCGATGAGGCCAAAAACGGCCAACAGCAATGTATTGACGCATATAAGCGTCACGAGGACCGCGCCGCCGACGGAACGCGTCAGGGAAAAGCGTGGTGGCTTCATTGCTGTTAAGACTTCCGATGGGTCGAAGGATGAACGGTGAGCCAAGCGGTGAAACATGCTCTTGATAGCATCGGCGTTGTAAAATGAAAAGCCCGGCTGCGCTAAAATCCTTGCGCCGTTAGCGGAGCCACGATATCGGTTGTACAACCATCATGACTCTTTCCACGATTCGCACAGCAGCGCTCCTTGGCATCGAAGCCTATCCCGTTTCCCTGGAAGTGGATCTGGCGCGCCAGGGTATGCCGTCGTTTTCCATGGTCGGGCTGGCCGAGGGGGCGGTGCGCGAGAGCAAGGAACGGGTGTTCGCGGCTCTGCGCAATGCGGGCCTGAAGCTGCCGCCGGCGCGCATCACCGTCAATCTGGCCCCGGCCGATATGCGCAAGGAAGGGTCGGCCTACGATCTGCCCCTGGCCCTGGCCCTTTTGGCGGCCGTGGACGCCTTTCCGGCCGAGGCCACGAACGGATTTTTCCTGGCCGGCGAGTTGTCGCTGACCGGCGAACTGCGGCCCGTGCCCGGCATTTTGCCTTTGGCGGCCCGGGCGCGGCGCGAGGGAGCGCGGGGGCTTGTTGTGCCGCGCGGCAATGCGGCCGAGGCGTCGGTGGTGGAGGGCCTTTCGGTCTATGCCGTGGGGACACTCCTGGAAGCCCTGCGTTTTTTTACCGGCGAGGAACCGCTCTCGCCGGTTGTGCCCCAGCCCTTTGTGCCGGATGTGGTGGACGCGGCCTTTGCCGAGGATTTTTCCGAGGTCAAGGGCCAGGAGCATGCCAAGCGGGCGGTGGAGATTGCAGCGGCGGGAGGGCACAATCTGCTGTTTATCGGCCCGCCGGGTTCGGGCAAGACCATGCTGGCCAAGCGCATGCCCACGGTGCTGCCGCCCCTTGGCTTCGAGGAGGCCCTGGAGGTCACCACCATTTATTCCGTGGCCGGCCGGCTCGACGGCGAGGGACTCTTGACGGTGCGGCCGTTTCGCAGCCCGCACCACACCATTTCCGACGCCGGGCTGATCGGCGGCGGGTCGTATCCCCGGCCGGGCGAGGTGTCCATGGCCCATCGGGGGGTGCTGTTTCTCGACGAGCTGCCGGAATTTAAGAAATCGGTGCTGGAAGTGCTGCGCCAGCCCCTTGAAGACGGCAAGGTGACCATTGCCCGGGCGGCAATGTCGCTGTCCTATCCGGCCGACGTCATGCTGGTTTGCGCCATGAATCCCTGCCCGTGTGGAACACTTCTCCAACATCAATAAATACATCAATATCAACGAATTGGCTTGTAACCCGAACTTCTCTAACAATAGATTTGAGCCGCAAAGCCTTCCCCACATCGTCTAAAAATTCCCAATTTGTGGCAAACGAACAGAGGTTTTCGAAAGAGGTTAGAAGAAACGTTTTAGTTGTGTCCTTCTCATTGATTAACCCGACAAGGTGATCCCTTGCCGCCTTGGCCTCGTCTATTTCTTTCTTAAGAACAGCGTATCTTCGATCAAAATCGTCACCATCTATTCTATTGCATTCTAAAGCACCCAACAAGTTGTCAAGACGATTTTGTAACAATTGAATGTTTGATTCTATTTGCGACAAGTCACAAGCATTTATTTTGCTATTAGAATTTTGTGTAAAAAATAGATCTAAAATTTTTTGCTTGTCAGTCAAAAATTCTTTGTTTTCCGAAAGTGCTAACAAACTGTCAGCAACATACTTCTCTATTTCTACGGAAGGTATATTTAACCCAGAACAGGCTTCAAGACCTTTTTGCATGCGATTTACGCATTTATAGTACCCATAAGTTTTGTCAGAATTTTTCTTGGAAGTAGTATTGCCAGCCATCGCTCCGCCGCACAAACCACATTTCAATATGCCTGAAAGCAAATAGTTGCGTTTACTGTTCGTCGGCTTCGTCGATATCGACTTTAGCATCACTTGGACAGACTCATAAGTATCAACATCAATTATCGAAGGATGTTGTCCGTCACAAATAATCCAATCCTGCTTGTCTTGAGCAATTAACTTACCAGTTACAGGGTCACTCCTCCTTTTACCATACCACGTTTTACCTATATATGTAGGATTTGTAAGAATTCTATGGACTGAAACAGTTCCCCAGTGCCCACCATTCCGTGTTCTAAAACCCTGATTGTTAAGAGCGTGGGCAGTCTTTCTTATGCTATTGTGAGAAATAAAGACCTGAAATATATTATTAACGACTTTAGCCTCGCTTTGGTATACATATAATTTTTTCTGCTCAGGATATAAACTGGCACTTTGCAAGGAAGCGTCTGGGCTTTCAGTGCCTAAATCAATGAGGTGCTTAGAGTACAGTTCCTGAGTAGTGTAACCAAATGGGACAACACCTCCATTCCATTTGCCTAATCGAGCACGATGCGACATGTCTACAGACACACGTTCAGCTACCAATTCTCTCTCAAACTGTGAAAGAACTCCTATAATCTGACGTAATAACCTACCATGTGCGGAGGTCGTATCGATATTTTCTGATATACTTGCGAAGCGAATGCTAATCCCTTCAAAAAATTCTGTTAAGTACATCAAATCTTTCGTTGACCTTGTTATTCGGTCAAGTTTTGTCACAAAAACAGATGTTATCAATCCTGATTCTGCATCCCTAAGCAAGTCTTTAAGTGCGGGTCGGTTAGTGTCTTTGGCGCTAAAGCCCGCGTCCTTATACAACTTAAAAACCGGTATTTGGTTTGCTACACAATATGCACGGAGTCTTTCCTCTTGCGTATGCAGCGAATCTTTGTCGATTTGGTTGGCAGTAGATACTCGAACATATATACCTGCGCTAGCGGGAGGGGTGCTATTCATTGTGCTCACCGAGTCCATATTTTAAGCTACATTAGATCAAGAAATCTATAATATCAACTAGGGAAACCTGCCAACGCAAAAAATATACAATTCCTTGTCGTCTGTTTATTTTGTAATTGTATGTAGATTTTTTTACGACCATTACGACCTTTCACAAATTTGTAACAACCTAAAATAGCGACACATCATGGCTATACATCGGTTTCTTCCAAAAAACAGCTTACCTTTTATCGTAGTCGCGACGCTTTACAGTGGGATAAGAACCTGAACGTTATTGCTAAGGTGTGAAAAAGCTTTCATTTAGCGAACTTCACCCATATTTACAGCCACTTAGGCCAGAGCAAACCCGGTCAAATCCTATGGGTTCCGACTAGGTTTACCTACTCCACCCTCCTGACACTTGGCGTGTCCGGGTCTGTTTCTTAGGCCAAAATCTTTCGGTACTCTACCACATAACGTTGGCGCTTGTTGGCTCATAGTTGGTCGGAAGCGACTAAATTCAAACGCGGAGCAGCAACCCCAGTCCGTCCGGACAAGGGCAATCAGCGCCTCTTGGCGGCAACTCACTCATCATCCTGGACTGAGCCAGCAAGTGGATTTTCCTTTGGGCATCTGCGGCGGCCGATGATCAGCAGAGCCATGATCGCCCCAGCCAGTGCAATGCTTCCAAGGACCGTCATGCTCATAGCGATTGTTGAGGCTTGCGCTGAAACCATGGCGTTTTCCACCATTGCTGCTGAATCGGAGGGCAGTGACTCGAGGATGGCTGCGGCTACTGCATCGTTCCCGTCTTTGACGGCTTGCGCATATTCCAGGCCCTGCTGGAGAAACGGCTTTCCGGCCAAAGCTGTCCACACCTTGTCAAGAGAATGAGCCCCCATGATCGATGTGACCAGGGCGACACCTAGCGCGGCCGGTACGTTGAATGTCATCTGAAGAAGACCGGAGCCCATGCCTGCCTGTTCGGGCTTGAGTGTACGCATCCCGGCCGCATTGCAGGCTGGCAAGGCGATTCCGACGCCTGCTCCCATCAGCGCCAAGGGGATGATGAGTTCGCCCAGGGTTGTCTCCGGACAGAAGGTGCCCATCCAGAACAACGCGACGGCCTGCATGGCCAGTGCAGCCACAATGGGAATTCCCGGTCCGATGTGGTCGATAAGGCGACCTGCGGGCGGTTCAAGCACCATGCAAGTTCCGGTCGTGATGACGATGACCCAACTGGCCATCACTGGCGAGTAACCAAGAACTTCGATGAAAAACAGTGATCCCACGACGGTCAGCATAGGGATATAGACGAAACCGACGGCGCTTTCGGCAAAAAAAGCGCCGGAAAAAAGACGCTCACGCCACAGGGAAAAATCGACGAGGGGATAATCTGTGCGGGTCTCGACAATGCCGAACAAGGCGAGCAGCACAACGCCGACCGCCAGAGCCCCCCAGGTGCTAGGGGTACCCCAGCCGTTGCTGGCGTTTTGCAATCCATAGGTAACCAAGGTGATCCCAAGGCCGCCGAGGACGAGACCGATGATGTCATAGCGGCCGGAAGACAGTACGCTGCAATAGTTCCTTGTAGCCGCCAGAGTGACGAGAATGACTGCGGCAGTCAGCGGCACGGCGAGCCAGAAGACCCAGCGCCAACTCAGCAGATCGAGCATGTAGCCCGCGAATATCGGACCGACCAGCAATCCGAACCCGTGGGCAAATCCCCACACGCCGACAGCGAATCCACATCGGGAAGCGGAAAATGCGTTTACGACGATGGACAGGGTGGCCGGTGCTGAAATACCGATGCCGATGCCTTGCATTGTGCGCCCGGACACCATGAGCAAGCCGCTCGTGGCCATGGCGGACAGGATGAGGCCGCCGCCGAAAACCATATAGCCGATCACAATCATGCGGACCTCGCCGACGAGGTCGCCGAGGCGACCGCCAGCGATCAGCGCCGTGCCGAAGGCAAGGCTGTATGAAGTGATCGTCCAGGTCTGCATCGACAGGGACAGGTCGAGATCATCTTTGACTGTAGGCAAGGCGGGACCGATCACCGTGCTGAACATCTGGGCAATGAGCGCGCCAAAGCTCATGGCTGCCAGAATCCCCCAGGCGCTGGCGTTGGCCCTGCTATTCGTTTCACTCATTGGCAGTTCCCTTCATTATTAAAAGAACTATTGTATTGAATTCCTCTCTCATCGTGACAGTGCATCGATTATTACAACGCATAACAATACAAATGACAAAATTAAATATCATACCTTAGGCCACTGCCCCGCACACAAGCTATGAGTTCATGACCAAATGAGGGGCAAATGTTCCAAGCGACTATCCTCGAATAATGAGATCTAGGTCAACGTACTCGGCAACAAGCAACAGCAAGGCCCGCCAGTTTCTCACATCAATACCCCGTCGGAGCATTTCCCTCGCTTCGGCGAGTTGTCCTGATCGGCGAAGCGCGGCAACGGCGGCAAGGAGAAAGCGCCGATTGCCTTGATCACCACGAAGATAGATCGCCAGCACGGGTCTGGTCATACTTGACCATAGCAGGGCCGCGCTTTCATTGTTACTAGGGCCTGTCTCTAAATAATGCCTTGATATTTCAGACTATTGTGCTATGTTTCCCGCATGAGCAGGTACGACATCCCCGACGAACTCTGGCAACGCCTTGAACCAATTGTCTGTCCTCCTCGGCAGGAGCGCCGTGGCAGGCCAGCCAAGGATTCACGCCTTATCCTCAACGGTATCCTCTGGATTCTTCATACAGGCGCTCCCTGGCGCGATCTCCCTGATGAGGTCGGCTCCTGGAAGACCGTCTACAAACGTTTCAATGCTTGGTCCAAATCACTGCTTTGGCAGGATGTTTTGAGCAAACTCTCCAGTGAGGCCGACCTTGAGGCCGTCTTCTTGGACGGTTCGTATGTCCGAGCGCATCAGCATGCGGCCGGAGGCAAGGGGGGCGCGATTCTCAGGCTATCGGGCGCAGTCGCGGTGGATTAACGACTAAAATCCATGCCGTCGTTGATGCCCTGGGCAACCCCATTCGTCTGAAACTCACCGGGGGCCAAGTTCACGACATTGTGCCTGCCACCGAGCTGATTGAGGGGCTTGCGGCTGACCATGTCGCCGCCGACAAGGCCTACGACGCTCAACATTTCATCGACCTTATCCTCAAGCAGGGCGCTGTGCCGGTAATCCCTCCGAAGAAAAACCGCCGCGTGCAGCGCGAATACGACAGGCATCTCTACAAAGAGCGACACTTGGTGGAGTGCTTCTTCTGTAAAATTAAAGATTTCCGGCGTATCGCTACGCGTTATGAAAAATTGGCCAGAACATTTCTGACCATGCTCACCATTGCATCATGCCTTATCTGGCTACGATGATTTGGAGACAGGCCCTAATTGTCCCATCAGCAGGCAGGGATTGTCCGGCATGAAAATGTCTGGAAAAAATCCGGCGGACCAGGATGGCAAGTGGCGCAGTTAACGCTCAGATTCGTCATGGTCCCGATCTTTGGGCTTTTTCTTGCCGAACCACTTGGCCAAAATTAAGGAGCCGTAACCCGCGACTCCAGAAGCACCTACGGCCATTCAAGGGGTGCATGTGCCCGTCCCCACCCCAAATACGGACAGGTAGACCAAGACAGCGCCGCCGACGAGCCACGCGAATAAGGTGGTGATTTTGTTGTTCATAAATTACAACCTTTCAATCTACTTCAAACCCTTCATCCTCGTCATCCTCTTTAGACGCTGCTTCAACGTCTTCAAGGATGGCTTCTATCGCAGCAGCAGCTTCATCAAGCCGGGAGCCGAATTCGTCGAAATCATTGTTCTCTGAGGTCTCAAGGTCATCATACACTTCGCGCAAGAAGTTTGCGGCTTTTTCAAGCTTCTTCAAATTGGCCTTATTCATCTGGGCATCTCCGTCGTCAATCTTGGTCCATGGACCACAGCAGTGTTAGCATTGCTATCTACATCCGTTTTCCGCTAGGCATGCATAGCATAAATATTCAGGCCGTACGTAGTTATTGAGAAATTAATTTTATATTTTAGCTATACAACAATTTAACAAGATGTTCATAATGTGACATATTGGGTCTTTTGAAGACTACGGTCTGCAAATATGGCACGATTTATACCCAGCGCTTATAGCTTCTTCACGAGAGTTAAAGTCTTCAGCGCAATTTTTACAAGCATAATGCTTACACTCAGGAGAATGAAACACCCTGCTCTGCGTATTTCCATGAAATGTCGCAGCTTTGGGACTGGCGTTGGTGGTCGCATCCGTCGCCTTTCCAGCTCCCCCATGCCTCCATTCCCAAGGTGGGGTTGGGTTTGGATCAGCCCAGAGTCCGATCTTTGCGACCTGGGCTTGACGTTCGACTTCAGCCCACTGTGAGCAATAACTCTGTTTGCAGTATTGCCGGTAGACCCAGGCAAATCCTGCACGGAGAATCTCCTCGTTAAGAATCGCGCCGCTCGGAAGCTTCACGATACCGACAGTGCGCCCATAACGGTCTCGGTCGATCTCACGGACATCAACGTCTTGAAGCGCAGCCCTTTCCTTGGTGAAATCTGCTGCCTTCGAGCCAAAGGCTTGGCCCTTCTCGGGTGTATCGATACCGTAGAGGCGCACCTTTACTTGGGATTTCTCTGGAGTCAGGATGGTTATCGTATCTCCATCGGCTACATTGATTACCTTCCCCGTAAACGCCCAGCACCAGCACGGGAAAAACATGAGAACGGCAAGCATGACGAATCGATACATAGAAAGTTATCCGTTTTTGGCGGTTATGATCTTCACCAACCAGTTAGCAGCACAACAAGTCCATGTCAAAAGTTCAACATCCACAGACATATATGCCATCACCTATTGCTCGCTAAAACGAACTAGCACCCCTGATGGCAAGCACAGCAAGCACGTCAGCCTCCCCATATTACACCCTAAGATCGCGCGACTCCATGCTATAATCTACTACTGGCTTTCTAACTTCACCGAAATACCCAGACATTCACCTTTGCCCCTGTTGACATCTCCGAAGAGATGTATAAGTTTCAAACCAACTGAAGGGGAGTAGCTCTTTCGGGCAAGGTCAACAGTACTGGCGCTTATACCCGGCGCTTGGCCTTGCCGTCGGTCCCCACCGATGAGCGAGACCTTCAGCATGAGTAATCATGCTGGATGTCTCGTTTTCTTATTCGGGACCTCCAGCCTAACCTGGAGGCCCTATGAAAAAAAGTCTGCCCCTTTTCACGTATCTGCCGATGGCTGGCGGTTCCCACGCCAAAGCACTCACCATCAATGCCCCTGATCCGGTAACTGTGCTGCGCTGGCTCAGCCTGCCTCTCCTTGCTCTGGCCTTAATCCTCCTGTCTATTGATCTCGCTGAAGCCAAGCGGCTCGGCGGCAACAAGTCCTTTGGCAGCAAGGATTCCTATTCCAAGAGCTACGATAAGCCCACTCCCCCGAATACGAGCGCATCGAACATGCAGCAGTCAACGCCACCCCAGGCGAAGGCTCCTGGCGGGTTTCTCTCAAAATTTGGTGGCATGGGCGGACTGGTCGGTGGTCTGCTCATGGGTGGCCTGTTGGGGTCACTCTTTTTTGGAGGTGGCTTCGGCGGCTTTGGAATCCTTGAAATGGTGCTCCTCGGCGTCGGCGGTTTCCTGCTCTTCCGATTCATCCGTGCCCGGCGTGGAGCGCAGGCGGGGGGAACCACCCGTGTGAAGCAGACCGCTCCCGGCGTACATGATCGCTTGGCCTATGCCGATGGCCCTGCTGGGGATGTCGCCCCGAATCTGGAGACACGTTCCTGGGGCACTCTGCGAACGATCGCAGCCTCCCCTGGTGGCGCTAACGACACAATACCCCCCGTTGTCATGCCTGCTGGCCTGGACGAGGCCGAGTTCCTCGCCGGAGCCAAGGCTCTCTACAACCGCTTACAGACCTCCTGGGATCGTCGTGACCTCACCGACATCCGTGGGTTCACCAGCCCCGAAGTCTATGCCGAAATCGCCCACCAAGCGAGTGAAGACCCTACACCCGGCAAAACAGACATACTCATGATTGAAGCTCGTGTGATCGAGGCCGGTACAGAAGGAACACAGACCGTGATCTCGGTACTTTATGATGTCCTACTGCGCGAAAACCAAGCCAACGATCAGCCGTCGCAAATTCGTGAAGTATGGCACATCAGTCGTGACCAGTCTGCCACAAAGCCAGAATGGATTCTTGAAGGCATCCAACAGTTGAAGAGATAGTCTTAGCTAACCGCCCGGGACTACGGCCGCGGGCTTGGCACGATGAAACCGCCATGAGAATCAAAGGTGGAAAGATGACAAGCCAATTCAAGACTCTTCTTCTGCTCGGCCTGCTCACCGGCCTGACGCTCCTCATGGGGCAGATGGTGGGTGGCAAGGAGGGCCTCGTCATTGCGATAGTGCTTGCTTCGGCAATGAATGTGGGCAGCTACTGGTTTTCGGATAGAATCGTCCTGTCCATGTACAATGCACAGGAAGTGGCCCCGCATGACGCCCTGGCCCACCTATTCATCGTCAACCCTTTCAGCGCCTCCAAGTTCGCCTCGCTCTTCAGCACACATCCGCCGCTGGAGGAACGCATCGGACGTTTGGAAGTCGTGGCCAGACTTTCATGACCACCAGGCAGGACCGGAAATCGCGGTCCGGCCTACCTTGGCTATGCGGTTTTACAGTGTCGTTGACCACAAGTCTTCGCCAATAGGCCTCCAATGGGGTACTGAAGGCTTTACCATGTAATTGTAATTTTGTGGCTTGTATGTAGTCACATGGAGAGGCTTGATGAACGCTCTTCGTTATGTTGGTCTGTTTGTGATGCTGGCAATGCTTGGGGATTTGTTTTTCGCAAGGGCTGCGCAAAGCAAGCAATGCGCCAAATTTGTTGTTGTTTTCAACGAAAAATTGACGAGTGCGCCAGCTGGTGTTTATATTGGCACATTACTGTCCGGCTAAGAAAAGGCTTGACGCCTGAAAGCGACAACTGGTGCAAGCTCATGATGCCTTTCCACTTAGGCGATCAATTTTGAAAAAATGGCATAAATTGCCATGACATCAAGTTCAA
>NZ_WVUD01000032.1 GCF_009856865.1 Solidesulfovibrio aerotolerans | reverse complement strand
GGCTGGTGCAACGAAATCTGTTTCAGCAATGTGAAATTCTCGACCTCATTGACCCGCGACGGCAACGCTTAAAACCAAACAATTCTAGCAGGCTATCTCTTCTAAATTAGCCGGACAGAAATGATTTTAGTAAGCAGCGGAAGGCATCTGGCACTGCTGCATCTCGCAACAAGACCAGTGAAGAGGTGCGTTGCACTCAAATTTTGGCAAAATAATGCCGTGAGCGCACGCCAGCAGGTTGGCAGCACTGCGACCCAGTGAGCAACCCGCAAGAATTGACTGATCCTAAAAAGGATCTCAGGTCATAACGACTCTTTCAAAAACAGAACTTAAAAACTCATCTTGGTGCTGCCTGGAACTTCAGCACCGCCTGCCTGACCGTTTTGTCCACTTCCCAACACTTGATTGAGCATTGGCTTAAGCTTTTCAAGCGAACTATTTTCATCAGCCGGGGCATTGCTTCGATAGCTTAACCGAGGAGTGGACTTCAGTCCTGACTGGCCGGATTTTTTATCGTCATTGCCAACATTCGCAGCGGCATCCGGTTTATCTCCTGCATAGGCAATGCCCAAAAAAAGAACACAACACAGCATGAACAGAATGAATGTTTTCATACAACCTTCCAAATCAGATTGTTACGAAGCGTTTGCTGCGCCCGAAAAGCCTTGGCTCTCTGGCCGGAGATGGCTTTCCGGCCGTAGAAAAGGAAAGATTCGCCCGGCCTCCTGGAGACACCGTTCCTTCTGATTTTCGGTCATTTCGTCTGGAGTTGCAAGGATACGAGGTGGGGCTGGGATGGGATTGCAGCGGTCATCTGACGTAACCGCACAATTACAATGAGAAAATAGAACAGACAAACGGTAAATGCCCCTCTGCCTTTTGGGTTGGGTCATCGCAATCAGTTAAAGGCACTCAGCTCGCAAAACAAAAAGGCCCGGCGGTTAACCGGGCCTTTTGCAAGGAAAATTACTGGGGTGACTGATGGGGCTCGAACCCACGACAACCAGGGCCACAACCTGGGACTCTACCAACTGAGCTACAGCCACCATTGACGAAGAAGGAAGTCTTTACCCAAGACCCGGCCCGGCGTCAACAGATATTTTCCCTCGCTTGCTCTCAAAGCTCGGCCGCGCTATTCTTCTGAGGCAAGTCGGCCCGCCGTTTCTTGCCACTGCCTCCCAAACCAGCTAAGGATTATTGTCATGGATAAACTGCTCATCCGGGGCGGCAAGCCCCTTTACGGCCCCATCCGGGTCAGCGGCTCCAAAAACGCCGCCCTGCCCATCCTGCTGGCCGCCCCCCTGCTCACCAAGCCGGCGGTGGTCGATAACGTGCCGCGCTTGCGCGATATCCATACCACGCTCAAGCTCAACGATATCCTTGGTTGCCCCTCCACCTTTGAGGGCAACACAGTCACCATGGAGCCGGCCGGCCGCCTCAACCCCGAGGCACCCTACGACCTCGTGCGCACCATGCGCGCCTCGGTGCTGGTCCTTGGGCCACTGCTGGCCCGGGCCGGCCACGCCCGGGTCGCCCTGCCCGGCGGCTGCGCCATCGGTGCCCGGCCGGTCAATCTGCACCTGACCGCCCTGGAAAAGATGGGTGCCACCTTCACCCTGGAGGCCGGCTATATCGAAGGCCGCTGCGACCGTCTCACCGGGGCGCACATTGTCTTCGACTTCCCCACGGTGGGCGGCACGGAAAATCTGCTCATGGCCGCCAGCTTAGCCGAAGGCACGACTGTCCTGGAAAACGCCGCCCGAGAGCCGGAAGTGGCCGATCTGGCAGACTTTCTAAACGCCATGGGGGCCAAAATCACCGGGCACGGCACCTCGGTCATCACCATTACGGGCGTGCCGAGCCTTGGCGGCGGCAGCTACAGCGTCATGCCTGACCGCATCGAAGCCGCCACTTACATGATCGCCGCCGCCATCACCGACGGCGAATTGCGCCTGGAATGCTGCCCGTTTATGGAACTCGACGCCGTGGTTTCCAAATTGCGGGAGATGGGCGTTGCCATTGAGGCAACCAATGCCGGGGTGGTGGTGCGCCGGCGCGAACAGCTCATCGGCGTGGACGTGGCCACCCAGCCCTATCCCGGCTTTCCCACCGACGTGCAGGCCCAAATCATGTCGCTTATGGCCGTGGCCAATGGCTCAAGCTCCATTCGCGAAACCATTTTCGAAAACCGGTTCATGCACGTCCAGGAACTGGTCCGGTTGGGGGCGCAGATCCGCATTTCCTCCCAGACCGCGTTTATCCGGGGTGCCCTGGGCCTGGCCGGCGCGCCGGTCATGGCTTCCGATCTGCGGGCCAGCGCCTCGCTGGTGCTGGCCGGTCTGGCCGCCCAGGGCGAAACGCTCATTCAGCGCGTCTACCATCTGGATCGGGGCTACGAAGCCATGGAAGTGAAACTGCGAAACGTCGGGGCGGATATCGAACGCATTGCCTGACATCCGCCAAGGAGGTCGTCATGCTCTTGATACTGCGTACGTTGGTTGTTCTCGCGACTCTGGCCGTGGCCACACAGGCGCAAGCCTACGGCCTTTTCACCTGTGTGGACGCCGCCGGACGCGAGGTCTGCGTCATTGACACCGGCACGGTCACCGACATTGTGCCTTCGCAAGTGTGCAACGCCGCCTGCCCGCCCTGCGCCGGACGCTGTGACGCGGCCAGACGCTACGAGTCGCAAGCCGGGCACTGGCAGCAATCCTGGCAGGGGACGCCCGGCATCACCGAGGGCAACATCCTGACCCCCGGGGCCGGCCCCCAGGGCGACGCCCAGACCATCCTCCAGGAAGGCCTCGTCGCACCGGGCGCTCCCCAGGCGTTGCCGCCGGGCTATCCCCAAACCGCGCCGCAGGGCTCTGTGTATATGGTGCCGGTCTATCCCCAGGCGGCACCGCCGGTCGGCTCCCCGCCAGCCCCGGCCAACCCTGGCGCTGCGGGCCAGGCCTATCCGGGCCAGGCATATCCGGGCCAGCTGTATCAGGGGCAGCCGTATCCGGGACAGGTATCCCCGGCCCCGGTCGCTCCCACTCCGGCCGCGCCGGACTCCGGGTACACGGACTCCGGGTACACAGTCTCTTGACGGGCCGCCCGAATTGCGTTTACCTTGCCGCCATGCAAACTCGTCAGCCCGCCATGCGCATCCTCAGCTTCGGACCGTATTATTATTATTACGGCTTTCGCGCTCGCGGCTTGGCGGGTGGTGTGGCCTTGTAAGCCGCACCTGAAAACTCCGCCGACAGGGGCCGCGGGCAACACGCCCGGCGGCCCTTTTTCATAAGCGCAGCCGGGGTCCGGCTCCGGGCGACAACCGCCAGGGAGAATCGACATGACCATCGGCAAATCCATCCGTTTGGAACGCATCGTCAACCGCGACACCGGCCGTACCATCATCGTGCCTCTGGATCACGGCGTCACGGTCGGCCCCATCGCCGGCATCGCCGACATGCGCGAGACCGTCACCAACATCGTGGCCGGCGGGGCCAATGCTGTCCTTATGCACAAGGGCGTGGTGCGCTGCGGCCACCGGGCGCGCGGGCGCGACGTTGGCCTTATCATCCATCTTTCGGCCAGCACCAGCCTGTCGCCCTTCCCCAACGCCAAGACGTTGGTATGTACCGTGGAAGAAGCCATGCGCCTGGGAGCTGACGCCGTGTCGGTGCATGTGAACCTGGGCGACGCCACCGAAGCGCGGATGCTTGACGATATGGGCCGGGTCACCGCAGCGGCCGTGTCCTGGGGCATTCCGGTGCTGGCCATGATGTACGCCCGGGGGCCAAAAATTTCCAACGAGTTCGACGCCGATGTGGTGGCCCACTGCGCCCGGGTGGGCAATGAACTGGGAGCCGACATCGTCAAGGTGCCCTACACCGGCGACGTGGACAGCTTTGCCAAGGTCGTGGCCGGCTGCTGCGTGCCGGTGGTCATTGCCGGCGGCCCCAAGACCGACACCACGCGCGGCTTTTTGACCATGATATCCGACAGCATCATGGCCGGCGGTGCGGGCCTGTCCGTTGGCCGCAACATCTTCCAGGACCCGGACCCGGCCAAGCTGCTGGAGGCGGTGACGGCCATTGTCCATGAAGGCAAAAGTGTGGACGCGGCCATGGCGATGCTGGGACGGGGGGAATAAGGCGATTCCGGGGGCTTGGGACCAGCCGTCCCAGGCCCCCGGATTTCATGATGCGGCTTTTGCATCCAAGCCGGAGCAACGGTGGTTTCTGTCACAGGCAAGCGCTGGTTTTCCCGATCCGCAACCGACCGGATGACCAACCAGCCCCCCCCACAACAACTTCTCCCGGCGGGGGGGCCGGGGGCCTCAGGCCCCCGGCCGCCGGAGGCTTCTTCTGCTTTCTCCTCTCGCGCTCCCGGCCGCTATCGAAGCGCCGTATCAAACCGATAGATCGTCTGGCTGGTATAATGCGCATCGATAACCGCCGCGTTGCGGTCGGCCTCGCGCATGTTCGCCGCGAAATGGTCGTTTATCGCCACGGCCGTCAGGGCCAGCTTGTGGCGCTTGGCGAAATGGCCGTAGACGATGGCGTCGGACAAGCAGCCCAGCCGGTTGGGCACGACCAGAATCACGTCCAGGTCCAGTTCCAGGCCGAAGTGGTAGTTGTAGCGCATCTGGCCCAGCGGCACGCCCAGCCCGCCGGCGCTTTCGATCAGCACTGCGTCGCAATCAACGCTTAATTCCTCGATTCTAGCCACGCATGCGGCGAACGGAAACGGGTCAAAGACAAAGCACGGCGAGGCCGGTTCGGCGGCCGTGTAAAGCGTCACGGCGTCCTGGGGAGCAAGGCCCGCCTGCCGGGCCACAAAGGCGGCGTCGTCATCCTCGGGAAAGCCGGTGGCCACGGGTTTGATGTAGCGCACCGTCTGGCCCTCGGCCGTCAGCTTTTGGGCGAAAAGGGCCGAAAAATACGATTTGCCGATGCCGGTTCCGGTGCCGGTTATGAAATAGCGCGTCATCCCAGCACCGCCTCCACCGCATCAAGGGCGATGTCGGCCAGCTTGTCGATCTCTTGGAGCGTAATCACATAGGGCGGCATGAAATAGAGCATGTCGCCGAGATTGCGCAACAAGGCCCCGCGTTTGACCGCCTCGCGATAGATGCGAAAACCGGTGCGGTCGCGCTCGTCAAAGGGCCTGCCTTTTTCCGGGTCGGCGGCCAGGGACACGGCGGTTATCCAGCCCGTGGAGCGGATATCGGACACATGGCGGTGTCCGGCGAAACGTTGCCGCACGGCAGCCTGCAAATGGGCTATTTTGGGTTTGTTGGCCGCTATCACGTCGTCGTCCTCGAAAATACGCAGCGTCTCGCAGGCGGCAGCGCAGGCCAGCGGGTTGCCGGTGTAGCTGTGGCTGTGCAAAAACGCTTTGTCATCGGCATAGTCGTGGTAAAAAGCGTCAAAGACCGCGTCGGTCGTCACAACGCATGACAGCGGCAGCGTGCCGCTGGTGATGCCCTTGGACAGGCACAGAAAATCCGGCGTAATGGCGGCCTGCTCGCAGGCGAACAGGCTGCCGGTGCGGCCAAAACCCACGGCGATTTCATCGGCAATGAGGTGGCAGCCGGCCGCCTGGGTCGCCCGGCGCAGCTTGGCCAGATAGACCGGCGGATGCATGCGGAAACTGCCGGCGCACTGCACCAGCGGTTCGATGATGACCCCGGACAGCGTATCGGCGTTGGCGTCAAGGGCCACCTGCATGCCTTCGAAACACTCGGCGTCGCAGGTTTCCCGCGTTTTGCCGCAGGGACAGGCGTGGCACTCGGGTCCGGCCACCTCGATTTGCGGTATGATCAGCGGCGCAAAGGGCGCGGCGTAGAGCCGGTCGCCGCACACGCCCAAGGCTCCGGCCGTCTCGCCGTGGTAGCCGTTGGACAGATAGATGAACCGGCATTTTTCCGGCTGGCCCAGGTTGCGCCAGAAGGCGTGGCTCATTTTAAGGGCCGCTTCCACGGCGCACGAACCGTTGTCGGCGAAAAAAACCCGGGTCAGCCCGGCCGGGACCAGGGCGAGCAGCCGCGTGGCCAGTTCCTCGGCCGGGGCGTGGGTGCAGCCGGCGAAAATGACATGGGACAGGCGCGAGAGTTGCTCGCCAACGGCCCGGGTGATGCGGGGGTTGGCATGGCCGAACAGGTTGACCCACCAGGAGGAAATGGCGTCGATATAGGCCCGCCCTTCCCGGTCGTAGAGGTAAATCCCTTGACCCCGGTCGATAAAGACGGGAGGATGTTTCTCGTGGTCCTTCATCTGGGTGCACGGGTGCCAGATCCGCATGGCCTCCTTGCCAACAACGTGAGACATGAGCACATCCTTTTTCGGTAAATATATCGTCCCCGAGGCAGCGACGCTGCGCAATACGGACAGCTACCGGACCATTCCGCCCATCGACGACGGCGCGGCCCGGGAAGTCCTGTATGGCGGCACGCGGCTGTTAAACCTCGCCTCCAATAACTACCTTGGCCTCTCCAGCCACCCCGAACTGATCGAGGCCGCAACCAAAGCGGCGACCCGCCACGGCTGTTCCTCCGGGGCCTCACGGCTCATCACCGGCAACTTCGCCCTGGCCGAAACCCTGGAAGCGGAGCTGGCCACCTTCAAGCACCAGGAAGCGGCCCTGGTCACCAGCAGCGGCTACGCCGCCAATCTGGCCGTGTTCACTGCCCTGGCCGACCGCCACACCGTGGTCTTTTCCGACCGCCTCAATCATGCCAGCATCATCGACGGCGTCCTGCTCAGCGGCGCGCGGCTGGTGCGCTACCGCCACCTGGACATGGGCCATCTGGAGCGGTTATTGGCGCGCGAGGCCCTGGTCGATAAAAAAATTATCGTCACCGACTCGGTCTTCAGCATGGACGGCGACGTGGCCCCTTTAGCGCGATTGGTGGAGCTTGGCAAAGCCCACGGGGCGCTTATCGTGGTGGACGAGGCCCATGCCATGGGGGTCCTCGGCCGAGGGCGGGGACTGACGGCCGCGCTGGGATTGTCCGAAGACGTGGACGTCCATGTGGGGACGCTTTCCAAAGCGCTCGGATCGCTGGGCGGCTATGTGGCCGGCCGGGTGGAAACCATCGAACTGTTGCGCAACCGGGGCCGCTCATTTATTTTTTCCACAGCCCTGCCGCCGGCCGTCCTGGGCGCTTCCCTGGCCGCCCTGCGCCATATCAAATCCAATCCGGGCCTGGGAGCGCGGCTCATGCGGCTGTCCAAGCAAATCCGCGACCACTTGATCGGCCTGGGCTTTGACACCATGGGCTCCACCACCCAGATCATCCCCGTGTCCTGCGGGCGCAACCGGGTGGCGCTCCATGCCCAGGCGCTGCTTCGTGCCGAGGGTCTGCTCGTGGCTGCCGTACGCCCGCCCACCGTGCCCCAGGGCACGGCGCGCCTTCGCCTGTCGCTTCGGGCCGATCTCACCGACGACGACCTCAAACGCATCCGCCTGGGATTTTCCAGGCTCCGGGTTACCTTTTTCCCATGACCGACGTCTTTTTTTGCTCCGGCTTTGCCGGTCCCGAGGCGCTTTATCCGGGCCTTTCGGGACGCTGGCAGTTTGCCGCGCCGTTTTTGGACGGCAACGAAGCGGCTCTGCTCGCCCTGATCCGGGCCAGCCGCGCCCGGGTGCTGGCCGGCTGGTCCACCGGGGCGCATCTGTTGCTCAAATACGCAGCGGAACTCTTCCCGCGCTTTGAGCGCGTGGTTCTTTTCGCGCCGTTTCTGCGCTTTACCGACTGCTTTCCGGCCAGGCTCACCCGGGCCATGGCGGCGAATATGGCCCAGGACCCCGAGAGAACGGTGCGCGGCTTTTGGAAAAACTGCGGCATCGACGCGCCCCCGGCCTGGAATCCGGCCTGGGCCGCGCTCCTTGCCGACGGTCTGGCCTATCTGCTGGTGTCCGAGGCCCCGGCCACGCCGCTGGCTGCCGGCCATGTCACGATTATTTCAGGCGCAACCGACCGCATCGTGCGCCCGGCGGCCATCGCCAACGTTATGGCCGCCCTGCCCGGGGCCGGGCGCGTGGAGCATGCCGGCGGGCATTTTCCCGGCTTGGCGCTGGTAACGGACACGCTCTGGCCATGACCACCGCTGACATCCGTCGTCGTTTCGACCGGGCCGGCGGCAGCTATGAAGCCGTGGCCGTGGTCCAGGACCGGGTGGCCGAGGGGCTGGCCGGGCTGTGTCCCCAGCGCCTCACCGGCCGGGTGCTGGAGATCGGGGCCGGCAGCGGGCTGCTGACCCGTCGCCTCGCCCCGCGACTGGCGGCGGGCGGGTGCTATGTGGCCCTTGATCTTTCCCCCGGGATGCTCGCCCACGCCGCCATGCCGCAAAACGTGCGCCGGCTGGCCGCCAACGGCGAGGTCGCCCCTTTTGCCCCGGCCACGTTTGATTTCCTGGCTTCGGCCTCGGCCATGCACTGGTACGCCGATCCGGCCGCATCCTTGGCGGCCAATTTGCGGCTGCTGCGGCCCGGGGCTGGCTTTGCCCTGGCCTTTTACGTGGCGGGAACATTGGGGGAACTGGAAGAGGCCTCCCAGGCCACGGGCTTTGGCTCGGTCTATCCCATGCGGCCGGCGGCGTATTACCGGGAGCTTTTTGCCAGCCTGCCGGGGATCGACTGGCGCATGGAAGAGACGCGCCACACGGTGGTGCACGACAGCGTGCGGGCGCTTTTAAAAAGCCTCAAAGGTGCCGGCGTGACCCACACGGCCGGCCGGCGCGTGGCCAGCCCGGGGCGGTATCGGGATTTCGTGCGCTCTTATGCGGCGCGCTTTGGCGTAGGCCAAGGCGTGGCGGCGAGCTACCACGTGGTGACGGCGACCGGCTCTAGGCCAACGTCCCCCGCTTGAGCAAGCGCCAGGAATAAAAGACCACCAGCCCGAAGGTGCCAAGGCCAAGGGCCTGGGCGGCCAGTCCGGTCGGGCTGGTCACCGCCGCCGGATCGGTCTTGATCCAGACCACGGCCGTGGAAAAGAGATTGAGCGCAAAGGCGAGCCCCAGCACGTTGACGGCCTGACGGTGCAGGGAAAAAAGCAGCGTGACACCCACAAGCGTGATGCCGGCGTTGGCGTAGCCGATCACCCGGTCCATGACTGTGAATTTCGCCAGATAGGCCTGCTGCTCCGGGGCCATATCCACGCCGCCGGCCGCCACGAAAAACATGGCCACGATCACCCAGATGCTGCTGACCAGATAAAAAAGAAAAATAATCCAGACCAGCACCGGGCGTTTGCGCGGCTGGGCTTCTCCGGGCGTGATCGAGGTCTCTTTGGCCATGGCTGCCTCCTTGGCGTGCCCGGTCACTGTACGAAGCACCACGGCCCGCGTCAAATGCCGCTGGGGCTTTGCCCGGCCGCGTCTCGACAAAAGCCGCACAACGCCTTACACCATTTGACGTTTGCAGCAACAGGGAGGAGGCATGGCGAAGATTTTAGTCATTGATGACGACACCCATATCCGTGAGGTGTGCAAACTGGTCATCGAGGGCATGGGCCACGAGGTGACGGCCCAACCGACCCTGGCCAAAGGCTTAAGCGCTTTGGACCGCGAATTTTTTGACGTCCTCTATCTCGACGTCGATCTGCCCGACGGCAATGGCCTGATTGCCATTCCCAAAATCACCGAGCGCGAGCGCGCCCCGGAAGTCATCATCTTTACCGGCGCGAGCTACCCCAACGGCGCGGAACTGGCCATTAAAAACGGTGCCTGGGACTATATCGAAAAGCCGGCCACCGCCGAATCCATGACCCTGCCGCTTATACGCGCCCTGCAATACCGCAAAGAAAAATTCGCCCATCGCCCGCCCACCGTGGCCCTTAAGCGCGAAGGCATCATCGGCAACAGTCCGCGCGTGGCGAGTTGTCTTGATCTGGTGGCCCAGGCCGCCAATTCCGACGCCAATACGCTCATTACCGGCGAGACCGGCACCGGCAAGGAACTCTTTGCCAGGGCCATCCACGACAACAGCGAACGCGCCGACGGCCCGTTTGTGGTGGTGGACTGCTCAAGCCTCACCGAGACGCTGATTGAATCCGTGCTCTTCGGCCACGCCAAGGGGGCCTTTACCGGCGCGGAAAAAAAGCAGGAAGGGCTGATCAAGCAGGCGGACAAAGGCACGCTTTTTCTCGACGAAGTGGGGGAGCTGCCCATCTCCCAGCAAAAGGCCTTTTTGCGCGTGCTCCAGGAGCACCGGTTCCGCCCGGTCGGGGCCAAGGAAGAAGAAACCAGCGACTTTCGGCTGGTGGCCGCCACCAACAAGGATCTCGAAACCCTGGTGGCTGCCGGCGATTTCCGCAACGATCTGCTCTTTCGCCTGCGCACCATGCATTTAAACATCCCGGCCCTGCGCTATCGCGGCGAGGATATCCGGGAGTTGGCCATTTATTACATGAATGCCTTCTGCAAAAAATACAAGGTGCCGCTCAAGGGCTTTTCCCCGGAATTTCTGGACAGCCTGGAAGAATACGACTGGCCGGGCAACGTGCGCGAACTGGTCAACCTGATGGAAAACATCATCGTGCGCGCCCAGTATGAGCCCACACTGTATCCCAAGCACCTGCCCCCGGAAATCCGCATCCGCATCATGAGCGGCCGGCGACAGGAAGGCATGACCGCCCAGGACAACGAACTGCTGCCGGTGCAGGAGCAAGGCGGCGGTTCGGGCCAGGAGCTGGTCCTGACCCCGTTTGACGATTATAAAAGGGACGTTGAGCACCGCTATTTCAAGCTGCTCATGCAGACGGCCGGCGGCGACATCCACAAGGCCTGCGAACTGTCCGAACTGGGCAAACAGAGCCTGTACCGCTACCTGCGCATCCACGGCATCCCCACCCGGACCTGATCCGACGCCGTAGCACGACGCAAACGCCCCCCGGGAGCATGCCTATGTCCGCCGTTATTGCCTATGTCACCACGGAATCGGTGGAACAGGCCGAGCGCATCGGCCAGGCCCTGGTCGCCGAGCGGCTGGCCGCTTGCGCCAACATCCTGCCCGGCATGCGCTCCATCTATCGCTGGCAAGGGGCGGTGGAGACGGCCGGGGAAACGGTGCTCATTGCCAAGACCCGCGAAACGCTGGCCCAGGCGCTTATCAACCGGGTCCGGGAGCTGCACACCTACGAAGTCCCCTGCATTGTCGTGCTGCCCATAATCGCCGGGCTGCCTGCATTTCTGCGCTGGATCGACGACGAGACGTCTGCGCCCCAGCCACAATAAAACCGCATGAAGGAGACCACACCCATGCGCATTCTCGTTTCCGGCTCCCTGGCCTACGACCGCATCATGAGCTTTCCGGGCAGCTTTGCCGACCATATCCTGCCCGACAAGATCCATATCTTAAACGTCTGTTTTCTGGTTGATGGGCTGGAGGAGAAGTTTGGCGGCACGGCCGGCAACATCGCCTACTGCCTGCGCCTGCTCGGGGAAAACCCCACCATAGTAGCCAGCGCCGGCAAGGATTTCGCCGCCTACGAGGCCTGGCTGCGTCACTGCGGCTTAAGCCTGGAAGGCATCCGCCGGGTCAACAGCGAATTTACCGCTGGGGCCTACATCACCACCGACAAGGCCGACAACCAGATCACGGGCTTTAATCCCGGGGCCATGAAGCACCGGGCCGAATACCCCGTGGACGAGGCCGATCCCGCCGACACCATCGCCGTGGTCGCTCCGGGCAACCTTGAAGACATGCAGGACTTCCCCCGCCGCTACAAAGCCAAGGGCATCCCCTGCATGGTCGATCCGGGCCAGAATATCCCGGCCTTTTCCGGCGAACAGCTGACCGAGATGCTCACCGGCGCGACCTATCTCATCTCCAACGACTACGAGTTGCAGATGATTCAGAACAGCACCGGCCTGACCCAGGCCGAGATCGTGGCCCGCACCGGCACGCTCATCACCACCCTGGGCGAAAATGGCTCGGTCCTTCGCCAGGGCGCGACGGAAACCGTCATCCCGGCCTGTCCGGCCAAGGACGTCAAAGACCCCACCGGTGCCGGCGACGCCTTCCGGGCCGGCTTTATTAAGGGCCTGTCCCTGGGCAAGACCCCGGCCGAAGCGGCCAAGCTCGGTTCGGTCTCGGCCGCCTATGTCGTGGAAAAGCATGGCACCCAGGAACACCAATACACCTGGCAGGAATTCTGCGACCGCTACGCCGCTACTTTCGGCCCCCTGTAGCGTAGCCCCTCCCGCCTATCTGCCTCGGGGGCGTGGCCGAGAAGCCGCCCGCCCCCGAGCCAAGGAATCCATCCCCATGCCCCGCATCGCTTCCGAAGATGATTTCCTGGCCCTTTTAGACGTCCATTTTCCCCGCACCGGGGCCGGCGTCGTCGTGTCGCGCGGCGACGATGCCGCTGTCATCGCCTGCCCGCCCCAGTTGTGCGTCACTACCGACCTGTTTGTGGAAGACGTCCATTTTCGACGGCGCTATTTCACCCCCGGCCAGATCGGGGCCAAGGCCCTGGCCGTCAATGTAAGCGACGTGGCCGCCATGGGGGCCGTGCCCACCGGCTTTGTCCTGGGGCTTGTCTGCCCCGACGACGCCGACCGGGACTATTGGGACGCGCTCGTGGCCGGTATGGCCGGTGTTGCCGCCCGCCACCAGGTGCCACTGGTCGGCGGCGATCTGTCCAAAGGGGAAAAAATCGCGGTGTCCGTCACGGTCTGGGGCGCGCCCGGCCCATCGGGCCGCTTTCTCACCCGGGGCAGCGGCGCACCCGGCGACGTGCTGGTGGTTGTGGGCGATCTGGGGCTGGCCCGGGTGGGGTTGGCTGTGCTGGAAAAGGACGGTCTGGCCGCCGCTGCCGACTGGCCCGCCGCCGTGGCCGCCCATCTGGCCCCGGTGCCGCGTCTGGAAGCCGGACTGGCCCTGGCCGCCTGCCATGGTGTCACCGCCTGCCTGGACGTCTCGGACGGTCTGGCCCGCGACCTGCCGCGCCTCTTGCCACCAAACTGCGGGGCCGACCTCTTTTTCACCCCGGCCAGCCTGCACCCGGAAGTTACGGCCCACGCCGCCGGCCACGGCCGACCGCCCGAGAAAGTGGCCTTTTTCGGCGGCGAGGACTATGCGCTGCTGGCCACGGTCGCCCCGGCCGCGTTGCCGACCCTGCGCGCCGCCCTGCCCGAGGCCAAGGCCATCGGCCGCGTCACCGCCACACCCGGTTATACGCTTAATGGCGCGGCCATAAACGAACGCGGCTTCGACCACTTCGGCTGACACCCATGGGACAACTCCTTTTCGGTGCCGTCATCATCAGCTTCTCGGCCGTGTTCGTGAAGCTGGCCGCCGTGGCCCCGGCCGTATCCGCCTTTTACCGCCTGCTCTTTGGCGGCCTGACCTTGCTTGTCATGCTGGCTGCCACGGGCAATCTGTCAGCCGTGCGCCGCGCCGTGGCCTGGCCGGCCCTGGCCTGCGCCTTTTTTTTCAGCGCCGATCTTTTGTGCTGGCACGCCAGCATCATTTATATCGGGCCAGGGCTGGCCACCCTGGTCGGCAACTTCCAGGTGTTTCTCATCACCCTCGTGGCCGCCATCCAGGCCCGCCGTCTGCCCCAGGCCGGATTTCTGGCCGCCATGGGGCTGGCCATGGCCGGACTCTATCTGGTCGTCGGCCGGGGCTTTGCCGAGCAAACCCCGGAATTTCGGCTGGGCGTCGGCTACGGGCTGGCCACGGCGGTCTTTTACGGCTTGTTCATCCTAACACTCAAAAAGGCCGTCACCGACGGCGGCCGGGCCGCTCCCATGGCGGCCATGGCGGTGTTGTCCCTGGCCGGGGCCGTCTTTTTGGCACCGGTGCTCCTGGTGCGCGGCGACAGTCTGGCCCTGCCCACGGCAACGGCCCTGGTTTCCCTGCTGGGCCTGGGTGTTATCGGCCAGGGCATCGGCTGGCTGGCTATTTCCACCGGCTTAGCCGGCGTGCGCCCGGCCCTGGCCGGCTTGATCCTTCTCTTGCAACCCACCTTGTCCTATGTCTGGGACGTGCTGTTTTTCGGCAAGACCACCGGCCCGGTGGAACTGGCCGGCGTGGCCCTGGCCCTGGCCGGCATCTATCTCGGTTCGGTACGCCGGACCTGACCGGAAGCATCCCAAGGAGACTCCCATGGACCTCGGCCTTCACGTCATTGGCGTCGTGCGCTCGCCGCTCACCGACAAGGCAACGGCCCCCAAATTTGAAACCGACAACGCGCCGCCGGCCGAACTTTTACTTGACCCGGCCTATGCCACGGCGGCCAAGGATCTGGCCGTGGGCCAGGAGATACTGCTTTTCACCTGGCTGCATCTGGCCGACCGGGATTGCCAGGCCGTGCATCCCCGCCGCGACTACAGCCGCCCCCTGACCGGTGTCTTTTCCACCCGCTCCCCGGACCGTCCCAACCCCATCGGCCTGCATCAGGTGCGCATTAGCACCCTTGCCGGCAACGTGGTCACGGTGGCGGCCCTGGAGGCTTTGGACGGCACGCCGATCATCGACATAAAGCCTCTGGCCGACCGGGGCGGCCAGGGCTGACCCGGCGAAACAGCAGCCCGGCGCTGCAAAAACAATTGTTTTTCGACCCAAGGCTTGCTATCATAGGCAATAAAGCTACCTTTTTTTAAAATCACAATCTCCACGCCTGCATCCACAAGGAGTCGCCCATGCCGAAGAAAGAACACGTCAAAAAGGTCAATGCCGTCGTTTGCGCCTATTTCGCCCACACCGGCTACCTGACCATCGAGGAAGCCAAAGAGTTGTGCGGCATTGAACAGACCGCTTTTGATGAAGCCTACAAAAAAGCCGGCAACATCTTTAATAAGATCGGCACCGAGCCGGACAAGGGTGTCAGCAAACTGTTCGACCATCTGGCCCACGAAGTCGATGAATACATGAAGCACATCAGCGGCTACGGCATCGCCTAGCCCGCGATCTCAAAAAGTGTTTCTGCTTTTTGGGATAGAATAAGCATTCCGGCACATTGTCACGCCGAATAGCGTGCCGGTGTTTGCAGCGCGTGACACGAGCCGGCCTGCAGCCTTCGCCCCGGTACGGTACTGCGCCCGGCCGGGGCTTTTGTTTTTCCTCGGGCGCGTTCCTGGTTCGCAACGGCCGCCAGTACCATGCGCTGTATGAAAAACAGCACAAGCCCTCCCCCCGCCGCAATTTCTGCCGTGTAAGCATAGACCGCCATGGACCGACACTCAAAGCAGCCAACCGGGGGCATCGCGTGACGTTATTTTATATCTCCATCACTATCGCAATCCTGTCCAATGCCTTCTACCATGTGTTTCAAAAAAACATCTCCAGCCAGATCAACCCGCTCCTGTCGCTCATCGTCACCTATCTCGCCGCCATCGTCGTTTCGCTGCTCATCATGCCCTTTTATCCGCAGCCGGCGTCGCTGTCCGATTGCTTTAAAGCGAGCATCTGGCCAAGCGTCGCCCTGGGCTTTGCCGTGGTCGGCCTGGAAATCGGCTTTCTGCTGGCCTACCGGGCCGGCTGGGACATCAGCATCGCCGCTGTTTTTTCCAATGTCGCCGTGGCCTTGTTCCTGGTTCCGCTCGGACTGCTGCTGTATAAGGAACAGTTCACCATGGTGAATTTCCTCGGCGTTCTGCTGTGCATCGGCGGCCTGATCCTCATTCGACGCTGATCCCGCGCCCGGTCCGGCCGCAAGTGCCCTGCTTGCACGCGGCAACAGCGCCCCCCACCCCCACGGTCTCTTTGACCGCGCCGCCTCCCCCGGCAAGGACCGCCATCCCCAGCCGCCCCACCACGGACGTGCCCCAAAGACCAATCCAAGCCTTTTCAATGCCGGCGGATTCCGTTACAGCCTGCCCGTTGCCATCTGCACCAAGGAGCGAGCCATGCCGTCATTGACCTTTATCCTTGCCTATCTCGTCTTCGGCGCCATCGCCGGAATCATAGCCGGCCTGCTGGGTGTTGGCGGCGGCATTGTCGTGGTCCCGGCCCTGATCTGGTTTTTCACCGCCCAGGGGTTCCCCCAGGAAATCATCATGCAGATGGCCCTTGGCACGTCCCTGGCCGCCATCATGTTCACCTCGATCTCCAGCGCACGCGCCCACTATCGCCGGGGCGCGGTGGTCTGGCCTATCGTTAAGGCCATCACCCCGGGCATTCTCGTCGGCACCTTTGCCGGTTCCTGTCTGGCGTCGAAGCTTTCCACCGGCTTTCTCAAGGGCTTTTTCGTCTTTTTTCTCTATTACGTCGCCATCCAGATGCTGCTCAACATCAAGCCCAAGGCCCAACGCCAGATTCCCGGCACGCCCGGCATGTTCGGGGCGGGGTTTGGCATCGGCGCGGTGTCCAGTCTGGTCGGCATCGGCGGCGGCACCCTGTCCGTGCCGTTTATGCTCTGGTGCAACGTGGCCATGCACACGGCTGTGGGCACCTCGGCCGCCATCGGCTTCCCCATCGCCCTGGCCGGAACCGTCGGCTACATCGTAAACGGCCTGGGCACGCCCAATCTACCGTCCCTGACCCTTGGCTATGTCTCGCTGCCGGCCCTGGTCGGCATCGCCGGGGTGAGCTTCCTCACCGCGCCCTACGGTGCCAAACTGGCCCACAAGCTGCCGGTGGCCACCCTCAAACGCTGCTTTGCCCTGTTCATTCTGGCCATGGCCACCCGTATGCTCTGGAGCCTGTTCTAAACCAGTCCCGCCAAAGGAAGCCCTCATGCTGCAACCCCTGTTCGGACTGGCCGTCCTGCTGACCATTGCCGCCCTTATAAGCGAACGCCGGGGGACGATCCCCTGGCGCATGGCGGCCGGAGGGCTGGGGTTGCAGTTTGCCCTCGCCGCGCTCATGCTCAAGGCTCCCTTTCTACGCGGCGTCTTTATGGGCTTAAACGCCCTGGTCGCGGCCATGGACGAGGCCACCCGGGCCGGCACGGCCTTTGTCTTTGGCTATGTGGGCGGCGGGCCTGCCCCCTTTGCCGTAACCGACCCCAGCGCGACGTTTATCCTGGGCTTTCAGGCCCTGGCCCTGGTCATCGTCATCGCCGCCCTGGCCGCCCTGCTCTATTACTGGCGCATCCTGCCCTACGTGGTGCGGGCTTTTTCGGTGATTCTGGAACGGGCCATGGGCATCGGCGGAGTGCTTGGGGTCGGAGCCGGGGGCTGCATCTTTCTGGGCATGATCGAAGCGCCGCTTTTAATCCGCCCCTATCTGGCCCGCATGACCCGCAGCGAACTGTTCGCCATGATGACCACCGGCATGTCCTGCATCGCCGGCACCATGCTTATCCTCTATGCCACGGTGCTTAAGGCCGTCATCCCCGACGCCTTGGGCCATATCCTCACCGCCTCGGTCATCCACGCCCCGGCGGCGCTCCTCATTGCCGGCCTCATGCTGCCGGAAACGGGCCAGCCGACCCTTGGCCGCACCATACCCAAATCGGCAGCCTCAGGCAGCATGGAGGCCCTTATCTCCGGCACAGCCGACGGCCTGCGCCTTTTTTGGAGCATCATCGCCACGTTGCTGGTGTTCGTTGCCCTGGTCAAGCTGGCCAATATCCTGCTTGGCGGGCTGCCGGACGTGGACAGCGCGCCCGTCACCCTGGAACGCGCCCTGGGGCTGGTCATGGCCCCGGCGGCCTGGCTGATCGGCGTTCCCTGGACAGAGGCGGCAGCGGCCGGGTCGCTGTTGGGCACGAAAATCGTTTTAAACGAATTTATCGCCTTCATTGACATGGCCAAGCTGCCGGCCGGGACGCTGTCGGAACACTCCCGGCTGATTCTGACCTATGCCATGTGCAGCTTTGCCAATTGCGGTTCGGTGGGCATCCTGCTGGCCGGGCTGACCTCGTTGTGTCCCGAGCGCAAGACCGAGATCACGGCCCTGGGCGGCCGGGCCCTGGTCGGCGGGATGCTGGCGTCTTTGACCACTGGCGCGGTGGTGGGGATTCTGACGGCGTTTTAGCCGATCCACGGCAACTGCCCGGCGCGTCAGGGACAGCCGGCACCGTGGAGGGGATTGCGGCGGCGATTTCGCCCCAGGGGTGCGGGTTGCGGCCGGGCGATGCCCAGTACCTGGAGCGGTGCTTGCGGTTGCGTTTATGCGGGGCTTACCGCTCTTTTTCGGCCACATGCAGCCCGACCAGCCGGGCCATGAAAAAGACCATGTAAAACTGGCCGGCGATGCCCTCCAACACGGCCAACGTCCGGGCCACAGGCGACAGCGGCACAATGTCGCCGTAACCGGTGGTGAGCAGCGTCACGTAGCTGAAGAAAAAAAGCAGGCTGTCCCGTTTATTTCCCAGCAGATCATGGCCGTGAACCGTAAAATCAAAGCCACCCGGGTTGATACGTTCAATAAGAGAATACAGCAGAAACCACAGGGCACCCATAAACAGATAGACGCACAGCCCGCCGAGCACCGTATCCAGATCCACCCGACGTTGTCGCGACAGATACTGCGACACTTCGACAGTGGTCAGCAGAATGACCATCGCCCCGAGAAAGTCTCCTATGATATCAACAGACAACTGGCCTGTTGCGTATTTTACGAGTATCGCACAGGCGCACAACCCCGCCAGAACGCAATTGACCCGGTGCAAACGGCTTTGACCAGCCACGCGCAAGGCGGCCAAGAGTATTCCCAGAAAGAGCAAATCCTGAATGATTGCCGCCGTTGCACCCGCCAAAAAAGGTGCGGCCACGAGCTGGAGCAGCAAGGCGGTTAGCAGCCAGTGAAAGCGTTTGTTGGTGGTGCCGACGGCCGTGGCGATTCTGGGCGAAACAGTGGGCATGTGAGGCTCCTTTGCCAGGCGCTCCCCGGGCCGGCTGCCGCGACAAGGGGGATTGAACTTGGGAAGCCGCTTCTAAAGGAGGGCCGCGCCGCTCAACAGCAGCACGAAACGCTTGTAGAGATCGACGTCAAATGCACCGGCCATCTCGTGGCGCATGATGCGAAGGGCCTCAAAGGGCCGCACGGCCTCGGCGTAACACCGTTTGGAGGTCAGGGCGTCGTAGACGTCGGCCAGGGTCACGGCCCGCACATGCACGGGAATCTCCTGGCCCGACAGCCCCGCCGGATAGCCCTTGCCGTCAAGTTTCTCGTGATGCCACAGGATGCACTCCCGGGCCAGTCGCGACAGGGACAGTCCCCGGCACAGCCGCGCCCCCCGGACCGGATGCTCCTTTATGGCCAAAAATTCCTCGGGCGTGAGCCGCCCGGGTTTATTGAGGATGGCGGGGTCCACGGCCTCCTTGCCGCTGTCGTGGAGCAGCGCCCCCACCCCGGCCTGGACGATGGTCGGTCCGGGAAGCCCCAGAGAGCGCAGCAGATAGACCGTGTAGACAAAGACGTGCACGCCATGGCTGTAGACGTCGTAGTCATGGGCCATAAGCGACCCGATGCGGGCAAGCCCCGTCTCGCTACACAAAAAAGCCACGCTGTCCCGGGCATAGCCCACAAACAGCCGGGCGTGAATGTCGCTTATCCCCTGGGGCAGGCGCTGCCGAATCAGATCGCGGACAATTTCGCAACAATTGTGGTAAAACAGCGCAGCCTTCTCAGCGGCCGGCAACTGTCCGCCCAACAGCGCCCCGGCCAGATGGCACCGCATATAGTCCCGGTAGCGGTCCCGCTCGTCCCGGTGAATGTAGACCGTTTGGACCCCGTATTCGTGGAGCATTTCCCGACGCAGGCCCGTGACAGCTTCGCCGCTGCGGGCAAACAGGGTGTGCGTGTCGCCGTGGCGCAAAAAAACCTGAAAATCGCCCGGTACATGGGGGAACAAATGGCCCACCGGAATCGGCTGGTACTCACTGGCCGGATCGACCGGGGGAGGCGGCGGCAAGTGCGTCATCGTGCGTTTGACTTTGTTACAATTTCTGCGCCAACCGGTTCCAGCCAGCGGTCAAGGCGTTCAGACATTATGCCATACCCACTGTCATATCAGGCTGTTATTGAAACAAAACGGCATTCCCTTGCCCCGTAGTCAACTTTGGCTCAAGCTGTAGCAAGACCCGGGCCTAAAGAAAGGAGTCTTCCCATGTGCGGCAGATTTGCCCTGGCCGTGCCCAGGCGGCTGGTGGCCGAAGCCATGGGCGTACCGGATATGCCGGACGTCCCGCCCCGGCCGGAAATTTTCCCCTCGCAACTCATTGAGGCCGTGTTCACGGCCCGGGAGAGCGGCCGGCGCATGGCCGGCCTGTTTCGCTGGGGCTTTGTGCCGGCCTTTCTCAAAGACGATGCAGTGGCGCGGCCCATGATCAACGCCAGAAGCGAGACCGTGCTGACCCTGCCCTCGTTTCGCGCCGCCGCCCGCTACCGGCGCTGCCTCATCCCGGCCCAGGGGTATTACGAGTGGCGCAAGGAAGCCGACGGACGCAAAACCCGGTTTTATTGCAGCCTGCCCGGCTCCCCGGTCCTGGCTCTGGCCGGCATTTACGAACGGGCTGTCACCGCCCAGGGCGAGGTGCGCGACACCGTGGCCATCCTCACCCGGACAGCGTTGGGTGCCGCCGCCGCAATCCATCCCCGCATGCCGCTGATCATTGCCGTCGGGACCATGGCAGCCTGGCTTGATCCCGGGCGCACCGAACGCACGGACATCGAACCGCTGTTGTCCTTGCCCCCGCCCCAAGGGCTGAAGGCGAGTTCCGGGCCGGGACAACCGACGCAGTTGGTGCTTTGAGCAGATCGGAAAGGGTTGGGGAGTGGTCAGTTGTGGCGCGGGGAGCCTCACGAAAGAGGCGCAAGGGGACGGATCAGGCCGTGTCGTCGGCGGCCTCGTGGGACAACGAGAACCCGCACGGGGTCAAAGGCACAACGGGCCTAGATCAGAGCGGATCAGGCCGTGTCGTCGTCGGCCGGGGGCAGTTTAAACGGTGCGCTATAGCGAAACACGCTGCCCTGGCCCGGCAGGCTTTCCACGGTGAGGCTGCCGCCCATGGCCTTGGCCAGTTTTCCGGCAATGGCCAGCCCCAGCCCCACGCCGCCGAAGCGGCGGGTCTTGCTGCCGTCGGCCTGGCGGAAGGGTTTGAAAATGGTTTCAAGCTCCCCCGGGGACAGGCCGATGCCGGTATCGCGAACAGTGAGGGTCAAAACCACCGCCTCCGGGCCGCCCGGTGCGGACGACTCCGGCGGGCTGCCTGGCGCGACTGTCGCCGATACCTCGATGGCACCGGCCTGGGTGAACTTGACGGCATTGCTGAGCAACGCCGCCAGAATCTGGCGCAACCCGCCGCCGTCGCCGAGCAGCAGATCAGGCACCGTCTCTGCGACGTTACACACCAGGGAAAGGCCTTTTTGCAGCGCCGCCGTCCCAAAAAATGCGACTGACCCCTGAATCAGATTGCTGACGCTAAACATCTCCAGATGCGTCTCGACGTCGCCGGAATCCAGTCGGGCGAATTCCAGCACGCTCTCCAGCAGCGTTTCCAGGTTGCGCCCGGCTTCCACAAGGGTCTCGAGATACTCCTGCTGCTGCGCGTCAAGCTCCGTGCTCTTGAGCAGTTCCGTCATGCCGAGGATGCCGTTTAAGGGTGTGCGGATCTCATGGGACATGTTGTCCATAAATTCCCGTTTGAGACGCTCGGCAGCCAGGGTCGCTTCCTGGGCCAAAAGCCGGTCGGTCACATCCTCCAGAAGCCAGATGGAACCCGCCTGGGGCCGGTCGGCATCAATGACCTGCCCGATCATGCGGCACATGAAATCCGTACCGTCATGGCGGCGCATGCGCGTAATGGCGTCCACCCGCCCGCCCCGGCCAAGCACCGGATAATACCGGCGGCCGAAATCCTCAAAGGACTCCTGGGAAGGATACATCGCCGAGGTGGACAGCCCTATGGCCGTCCCCTGGGGCAGGGCAAAGAGTTGGTGGAAGTGCGGATTGGCCCGGCGCACGACGCGGTCGGCCACAAAGCTGATACCAATGGGACTGTTTTCAAAGATGGCGTTGAGGCTGCGGTGGGAGTCTTGTAAAGCCTCTTCGGCTTTGCGGCGCTCATCCACCTCATGGCGCAATTTTTGGTTGGCCCGGCGCAGTTCCTCGGCCCGGTCAGCAGCGTCCTGCTCCAGCATGGCCAGGGCGTCACGCTGGTTGGCCGCACCCGCTTTCGCGCTGGTGATGTTGCGGGCGACGCAGAAGACGCCGGCCACCTGGCCGCGTCCGTCCAGTACCGGCGTTTTGAGCACTTGCAGCCAGACCGAGCGGTCCTTGCGCTCCACCTCGTATTCAAAGGTCTGGGAGCGGGAAGTGGCCAGGACCGTCTGGTCGGCGAGGCGATGGCGTTTGGCGTTTGGAGCGGAAAATATGTCAAAATCGGTATGGTCAAGCACAGCCTGGGGGGCGACGTCAAACAGCGCGCAAAACGCCTTATTGACATAGCGATAGATCAAATCGGCGTCTTTGAAAAAAAACAGATCCGGCGAAAGGTCCACCATGGTGCCGAACAAGGCGGGGTCGATGCAGGGGGCAGCAGATTCCGTCATTGTGGCCTGATAATAGCCCAGACCGGTTGACTTGACCAGGGGTTGCGCCAACCGTGTTGCGCCAATCGTATCGTCGTGGGGCACTCTCCGAGAGTCTGGCCGGCAATCGGCCGGGAGGGTTGCCGCCGCCATTGCCGGGCCGGGGAAAATGTGGTTAGCTCAGGCCCACATAACGCGGTTGTCAGGACCGCAGGGGAAACTTCATGCGCATACTCGTCTTGCCGGCTCTTTTGGCCTCCAGTCTGCTCCTTGCCGCTGTGCCCGCCTGGGCCGGGCAGGAAGCACAGCCCGCTTCTGCCGCTGCCGCTCCAAGCGCTCCTGCGGTTGCAGCGCCGCCTGCCGCACCGGGCAAGGCTGCCGGCCCCTCCACCACGCGCTCGGACGCGGCGGAAGCCCGCTACCGGGAGTGGGTGGAAAAAGAGCATGCCAAGGATGCGGCGGAATTCGCCAAGGACAAGTCCAAGATCGAAAGCAAATACAAGGGCTACGTGCGCCCCAAGCGGGAGAAAAAAGACGGCAAGGCCGAACCGGCTGACAAGGCCGTCAAACCCTAGCCCGCTTCTCCTGAAACCGGACGTCACAGCGCGTGGCGTCCGGCTTCCATCCCCGCCGTCCCCCCCATGCCCCGCGTTGGCGTCGCCAGCCCCAGGCTGCGCTACCCCTGGCACAACGCCAGGGCCATTATTCCCGCCACTTCGCCCAGCTCGCCACACACCGTAATGCCGGCGCGCACGAGGCAGTCAAGCTTCTCGGCCACCCCGTTCGGCCGTTCCAACAACGCCCCGGCATGGCCAAGGGTGCGCCCCGGCGGCGCGGTCAACCCGGCCACAAACGCCACCACCGGCTTGGGATAGCCCGTGGCCGACACATACGCCGCCACTTCCTCCTCAGCCGTCCCCCCGACTTCGCCGATGAGCATGACCGCCCGCACCCGCGCATCATCGCGCACCAGTTCGCACAGGTCCACAAACCCCACGCCGCCGAAGGGATCGCCGCCAATCCCTGCCGCCACGGCCTGCCCCATGCCGGCAGCGCTCAGCCGCGAGGCCACTTCATAGGTCAGGGTGCCGCTGCGGGAAAAAATCGCCACCGGTCCCGGCGAAAACGGTTCCACCGGCATAATGCCGGCCAGAAAGCGTCCCGGAACGATCAGACCCGGCGTGTTGGGGCCAAGGAGCAGCGTCCCCTGCCCGGCCAGGGCCGCTCGAACGGCCAGCATGTCGCGCTGGGGGATGCCGTCGGTGATGCAGACAATGCGCCGCACCCCGGCCGCCGCCGCCTCCAACACGGCATCGGCTGCGCCACGCGCCGGAACAAAGAGGATGGAGAGGTCAATGGCATGGCAGGCCATGGCCTCGGCCACGGTATGATAGACCGGTGTACCGTCCACCTCGCTCCCGCCGCGCCACGGGGTGACGCCGGCCACGATGCGCCCGCCGTAGGCCCGCATCCGCCGGGCATGGGCGCGTCCGGCCCGGCCGGTCAGCCCCTGCACCAAAATCCCGGACTCCGGCCCCAGGTCAAGCAGGCCCGGCAGAGACGTCCGGGAAGGCAGGCGGCCGCCGGCGGGACTTCCCGGGGTGTGGTCCGACTGCGGGGCCGGGCAGGTCGCCGTACCGACAAGCGGCAACACAGCCGGCGCGCCCGGGGTGATGACTTCGGAAAGCATGGCCACGGCCTGATCCATGTCGTCGGCCACCATGACCCGTCCGCCGGCCATGGCGCGCAGCCGGTCCGACCCGGCCTTGGCGGCGTTGCCGGCAAAGCGCACCACCACCGGTCGCCCCGGCCCGTCGCCCAGGGCGGCAGCCAGGGCTTCGGCCACATCGGCACACGACAGGATGCCGCCGTACATATTGACGCAGCAGGCGGTAACGGCCGGATCGGCAAACAGCAGGTCAAAAGCCGCCCGCAACCGCACGGTATCGGCCGTGCCGCCAAAATCGAGAAAATTGGCAGCGGGCAAACCGGCCGCACCCAACGCGTCCATGGTGGCCATGGCCAGCCCCGCACCGTTGGCCACCAGCCCCACCCGGCCGCCCAGGCTCACAAACGACAGCCCATGGGCAGCGGCTTGGCGCTCGGCCGGGGTGGCGAACCGGTCATCGCCAAACCGGGCCAGATCAGGTCGCAACGCCACCACGTTGTCATCCAGGATCAACTTGGCGTCCAAAGCCACGAACGCACCCTCGGCCGTTACGGCCAGGGGATTGATCTCGGCCAGCAGTAAGCCGTACTCGGCCACGGCGGTAAAGAGTCGGTCGAGGAGCGCCTCAAAGGCCGGCCAGACGGCGCTGTCCAGATGCAAATGGAAAAAGGCGGTCCGGGCCAGCCACGGCGGACAAACCAGCGAGGGCGGCACGTTTAAGACAAGCATTTCCGGTGTGCCGGCCAGGGACTCCACCTCCACCCCGCCCTGGCGGCCAAGGGACAGGCAAAAGCTCTTGCGTCCCCGGGAAACCCCCAGGGAGAGGTACACCGCCCGGACATGGGCAACAGCCGCCTCCAGCCGCAAAAACGGCGGTGTCAGGCCGCCAAAACGCCGCCCAAACAATTCGCCCGCCACCCCGGCGATATCGGCCGCAGTCTCCACGCGCACCACCCCCCCGGCCTTGCCCCGACCGCCGGCCAGAACCTGGGCCTTGACAAAGTACGGACCAGCAAAGGGCGGCGCATCGCCCAAGGTGTCCCCAGGCTCAAGCACGATGCCCGGAGGCACCATGAGGCCGGCTTTTGCCAGAAGCGCCTTACCAGCGTGTTCAGTCAGCAGCATGTGGGGTACTCCTTTGGCTGGTGGAGAGAGACGGAAGAGGCCTCCGGCGGCCGGGGGGATGATCCCCCCGGACCCCCCGAATGGGAGAAGTTATTTAAGGGGGTTATGGGGATTGGCTGGCACGCCGCCCGGCTGGGGACCGGGACGGCTGCCCCCCTCTCCTGACCGCATGCCGGGTAGGAGAGGGGGCCGGTGCGGCTCAATCCTCAGCCATGATATCGGTCAGATCCATGCGCACCCCGTTGCTCTCGCCCTCCCCGGCCGGGTCCGGCAAGGTGATGGGCTGGCCGAAATGTTTTTTGGCCTCCTGGTAACCCAGGTTGAGCGCCTTGACATTGGCGTCGCGGATTTTTTCAGGCAAAGCGGTTTTCAGGCTCTTGCGCATGGCCTCGATGCGGGCAAAGGGGAGCAGATAGGCAACCGCTCCCAGGGCCACCACGTTGGTGGCCTGAGCCACACCCACCTTCTCCCGGGCCAGCCGGGTAAAGGGCAGGCCCAAAAAGACGTTGGTGGGGCTTTGGCGCACCAGCTCCGAATCCACCAGCAGCGTGCCCCGGGGCTTGAGATAGGAATAGTAGCTGGCCGCCGCTTCCTGGGACAGGGCCACCAGCAAATCGAGGTACTCGGTCTTGGGGTAGCTGATGGGTTCGGAACTGACGACCAGATCCGACCGGCTGGCCCCGCCCCGGGCCTCGGGGCCGTAGCTCTGGGTCTGGGTGACGTAGTAGCCGTGCCCCAGGGCCAACGCCTGCCCGAGCAGCTTGCCCATGGTCAGGATGCCCTGGCCGCCAAGCCCGGACAGCCGGATTTCGTAGCGGGCCAGGGTCTGGCCGTTGCCGTTCCCGTTGCCGCCCCCGTTCCCGTTGCGCTCTGCCATAGCACCCTTCGCCGCACTGTCGCGGCTGTCTGCCCCGCTCATGCCGCACCTCCCTTTTTGCGCCGCACTCCTTCGCACATGGCCGCATAGCGCGTTTCCAGCCCGGGAATGTCGCGGCGCACGAATGAACCGAGAGGAATCTTGCCCGTGCGATCCTCCAGTTTTTCAAAGCGTTCGATGGGCAGGCAGGAATCTTTGAGCCAGCGAAACATCTCCACAGCACTTTTAAAGCCGTTGCCGCGCCCGTACTGGGTAAAGCACGGGGTCAACGCCTCGACCAGGTTAAAGCCCGGCCGGGACAGGGCGTCGGCCACCAGGGCGTCGAGTTCCTTGACGTGATAGACCGTGCCCCGGGACACCCCGGCCGCCCCGGCCGCCTTGGTCAATTCCACGATGTCAAAGGCGCTTTCGAGCTGGCCCATGGGGCTGGTGTGGGAATAGGCCCCCTCGGGGGTGGTGGACGAACACTGGCCGCCGGTCATGCCGTAGATGAAGTTGTTGAGCACCAGGGCCGTGACGCCGATGTTGCGCCGGGCGGCGTGGATCAAGTGGTTGCCGCCGATGGAAAAGGCGTCGCCGTCGCCCATGACCGCGATGACGGTCAACTTGGGATTGGCCATCTTGATGCCGGTGGCCACGGTCAGCGCCCGGCCGTGGGTGGTGTGGACGGTGTTGAAGTCCACGTAGGCGGCGATGCGGCCGGAACAGCCGATGCCGGCCACAATGACCACATCGTCCTTATTCAGCCCCAGGGCGTGGACGCTGCGCACCAAAGACCCAAGCACGATGCCGTGGCCGCAGCCAGGGCAAAAGACCAGCGGGAACTTTTTGTTATGGCGCAGATACTTATGGATTAACTGGGTAATTTCAGCCATGTCACGCGATCTCCTTGAGAATCTGGGAGGGCGTTATGATCTGTCCGTCGATGCGGTTGATGGTGCGAACGACGGTATGGCCCTCGTTGACCCGTTTGACCTCGCGCGAAAGCTGGCCCATGTTGAGTTCGGGCACGACGGCCAGCCGGCAGGAGCGCAGCAGCGGCTCCACATGGCGGCGCGGGAAGGGATAGAGGGTTTTGAGCACAAGCAAGCCCGCCCGCACCCCGGCTTCCCGGGCCTGGCGTACGGCCAACCGGGCCGAACGAGCCACGCAGCCATAGGCGATGACCACCACTTCGGCGTCAGCAGTCCCGACATGCTCCACGAGCTGGATATCCTCGAAAAACCGGTCGATCTTGCGAAATTGCCGTTCCGTCAAAGCCCGGACTTCCTCAGGGCGGCTGGTGGGAAAGCCCAGGGCGTCGTGGGTCAGGCCCGTGACGTGAAAGCGGTAGCCCGAGCCAATAGGCGGCATGGGCGGCACACCGCGCATGGTTTCTTCAAACGGCTTGTACCATTCCGGCGGCATGGTCGGGGTGAGGCGGGAAAAAATCTCGAAATCCCCGGGTTCGGGCAGATCAATTTTTTCGCGCGTATGAGCGGTAATTTCATCCAGCAGCAAAATGACCGGGGTCCGGTATTTTTCGGCGAAATTAAAAGCCGTCACCGTCATTTCCACGCATTCGGGCACGTCGGCGGCCGACAGCACGATGATAGGATGATCGCCGTGGGTGCCCCAGCGGGCCTGCTGCACATCGCCCTGGCCAGGGCTGGTCGGCAAGCCGGTGCTGGCCCCGCCGCGCATGACATTGACCAGGACCAGGGGCGTTTCGGTCATGGCCGCGTAGCCGATCTGCTCCTGCATGAGCGAAAACCCGGGACCGGAGGTGGCGGTCATGGCCTTTCGCCCGGCCAGGGATGCACCGATAACGGCCCCCATGGAGGCGATTTCGTCTTCCATCTGGAGAAAGACCCCGTCCGGCACATGGGGTAGCCGCTTGGCCATGCACTCCATGATTTCCGTGGAGGGCGTTATGGGATAGCCGGCATAAAAGGAGCAGCCGGCGGCGAGCGCCCCTTCGACCACGGCCTCATTGCCGAGCAGAAAGGCTTCGCGGTGTTTTTTTCGCGGGGCGGTCACAGCGTCTCCTCCTTGGCCTCGGTTGGAGCAGGTTCGGGTGTTTCGGGCACGTCGTTTTCCGGGATCACCATGACGGCAAAATCCGGGCAATGCGGCTCGCAAAAGCCGCAATTGACGCAGGCCTCCTCGTTTACGACCTGGGCTTTGCCGTCCAAGCCGACGGCAAACACCTTTTTCGGGCAAAATGCGGCGCAAATGCCGCAGCCCTTACACCAGTCCGGATAGACAACGACTCGATTTCGTCCCATGTTTGACCCACTTTTGCCCGCAACCTGGGGAAAGGATGGAAATTGCAGTGATCATTGACGCGAACCGGGAAAATTGGCAACGGTTAAAGCCGGTTATTTTTGGACTCGACGAAATTGAAAAATTCTCATAGGGCGATAAAACTTTTTCCGGAGGTTGACGTAATGGTATTAAAAGGCCGGATGAACTGGCTGCGGGTGATTCTCACACTGTGCTGTGTTCTGGCCGTAACCCTGGGGGGCATGTCTGCCGCCTGGGCCAAGGGAGGCAATCCGATGGTCAAACTGACGACCAGCAAGGGCGATATCGTTATCGAGCTGGACAAGGAAAAGGCTCCGGCCACCACGGCCAATTTCTTGAACTACGTGAAAAAGGGCCACTACGACGGTCTGATTTTCCACCGGGTCATCCCCGGCTTTATGGTGCAGGGCGGCGGCATGGACAAGGCCATGAAGGAAAAGGCCACCGACGCTCCCATCCAGAACGAAGCCGACAACGGGCTGAAAAACAAGGCCTACACCCTGGCCATGGCCCGCACCGGCGATCCGCATTCGGCCACGGCCCAGTTTTTCATCAACGTGGCCGACAACGGCTTCCTGGACCACACCGGCAAGAATCCGCAGGGCTGGGGCTATGCGGTGTTTGGCAAGGTGGTTTCGGGCCAGGAAGTGGTGGACGCCATCAAGGCCGTGCCGACCATGACCAAGGGTTTCCACGAGAACGTGCCGGTTGCCCCGGTGGTGATCGAGAAGGCCGAAGTGGTCAGCGAGTAGCCGGCATTCGGTTTCTTGGCGCGCCAGCGACAGCCCCGGGCAACCGGGGCTTTTTTTTGGCGCGCGGCCGGACGGCTGCAAAGTGGCGCTCCCTGGCCTGGGCCGGGGGTAAACGCCGTCTCCGTTTTCGCACTTCAGGCCAGTGGCCTGCAAAAAAATGGACTGATCTGAAATTTCCTGTTGACGGGCCCGGGGTCTTTCCGTAGATACCTCCTTCTCGGCGCGCCCGTAGCTCAGCTGGATAGAGCGCCGGACTACGAATCCGTAGGTCAGAGGTTCGAATCCTCTCGGGCGCACCAAATGTTTCAAGGGGTTAGGCTACAAGCTTAGCCCCTTTTTCATTGGTGACTCACCCGCTGACTCACTATTCTGTTTTCGGCCTAGGCCCGGGAAGCTCCACCTTCCTGGGCCTTTTTCTTTGCCCCAACGCCATCAATACCTGTCGATCGTCTGAAAGCCTCATTCAAGGCCACCTTCGTCCCCGAAAGCGTGTGCAGGTATCGAGCGGTCGTATGGCTGGATTTGTGCCGCAAGATGGCCTGGATGGCCGCCAGAGGAATCCCCGCTTGGTCAAGGATGCTCGCCGAGAGATGTCGAATGGCATGGAACCCAAATTCCTTGACCCCTGCCCTTATGCAAAGACGGGGCATGAATTTCTGGTGCCATTTGTAACAGGTCCCAGTATCAGGGTTTACGTAGACGTAATTCTGGAATCCCGTCACCAACCGCTGAACCCGGAGGGCCTGTGCCAACTCATCCGTCATGGGAATCCAATCGCATTCCCGGCCGCCCTTCCGCTTGTTGGTCCAGAGCTGAAGGCGCTGGCTCTCAAAATCCACATCATCCCAGCTGAGGTTGAAAATCTCGCGCATCCGCCCGGCAGTGTGCAGGTAGGTGAGCAGCATCCGCTGGTCTTCCTCGCCGGCAACCGCGTAGACCTTCCAGAAATCAGCCTCAGACGGCACATACCGAGGATTTTTCTCCTCCTTGTACTTTTCAATCTGCCAGGGATTCGGACTAGGCAACCCAAGGGCTTTCATCCCCCAGTTGTATGCCCGGACCAAGTGGACACGATACTTATTAGCTCGGTGCCCGGATTTCTCCCGGCTGATCTTATCAAGGACAGTCTCAACCCGGGCATAGGTCACCTTGGCAACTTCGGTTGCTGGCGGAATTTCCTGGCACAGCCTGCGAAAGACTCGGCGCTTCTCATCGTAGGATTTTTCAGAGAGTCGGGTCTTCACATGGTCCAGGTGCTTCTCCGCTAAGAGGGCCAAAGATACCGTGTCGGTCTCCTCGAAGGTTTCGACCCTCGATCGAGCCAGTACTTCCCACTCCTGGGCTTCCCGCTTGCTTTCGCACCGCTTCTCTACGCTCTTGCCCGAAGGGAGTGTGATCCGCCCGTACCAATACCGATTCCCCTTCCGATCTTTCCTGCGAACAGGCATGGCTCCTCCGTTTTTCGAGGGCCTCCAACACCCATTTTTCAAAGAACAGGATGTGGCGGCCGTCTCGGACACCGCCATAGTCGCGATAATTTTTATATACGGATCCCGAGCATCTGCCAACAAAATCGGCGACTTCTTGGGCAGACATCCTGCGGCCTAAATTATTTTCAAGCAGTTGGCATCGCATACAGCCCAATAAGCAAAAGACGTGCATACGCTGCCTATAATCAAGCTATATAAACAAATTCAAGTATATAGTAAAAATTGCCGAATCCAACCCTTAGCTTTTAAATAAGAAGTACCTATTAATTAAATATTTTTAAAATAGGAACTTCTTATTTAAAAACCATCTTTTGGACTAGAATTTGTGAACGTTTCGCTGAAATAATTGAAGAAACGAGATGTGGAACTCCTCCTGCTAAGTCAACTCGCAGACTACACTGAAGGAGGAACACACGATGCAACCGCCATAGACAGAACTACACGCACCAATTGTCCAATCGACGTTCTTTGACAACTTGCAGCCACGTGTTGCCCTGACTACCCCTATAGCCCACCGCTATATCGGCACCGTCGGGGCATCACAAAGGAGACAAAATGGCTGACTACAATGGTGCTGTTAACAAAGTTGGTGGCTCCGCTCTACCTGGTGGACCTATGGAAGGGTTCACCAGCAAACCTCCGCAAAAAGAAACGCTGGATGAAATCGTAAAATCCATGCGGAAAGAAAATGTGGAGGCGTTTACCGGCGCAACCGGCGGTGTTGGGGGCATCCCTACAGATGAGCATGGGCATGTTACGGTTGAAGTCACCGTGGACCTTGAGGGCAAGGCTTTAAAAGAGTTAAAAAAGAAGCTCAAGGAAGCAACCTCCCCTGACGATCTTCTGGACTTATTAGATCAAGAGACAAAACGGTGTGAAGTGGCTATCGGCAAAGCAAATGCTTTAGCAGGAAAGCACGCGTACATCGTTGGAACAATCTTGATCAATATGGAAAGCCAGGTCCGCAATGATTCAACCCAAAGCTGGGAAGGTTATTGCGAAGCAAAAGGCATCAATCTGAAGATCAAGGCACGCATTCGCCAACTGTACATGTCCATCGCCAGAATCCCTGGCGTCACATCTTACTTGTACTGGGGAGTTGACAAGCTTGGAAAAGTAGGTCCGATCCTGTCTAAAATCGATTGGTTGGACCAGACCGATCCACTCGGCAGCCTGATGTCAATATACGACATTAGCGCTGACTCGGTATACGAAGAGGTCCTGGAAAAGATCAACGCTAGTATTTCCTATGCCCGTTTACAAGCCAATGGCTTAAACGGGAGCAAGGAAACAAACCTTAAGTATACTGAGGCCGGCCATAAGATTGAAGGCCGTGACATCAAAGCGCTTAAGGCCATAAAGGCGAGTAACGGCACAAACGAACAACTTGATGCATACCTCCTGTCAATCATTAAGAATGACGGGAAGCGCCCTGGGGATGAGTCTGAAAACTCCCCTAAACTGCCCAACATCCATGAACAGGCTCAAATCCTGCTCGACACAGTAAACAAGTTCATGGAGTTGCCCACGATAGAGACGCCGATCGAACTCTCTCGTATCGATGCTCTGATCAAGGGACTGGAAGCTCTCAAGCTGAAGGTGTCCTCTAAGGACTAGAATCTACCAACTACAGCCACCCCTCCCTGGGCATCCCTGGGGAGGGGTAAGGAGCCGCAAAGTAATGCGTTTGGCAATTTCTTCACCTCGCATAAACGACATCCTCGTTTATAAAGCGATATTCCGGGATCATAAGATCAACGTCCTCATTACTTATGCGAGTAAAGTGGACAAGGAAGCGTTTCAAGAAACGTATCGCGATGAAATTGGATGCCTTCTGCTCGACAGCGGAGCTTACACCCTTAACAAAAGTCAGTGGACCCGGCAGATGTTCGACATTGCCAAGAAGTATGGTCATTTTGCATCAGCCGCAGCTAGCTGCTACGACTTGATGTTCAATCTTGACGAAGACTTCAGCATCTACGGACGGGAAGCCAACCTTCGGAACCAACTCTATCTCGAACGCCATGGCGTAGATGCTATCCCGGTCGTTCATGACTTGTTTCGAGGAGAAATCGAGTACTATATCGGCCAAGGGTACAAGATCGTTGCAATTGGGCAATGTGAGGAAGGACGGGCCTTTGATCAAATGGAATCAGCCGTTTGGCGATTTCACAACAAGGGCGTTCTCGTTCATATATTTGGCAACACAAACTACAACCACCTTGCCGGGATGCCCGCATGGAGTAGCGATTCAAGCTCATGGTCTCGATATCTCAAATATGGCAATGTCATGTGGTGGAACAACCATAAGGAACCCACAACAAAGAATCCTGGCTATGACCGTCTATACTTCCCGAAGGACAACAGCCAGCCTGACCCTAAAAGAGGGAACTTCTATCTGACCTATAACCACAGGAAGGAGTTTGAGGAATACCTCGGCAACACGTTAAACATCGAAATCGGCCATCTTCTTGGGGTCAATCGTGTGCAGTATCGGAACCTGCTGAACATCGTCTTCTTCACAGAAATGGAACGCCGGATTACTGCTGCCCACGCTAAGAACGGGTGGTCATTCAAGTGTTAGAGGAAACGCAATAACTTGCGCCTGGGAAAATCCTGAACAACTACAGCCAAAGGGCGGTCGAAAGGCCGCCTTTTGGCGTTTGTAGTACATATCTCCTAATAATTTCGGCCTGACGGTGACACGCGGACTGGCCCAGGATTTAATTTGACAGTAATTAGAAATGGAAGTATAAAAAACGTGGGTATGCACTTGACTCCGGTTCTAAGTTTTCAACCCAGGTCTCTTGCCTCTGGCTTGTTTGACCAGCGTTTTGAGCGGAGCTGGCTCCACCATGACAGCTTGCTGTACAAGACGATAGAACAGCTTGCCACGAGATTTTGACCGCCTGCGGTTGAACCGAAACGTAAACTCATCCAGGTAGTATGCGAGATGCTCAGAACTGACTGCCCCTTGCAACGTTCCCATAAGCCACCTCTTGAGAAGGCTGGCGACGCGATGGCAGTAGGGAAGCAAATCATCTCCAACCTGGGCATCTCCCCTGACAATTTGGTGAGTGTAACCATCTTTCTCGATGATGTTGTACCCTTTCCATCCGTCGGTTCGCACAATAGACCCGGGCTCAATAAATTGCAGTATGGCACTTCTCAGGCTCTTTCCAGAAGCATCAGGGATAATGCAAAGGCGAATTCTTCCAATCCACTTGCCGTCAACTTGGGCCATGACGAGCACCAAGGTTTTTCCAAAAGCCCCACGTCCCCGCTTGCCTGTTTTCTGCCCTCCTACAAGTGTCTCGTCTACCTGAATGATGCCGGATATTCGCTCCCTTCCAGGTCGTATCATTGCCCGACGCATTTTGTGCATCCAAGACCAAGCGGTTCGATAACTGCCAAGTCCAAGAACACGCTGCAGTCCAAGCGCATTTGCCCCGTATTTCTGGCTCGTAATGTGTCACATGGCACGGAACCAGAGCCGAAGCGGCTTCTTAGTATCTTGAAATATTGTCCCAGCGGTTACGGAGGATTGAAAGGAGCATTGTTTACACTCAAGCAATCCGTTTGAGCGTGTCCAATATTCATCGTGGTTGCAACGAGGACAACAGAAGCCATCAGGCCAACGAAGCTGCAGCAAATACTCTCTGCATGCATCATCAGTCCCGAAACGGTCTTCAAGTTCAAGCAGGGTATTAGGAAAATTTTGCTCCATCCTTTTGGCATTTATGGAGATAGTCTACCGGAGTCAAGTGCATACCCACGATAAAAAATTTATGATCACATAAAAAATATCATATTATTCCAGATCTAAAGATGAAGCTTGAATTCTGACACGTTCCACACCACGTCTTTGAACCACATTTTTTGCTAAGCGCTGGGCTAAATAAGTATTTCTAGCAATTGTTTTGTTGTTTCTAACGGCAATTCCGAGAGCTTTTTTCGTGCCTACGAGGACAACAAGTTTCTTTCCACGAGTCACCCCGGTGTAAAGCAGGTTCCTTTGAAGCATGATATAATGTTGGATCATAACTGGAATCACGATAGCGGGATATTCAGAGCCTTGGGACTTATGGATCGAGACTCCGTAAGCAAGCACTAATTCGTCTAGGTCGGCAAATTCATAGACCACGGGCCGGCCGTCTATGGCAACCGTCACCTCCTGGGCTTCATCATCAATGGCGGCGATCCTGCCAATATCACCGTTGAAGACTTCCCTGTCGTAATCGTTTTTGATCTGCATGACCTTGTCGCCGATCCTAAATGTACGCCCACCCCTGAGAACTCCCCCTTCTCCAGGATTTAGGGCAGCCTGAAGCGCGGTGTTTAGATTTCCAGTGCCAACGACTCCACGGTTCATCGGTGTCAGCACCTGGATATGGTCGATCGCATCTAAACCGAATTGGGCCGGTATGCGTTCCTTTACCAATTTTATGATCATTTGGAGCGCTTCTTCGGGGTCCTCTTTCTCTACGAAATAGAAATCGGTGAGATCTTTTCTAGGCCGGGTATCCGGCATATTGCCCTTATTAATTCGATGGGCGTTGATAATAATTGAGGACTCTTGGGCTTGCCGGAAAATTTCGTTCAATTCGACAACCGGGATGACGCCAGATGCGATCACGTCCTTGAGAACGTTACCGGCACCAACTGAGGGCAGTTGGTCAACGTCCCCAACCAGGATCAAGGTAGCCGGCTTAGGAATCGCTTTGAGAAGGTGGTGCATGAGAATCAAGTCGATCATCGATGCTTCGTCGACAACGATGAGTTCGCAATCAAGGGGATGATCTTCATTCTTCTGGAAGCCACCCTTTTGCATCGAATATTCGAGCAGTCGGTGAAGAGTCTTCGCCTCATGGCCGGTGGCTTCAGACATTCGCTTAGCCGCACGCCCTGTCGGAGCCGCCAGTAAAATATGTTTCGTAATCGCAGAGAAAATTTTCAGGATAGCCCGGATAATTGTCGTTTTACCTGTGCCAGGGCCACCAGTGATGACCAGAACCTTATTCGTGGCCGCCGCCATGACAGCCTCTACCTGCTTGGCTGCCAGAGTCATGACGAGTTGACCTTGGACCCATGCAACGGCTTTTGCGGCGTCTATGGACCGGACCCCCTTAGGAGCGTCCTGGAGGCCCTTTAGGCGCGTTGCTGCCTGATTCTCGGAAAGATGGTACTTGGCCAGATAAACGGCCTCTACGGGGCCATTCGGAGCGTCCACGGTTTCAACGACTATTTTCTTCTCTGCTTCTAGCCGGATGATGGAGTCTGACAGGACACCAGGCTCGACCTCAAGAATCTCGTTGGCCTTCTCAATCAATGGATCGTTGGGGTAGAATACGTGCCCCTCGTCTGAAAGTTGGTGAAGGACGTACAGGATGCCGGCTTCTGCTCGGAGTGGGGAATTCTTATCGAAGCCAAGTTTTTGGGCTATTTTGTCAGCGGTTACGAAACCGATTCCGAAGATGTCATGGGCTAAACGGTAAGGATTCTCCTGGACGACGGCTATCGACTCGTTTTTGTACTGCTTGTAAATTTTCGTCGCGTAGCCGGAGCTGACGCCGTGGGTCTGGAGGAATAGCATGACGGAGCGGATTTCTTTCTGCTCTTCCCAGGCCAGACTGATCATTCCGATCCGCTTGTTGCCGATGCCAGGAACCTCAACAAGTTTCTGGATGTCGGCTTCGATGACATCCAGGGTGGCTTCACCGAATAGTTTGACAATCCTCTTCGCCATGACCGGGCCGATGCCCTTGATCAGACCGGAGCCAAGATATTTTTCGATGCCGTGAACGGATGCGGGGACAGTTGTCTTGTAATAGGCAAGTTTGAATTGCTCCCCAAACTTCGGGTGGTTCGACCACTCCCCCTTCATCTTGATAATTTCACCAGGAGTAGGACAAACAATATTGCCGACTACAGTTACAAGCTCTCGGCGTCCATAGACTTTAACTTTTGCAATAGTATAGCCATTCTCTTCGTTTGAGAATGTTACGCGCTCGATTTGCCCCTGCAGGTCCGCAAGTTGTGATTTTATATTTCCATCTGTCTCCATGCCATTACCTATACAAACCTAAGCATGTGGCAAAGTTTCTTTTAAATCAGGAACTCCCGTTAGAAAAATAGCGTCTTTTGTATGCGAAGTGTAAGCACAGAAAATATATTCATTCCAATGCATTCTGCTTGACCCAAATTTGTAATAATCAGCCAAAAAAGTTTCCTCATCAAGCTTCTTGACAGATAACTTCGTCCGTTCGAATTCACGCTGGAAACTCGACAGATAATCCGACTCTGAGTAGCCGACCACAATATAAGGAGTCGTCAGTACTACAAAATACTTGTCAGGAGAGAACACTGCAGGAGCCAGTCTAACGAACCACAATTCTCCTTTTTTACCTTTGTAATCTACAGGGACATGGCAATACAAGATTTCTTGAGTGCCGATTTCCCTGAGTTTCACGAAATCGCCATCTTTACCGCAATGGACATAAAAACCCATTCTCGAGACGGACAAAAATAGCAATGTATCGCATAACCATCTCCCAATCTTTGCTTTTTCAGCGAAAGCAAGAGCACAATTGCCAATTGTTACTTGCCCGCCACCAAAGACCAGGTCGAAGCAGGCCCATAAAGAAAAGTAACTATTAGTCAAGGGGCTAATAGGTGGGCCTTGAGGTATATATTCCTCTGTAGCATCGTTTAGAATTTTAAACAACTTTTTCGCTTCTTTAAGGCTTGCCATTTGTTCCGAAAGGACAGAAGTAAAATTCATAGTAAATACGTATGCAGCATGTGAAACATCGTATCCTTGGCTAACCATATCATCTAATGCTGTCGGCCCAAGGTTGTTCGCTGAAAGAAATTCAACTTCAGATCGATAGCTGTCGAGATTGACTACTTTCGGCATTTTATATTCAAGAAGTTTCCTCGCAATTATATCTGCTGTATTTTTCATCCTGTACCTCGCAATAGAGTCAAAACCCAAAAATTTCTTAGCCACATCCCAACATTTTGACACAGGAGCATTCAATGATGCAATTGACCAGATGCTCCACCTGAGCCAGAAGGATTTTTAAAACACGTCAAGAGGCCATACCCTTGGACGTTCTTTAGCTTAAGCATACAAAATTTACCATGAAGTTCCATCGTCAATTTTCGTTCCGTCAAAAAGAGAAATTCCTACAGTTGCTCTATAAATTGCATGAAAGAAGGCCGTAAGATTATGCTGCTTCGCGTTATAACCAAAAGCGAATAGATCATTTTCTCTTGGTAAATTTTCAGATTAAGCAATAATTTGCATGTCGTTGGAAATTTAATTATCCGCTTATAGTTCAAATTTTTTTAATTACCGTCAATAGTAGAAAAAATTCTTGCAGCCGTCAAAACCACTATGATCAAAATCCCAGCAAAGCAGACTAAAAACTTTCACTTATAAAAACAAACAACCTGGATACCCGTTTTCCTTCATATGCCAAACAAAATCAGCTCACTGAGCATGCTCTAAATAATATCTTTAAAAAAATATCTCTGCTCAATAGCCCTTGTAGATGACGCCAAAACTGAAACAATAGCTGCCTACAATACCTGAAAAACTGAAAATAAATACTGCCCCAGTGGTTCATAATATTGAAATAAAATTTGTTTAGAAACAATATAAATTTTATAATTTTGTTACAATAATCTAGTTAGATATTTTCAATAGATTTTTTTAATTGGTTCAACTTCTACAGCAACTCGCTTCGACATTACTGTGATACAGGAGGGGGTTGCAAAAGCAACCCCTCCCAATATATATAGCGTTTTGCTATTGCTAGTCTAAATATTTCAAGGGGTTATCGATAGCAATAGCAACCCCAAATTGCTATTCAAAAAGGGGCTTAACTATTTGAAATCATTTGATTAGCAATAGCAATTTCAGATTTTGCTAGCAGTTGCTATTCCCCCTCCCCTCTCCAAGTCGCCATCCTATGCTCCACAGAATTGTCTTCCCCAATAGTTAAAGACTTGCACTTGCATCTTTAAATCTCTTCTTATTTTCTATTGATAAGTTCTACTTTGCAAAGAAATTAAAGATATAATGGAATCAGAAACTTGGGAAACTAAACTTATTGACCAAAGTTTCTAAAATAATTACACATTGAGGAGAACTTATGACGACAAAATTTATTTTACAAAGAAACGTAGCTATAACCAAAACCAAGGACTACTTAAAAAGACAACTGGCTACACACACCGTTAACACAGGAATGATCTGCAGTCTCGGCTGTAAATTCTGCACTAACCCTAGTTATGTGTACAGGCATGAATTTTTCAAAGAGATCAAATACACCGCCTTCGAATTATTTGAACAAAACGTTGGAGTAATAGACCCATGGACACCTATTCGCACCGCTAGAACTGGATACAAACTAAACAAAACCGATATTGTATTGATTTCAGCATTGTTAGACCCCTATGCACCAGAGTCGTTTGAAATTGGACTTGGTCGTAAGTGCATTGAAGCAGTGTTAAGCAAGTCCGATGCATATGTACGAGTTTTAACTAGAAGCACATCCGTTCTCTACGACTTAGATTTGTTTAAATACTATAAAGACCGGGTTTCTATTGGAATAAGCATTCCTGCGCCGTTAAGTAAAGACAACTTTTGTAAAATGCTGGAACCGAATTGCTCGTCTATCTCGGAAAGATTAGAAGCCTATAGAATAATTCACGAAAATGGAATATCAACGTTTGGAATGATAAGCCCCTGTATGCCCGCACTTATTAACGGCAAAAGCGACATCCATTCCATTCTTTCTTCATTGGCCAAGTTTGAACCTGATGGAATTTGGATTGAACCAATTAGTATCAAAAACAGCAACATCGATAAATGTTCAAAGGAGTTAGAAACACATGGATACGATAAAATGGCCAGAGAGCTCAAATTATTCGCGACAAAACCTTCTTACACTTCTTACATTAAATCTCTCATTGGTGCATCTACAGATAGCGCTCGTAGCCTTGGAATACTTGACAAAACAAAGATCGTAATCAATTCAGATGGAGACGGGTTTGACGTTGACGATTCTGCGGTTGTATGGTTGAAAAGATAGTGACAAGATAGGGGAAGTTTTGTCGAGACTTCCCCTTTTTTTTAACTTTAATGGCAAGATTTGGTTAGCGCCGACCTGGTTATCCCCAAACGCAATCTCTTGCGTTTCGCTTTGTCACAGAATTTTGCAATGAAGGCCGGCTTAAATCTTCCAAAAACATCGAAATAATTTACTTTTCAGCATTACGGACAAGCCCTTCACAGATGGCGACATCAAGGTTGCTGCCATGCATTGACCTTAACATTCGTTATCACTCGCAATCTTTGAGGGCTACTTCAATCTCATCTCGGCGGAAACCTACGATGACCTTGCTACCGATAACAATAGTCGGGAACGTTATCGATGGGTTTAATTTTCGAATGATCTCAAGAATTTGAGTACGATCGTCGCCGGACATGAAGTCTACACTGACACTGTCATAGGCAATCTCCTTCTCGTCAAGGAATTCTTTAGCCTTAGTGCAGTGCGAGCATGTGGAAAGCGTGTAGATCTTGACCTGGGTTGACATTGGGTTTCCTCCCATGCTAAATTATTTTTGAATTTTATCAGACAAGGAACGGCCTTGCGAAACTTTCTCTGTCACACAAGCAAGTTACAAAATTGGCTATTTCCGTTTGGAACGACCGCAAGCGATTCTTACCGACTCCGGTGTGTAATTTGCTCCGATAATAATTTGATAACCGGTCCAGGCTGCCTTCATCTCCAGGCAGATTCGCAACAAATTACATATCTAGCACACAGAGCTATAAATTCGTACGGGAATAATCATACTGATGCAGAAAATACGTATAGCAAGAACCTCTCGTCAGTGAACGATACCTAAATATCTCTCTGCACATCCCTGACATGTATTGTCATTGTGCATGTGGCCAGAGTTGCACAGTCTACCACAACGCGAACAACGACCGAAAAATTCTTTGTCCAACAGGACCTGCTGCTCTGCTGCGGCAACCTCTGAGGAAGTAGGTATCCCCTGCCATGTACAAAAAATTTTCCATTCCAAATAGGGGTTTTGACAGTCCCATGAAACGATAGCAACCTCTAAAACTGTTACCTTTCCAGACTTTTGAATTCGCATAAAATCGTTAATGAGTTCTTCCTGAACGTCTTGGTGGTTATTTATTTCTGTCACTTTCTTCTACGCTCGCGAGAATTTACTCACCTCTGCTCACAAGATTTGGCCCACCGGGGACATGCTCGCATCCGGTCGAAGAAAGCCGTGCCGATCATCACATCCGGGGACAGAGCGAAGATGTAGCTCTTTTTCAGTTGTCGACAAAGACCATGAGCGTCAAATCGAGGAAAAATTCCCGCATTTATCATTTAGCTTTCAGCCTCGACTCCATTTCCGTCGCGGATACTTCTTTAACTTGCCCTTCTTCCCAGATGACCACAGGCGTATCTGTCTGCTTGGCTTTTTGGATGACTTTCTTAGCTGCTTGAAGGAACGCCGCATCCGCTTTCCATGACAAGCTGTCCTTATCTTCATTTTTTGTTTTCATGGATTAGCCTCTCATTATTGCGGGATCCTTTCTCGGTTGAGGTGTGCCGGGCTCAGGACCGAAACGCAATAGCCTCGTCGCCTGGTGAGATCGACCACCCGATCCACACTGGTGTCATCGAAATCAAGCACCGCGATGCGGTGCGCTTCCCGATCACCAAAACGTTCACCGTTTCTTCTTGCGCACAGACGCCCCCAAGCAGGAGCTTCTCTTCATAAGTACAACTGCCGGTATTGACCCGTCAAATCAGTATCAGCCGGGTACATTTCATTTTTCAGGGTGTCGGCGAGGAATAAGACGAGACACAAAAAGATTCTTTCGCCATCACGTTGAAATAAAACATTTAAAATCGTGCCAAATTTTGCAGCGAGAGAGTATCGTAATTTATTTCAGGAGCCCGACAGCGCCAGGAGGAACATAAAAACCTGAAATTACGATATAAAAAATTTTAAAAATTAGCTTTACTACCTAGAGCACCTGTACCCCATAGGCCAGCCCCGCAGGATAACCGCCTAGGATAATTTTTTAAAATTTTACAGTACCACCCTCAGAAGTGCAAAAAGCGGTATTTTTGGGCAAGAAATGGTGGTACTGGAGGCTATCCACTCAATATCATTTCCGATCCGTATAACAGCCGAATCGCGTGACATTTTAGGTGGTTGTGGAGGATAATTCTGCACTTACCCGATCGATGACGGCTCGCAATTTGGCCATATCTACTTGCTTGGAGATGTAGTCGTTCATCCTGTCGCGAGAGTTTATATGCGACCATAGTCTAAGCTAGAATATTATTTTGTTTCTTTTCATCTCTTGTAATGCCTTCTGCGATCATTTCCTCCATAATAAGTTTTATTGCGTCCTTTTTTATGCAAAAATCATAAGTCTCTTCTTCTTCATAATAATTTCCGATCAAACCATCTCAATCTTGCAAGTCTGCATATCTATCAGCAAAAGCATCAATAGCAATATTTAGATTTTTGACCAGTCTATCTCTTGAAGGATAATATCCTTTTCTTCTCAACGATGCCCTTATCTTCGAAATTTGCTCAGATATGAAAAATGTGTAGCAATCTTCCATGTGCTATAATCCTCTAAAATGGAAAGATAAGCATGCCATGTTTTGTCGTGCAAATTCATTACATAATATGTATGTCGCAAAGCAAAATATGTACACGCTAATAATACTGTTTTATGTAAATAAATGCTTTGTCGAATAAATCTTGATCCTTAAATTGATATTTCACGTAAACAATTTTCCTCAATGCTTTTTGAACCTCTCGCTCTCCAGCTTTTGTATCCTGCCATCCTGGAAAACGAACCAAGCGAACTATCTCATCGATGTCGGTGACGACCCTCTCAATAATCGCGGGTGTTTTACCGTTCCTAGCTTCAGTAAGTAGTTCTGTTAATGCAGCTTTAGCCTTGAACTGCTCATCCTCTGGGTCGACTGCTTGTTCAGCCTGGACAACTTCCTTAGCTAACACCAAAAGTTCTTTCAGAAAATCGAGGCTATTAAGTAGGCCCTGCTCATGGCGCTCTTTTAATTTTTCGAGACGCTCGCCCAAGGCAACGAACTTCGGATTGTCCTTATGCTTGCGCAGGCGGGCGATGAGCTTGATCTCGATTTCCTTGGATTTTTTGTTCGGGTCCTTGGCATCGAGCAGCCCTTCCATGACCTCGGCGTCCATCACCAGTGTGTCGAGGTCGTCGCGCACCGTTTCTAGGTGCACGTTCTCATGTACCAGTTCGATGGTCTTGGCCCCAAGGGCGTGCCATAGCAGCTTGCCGTTGCCACTCGGCGGCTTCACCGACTCATATACCTGGGTCAGCCACTTGTAGTCCTTTTCATAAAGGCCGAGACATGGATCTGGAGACAGCGCCTCCCACAGACGGGAGAGCACCGAATATTCCGCCGCGAACTTGTCCCGGGTCTCGTTATCTGGCAGGCAATCCTGCGCCGCGATCAGCCCCTCGTAGCCGCCCACGGTACGGTCCACACCGGGGAAGAACGCTAGGCATCTCGTCACCACGCCGGGCAAATCCTTCTTGAGCTCGTCCAGATTGGTGATGACCTTCTGAACCGCCTTCTCATCGAAATCGAGGGCCAAGGCCACGTCATCGAAGATGCCCAGGTAGTCCACGATCAGGCCATGGGTTTTGCCAGGGTAAACACGGTTAGTGCGGCAGATGGCCTGGAGCAGGTTGTGATCCTTCATTGGCTTATCGAGGTACATCACCTGCAGAATGGGCGCATCAAAACCGGTCAGCAGCTTGGAGGTGACGATCAGGAGCTTGAGCGGGTCAATCGGATCGCGGAAGCGGTCGAGGAGTTTTTCCTCTTCGTCCTTAGTAAGCTTCCATTCCGCGTACTGATCGGACTTACCTCCCTGGGTGTGCATGACGATGGCACTGGCCTCTGGACCGACCAACTCGTCCATGGCCTTCTTGTAGAGCACGCAGCATTCACGGTCGAAGGTCACCACCTGGGCCTTGAAGCCGTTCGGCTCCACCTTCTCCTGGAAGTGCTTGACGTTGTGCTGGCAGATGGCGCTCACCCGTGCCGGGGCCTTGATCAGCACCGCCATCTTGGCGGCCCGCTTGGCCAGATCGTCACGATCCAGCTCGCTCAACTCATCAGTCATCTGGGAGTAGGCTTCGTCGATGGCGTCCTTGTTGATATGCAGCTTCACGTCCACCGCCTCGAAATGCAGCGGCAGCGTGGCCTTGTCCCGGATCGAATCCTGGAACGAGTAGCGGCTCATATATCCCTGCTCATCCTCGTCCGCGCCGAAGGCCCAGAAAGTGTTGCGGTCCCGCTTGTTGATCGGCGTACCGGTCAGACCAAAGAGAAAGGCGTTGGGCAGTGCATCGCGCATCTTGCGCCCCAAGTCGCCTTCCTGGGTGCGGTGCGCCTCGTCCACCATCACGATGATGTTCGAGCGCTCATTCAGGCTGTCAAACAGCACCGAAAAGTGACCCCCAATCAGCGTCCAAAATTGACCCCCTCGATGTTGATGTCCGCCCTCCATCTAATCGGGGGGGGGGGGCGCCTCATTGGCTTCTGTGCTTGAGCCTCCAGC
>NZ_WVUD01000031.1 GCF_009856865.1 Solidesulfovibrio aerotolerans | reverse complement strand
TGAACTTGATGTCATGGCAATTTATGCCATTTTTTCAAAATTGATCGCCTAAGTGGAAAGGCATCATGAGCTTGCACCAGTTGTCGCTTTCAGGCGTCAAGCCTTTTCTTAGCCGGACAGTAATGATATTACATAATTCTGGAGCGGCAGTTAACACGTTGTTGCTGCCATATCCCTATCTGTCTGTGCAGGAGGTTGTGCAATGGTAGACCTCTCCGCAATCCTGGCCCGTATCACTGGCGTCCCCCACACCTTCGACGGCCCTTATTTCGTCTGTGCCGAGCCGGGAGGAGAGCCGCATCTTGCTCGGTGGGATGAGGCTGTGCTGGGAGAGAGGCCGACTGGGGAGCAGATGGCGGCGGTCGGGCTGGCGCTCGCCCAAGCGGGCACCTGCACCGCCATTGACGACCGGGCCGAGGCATTGCGCAGCGTCGTCCTGACCCCCGGCTCAGGCCAGATGGCCGCCTATCAGGAGAAGGAACGACAGGCCCGGGCGCTCCTGCAAGACGCCACCCCGACCGAAGGCGAGTACCCGGACATCTTTAATGAAATCGGCATCACCGCCGCATCGGCCGGGGAAGTGGCCATGGCCGTCGTGGCTGCAGCCGAAAAGTGGCGCACCTTTGGCCGGCTGGTGGAGCGCGCCCGCCTGGCCGGGAAAAAAGCCGTGTCCGAGGCCACCGATCCGACCGGCGTCCTGGCTGCCCGGGACGGGATCGTGTGGCCGCAGTGTGGCAACCCTTCCTTGAGCAGCGCCGCAAAATGACCTACCCTCGGACAAAGGCGACCTGCCGGCCGGCCGGTTACCCCAGCCCTTCCCGAGGCCCCCCAATGGACAAGCCCTGCATCCTGTTTGTTGACGATGATGAAGAAATACTGGCCGCCTATGTCCGCGCCTTGCGCAAGCGCTATCGTGTGGAGACGGCGGCCGGGCCGGTTGTGGGCCTGGAGCGGTTGGCCGCCCTGGCTGAGGTGGCGGTCGTCGTCTCGGATCTGCGCATGCCGGGCATGGACGGGGTGGAATTTCTCGGCAAGGTCCGGGAAGCGCGCCCCGAGGCCGTGCGCATCATCCTGACCGGCTTTGCCGACATCGGCGTCGCCATTGCCGCTGTCAATAAAAGCAAGATTTTCAGCTTTCTGACCAAACCCTGCCCCGAGGCAGACCTGGAAGAGGCCCTGGCCGCCGCCCTGCGCCAATACCAGCTCCAGGCCGCCGAGAAGGAGCTGTTGCGCGGCACCGTGCGCGGCACCATAAAACTGCTGACCAACCTGCTGGAAATGGTCAACCCCGAGGCCTTCGGCAAATCCTCGCGGGTCAAGCGGCTGGCCGTGGACCTCGGCGCCTATCTCGGCGTGGCCGAGGCCTGGCAGGTGGAACTGGCCGCCATGCTGTCCCAGATCGGCTGTGCCGCCATGCCGGCCGAAACCTTGCGCCGGGCCTACCGGGGCGAGCCGGTCCCCGGGGACAAGGCCTTTGAATTTGCCATGCATCCCAAAATTGCGGCCGAGCTGGTGGCCAACATCCCCCGGCTGCGCGAGGTCTCGGAAATCATCGCCTATCAGGAAAAACGCTTCGACGGCGGCGGCCTCCCCCCGGATGCCCTGGCCGGCGGGAGTATTCCCATGGGCGCGCGCATTCTCAAGGTGGCCCTGGACTTCGACACCCTGCAGGTCCACTATGACAGCAAGCGCCGCTCGGACAATCCCGTGGCCGCTGCCCTGGCCCGCATGCGCGACCGCAGCGGCTGGTACGATCCCGAGGTGCTGGACGCCCTGGAATCCCTGGCCACCCTGCCCGATGGCTACCAGCCCAGGCTCATGCCCACCGAAGAACTGACCGCCGGCATGCTCCTCGATCAGGACGTGGCCGACCTGGGCGGCAACCTGGCCCTGGGCCGGGGGCTCGAGCTCAACGCCGTGGCCATCCGCCGCCTGGCCCGTCTCGACGCCGACCGGGGAACCAAGGGACGCTGGCGGGTGCTGACGCCGCCGCCGGAACAGCTCGCCTTTGCCATGATGCTTGATGGCTAGACGGTTTTGCGCCAATAAAGATTGAAGCGTGCTGACAACCGCGTGTCCGGCCCCCGGGGCACAAGTGACACCCCCAAACCGGCGACCCCATGCAAGCAGTACCCCCCGCCCCGAACACCCCTCCGCCCCAGCCCGCCGAACCGTTTCGCGGGGCCTTTTCCACGCAGACCCAGTCTGTCATCGGTTTCGGGGCCACCAAACGCAAGGTCAAGCAGAGCATCAATGTTTTTGCCGAGGAGCAAGCCGACGGCACCTACGCCGTACGCACGCTTAACAAGCATTCCGTCCCCTCCGGCAAGGTCCGCGTCATCACCAAGGACCAACTGCTCGCCGAGTACCTGCCCGAACCCGACCTGTATATGAACAAAGTCGCGCCCATGATGCGCCGGGTGCGCGAGAACGTGGATGTCGGCGACGCCCACCGCGCCGAGGGCGAACTCATCTCGGCCGAATTCGAATACAAAAACGCCCTGCGCGTGGACGAAGAACACATCCGGGCCACCTTCGGGCTGGGGCTGACCTACCTGGACCGGGGGGAATTGGCCAACGCCAAGCTGGTGTGCCGTCGCATCATCACCCTGGAAGCGGCCTTTGGCCAGGAACACAAGCACCTGTTTAACGAATTCGGCATCAAGATGCGCAAGCACGCCATGTACGAACTGGCCCTGCGTTATTATTTCAGGGCCTTTCGACTGAGCAAAACCGATGACCACCTCCTGTACAACATTGCCAGAACCTATTTCGAACGCGGCAAATTTGCCATTGCTTTGAAATTTCTGGCCATGGCCCAAGCCATAAACCCGAGCTTTCCCGAGGCCGCGACCCTTTTGCGGGCCATCGAACGCAAGGCCGGGGAAGCGCCTGCGGCCGGGGAGGAGTACCAGCGCTCCCGCCTTGACGACGAACCCGGCGGCCCGGCCGCCCAATGAGGACCGGCATGAGCTTTCTCGGACGCTTTCTGGTGGAACAGGGTGCCGTCACCGAAGCGCAGTTGGCCGACGGCCTGCGCTATCAGCACGAACAAAACCGCCGCATCGGCGAGGTGGCCGTGGAGCGGGGCATGCTCACCCCGGACCAGGTCGATGTCATCCGGGGCCGGCAGGACGATGACCCGCGCCTTTTTGGCGACATTGCCGTGGGCGAGCGCCAATTGTCCCGAAGCAACCTGGACAATCTGCTCTTTTTCCAAAAAATCCAGCACACCTACCTCGGCGAGGCCCTGCTTGTCCTGGGCCACATCGACCGGGCGCGCTACCAGGAGCTGATGGGCCGCCATTACACCCTGCGCGACAAAGGGCGGGTGAGCCTGCGCTATCTGCAAGAGTTTTTCGCGGAAAACCGGGTGGTCGAGTGCCTGTTTGCAGCCCTGACCCGGGCCGTTTCCCGCACCAGCCAGGAAGAAACGGCCATCGTCAGCCTGGGCAAGGCGTATACCCCGGCCGATTACCCCGAAAAGGCCCTCTTTGAAGGCACAGTCCTCGACGGACGACGTTTTTCGGCTGCCATTGGCCTCACAACCCCACTGGCGGCGCGGCTGGGCAGTCTGCCGGCCTTTTACGAAACAGTGCTGCACTATTTCGGCGACATGCTGCGCGACGCCGCCCTGCTCCTGGAATCGAGCCGGATCATCCGTGGCGGGCTGCCCCCGGCCGGCTGCGAAGACTGCCTGACCGTGCAGGCGCATACCCCCACGGGTGGCCTGCTCCTGGTCTTTTGGCTGGCCCAGGCCCCGGCATGAGCAAGCCCCGCACCAAGGCCGCCTGTCCTGCGGCCGATCCGCTCCTGCCGTTTCTGGAGGCCTTTTTTGCCGCCCTCGACGAAGGGCTGTGTTTCCTGGACCATAACCGCCAGGTGGTGGCGGCCAACGCGGCCATGCGTCGGCTGATCGCCAGCAAAGATTTCGAGGCTCCGGGAACCTGTCTGACTGCTCTTGACCCCTCGTGCGGGCTGTGCGGCCGCTGCCCTGCGGCCGAGGCCCTGGCAACCGGACGCTCCGTCACCCGCCGGGCGGCGGAGACAGCCCCGGACGGTTCCCAGCGCCATCTCGAAGCCGTGTGCCACCCCCTGGCCGACGCTGCCGGAACGATTTTCGGCGTGGCCGAAATCGTACGCGACGTGTCCCGACGCGAGAGGGGCGAACGCGAGATGGCCCTGGCCACCCAGGACATTGAGATGCTTTTGGCCTCCATCCGGGCCATTTTGGTCAGTCTGGACGGCCAAAACCGCATCCGCCGTTTCAATGCCAGCGCCGAGGCGGCCTTTGATCTGGCCGCCGGGGCCGTGACCGGCCGGGATTTTTTTGACGTGGGCCTTGGCTGGGACGATCACCTGCTGCAAGACGCCGTGGCCCAAAGCCGCCGCAGCCAGGCCCCGGTGCGCCTGGACGAGGTGCGTTGCCGCACGCCGGGCAAGGCCGAGCGGCTGCTCGGCCTCACCGTCAATCCCGTGCCTGCTGCCGACGGCGAGGCCGTCGGCGTCCTCATCCTCGGCCAGGACCTGGCCGAAATCAAAGCCCGGGAGCTCAAAGCCGTCCACGAACGCCGTATGCAGGCCATCGGCCACTTGGCCGCGGGCATCGCCCACGAGATCAATACCCCCGTGCAGTACGTGGGCTACAATGCCGGCTTCCTCGACGAAGCCTTCACCGACGTCCTGGCCCTCCTGGACGGCTACGGCCGGCTGGCCCAGGCCGTGCGTGGCGGCGACGCCGCCGCCATGGCCGAAGCCGAGGCCGCAGCGGCGCAGTTGGCCGAAGCGGCAGACCTGGACTATCTGCGCCAGGAAATCCCCTCGGCCATCGCCAACACCCGCAAAGGCATCGGCCAGGTGGCCGACATCGTGCGGGCCATGCGCCAGATGTCCCACCCGGGGACAGGCGAAATGCTCTTTTTTGACATCAACGCCAGCGTGCGCGATATTGTCGTCATCACTCGCAACGCCTGGAAACATGTGGCGGATGTCGCCCTGGAGCTTTCCCCTGAGCTTCCCATGGTGTATGGTCTGCCCCATGAGGTGTCCCAGGTTTTATTAAACGTGGTCCTCAACGCCGCCCAGGCCGTTGAGGAACGCGTGATCCGGGAACCGTGGCAGCGGGGACGCATCGTCGTCGGCTCCCGCCTCATACCCGGGATGCTGGAAGTGACGGTGTCCGACAACGGACCAGGCATGGACGAGACGGTCAGCAGCCGGATGTTCGACCCGTTTTTCACCACCAAGGCCGTGGGCAAAGGCACCGGACAGGGGCTGGCCATCAGCCAGGCCGTCATGGCCCGGCACGGCGGCAGCATTGATTGCAGCACAAGGCTTGGGGAGGGGACCACCTTCTTTCTTCGTTTTCCTCTGGAAGACGGCGGCAAGACACGACACGAGGCGACGTAACGCCCGGCAAACGGCAGGTGTGGCAGGCCCATGGGCGGCAAGGCTAAAATACTCTTCGTCGATGACGATCCGGAAATATTGGCGGCTTTCCGGCGCACCCTGCGCCGCCGTTTTGTGGTGGACACGGCTCTTGGCCCTATCCGCGGCCTGGAAGCGGTGGCCGAACGGGGACCGTATGCCGTGGTGGTGTCGGATCTGCGCATGCCCGGCCTTGACGGCCACGAATTTTTTACCAAACTCAAAAAGACCTGCCCGGACACCGTGCGCATCATGCTGACGGGCTACGCCGATCTGCGCGCCGCCATGGCCGCCGTCAATACCGGCCATGTGTTCCGCTTCCTGGCCAAGCCCTGCGCCGAGGAAGAACTGGCCGAAGCCCTGGCCGCCGGGGCGGCACTCTACCAGCAGGCCACGGCCGAACGCGATTTTTTAAAAGGGGCGCTTCGCGGCATCATCAAGGTGTTCGTCGATCTGCTGGCCCTGACCAATCCCGAGGCCCACGCCCGGGGCCTGCGGGTGCGCCGGCTGGTCATGGACATGGCCCGTTATCTGGAAGCCCCCGACGCCTGGCGCATCGACCTGGCCGTGTCCCTGTCCCAGATCGGAGCCCTGGTCATGCCCGAATCCCTGTTCGCCCGGCTGCGCCAGACCGGAACCCTTGGCGGCGACGAAGCCCGGCTTTTTCTCCGCCATCCGGCCATTGCCGCCGATCTGCTGGACAACATCCCCAAACTCCAGGAAGTCGCCGCCATCATCCGCTGCCAGGAGATGCCCTACGCCGCCACGACCGGCGGCGGGAGCGGCCCCCGGGGCACGGACATTCCCCTGGGCGCAAGGCTTTTAAAGGCCGCTTTGGACTTTGACCGGCTGCTGACTTCGGGGACGGGCCGCACCGAGGCCCTGGCCGTCATGGCCGGCCGGGAGGGACTCTACGATCCCCGGGTGCTGGAGCTGGTGGGGCTGCTGGCCGGCGAGCGGGAGGGCTCCTGCCGGGCGGTGGTTCCGGTTTCGGCGTTGACCCCGGGCATGGTCCTGGAAGAAGATATCCCCTTGCCGGACGGAACCTGCGCCGCCACGGCCGGGCAGATGGTTGACGCCGTCCTCCTGACCCGGCTGGCCGAAGCCGTCCCGCAAGCGTCCTGCCGGGTGGCGACCCCACCGGCAGACGAGGCGGCATCGTCGAGTCTGGCCGACCCCGACTTGCTGGCCCTGTTGCGTCTGGTCAAAAACGCCGCCCCGTCGGCCTGATCCCAAGGATTGCCCTGCCCATGTCCACTGTCCAGCGGATCAAAGCCGAACAGGCCACCAAAAACTACGAACGCATCGTGGCCGAGTATTTCGCGGAAACGGGGCTGGTCGTCGTGTGTTCCGACGACGAAAGTTTTACCCGCCAGCTCAAATATGCCCTGAGCACCCTGCGCATCGACGTCAAAACCGTCCTGCGCGAAACCGCCGACTTCGACGAGGTTGCCACCCTGGCCGCCAAGACCGTGGAGCGGTTGGCCAGCCCCCTGCTCGTTTTTCTCGAACGCCGCCTGCACAAGACCACATGCCTGAAAACCGTCAAAACGCTTAAAAAATTTTACAGCGACAAGGTGCGTCTGGTGGTCATAAGCACCGAACTCTCGCGCGATGAGATGATTCTCACCCACGAGGTCGGGGCCGACAGCTTTATCACCAAGCCCATTTCGGCCAATGCGCTGATCGAAAAAATTGCCTTCGCCATCCGGCCCAACACCCAGCTTGGGGTGTTGCTGGACCGGGCGGCCGCGCTCATTGCCCAGGGTGATCTGGATCAGGCCCAGCGGGTGGCGACCAAGGCTTTCGAGCTCAAGCCCGGCAGCTTAAAGGCCCATCTGCTCCTGGGCGATGTGGCCTTGCGCCGGGGGGACCACGGTCTGGCCGAGCGGCATTACACCGAGGCGGTCAAGGCCGAGAAGCTCTTTATTGAGCCGCTCAAGCGCCTGGTCGATCTCTACGAGGCCAGCGGCAACGCGGAAAAACGCCTGTCCTGCCTCACCCGCCTGGACGCTTTGTCGCCGCTCAATTACGAGCGCAAGGCGGCCATCGGCGAGGCCTATCTGGATCGGGGCGACACCGAGCAGGCCAAGATTTTTTTCGAGGAAGCCCGGCGGGTGGTGGGCAAGGTGGCGGTGGATATGGTCAGCGAATCGCTCATGGACATGGCCCGCAAGATCGGCGAGCGCGACCCGGAGATGGCCCTGCGCTTCGTCACCGAGGCCATTGCCGCCAAGGGCGAGGCCATAACCCGCGCAGACCTCTGGATGTTTAACAATCGCGGTATCCTGCTGCGTCGGCAAGGCAACTGGCAGGAGGCGGCGGAAAACTACCGCAAAGCCCTGGCCGTGGCCCCGGACGACGCCGGCGTGCGCTACAACCTCGGCGTGGCCCATGCCGAGGGCAAGGACTATGCCACAGCCCTGGACCATTTCGAAGCCGCCCTGGCCCTGGCCCCGGACCTGATCCGGCAGGGGCCGACCGTGGGCTACAATATGGCCACCGCCTACCACCGCTGCCGCAACCTGGAGGCCGCCCGCCAATTTTGCCAGCTCTCCCTGGAGCTGGACCCCGGCTACGAACCGGCCCGCCGCCTGCTTGGCTCTCTGGCCCAATAGCCCGTACCCATGCCGGCCCTTTTCCCTTTCGTGCAACGCCTTGTCCCGCTGTGTCTGGCAGCGGCCCTGCTGTGGCCCGGGGCCGGTCGCCCGGCCCTGGCCGCCGGGGACGCAACGCTGGTTTTTAACGCCTGCGGGGCCTTGCTGCGCCAACCGGGTCTGGGCGACCCCTGGCCCGGGGGCAAAGCCGTGCGCCCGGGCGGGACGCTGTTGCCCGGCGACAAGGGACTGGGCTGCCGTTTCACCCTGACCGGGGAGCCGGCCGGGGCAGCGGTCGTGGTGACCGTCCGGCTGACCCGGCCCGGGCCTGGCGGCGCGCCGGTGGACGACCACTGGTTCGTGCCGGTGCGCCGGGGCGAGGCAGCTGCGGCGGTCTACGGCTTTGCCCCTGGCCAGCCGGTGGCCGCCGGCCCCTGGAGCCTGACCCTGACGGCAGACGGGGCCGGGCCGGTAACGGCCCGTTTTGACGCGCCAGCCCCGGTGGGCGAGCCGGAAGCGGCGGGATTGGCGGGGTCGGCTCTGCCAGCGGCCGCCGGGCCGCCGCTGCCGGCCCCGAAGACGACCCCGGTGACGGTCCAGACCGTAACGCCCTTGCCACCGCCCCTGGTTGGCGAGGCAACGGCCCCAACCGTTGCGGCACCGGAGGCTGCCGCCATTGCGTCCGCCCCGGCCGCCGGGTCGCCGGCCTCGGCTGCCCGCAGAGCCGAGGCACCCCTTTCGCCCCCGGCCGCTGCCATGCCCCAGGTCGCCCCGGCCAAGACCCAACCGGCCGCTGCGGCCAAGGCCAAGCCTGCCGACCCGCCCCCGGCCAAAGCGCCCGCCCCGGCCCCGGCCAAGCCCGCAGCCACGGGCACAGGCCAAACCGTCGCCCAAACCACAGCCAAAGCGGCTGCCCCGGCCGGGTACGTGGCCCTGCAAACGGGCCTTTTCACCGACGCCGACAACGCCGCTGTCCAGGCCGCCAAGCTGCGCGCCCGGGGTATGCCGGCCTGCGTGGCTGTCACCGAAACTGCGGGCAAACGGCGCTATCGGGTGCTGGCCGGCCGGTTCGGCGACAAACGGGCGGCCGGGGAGGCCCGGGCGGCCGTGACGGCCATCCTGGGCCTGTCCCCCCTCCTCTATGCCGTTGACGCGGCCGAAGTTGCCCGGCTGCGCTGCCGGTAGCCGCAAAAAGCCCCGACACCCCTTCGGTCTGGCGGCGCCCCCAGGACGCCCCCCCGCCCCTCCTTCCCCGTTGCCTCTGATGCACCGCACGCCTGCCGTCTTGCCCCGGCGGCGTTTTTTTGCCTGCCGCCCCACGGGGGAGGCTAAAGAACGGCTTGGGCGGAGTCGATATGAAATCAAAGAGGCACAATTCGGAACCGTACTCGAGGGCCCACGACCGGGACCGAATTATCAAAGGGCAAGGACGCCCGCAGCATTCACGGAGGAAACAACCATGTCGCTCGTTATCAACCACAATATGATGGCCGCTACCGCGGCCCGCAATCTGAACAACTCGTATAGCGCCCTGTCCGTGTCGACCCAGCGTTTGTCTTCGGGCCTGCGCATCAACACCGCCGCCGACGACGCCGCCGGTCTGGCCATTCGTGAATTGATGCGGGCTGACATTTCCTCCATCAACCAGGGAGTGCGCAACGCCAACGACGCCATCTCCATGATTCAGACGGCGGACGGCGCGCTCCAGGTCGTCGATGAAAAGCTCATCCGCATGAAGGAACTGGCCGAACAGGCTTCCACCGGTACCTACACCTCGGATCAGCGTCTGATCATCGATTCCGAATACCAGGCCATGGCTTCGGAAATCACCCGAATCGCCAACGCCACCGACTTCAACGGCATCTATCTGCTCAACGGCAACCTGTCAGGTGACACGCATAGCGGTGCCGGCATCAACTCCTCCGGCAAGCTCAAGGTCCACTTTGGTTCCGGCAACAGTTCGTCCGAGGACTACTACTACGTCCAGATCGGCACTTCCACGGCCTCGGCTCTGGGTGTCGGCGTCGGTGCCGCCGCCGGTGCCGCCGGCAAGAGCATTTCCACCCAGGAACTGGCCCAGAAGGCCCTGGACGCCTTAAAGACCGCCATTGTGTCCAAGGATAAGATCCGGGCCAACCTCGGTGCCCTGCAAAACCGGCTGGAGAACACCATCTCCAACCTGCAGGTCCAGAGCGAAAACCTGCAGGCGGCCGAATCGCAGATCTCCGACGTCGATGTGGCCACGGAAATGACCCAGTTCGTGCGTAACCAGATTCTCACCCAGTCGGCTGTGGCCATGCTCTCCCAGGCCAACTCCATGCCCAGAATGGCCATGCAGCTGATCCAGGGTTAACGCGTCGCATACTCCGGTCGGACCGCTTCAAAAGCGGTCCGACCTTGCATTGGCATTCCCCTTGCTCTGAAGCGGACAGGTTCTGGCACCAGGAATTTTTTTCCGCCAGGGGAGCATTATGACGAGCACCATCAGCAGTTACACCCCGGCTTCCACCTCCGGGCAGATCACCTATACGGGCCTGGGCAACGGCACCGATTTCGACTCGTTGATTACAAAGCTCGTCCAGGTCGAACAGTCCCGCATAACCTCCCTGCAAACCTGGAAGAAATCCTGGACCACCAAGCAAACCGCCTTTCAGACGCTTAATACGCAGATGCTCTCGCTTAAGACGACCTTGAGCGGCATGGACACCATGGACGAGTTCATGGCCAAGACCACGGACACCACCGATTCCTCCGTGTTGACGGCCACTGCCACCGCCGGAGCCGAAAACGGCTCCCACGTGATCGAAGTCAACCGCCTGGCCACGTCCAAAGCCATGGTCACCACCACCGGCTATGCCAGCGCCACCACAGCCATCAATTCGTCCGGCAGCAGCCAGACCTTCGCCTATACCTACAAGGGCACCACCTACTCCAACAGCATCGGTGCCAACGGTACGCTGACCGACCTGGCCAGCCTCATCAACAACGATGCCAATAATCCCGGCGTCAAGGCCAGTGTGACCTCCGATGGAACCAACTACTACCTGCAACTGCGCGGCCTGGACACCGGCGACAGCGCCAGTCTGGTCATCGACGACACAGCCACCACACTGTCGGGTTTCAGCGCCGCCAATTTCAGCACTATTTCCACCAATCAAAGCGCCCAGCTCAAGCTGGACGGTTGGCCGACAGCCTCTAACGCCTATATAACCCGGGAGACCAACAGCATTACGGATCTCCTCGCGGGCATTACTCTCAATCTCAAGAGCGCCGGCACAGTCACCACCACCACGGCCACCGATACCGAGACCATCAAGGAACATATCAGCACTTTTGTCGAGCAAATGAACGCCGTGCGCACGACAATCAAAGAGATCACCAACGTTGACAGCAGCACCAAGCAGGCGTCCATCCTGACCGGCAACTACGGCATACAGCTCATCGGCTCCAACCTCAAAAGTGCTGTGGCTGAAATCGGCCTGGGCTTTGATTACGACGCAGACAAGTATGCCACCTTGTCCCAGATCGGCATCCTCACCGACGCCGAAGAAGGTTCCGAAACGCAAGGGCTGCTCGTCATCGATGACACCATTTTAGATGCCAGGCTGACCTCCAATGCCGACGCCGTGGGTCAGCTTTTCGCCGCGCGGTACACCGGGCGCACCAGTTCTTCGGATTTTTCCATTGGTTCCTACATCAGTGGCACCACCGGCTTTGGCACCTACGAACTGTCCTACACCACCGATGCCAGCGGCAAGATCACAGCGGCCACAATTAATGGCAATCCTACAGCTTTTAATAGCAATTCCAACACGATCACCGGCAAGTACGGCTACCCGGAAGCCGGTCTGGTCATCCGGGCCATCGACACCTCTGCCGGCGTCCACACCGGGCAGGTGTCGCTCAAGCAGGGCAAGGCCGGCCAGTTAAACGATCTGCTCGGCGAGCTCACCGACGAAACCGACGGCCCCCTGCACATCCTGGACAATAATTACGACGACATCACGGCCATGATCGACAAGAAAATTGCTTTTGAAGAACGCCGCATTAACAACTATGCCTCAAGCTTGCGCAAGCGGTTTGCCAAGACCGATGCCCTGCTCGGCACCTACAACAATATGCAAACCCAGCTGACTTCGGCCATCGCCAAACTCAACGACGATTAATCCATTATCGTCCGATTTGAGCTCAAAGTTGCTCAGCCCTCCTCAAGTTTTTCCAGTTCGTCCGATAAGAGCTCCAAAAGGGAGAGCGACATGCAAAGCGCTGTCAAGAACTATATCCAGACCCAGGTCAGCACCACCACCCAGGGCGATCTTGTCATCATGCTGTTCGATGCGGCGCTCAAATATCTGCATCAGGCCAAGGAAAAAATCGTCGAGAAAAACTACGCCCAAAAGGGCATCCTCATCTCCAAGGCCTTGGATATTCTTGCTGAACTTCAGGGCTCGCTCAATATCAACAAGGGTGGCGAACTGGCTGACCGCCTGCAAAAGCTCTATTTTTTCTGCAGTTCACGTCTGCTGACCGCCAACCTCAAGATGGATATTACCAAGATCGACGAAGTGGTCGGCATCCTGTCGGGCCTGCGCGAGGCGTTTAGCGAAGCCAACACCCTGGTGACCACCAAAGCCGTGCCCACAACAGCCACCCAGGCCACCCGGACCGGCGTCTCCGCGAGTGCCGCCCTGGGCCTCAGCCATGTGGGCGGCTCGACAGCCACGATGCCCATTGGCGGTCTGGCCCCCCAGACGGTGGCCGGCCGCTATGCTGCCGCGCCCACAACCCGACCGGCCGCCACGCCCACAACCCGACCGGCGGCCATGCCCACAGCCCAGCCAGCGGCCGCGCCGGTCATCGCCGCAGCCCCAGCAGCCGATCTGACCGCCCAGGCCCCCGCCGCCCGGCAGGAACTGCCGGTTGCCTCGGCCATACCGCCGCAGATTGCAGAACTTGCCGACGAGCCGGACGAAGCGTTGTCGCTGGAAGCCGCCCAGGCGTCGCGTCCCACTGTTTCCCCGGTGCGCCGGGTCATGGCCGCCTACGGTGCCAGCCGCCCCAACGGGTAGGGTGCAATCGTGCGGCCTTGGCTGCATCTGTTTTCAAAATAGCGGCGCCTTGCGTTGCGTGCGTCGCGAAGCTGCCGGCCCGGTATTTGCCGGCTCGATACGGGACTCCCGGAGCCCGGAACCGACTGTCACGATCCGGCCCCTTGTTCCGACGGGCCACCCGAGGTACCAACAGCCATGGTTGCCTCCGTGTCCGGCCCGCCGGTCCACCCCTTTTTCGCCTATACCGCCGAGGTGCTGTCCTGGCGACTCGGCCGCCCTGACAGCCCGCCACCAACCTGTGCCCCGACGCCGCAGCAGACCCAGGCCCGGGTCGGACGCATCCTGCGAGCCGGCACCGGCCGTTGCGAGATCATCCTGCTTGGCCTTGGCAGCGGTGATCTGGCCGCCGCACTGGCCGCCCGCCAGCCGGCGGGCATGCCGCTGACCGTCGTTTCGCTGGCACCTGAGTCTGCCCGCAGCCTCCTTGCCGCCGGGCGGCTACCCTGGTTTGGCCCGGACAGTCCCTGCCGGCTGTTGGCCGACACGTCACCCCAGGCCGTCTGCCAACTGCTCTTTTCCCTGGGCTTTTCTTCCCAAAACGCCCTGGTGACGGTCAATCCCGAACCGGGTGACCCCGGGGAGAAACCGGGGCTGGCCTTCGTGCGCCGTTTGCTGACCGCCAGCCGCCTGGCCCCCCTCCCGGAACGGCCGGACGCACCGTTGCCGCCAGCGGGGCTGACCCTGGCCTTGCTCGCCCGACCGGACGAACCCCAGCTCGACGCTTTCTTCACAGCCGTTCGCGGCCTGGCCGGACAGGCGGTCATTGTCTGGGACGCCGCAGCCGTTCCCGACACCGCCGGACAGGCCCAGGCCCTCGGGGTGCCGGTGCGCCATCTGGCCCGGCCCCTGGGCAACGATTTTGCGGCCCAACGCAACGTCATGCTGGCGGCCTGTCCGCCCGGCTGGGTGCTCTCCCTGGACCCCGACGAACGCCCCGGACCGGGCTTTGCCGCCAGCCTCGCCCGCCTCATGGCCACCCCCGGTCTTGGCGCAGCCTATTTTCCACGGCTGACCCTGTACCCGGACCAGACCCGGGCCAAAGTGGGCCATGGTTTGTGGCCGGACTGGCAACTGCGCCTGTATCGCACCGGCCCCCCGGGCAGCCTGCGGTATGTGCGCGCCCTGCACGAACGCCTGGAAGGCACCACCGGCAGCACCGGGCTGGCCCTTAACGCCCCCATCCTGCACCGCAACCGGCTGGTGGCCGATCCGGCCGCCGTGTCGGAGAAACTGGCGGCGTTTAGCCGCCTGCCCGGGGCGGCCTCCCATTGCCTGAGCGCCGACTATCCCACCCTGCCCCTGGAATTTTTCACGGCCCTGGCCCCGCCAGCCAGCCAGGGCAGACTGCTGCTCTTGCCGGGGCCGGCCGAGTGACGCGGCCTAGCGCGCCAACCGACCGCGGCCTGAGCCGGGCCAGCCTCACGACCGCAACCAACCGGCCCAGAGGCATTCTCCGGCCCGGTTGCCGCCCCCACCCTTGACGCGGCGGGGATGAAGCGCCACAGTGCAAATGTGTTAAAGGACGGCTTGGCCGACCGGCTTACCCACCGGCACGGGCCATAACAGCGACAACGGGGTGGTCCATGTGGATGTGGATACGGGCGAAATGGCGCGCCGTGGCGGATTGGCGACAAAAGGCCCGGGAGTTGCATCCCGAGACCTTCCGGGCCATGGCCGGCGAATTGGCTGAGATGGCCGCAGTGGCCGCCAAGATACGCCCGGAGGAACAAGCCTTTCTGCTCAAGATCCGGCATATCCGCCAGGAGATGCTTGATCTGCAGGAAATGACCGCACGGCCGGAATTCCGCCTGCTCACGCCAAAAAAACGCCAGGAACTGCGTGAAAGCCTGCTGAGTTCCCGCAGGCAACTGCTCAAGACCCTCTCCGAAGCGCCCGTGGTCACCACCACGCGCCAATAACGGGCCACCCGCGCCCAGGCTGGAGGTTTCCATGCGTCTTGCCACACAATCCGGCCTTCTGGCCGCCCTCGTTGCCGCCCTGGTTCTCGTCGGCTGCGCCGTGCAACCGAAAATGAGCGACAAGACCGCCGTCTATGTCGATGCCTGGACCAAACGCAACAATCCAGAAGTCTACGTCGAACCCATGAAAGCGCCGCCCGTGCCTGTTTCGGCGCTCATCGTGCCCTTCCAGGTCACCCAGGACATCCCCTACGCCCAGGATCTCGGCGAGCAACTCACCCGCGTCGTCTGGCAGACCTGGACCCGGGACCGCGTTTTCCCCAAACTCCTCTACGAAGCCAACCTCAAAACCGCCTCCACCCCCCAAGCCGTGGCCCTGGCCCGGAAAATGGGCATCGATGTCGTGGTGGTCGGCAAAATCACCTACGTCATGTCCGGCGGCACCCGGGGCGATACCGGCGTGTCGTTCACTTTCGACGTCATCGACGCCCGCAGCGGCGAACGCCTCTGGTCCATGGCCCACTCCGGCATGATGGAAACCGGACTCACGGAAGATTACATCATCTTTTCCAAGAAAAACCGCATGCCCCCCGAACCCGTCTCGGCCGTCACCGCCACCCTGGCCATGGATATGGGCGGCCCCATCACCAACTGGAACTACGGCTACAAAGCCCCGCCCCCGGCCGGCCCCAACCCGGCACCGCCGGCCCCTGCGCCGGCAGGCTCATAACCAACGGGGCGACGCCTTGGCTTCATAACGGATCTGGCTCCAACGAAATGCGGCCCTCGGGGTTTCGCGCAAGGCTTTGATTGCGCAAAACCCCGAGGGCCGCTGGCGACTTGGGGGTCGCAATTGGGGGTGCTGGCTCCGCCGTCAAAGCCCGGCGGAGCCAGCACCCCCAATTGCGACCCCCATTTTCGTTCGTCCACGCAACAAATTATCCCCCAACCGCTCCCCCTATTCCCACCCACCCCGCCGGGGGGTCCGGGGGGATCATCCCCCCGGTGGGTCCAGGGCAAAGCCCTGGTAGGGTCCGGGACAGCGTCCCGGCGGGGTCTGGGGCAAAGCCCCAGTCACGCCAGCGTGCTGGTAGCGTCGCGGACGCGGGCTTCGGCTTCCGAGGGACTTAGGCCGCGCAGGGCGGCGAAGGCGGCGAGGTTTTCTTCGGCGTCGCAGGGTCGCAGATACAGCGGTTCGATGGGTGTGTGGCTGTAGCGGGCGCGGGCGGCGGCAGCCAGGAGGATTTCGGGAGCGGGATCGTGGGTTTCGGGACCGAGGATGGTGGCCAGGGAGGCGGCGGCCAGGAAGGCATCCCGGGAGCGCTGGGCTCCTTCGCCCACCAGCCACAGCGGGCCGACAGCGGCGGCATCAGCCACGGCCACGGCGGCAGCGGCCACGGTCAGGGCCACGGGCGGTCCCATGGGCAGCGGTTCGCCGTCGGCGAGAAACGTTTGCAGATAGACCTGCCCGGTGCGGGCGTAGGTGATGGCCACGACGACGCCGGTGGCCTGGCGGGCGGCGGTTGCGGCCAAAAGTGGCAGGTAGTCCAGGCCGGCCATGGGCACGCCGCAGCCGCGCGACAGGCCAAGGACGGTGGCCAGGGCCACGCGGATGCCGGTGAAGCTGCCGGGACCGCGCACGCAGGCGATGCCGCCGAGTGCGGCGGGGGCGACGCCGGCTTCGGCCAGCATGTCGGCGATGCGCGGCACCAGCGTTTCGGCGCTGCTGCCCGAGGTGGCGGCCCGGCGATGCAGGAAGGCTTCGCCGGGCCGGCCGAGGGTGATGCCGAGTTGCGGGGTCACCCCGTCAATGACGAGCAGCGGCCCGGCACCGGGCGGGGAGCCGGCATCAACCATTTAAGACGCTCAATTGCCGCCGGATGTCGTTGACCGTGGCCAGGATCATAAGCCCCAGGAGAAAGGCCAGTCCGATCTTGGTGCTCAGCTGGCGCATGCGCGGGCTGACGGGCTTTCGCATGATGATTTCCAGGGCGTAAAAGAGCAGATGGCCGCCGTCGAGGACCGGGATGGGCAGGAGATTGAGCACGCCGAGGTTGACGCTTATGAGCGCGGCCAGGGCGACAACGTTGCCCAGGCCCTCGCCGGCCTGTTTGCTGACCATCTGGGCGATCATGATGGGACCGCCGATGCTGTCCAGGGGCACCACGCGCTCGATGAGCTTTAAAAGTCCCGTGTAGGTGACGACAACAACGTTCCAGGTCTGTTTGACGGCCTCGGAAGCGGCCGAACCCGGGCCAAGGGGCACGGTCCGGGTTTTGCCCGAGGCCACGATGCCGACCAGCGGGACGCTTTCCTCTTCGCCAAACAGGTTTTTAACCGTGCGCAGCGTGGGCGTGAGCGTGAAGACGGCGTCCTTACCGTCGCGGTTGACGGTCAGGGTGACGGCCTTGCCGTTGCTGCCGCGGATGGCCGTGGCCAGCGTGTCCCAGTTGGGCACGGGCGCGCCGTCGATGGTCAGGACCGTATCGCCGGGAGCCAGACCGGCCACGGCGGCCGGGCTGTCGGCCTGCACCTGTCCGACGACAGGCAGCATTTCGAAGCGGCCCTCGGCGGCCAGCAGGCCCCAGAAGAGCAGCCAGGCCAGAAAGAAGTTAAAAAGCGGGCCGGCGGCCACGACGATCATCCGCTGCCAGGCCGGGCGCAGGCGGAAATGCGTTTCGGGCGGGAAATCGTCCGGGGCGACATCGTCGGGGTCCTGGGCCACGAGCTGAACATAGCCGCCCAGGGGAATGGCCGAGAGGATGTAGCGGGTCTTGCCGCGCGTGAAACCGAGGAGTTTCGGCCCGAATCCCAGAGAGAACGTGGTGACGCCCATGCCAAAGGCCCGGGCAGCGATAAAATGTCCCAGTTCGTGGAAAAAGATGAGGCCCCCAAGGACCAGAGCCACGGCAAGGATACTTTCGATCATGGGCACTCGCAAACGCCGGGGGACGGGAGGTCCGGGCGTGGTGTTTCGACGACGGCCGAGCGGTCGGGAAATCCGCGGCAAGGCCTGTCGTTATGCGTAAATAAGCGGCAACGGCGAAAAAGCAACATGCTTACCGCGCCATCACCCAGTCCGCGACCTCTTGGCGCACCCGGACATCGAGGTCCATGACGGCGGCGGCATCGGCCAGGGGTTCGCCGGCATGGGCGTCAAGGGTGGCGGCAATGGCGGCGGCAATGCCCAAAAAGCGCAGCCGGCCTTTTAAAAACAGGTCCACAGCCACCTCATTGGCGGCGTTAAGGGCCACGGTGTGGCTGGGGCCGCAGTCAAGGGCCTGCCGGGCCAGTCCCAGGCAGGGAAAATCGTCTTCACGGGGCGCTTCGAAGGTGAGCGAGGCCAGCTTGACCAGATCCACCCGGGGCACGTCCAGGGACAGCCGGCGCGGATAGCCCAGACAGTAGGCGATGGCCACGCGCATGTCCGGGGGGCCGAGGTGGGCCAAAAGGGAGCCGTCGTGGAGCTGGGCCAGGGAGTGGACGATGCTTTGGGGATGGACCACCACCTCCACCTGGGAAACGGGCAGGCCGTAGAGCCGGCAGGCCTCGATGACCTCCAGGCCCTTGTTCATAAGCGTAGCCGAGTCCACGCTGATTTTAGGCCCCATGGACCAGTTGGGGTGATTGAGCGCCATCTGCGGCGTCACTGACTCCAGGGACTGCCGCGAGGCCGCGCGAAACGGCCCCCCCGAAGCGGTCAGCACCAGCCGCTCGACCAGGGGCAGATCGGGCAGATCTACGCCGCCAAGGGCTTGGAAAAGCGCGTTGTGTTCGGAATCGACCGGCAAAATGACGGCCCCGGACCGCGCGGCCGCCGCCCGGATGAGATCGCCGGCCAGAACCAGGGATTCCTTGTTGGCCAGGGCCACGATCTTGCCGGCGGCCACGGCGGCCAGGGTCGGAACCAGCCCGGCCGCGCCGACAATGGCCGAAACGACCAGATCGACCTCGGGCAGGGCCGCCAGGACGGCATACCCGGCCGGTCCGACAAGGATCTCCGGGTGGTAGCCGGCCGGCAGCAGTCCGGCCAGGGCGGCGGCGTGCTCTTCGGTCAAAACGGCCAGCAGCGGCGGGCGAAACGCGGCGGCCTGCCCGGCCAGCCGGGTGACGTTGGTCGCGCCGGCCAGGGCCACGACCTGATACTGGTCCGGATGTTGGGCCGCAACGTTGAGCGTGCTGACGCCAATGGAACCGGTGGCACCAAGCACAGCCAGCCGCCGGGGCCGGCCGCTGGCAGGGCCGCCATCAGGCACGGTGAGGCTTGAAATATAACCGGCCCCAGGCAGGCCGGGGACGTTTGCCGGGGTAGCCGGATGATCGGCGGAAATCGGGGTCATGCGTCGCGTCGCGCCTTTGCCGGATCGGCGGCCCCGGGCGGGGCAATACCGTAACGGCCGAGAATTTCGGCAACGCGGGCGGAGAGGTTGGTGGCCACCTTTCCGAGCGCCGCCAGATTGATGCACAGATACAGCTCGACCTTGTAGCCGGCGTATTCCCACAAACCGGCCAGAGCCCGGGTCAGTTCCGGCTCGATTTGCAGCAGCCGCAATTTCTCTTCAAATTCGGCGGCGTTTTTGACCCGCCACAACAGCATCTCGGGCTGATCCGGGTCGTCCTCGAAAAACTGTTTGCGCCGGATTTTATTGAACCCGGCTTCAGCCAGGGCGTCCACATCGGCCTTGCCGGCCCGGCGGGCACGCACGGACTTGATCTGGATGCGGGCGGCGTCGGCCGCGCCTTTTTCGCGCAGCAGATGGGCCAAGTCGAGTTCCATGATCTGTTCCAGAACGTTGCCCAGCCGCTTGGCCTCAAAAAAGCCGGCCACATGGACGAGGACGGCGATTTCCCGGGTGGAGAAATCCCGCAAGGCCCGGGAAAAATCTTCGCGCACCACCCGCAGCGACACCATGGCCCCAAAACACAGGGCCACCACGGCGTCGGCCAGGGCTTCGCGCTGGGCCTCGGCCTCAGGGCTGTCATCGGCCAGGGCGGCCTGATACTCGCCCATCAAGGGGTCCATGGCGGCCACCTGGGCGGCGAATTGCAGTTCGTCGCGTTCCAGGCGCTTGTCGCCATCCCCCAGGTCGGCCCGCAGACAAAGCGCCAGGGCGGCTTCGGCCGTGGCCCGGCCCTCCCCGGAATCGACGGTGCCCTCGAAGGTGGTCTGGACGCGGGTCTTGGAGATGGCCTTGGTGGTGCCTTTGAGCTTGGAAAGGACGGCGTCGAAGGGATAGACCACGATAAGGAGCTGGCCTTCGCGCAACAGCCGGTAGCGCCGCTCGGTCAGGATGTCATCGTAGGCCCCGCGGACCTCTTCCTTGATGAAGCGGTCGATGTAGGCGCGCCAGTACAGCTCGTCAAAGACCATGGTGGCGGTGATTTCCTCGATCTTGCCCAGGGAATCCTCGCCGAAATGGCGGATGACGGCGTCGCTGAAATTATCCTTGATCAGGCTCGAGGCATAGACCGCGCCTTGCAGGCACTTGGCCAGGACGGTTTCCTGGCGTTCCAGGCGCTTGGCCAGTTTTTCCTGGGCCGCGGCGTCGCCCACGGCCTTGGCCTTGCCGTAGTGGTTGAGTTCAAGCAGGTAGGCCGAAAACCGGTCTTTGATAAAACTATGGCCGGGGTGCAGGCCCTCGGCCCGGCGCAGCAGCATGTCCATGAGACTTTGCTGCTCGGTTTCAAGCAAAGGAAACTCGTTGATGCGGCCGCGATTGGCCCGCAAAAATTCCAGGAACACCCGCTCTTCCAGCACTTCCCGGCGGGCTTTGACGGCTTTGAGTTCCTCAAGTCGCTCCAGGCAGGCGGCAAAACGGCCGTCCCGGTCCAATGGGGATGCATCGTCCATGGCTGGCAGCTCCTTTAACCCAGTCCGAGCAGGGACCGGCCGACGGCGTATACCAAAATGGCAGGGAGCAAGCCGTCCACGCGGTCGAGCAGGCCGCCGTGGCCGGGCAGAATCGCGCCGGAGTCCTTGACCCCGGCGACACGCTTAAGCGCCGACTCGAAAAAATCGCCGAACTGGGAAACCAGGGCCATCACGACGCCGACCAAAGCCAAAGCGGCGGCACCGGGTGGCGTGAACAGGGCGAATAAAGCGGCCACGCCAGCAGCGGCCACCAGTCCGCTGACGGTGCCGGCCCAGGTTTTACCCGGACTCACCGCCGGCCAGACTTTGGCCCCGCCCACGGCATGGCCGCCGTAATAGGCCCCGGTGTCGGCAGCCATGACCACGGCCAGGATAAAAACCGTCTCCAGGGGGGCAAAAACGGTCAGCAGCCCCAGTGGCACGGCCACATAGAGAATGGCGGCGGCCAGCAGCCCGCGCGGCGGCTCTTGCGCGCCCAAAGCGGCAAAGCGGCGCAGAAAAGCGAATTGCTCAAGCCACAGCGCCCCGGCGAGCAGGCCCACCACGGCCGGCCACAAGCCCAGGCGCACGCAGACGATGCAGGCCAGGCCAAGCCCGTAGCCCACACCTTCAAGGACCAGCCCGGGCCGACCGGCCAGGGCGAAAAATTCGCGCATGCCGCACAGAGCGGCTGCCCCGATAAGGATGGTCAGCGGCCAGCCGCCAAGGCCCAGGGCCAAAGCCAGGACCGGCAGACCGACAGCGGCGGTCAGGACACGTTTTTTTTGCGATAGGGCTTGCATAGTGTGGTTTTCTGGCAGCCTTGGCGGGGCGCACTGCGTTTCCTTAGGCCATTTGCCCGGCCAGGGCAACGCCTGCGGGTGGCCCCGCGAACCGGGCCTTGTGCGGCCTCAGGCGGCGCCCTCCCACCAGTTCACCGGCTCAAAGGTCACGGGCATAACGCCTGACAGCCCCGGCAGCACCGAACCTTCGACAAGGGCCTGCAACCGGCCGGCCAACTGCTTGTAATAGATGTCGAATTCCACCACATACCAGGTGTCGCCATCGGACAGGCCGCCGCTGACGACCATAAGGTATTCAAAGCCCTGGCCGAATCGGGCCTGTCCGGTTGCGGCGTCGGCCGCCTGGGCAAAGCGGGCGAAGCGGTCAAACACGGCCCCCAGCGCCTCGCGCCGGGCCGGTTCGGGGTCAGGGTCGGTCTGGAAAGTCAGGGTGATGTAGCCCGAGTGGTCGGGCCGCACGAATTCGGCGATTTTGAGCACGCCGTCCTTGGCCGGTCCGCCGTCGCCGAGATCAAGGGCAAACCCGGAGAATCCGGCCAGTTTCTCGTGGGCCTTTAAGTCGCGCAACTGCCGTATGAGATCGATGACACCTTCAGTCATAAAGCCTCCCGTGCGGTCCAGGCTTAAAGGATCGAATGTTGCCGCCTTGTAAAAGCTCTCCCGGACACGTATGCTTTTTCCATGCGTTTCGCCACTGTGTTTCCCCCGTCTTTCGCCGGAGGCCTTGCTTGAACGAGCCTTGCGCGGACCCCGTCCTGGCGCGAACCGCCACAGCCTGGCTGGCAGCGGCCGTCATCCCCCTTGGCGGCTGTCTGGCCCTCGTGTGGGGGCTTGGCCCCGAGATATTGGCCCCGGTGGCGGCCGTTGCCGGCGCGGGCGGCTGTGTCGCCCTGGCCGTGGCCGTGCTGCGCACCCGACGGCTGACACGGCATATGACCGCCCTGTGCCAGGAGGCGGCCGCCCTGCGCCAGCAGGTCGTGGCCTCGGGCAAGCTGGCGGTGGTGGGCGAGCAGGCCGCCGGTGTCGCCCACGAAATCAACAACCCCGTGGCCATCATGATGGAGGAAGCCGGCTGGGTGCTGGATATCCTCGACGGCGACGATTTCGCCACCCCGGACAATCTGGCCGAGATGCGCCGGGCCCTGACCCAGATCCGGGTCCAGGGGGCGCGCTGCAAGGAAATCACCCATCTGCTGCTGACCTATGCCCGAAAGCCCGACGACGCCTGCAGCAACACCGATCTAAACGCCCTGATCACCCAGTTGGTCGCCCTGTCCGGTTCCCGGGCCAAGGCGGCCAGGGTGCAGGTGACCACCGCGCTGGCTGCGGACCTTCCCCGGGTGGCCGCTCCGGCCTCCCAGCTCCAGCAGGTGCTGCTCAACTGCATCAACAACGCCGTAGACGCCATGGAGCCGGGCGGCGGCGCACTGGCCATCGCCACCAGCCGGGTCGGCGACAAAGTCGGGCTCACCGTGACCGACACCGGCCCCGGCATTTCCCCGGCGGTCATGGAGCGGCTGTTTGAACCGTTTTTCACCACCAAGGCCGCCGGCAAGGGGACGGGCCTGGGGCTGTCCATCTGCGCCGGCATCGTGCGGGAGCTTGGCGGGGAAATCTCGGTCCACTCCCCGGCCGGCGGCGGAGCGATCTTTAACATTCTATTGCCGGCGGCCGCCCAGGCCACGCCGGCCCCGGACTGCACGGAGACGCCATGACTGCCGCCCCCCTGCGCCTTTTGCTGGTTGACGACGAAGCGGGATTCACCGAAGTGCTGGCCAAACGCCTGCGCCGCCGGGGCCTTACCGTCACCGTGGCCCTGTCCGGCGGCGAGGCCCTGGCGGCCTTGGCCCAGGCCGCCTTTGACGCGGCGGTCATCGATTTCAAGATGGCCGACATGGACGGCATCACGGTGTTGCAGCATTTTAAGCAGCAGGCCCCGGGGCTGGCGGTGCTCATGCTGACCGGCCACGGCTCCCAAGAGGCCGTCCGCGAAGGCCTTGAGGCCGGGGCGGCGGATTATCTCATCAAACCTTGCGACATCGACGAGCTGCTGGCCAAGATCACAGCCGCCGTGGACCGAACCGCCGCCGGCCGTGCTGCCGGCGACGCAGGAGTATGCTGTAATGGATGACGACACCGCCCGCTTCGACGCCCGGGCTGCCGCCTGGGACGCCAACCCCATGCGCCAAAAACTCGCCCGCGACATTGCTGCGGCCATGACCGCTGCCGGCCTGTTTCGCCAGCCCATCCCCCTGGCCCTGGATTTCGGCTGCGGCACCGGCCTGCTCACCTTGAAACTGGCCGCACAGGCCGAACAGGTCACGGGGCTTGACACCTCTGCCGGCATGCTGGCCGAACTTGCCACCAAAATTGAACGGGCCGGCCTGACTAACGTTGCCATGCTCTCCGCCGATCTGGCCGCCGGCGACCCCCTGCCCGACCACTACGACCTCATCGCCAGCGCCATGGCCCTGCACCATATCCCCGACCCGGCCGTCGTGCTCAAACGCTTGTGGGCCGCGGCCAAACCCGGCGCGCATCTGGCCCTGGCCGATCTGGACAGCGAAAGCGGCGCGTTTCATGAGGACAAGGCCGGCGTCTACCACAACGGTTTCGACCGCATCGAACTGGCCGATATGCTGGCCGGCATCGGCTTTACCGGCATCGATGCCGCCACCGCCGCCACCATCGAAAAAACCGGAAAAAACGGCCAGATCATACCCTACCCCGTCTTTTTGATGACCGCCCGCAAGCCACAATAGCGGCCAGAAGGGAAGAAAAGGCAGAAGGCGGAAGGCAGAAGAGGCCTCCGGCGGCCAAAGGGGCAGCCCTTTGGCCGTCGGTGCATTCTCGTTCTTTATTCCTGAGATACTTCTATTTTTTCACTGCGCCTGGGCCGCCGCATGCTTGCGGGCCGCGGCCAGCACGCGTTTGGCGTCTTCCAGCTTCGGATCGGCGGCCAGCGCCTGGGCAGCAGCGGCCTGGGCCACATCCCAGTGGCCGAGTTTGGCGGCGGCAAGGGCCAGGGACTGGTCGTGGAGGGCTGAAGCACCGCCCCGGTCCTTGGCTTCCAGGAGCAGCCGTTCGGCCAGCGCCCATTCTTCGCCCTTGCCGGCGGCCAGCAGCATGAAATCATAGACCCTGGGATTTTCCGGGGCTTCTTCCAGGGCGCGTTTGAGATATTCAAAGGCGGCCTTGGGCTGACCGGCTTCAATCAGGCGCGAGGCAATGAGCGGGAACAAACCTTTTTCGTCCACATAGTCTTCAACAGCAGCCCGGAAGAGGCGTTGCGCCTCCAGCAGATTGCCTTCGGCCAGGAGTTTGGTCCCTTTGATGACGGCATGATCGATGCGCAATTTGCGCTGGCGCATGGCCTCGATGTCTTCGCTGCCCAGATCGCTTTCGATTTTTTTGGCCAGCGTCATGGCAAAGGCGGACAGTTTCTGTTCCTGGCCTTTGACGTAGGGGATGCCGTTGGGAACGTATTTTTTAACGCTTGGCAGTTTGCTTATGTTGCCAAAGCACTCGCGCAAGAGGCTCTCGATGGTCGTGCGCTCGCTGCCGGGGAGTTTGACGGACAGAAACGATCGCATGGCCATGGCAACGAGTTGCACGGCCCGCAGTTCGTCGTTTTTGGCATAGGCGGATTTGGCCCGGGCCAGGTCTTCGCGGATGGATTTTCCGGTTGGCGGCATGCCGTCTGTTCCTTGTAAGCGCTTGTCGGCGGCGGCGAGCCGTCGAGGGTGGATGGCCGATTGCGGCAAAACGAATCGTAGGGAACTTTGGCGACGATGAAAAGCCCCGGGCTTCAGTGGGCCTCGCCCCAGGTATGGCCGGTTCCCCAATCGACTTCAAGAGGCACGGCCAGGGGATAGACGCCGGCCATGAGTCCGGCCAGCCGCTCTCCGGCAGCCTGGGCCGTCTCGCCGGGTGTTTCCAGCAGCAATTCGTCGTGAATTTGTAAGACGAGCGTGGCTTGCCCCCGGGCCAGTTCCGGGTCGCCGGCTGCGGCCAGCATGGCCATTTTGATGATGTCGGCCGCTCCACCCTGGACCACGGTATTGATGGCCTGCCGCCTCGCCTGGGAGGCGAGCTGGCTGTTGGCCGAGCGGATATCGGGCAAAAGCCGCCGCCGGCCGGCCAGGGTGGTGACGAAACCCTGGGCCTTGGCCGATTCCACGATGCCGTCGTAAAAAGCCGACAGGCCCGGCAGGCGCTCGAAATAGCGGGCGATAAAGGCCTTGGCCACATCAAGCTTGATGCCGAGATCCCGGGACAGTTTCTGCGGTCCCATGCCGTAGAGCAGGCCGAAATTGATGGTCTTGGCCTGACGGCGTTCATCCGGGGCCACCGCTGCCTGTTCCTTGTCAAAAAGCAGGGCGGCGGTGCGGGCGTGGATGTCGGCCCCGTTGGCAAAGGCGTCAAGCAGGGCCGGCTCCCGGGACAGGTGGGCCAGGACGCGCAGTTCGATCTGGGAATAATCGGCCGCCACGAGCTTGTTCCCTGGCGCGGCAATAAAGCAGTCGCGCATGCGCCGGCCGAACTCGCCCCGGATGGGGATATTTTGGAGATTGGGGTTGGAGCTCGACAGCCGGCCGGTGGCCGTGGCCATGTTGTTAAACGTCGTGTGGATGCGCCCGCGCCCGTCGGCCACGGTCGGCAGCGGGCCGAGATAGGTGGAGCGCAGTTTTTCGAGCTTGCGAAATTCCAGGATGCGGTCCACCAGCGGATGGAGGCCGGCCAGGCGTTCCAGGGCTTCCTGGGAGGTGGAGGCGGCACCGCCCGGGGTCTTGCCGTGGGCTTTTAGCCCCAGATCGGTATACAGGATCTCGCCGAGCTGCTGGCTGGAGCGGGGATTAAACGGCTTGCCGGCCAGGGCGACGATGTCGGCCTCAAGGACCGCCAGTTTGCCGGCCACCTCCGTGGCAAAAGAGGCAAAGGCCTCGCGGTCGATGCCGATACCGGCCTGTTCCATGGCGAGGAGAACCGGGATGAGCGGCAGTTCCAGGGTGGCCACCAGGGAGGTCAGGCCGGCAGTCTCCAGGCGGGCGGACAGGGTGTCGGCCAAAAGCGCCCCGGCCCGGGCGCAATCGCTGGGGGAAATAGTTGATGCGTCCACGGCCGGATCGGAAAAGAGGCTGTCGCGCAAGCGGTCAAAGCCATAAGAGCGGGCCTCGGGATTGAGCAGATAGGCGGCCAGCCCCAGATCGAACCACAGGGGCAACGGCAGGGCGGCAAAGGCGGCATGGGCCGCCAGCAGCGCCTTGACCGAGGGCACGGCCACGCGTTTGGCCCGGGCTAGGTAGGCGGCCAGGGCCGGCGGATCGGCGGCGACAAAAAATTCGTCCGGCCCAAAGGACAGGCTGGAGCCGTTTTCCAGCGGCACCAGGGCGAGCGCACGGCCGGCGGCGTCCGGGAGGTCGGCCAGGGCGACCGGCGCGGGGGGGGCCTGGGCGGCAACCGGAGCGGAGGCCGCTGGTGCGGCCGGGGCGGATGCAGCTGTGCCCGGCGCATCGAAAAGAGAGAGCTGGGCCGATTTGGCCGGTTCTTTTTTCGGGGCGGCCTCGGGCGGGCTACCGGGAATCTCCCGGGCCAGGGTGCGAAATTCATAGCCTTCCAGAAAGGCGCGCAGGGCGTCGCGGTCCGGCGGGGTCAGGGCGGCGTCTGACAGGGTCGTGTCGGGCAGGATATCGGTGCGAAGGCGCGTCAGTTCGCGGTAGGTGAAAAGCTCGGCCAGGGCCGGCGCGATTTTTTGGCGCACCGTGGGCTTGACGGTTTCCAGGCCCTCGCGCACCGCTTCCAGGGTGGGCAGCCGGCGCAAAAGCTCCAAGGCGGTTTTGGGACCGATACCCGGGATGCCCGGGATGTTGTCGCTGGTATCGCCGACAAGGGCCTGCAAATCGGGCCAGGAAGCCGGGGTTATGCCGCAGTCGGCGGTGAAATCGGCCAGGGTGGTGAGGCGTTCGGCCTTGCCCGAGGGATCGTAGAGGGCAACCTGCTCGCTCAGGCACTGCTTGAGATCCTTGTCCGCGCCAACGATGACCACGGGCATCTGGTCGCGAAACCGGGCGGCCAGACTGGCGATGCCGTCGTCGGCCTCGGCTCCCTCGGGAACGATGACCGGCACGCCGAGCAGGGCCAGCCCCTGGCGCAGGGGTTCGATCTGCCGGGCCAGGGGTTCGGGCATGGCTTCGCGGTTGGCCTTGTAGTCGGCATAGATCGTACTGCGGAAATTTGGCCCCTTGCCGTCAAGAAAGAAAATCAAATGGCTGGGTTGCTGCTCTTTGAGCAACTTAAACAGAAGCCGGAAAACCATAAACAGCGCACTGGTGGGGAAACCGTCGGACCGGGCGATGTCCCGGAAGGCGTGGTAGCCCCGATACAGGTAGGCGCTGCCATCAACGAGAAAAAGCGGGGTCTTGGCCAAGCCAAGTCGTTGGGCCAGAGTCATGGGGCTCCTTTGGGCGGCAATGCGGCCGCTACGCTGCCTTTCGCTTGTACGGCAGGGAGCGCCCGGTTGCAACCAAACGACGGGGAGCCTCGACAAGGGTCGAAAAGACGGCTAAAAACGCGCTGGAAACGGGCCTGCGCCAGTCTGGTGAATGCCTGTTAACATGAGTGTACATTCTGAATTAATCGTATTATCGGAGAGGACCTTGGTTCAAGGTAATCTCTTGAGATGGAGAGGACACGGCATGAGCGCAAATGCGAAACGGCCTTATCTGGCTATCATAGCGGGTTTATTCATTCTGGGCATGACGGCTGGACACGTTGGCGCCCAGACCCCCGCCAGTGGCACGGACCGCGTGGCCAAGCGCTACAGCGCCGCCCAGCAACCCGCCAGCGCTGCCCCGGCGTCCACGGACCCGGGACTGGAAACGAAGATCGACAAGATCCCGTTGCCTGATTTCGTCCAGCAGAAACAGACCGATCCGGCCGTGGCCCAGGCCACCGGCCAGGCTGCGGCGGCCATGACCGCCGAGGGCCAGGCCTTTGATATGCAGCAAAGCGTCCAGCGCGGTCTGGATGCCAACCCCCAGATGCAGGCGGCCCGCTCCACCCTGTCTGGTTCCGAAGAATACCGGCGTCAGGCGCTGGCCAATTTCGGACCCGTGGGCACCGTCAGCTACGCCTTCCAGCGCACTGACGCCACCACGGTGGGTTCGACCAGCCTCACCCTGCCGGGGAACCAGATCATCAACGCGGTGAAAGGCACCAACCTGAGCACGACCCGCACCGCCTCCACCCGGCAAGGCTACTGGCAAAATCTCTACCAGCTCCAGTTGCAGGTCACCCAGCCGCTTTTCACCGGTTTCCGGCTGTTAAGCACCTATCAAAAAGCCGCCCTGACCAAAGAGCAGGCTGAAGCCAATATCAAGTACACGGAGCTGACCCTGGTCAAAGGGGTGCAGCAGGCCTTTTTGACCTTGCTGCAGGCCCGGGCCAATGTGCTCAGCAACAAGGATTCCGTGGCCCGGCTGGAATCCCAGTACAAAGTTGCCCAGGCCTATTATGACGTCGGTCTCAAGCCCCGCCTGGACGTGTTGCAGGCCGAATCCGATCTGGCCCAGGCCGAACAGGATCTGCTCAAGGCGGAAAACAGCGTCCTGGTGCAGATCGCCCAGCTCAACTCCCTGCTCAACCTGCCGCTGAACCAACAGACCAACTATCTGGGTGAACTGTCCTTTCTGCCCTTTACCATGAAGATCGAGGACTGCCTCGATCAGGCCTACAAACAGCGCCCCGACCTCTACATGGCCGTCAAATCCGTGCAGATCGCCGAGCGCGATGCCAAGATTGCGGCCAGTCCGCTGTATCCGCAAGTCCAGGCCCAGGGGACCTACACCAAAAGCGGCAATACCCTGGACCTCGACCTGAAGGACAATTCCGGCTCCACCACGCCCCAGAACACCACAGTGGGGATCACGGCGTCCCTGCAGGCCTGGGACTGGGGTTCGACCTACTTCGGCCTGCAGGCCGCGCGCGATCAGGTCAAAAAGCTGCAGGCCGATCTGGCCAAGCTGCGCCTGGACATCGGCTATCAGGTCAAGACCTTTTATCTCAACCTGCAAGACGCCGCCAAACGCATCTCCGTGGCCCGCACGGCCCTGGAAGCGTCCAAGGAAGGCTTTCGCATGGCCGTGGCCCGCTATCAGGCGCAAGTCGGCACCAGCACCGACGTGCTGGATGCCCAGGCCCGCGTCAGCACCGCCGAGTTCAACCTGACCCAGTCGCTCACCGACTACCAGAGCGCCCTGGCCGACCTCTACGTGTCCATGGGCGTGAAGAATTTAAGCCTCATGACCAATTAGTTCGCGGGATTTTGCAACGCCAAAAGGCGGCAGGCCAAACGGCCTGCCGCCTTTTTTGCAGATTGCGCCCCACAGGGCGCACCCTGTGGGGCCGGGCGTGCGTCCGGCGGCTATTCGCCCCGGCGCCTGTCGATGGTGCGCCGGGTCAGCACGGCGAAAAAACCGCCGATAAGGCCCAGGGCCAGCCCCCGGCGCATGTCCATGAAAAACAGGCCGCCCAAAACACCCACAGCCCCGCCAATGAGCAGGCCGCGCTTGATCTCGGCCCACAAGGCCTGACGTTTTCCGCCTGCCATCATGCCCGTTTCCCCTCTGGTTCCAAAACGCCGATGCCACCCATATACGGAACAAGCACCCCGGGGACAACCACGGAGCCGTCGGCCTGGACAAAGTTCTCAAGGACTGCGGCCATGGTGCGCCCGATAGCCAGCCCTGAGCCGTTGAGCGTATGCACGTAGGCGGTTTTCTTGCCGCCCTCGGGCTTAAAGCGGATATCAGCCCGCCGGGCCTGGTAGTCCTCGAAATTGGAGCACGAGGAAATTTCGCGGTACTTGTTTTGCCCGGGCAGCCAGACCTCCAGATCGTAGGTCTTGGCCGAGGAAAAGCCCAGGTCGCCTGCGCACAAGGCCACCACCCGATACGGCAGTTCGAGGGCTTGCAAAATGGCCTCGGCGTGGCTGGTCAGCTTTTCCAGCTCGTCGTAGGAGGTGTCGGGATGGACAAAGCGTACCAGTTCCACCTTGCCGAACTGGTGCAGGCGGATAAGCCCCTTGGTGTCCTTGCCGTAGGAGCCGGCCTCGGAGCGAAAGCACTGGGTGTGGCAGACGTAGCCCATGGGCAGGGCCGACTCGGGCAGCGTTTCACCCCGGTGCAGGTTGGTCACCGGCACCTCGGCGGTGGGGATCAGATAGGCGGGCGCGCCTTCGATCTTAAAGAGTTCGTCGGCAAATTTGGGGAGCTGGCCCGTGCCGATGAGGCTTTCATCCGAAACGATGTAGGGCGTGGCCACTTCAAGATAGCCGTGGGCTGCTATGTGCGTATCGAGCATAAAGGCCGCCAGGGCGCGCTCCAAACGGGCCAGCTGCCCCCGCAGCACCACAAAGCGCGCCCCGGAGAGTTTGACCGCCCGTTCGGCGTCCAGCCCCAGAGCCGCGCCGATGTCTTGATGCTCGCGGGCGGGGAAATCGGGAAACGCTCGGGGGGTGCCGACCGTGCGCACGGTGGGATTGTCGGCTTCACCCGCCCCGTCGGGCGTGGTGGCGTGGGGGATGTTGGGGACACCGAGCAGCAGTTCGGCCACTTCGGCGTCGATGGCCTTGGCGGTTTCGTCTAAGGCCTTGATGTCGTCGGACAGGGTGCCCAGCCCGGCCAGGATATGGGCGGCGTCGCTGCCGGCCCGCTTGGCCTTGGCCACTTCGGCCGAAGCGGCGTTGCGCTGGCTCTTTTTCTGCTCGACCGCTGTGAGCAAGGCCCGTCGTTTTTCTTCCAGGGCCAAAAAGGCAGCCATATCGAAGGGAAATCGCCGTCTGGCCATGCCGTCGGCCACGGCGGCCGGGTTTTGGCGCAGGAATTTAAGATCCAGCATGACTCGCTCCTTGTCGTATCGGTCGCCATGCCCTGTACGCGGCCGGTTGTTGCCGCGTCAAGCCCGCTGGCAGCGGCGGGTCGGATCAGCTTGCCACAATTGACAATTATGGAAAGTGGCCGGGCGAAAGGGCAATGACAGCCCCCGGCAATTACGCTACTCGGGGCGAAAGTATTTCCAGGAGGCAGCATGCAAGACCAATTGCACCAACTGGCCCAGGCCGTGGGCCAGGCCTTGACCGCCAAAGGCTGGCTGCTTGGCTGCGCCGAATCCTGCACCGGGGGGCTCTTGGCCAGCGTCCTGACCGACGCCTCCGGTGCCTCGGCCTGGTTCTGCGGCGGCGTGGTGGCGTATGCCAATGCCGTCAAGCGCGACGTGCTGGGGGTGTCCCAGGCGCTGCTCGAGGCCAAGGGGGCGGTCAGCCGCGAGGCCGTGCTGGCCATGGCCAAGGGCGCGCGCGGCGTGCTGCGGGCCGACGTGTCCGTGGCCATCAGCGGCATTGCCGGACCGACGGGCGGCACGCCGCAAAAGCCCGTGGGCACGGTGTGGATGGCCTGGGAGGGACCGCAGGGCGCAACGGTTGCGCGCTTTGAATTTGCCGGAGACCGGCTGGCGGTCAAGCGGCTGGCCGTGCGGGAAGCCCTGGCCGGTGTGCTGGCCCTGGCCGGCGGTGGCAGCGCGCCGGCCCAATGAGCCCGGTGGTTGGCGGTGGCGGGCGTGGCGGCTGGTCGCCGGGTGTTGCCGGCCGGTGCCGTGGGCCGTATTTCCCATACCGTCGTAACCGGGCCGTTGCCGGCTGGTCACCCTGGCCGTGTAGGGGGCGGCTGGGCCGCCTCGCCGGCGGCCGGGGAGGCAGGATGACCATACAGACAGCCCGCCTGGGCGGGGTCATGGGAGTGGCGGAGGCGGCGGATCGGCTGGAGGCCATGGCCCGGGCCTTGCGGGCCGGCAGCCTCGGCGTGGCGGTCGGCCGGGTGTCCATGGAACTGGCTCCGGCGGTGATGCTCGATGTGGAGATCAAAGCCACCAAGCGGCCGGATCGGGAAGGTGTCGACGTGCGCCTGTCGTGGCGTCCGCACCAGCCTGGGGAGTCGGGACTGCGCGGCGAGTTTTAGTGGCTTTTGGCGCACGGGGGCGTCGCAGCGGTGCCGGCAGCCCGGCGCAGGGCGGTAAGTCCTTTGTCGGACACGACCCAGCCCTTGGCGGTGACCCGGCCCTTGAGCTTGATGCGCAGCAGATAGCCGTGCTCAAAGAGATCGCGCAGGTCATCGGCATCAAAGGCCTTCTCCAACTCCTTGGGCATCATGCCCCGGTTCTGGGACAGCCGGGAGTAATGGTACACGTCGGACAGCAGGCGCAGATGCTCGGGCTCCAGGGCCGGGTCGGCGGCACCGTCGGCCAGGAGATGGCGTCCGGGTTCCGTCAGCCGCCAGCCTTCTATGGCCGCGCCGCAGGGAAATGAAAGCTTGACCCGTTCCAAAAATCCGGCATCTTCAAGCACCGCCAATTGTGTCTTGTCGTAGTGCAGGGCCTGCCGTTTCGGCAAGGTTCCGTTATAGCGCTGCACCGTGGAAAACGCGGCGGCGGCGCGCAGGATACTGATCTGGGCGGTGGTGGGCTGCATGGCGTCCCCCTTTTTTTTCCGAGCCTAGCAAAAAGCGCGATAAAGCGGCAACCCTCCGGGAATTCCTGACGATTTCCGCCCCGGCCAGAGGATTTCCGTCCTTTACAATTTGCGCTTTTCTGGTAAGGAACCAGCCTGTTAAGCATTTGTGAAGAAAGGTACATTTCCATGCTCAAATTGGTGGACTATCTCGTCCTCGAACAGCAGGCCGTCCTGGACGCCTGGTTCGATCTTGTGCTCGGCACCTATGCCGAGAGCACGGCCGTGCTCTGGAAAAAGCGGGACGACCCCTTTGCCAATCCCGTGCGCCACCGGTTCGAAGCCGGGATGCGCGGCATTGTGACAAATCTGGCCACCTGCGGCCCGGTGCCCGACGCGGCCACGTTCACGCCGCTGCTCGATGAGATCGTGCGGGTTCGCGCTGTCCAGGACTTCACGCCGTCCCAGGCCACGTCTTTTGTTTTTCTGCTCAAAAAAGCGATTCGGGAAGTCCTGTGGCCAAAGATTGCGGAGGACAACCTCTTCGTGGAACTTTTGGCCCTGGAATCCTCCATCGACGTACTGGCCCTGTTTGCCTTGGATATCTACTGCCAGTGCCGTGAAAAGATTGCCGCCCTTCGGATCGATCAGATCAAGAAACAGTACGACCGGCTCCTTAAACGGGCCAATCTCGTCTGCGACCTCTCCGCCGAGGGAGGGGAGGACCAGTAGGCGTCAATGGGGAAACCTTTAACGAGGTGAGGGTACATGGCAGCGTTTTACTCCTTTCTCGCGGTATTGGCGCTTATCGTCATCCCGTGGCTGGGCGTGGGGATGGGGATGAGCGCGCTGTTCGGGATAGCACTCCCGTACATCGCAATCATCATTTTCATGGTGGGTTTTACCATGCGCATCGTGGATTGGGCCAAAAGCCCGGTTCCGTTTTGCATACCCACCACCGGCGGGCAGCAGAAATCGCTGCCCTGGATCAAATGGAGCCCTTGGGACAATCCGGTTGACAAAAAAGGCGTGTTCATGCGGATGGTCCTGGAAGTGCTCTGCTTCCGGTCGCTTTTCCGCAACACGTCGGTCAAGCTCCAGCAGGATGGCCCCAAGGTCGGCTACAGTTCGGAAAAGTCCCTGTGGTTGTTCTCCTTGATCTTCCACTACTGCTTCCTGCTGATCCTGGTGCGCCACCTGCGCTTTTTCCTGATGCCGATCCCTGGTGCGGTCGGTATCGCCGAATTCCTGGATTCCATCCTCCAGATCGGCCTGCCGGTGATGTACCAGTCCGACGCGCTCATTATGGTCGGTCTGCTGTTTCTGCTGGCCCGCCGCGTTTTCGATGGCAAGGTCCGCTACATCACCCTCATGCAGGACTACTTCCCGTTGTTCCTGCTGCTGGGCATCGTGCTGACCGGCGTCTGGATGCGCTATGTGGTCAAGGTTGACGTCATCGCCGTCAAGGAACTGACCATGAGCATTGTGACGCTGCGGCCGCACATGCCCACGGCGCCCATCGATCCCTCGGTGTACGCCCACCTGACCCTGGTGTGCGCGCTTTTCATCTACTTTCCCTTCTCCAAGCTCATGCACATGGGCGGCATCTTCCTCTCGCCCACCCGCGTTCTCCCCAACATGAGCCGCCGGGCCCAGTGGGTGAACCCCTGGAACGACCCCGCCGTCAAGGCCCATTCCTATGAAGCCTACGAGGACGACTTCCGCGAGAAGATGATCGAAGCCGGACTCCCCGTGGATAAAAAGGCCTAAAAGGGCCTGAATCAACTATTTCTGGAGAGAAGTGAGGAGCGATCATGGCCAAGTATCCGCCACCGGAAGAACTCATTAAGATCAACTACTCCACGCCGGTCAAGTCGTGGATGGACACTAAGACGCCGTTTAAACCCGGCAATTTCAGCTACCCCGGCAAGCCCGATATCCTTAAGTATCTGGGCATGCCCAATCCGCGCGTCTGGAGCCCCACCGACGACGACTGGCAGTTGCCGCCCGACTGGCAGCGCCTCGTCATGGAGAAGTTCCGTTCGCTTTTAAAGAAGTACCGCTCGTTTAAAGTCTTTATGGACATCTGCGTGCGCTGCGGTGCCTGCGCGGACAAGTGCCACTTCTTTATCGGCGGCGGCGATCCCAAGAACATGCCGGTGCTGCGCGCCGAGCTGCTGCGCTCGATCTATCGGGGCGAATTCTCGGCAGCCGCCAAGGTGCTCGGCAAGCTGGCCGGTGCCCGCAAGCTTGAAGAAGACGTCATCAAGGAATGGTTCCTGTACTTTTACCAGTGCACGGAATGCCGCCGGTGTTCGCTTTTCTGCCCCTACGGCATCGACACCGCCGAAATCACCATGATGGCCCGCGAGCTGCTCCACGAAGTCGGCTGCAACATCAACTGGATTCTCGAACCGGCTGCCAACTGCAACCGCACCGGCAACCACCTCGGCATCCAGCCCCATGCCTACAAAGACATGATGGATTTCCTCTGTGACGACATCGAGGACATCACCGGCAAGCGCATCCGCCCCAATGTGAACAAAAAGGGTTGCGAAATCCTTTTCATCACCCCCTCGGGCGACATCTTCGCTGATCCGGGCATCTACACCTACATGGGCTACCTGATCCTGTTCGAGCACCTCGGACTGGATGTCACCTGGAGCACCTACGCGTCCGAAGGCGGCAACTTCGGTCTCTTCACCTCTGACAAGATGATGAAGAAGATCAACGGCAAGATGTACAACGAGGCCAAGCGCCTGGGTGTCAAGTGGATTCTGGGCGGCGAGTGCGGCCACATGTGGCGCGTGATCAACCAGTACATGTCCACCATGAACGGCCCGGCGGATTTCCTGGAAACCCCGGTGTCGCCCATTACCGGCACCAAGTTCGACGCCGCCTCCGGCACCAAGATGCTGCACATCGCGGAGTTTACCGCCGACCTGATCAAGAACAAAAAGCTCAATCTCGATCCGTCGCGCAACGACAACTTCATCAGCACCTTCCACGACTCCTGCAACCCCGCCCGGGGCATGGGTCTGCTCGAAGAACCCCGCTACATCATGAAAAACGTGTGCCGGCAGTTCTACGAAATGCCCGAGAACACCATCCGCGAGCAGACCTTTTGCTGCGGCGGCGGCGCAGGTCTCAACAACGAAGAGTTCACTGAAACGCGTCTGCGCGGCGGTCTGCCCCGGGGCAATGCCGTCAAGTATGTGCGCGATCGTCACGGCGTCAACAACCTGGCCTGCATCTGCGCCATCGACCGCGCCACCCTGCCGCCCCTTTGCGATTATTGGGCTCCCGGTGTCGGCGTCTCCGGTGTGCATGAGTTGGTGGGCAATGCCATCATTCTCGATGGCGAGAAAAAGCGTACCACCGATCTCAGGCAAAACCCCCTGCCGGGGATGGAGGACGAGGAGGAATAACCTATGTACAATGCCAAATATATCATACCAGGCATTCTGTTCTTCCTGGCCCTCGCCTTTGTTCCTGTGATCTACAACCAGGGACATGTGTTCGAGGTCAAGCCGGAACTGCCCAAGGACCAGAAAGAGTGCGTGCTGCCCACCACGGAAATGCGCGACAAGCACATGCAGCTCTTAAATGAATGGCGCAACGAAGCCGTGCGTGACGGTAGCCGTATCTTTATCAATGCCAAGGGGCAGAAGTACGTCAAAAGCCTCACCAACACGTGCATGTCCTGCCACCCGGACAAGACCAAGTTCTGCGACCGCTGCCACGAAACGGTAGGCGTGGCCCCCTATTGCTGGGATTGCCACAATCTCTCGCCGAACCAGAAGTCGCCCATACCCCCGGTTGCCTCGGCGGCTGCGGGCGGACACTAGGCCGGCGCGCCGGTGACACCTCCATTCAAGGGGACTTATACCATGAAAAGCAGCAGACGAAAGTTTATAAAGCTGGCCGCCGTTTCCGCCATGGGAATCGGTGCCGCCCGGCTCGGTTTCCTGGGCGACGCCCCGGCCTTGGCCGGCGATCTGCCCACGGCGACCAATTTTGAGGAGGGCCTCAAAGCCAAGCACTGGGGCATGGCGGTTTTCTCCGCCAAGTTCACGCCTGAACTGATTGCCAAGTGCCGCACGGCCTGCCACACCGAACACAACGTGCCTGACATTGCCGGGCAAAAAGAGATCAAGTGGTTCTGGGGAGCCTCCTACGAGGAATCCTTCCCCACCGAGCACGGCCACTACATGGCCGAGAAGGTTGAGCATCGCCAGTTCCCGCTCCTTTGCAACCAGTGCGAAGCCCCCATGTGCGTCAAGGTCTGCCCCACCCAGGCGACCTTCCAGCGCCCTGACGGCATCGTCATGATGGACTTCCACCGCTGCATCGGTTGCCGTTACTGCATGGCCGGCTGCCCGTTTGGGGCCCGCAGCTTCAACTTCCAGGATCCGCGCCCGTTTATCAAAGAGTTTAACCCCCTATTCCCCACCCGCATGCGCGGCGTTGTGGAAAAATGCAACTTCTGCGCCGAGCGCCTTGCCATCGGCAAGCTGCCTGTGTGTGTGGAAGCGGCCGAGGGCGCGCTGGTGTTCGGCGACCTGTCAGACGAGCAGTCCGACATCCGCAAGGCGCTGCGCGAGAACTTCGCCATCCGCCGCAAACCGGACGCCGGCACCTCGCCGAGCGTGTATTACATCCTGTGAGGTAAGCCATGCTGGAAAAAGCACTCAAAGGAAGTCCCCGTTACTGGGGCACGCTGACGGCCCTGGGCATGGTCATGCTGTTGGGGCTGGGTTTCTGGCTCTACCAGTTGACCTTCGGCATGCAGATTACGGGGCTTAACCGTGACGTGTCCTGGGGCTTTTACATCGCCCAGTTCACCTATCTGGTCGGCGTGGCCGCCTCGGCCGTCATGCTCGTCCTGCCCTATTACTTCCACCACTACAAAGAATTCTCCAAGATGATCATCCTGGGTGAATTCCTGGCCATTGCCGCCGTGGTTATGTGCCTGGGCTTTATCGTCGTTGACATTGGTCAGCCCCAGCGCATGCTCAACGTGCTGCTCAATCCCACGCCGCATTCGGTCCTGTTCTGGGATATGGTGGTCTTAAACGGCTATCTGTTCCTCAACATCATCGTGGGCTGGACGAGCCTGCAGTACTTTAAAAACGACATGACCCCGCCCAAGTGGGTCAAGATCCTGGCCATCGTGTCGGTCATCTGGGCCTTTTCCATCCACACCGTCACGGCCTTTTTGTACGCCGGCCTGCCCGGACGCCACTACTTCCTGACGGCCATCATGGCCGCCCGGTTCCTGGCTTCCGCGTTCTGTTCCGGTCCGGCCATCCTGCTGCTGCTGGTGCTGTTTTTGCGCCGCCTGACCGGGTTTGACCCGGGCCAGAAGGCCATCAACCGTTTGGCCGTCATCATCACCTACGCCATGTGCGTGAACATCTTCTTCTTTTTGCTTGAAGTGTTCACCTCGTTTTACAGCAACATGCCCGGCCACATGGCCCCGCTGATCTACCTGTTTCAGGGGATCGACGGCCACACCATGATGGTGCCGTTTATGTGGACCGCCGTGGTCCTGGGCCTGGGCAGCCTGCTGTTCCTGATCCCCACGCCGATACGTCAGAAGACGCCGGCCCTGGTGACGGGACTGATCATGCTGGTCATCGCCTCCTGGATCGACAAGGGCCTGGGCCTTTTGATCGGCGGGTTCACCCCCAACCCGTTTGAGACGGTGACGGTGTATTCGCCGACGATTCCCGAGATCATGATTTCGCTCATGATCTTTTCCCTCGGCGGCATTGTCCTCACCGTGTTGTGGAAGATCGCCATCGAAGTGCGCGTCGAAGTCGAAGGCGGCAACCTGTCCATGGTTCCGCCCCCGGCTGCCGAATAGCGCCAGCCGACCTGCTTAAGGTAAAGGCCCGTCTCCGTGAGGAGGCGGGCCTTTTTGCGTTGAGCACCCGGCAGGGCGCCTCTGACGGTACTAGCGGGAAACATGTGCATGCAAGGCAAGGCTCTACTCAGGAAGGTGGCTTGACATTTTCTCCGATATATGGATTTTAATAGATATACACAAATATATGGAAGCGTAAATATGTACAGGCAAGCCATTGTGATCTTAATGCTCATCGGGAACTGTGGATCCGCATGGGCTTGGCCCGTTGCTCCGAGTGCAAAAACACTGGAAACCAGCCCCAGCGTTGTTTGTGGTGATCAAGCGAAAACGTGTCGGGTTTGTTGGGAAGGGAAACGACAGGAATTGGAGAATTTTCGCTGCGAAACCGAAGCGTTCAGAGGGAGGTGTGAAAATTTTAATGCGTCCGTTGATGAAGAAAGGAATGAGATGGAAATAAGCCGGAAGGACGGCTCAATAACCGATGAAATATACAGGCAACGACTTGCGGATTACCGCGGAAAAATGCTGGAGTATAATGCCTGCATCAGAGACTACAGGCTAGCCAATAATAGTTACAGCCAAAAGATGGATTTTTGTAAGCAAGAGTCGAAAGCATGTTTGAAGCGATTGATCCCACTTAATCGAAAGGAGTAGGAGCTGTGGAAAGCCAATTGCATTTTATAACGGCATTAAGTGTTTTTGCTCCATTAATTGCAACAGTAGCAGTGGTCACGTTTCTCGGTGGGTTGATTTTGAAATTATTTTTTGATTTACGTGTTGCAGAAGGCACTGTCATTGTCGGAGCATATGCATCGCTTGGTGTTTTTTTTGGATTCTGCGTTGGCGCAAGCGCTTCTCCATTGTTGGGAAGTATCCTGGGGTTCGTTGTCCCCATTTTGACCATGCTCACTGGGGTGTTATTCAAAGACAGAACTGACGTTTTGGCAAAGTATGCACCAGCTGCCTTTGTGTCAGTGGTCGCTTTGTTGTCTTGTATGCTGCTAAGTATGGTCTATGCAACGCAGTTATACCAGTGATTGACTTCCTAGTCATCCTCGCCCTGCACCAGTTCGCGGCCTTCGCCGGGATAGATGCGCCGCTCTGAAAAAGGGGTGGGCGTCGGCGCGGGCCATTTGCCGGGCTGGGTCTCGGACCCTTCCCGGGCCACCGGGGACGGATTGCGGTCGGCCATGACCGGATGGGCGCGAATATCCACACCCGGCACCGGGCAACTGAATTCAATGGCGATATTGTTGGGATCAAACGAATAGAGCGAGAAGATAAAGCCGTGGTCGATCAATTCCGACGCCCAGAAGCCAGCTGCTTCCAGGCGGTCCCGGATGTCCCACAGGTCGTTGCGGTCGCGTACGCCGATGGAGACATGGTCGAAAGCAAACGGGCCTGCAACCGGCACCCCGTGATCCTTGGGCTCGATGGGCGTGACATTGGGCCACTCAAAAAAGGCCAGCATGTCTGTCCCGGAAAGCTCCAGAAAATAATGGCGATAGCCGGGACGCCCAAGACCTGCCACCAGCCGCATTCCGAGCAGATCGCGCCAGAAGCGGATGGTGGCGTCCATGTCGGCCGTGGCCAGGGCCAGGTGGTTTATGCCGGTGTAGTGCATGCACGGACTCCGCGTGTGGATCAATCGGTCTCGATCCCCAGGCTTTGCGGGTAAAAAACGCCCTGAAAGACCAGCTCGGCCGCGCCGCGCAGATAGGTCTTGCCATCGCGCAGGATAACGCCGAGCACCTCGCCGCCGGTGGTGATGATTTCCGTTTCCTCGCCGGTCATGCCGAGTTCCCGGGCAACGATGGCCGAAGCCACGGCCCCGGTGCCGCAGGCGTAGGTTTCGTCTTCCACGCCGCGCTCGTAGGTGCGCAGCGACAGGGAGCCATGGGCCTCGGAACTGATGAAATTGGCGTTGGTCCCGGCCGGGGCAAAGGCCGGATGCTGGCGGATGGCCCGACCGAGCTTCCAGACTTCGACCATCTCGATATGGTCCATGACGGCCACCACATGGGGCACGCCGGTATTGACGCTGTGCAGATGAAACGGCCGGCCCTCGATCTCGATTTCCAGATTGAGCCGCAAATCCTTGGGCGGGGTCAGGAGCACCGTCACCTGGGTGGAGTCTTCGTCAACCTCGGCCTCGATGGGACCGGCGTCGGTGCCAAAGGTATGTCTGGCCGGGGCGATGCCGAGCAGCCAGGCAAGCCGGGCGGCGCAGCGCGAGCCGTTGCCGCACATCTCGGCCCGGGAGCCGTCGGCATTGAAAAAATGCCAGATATAGGCAAGCCCGGACCCGGCCGGGGCGTGGTCGATAAAGATCATGCCATCGGCCCCGACGCCAAAGGCCTTGCGGCACACGGCCATGACAAGCTCGGGCATGGCTGCCGGATCGATTTCCAGGGCGCGGTTGTCCACGCACACGAAATCGTTGCCGCAGCCCTGCATCTTATAAAAGGGAACGGAAGCGCCGCAAACGGCCTCAATGTCCATGCCAGTCTCCTTTCGGATGTAGTGTCGCGAGGCTAGCAGATCGGCCTTGCCCCGTCGAGAGGGGGGGCGGGGTGTTGGGGTCCGAGTCCAGCCCGGCCGGTGCGTCAAGGCTGCCCGGCTTGCCTCCCTAAGAGTCGGCCAAAACGGCCCGGGTCCACAGCCGCACGGAATTGATCAGCCACAACGCCTCGGCCCGGGCCAGATCGGCCGGGGTGAGCTGCGCTTCGGTGAGAATGCCTTGGGCGAGCAAACGCCCCCGGCACACACCCGGAAGCAGACCGCAGGCAAGCGCCGGGGTCAGTAGCCGCCCGTCCAGACGGACAACGAGATTGGCCCGGCAACTCTCGGTCACAGAGCCGTCGGTGTTGACCAGCAACACATCATCGCAGTCCGGGCGGGCCGCCAGGGCGCGGTCGTAGCGCTCCCGCCGGGTTGTTTTGTGGAAAAGTTGCGGGTCGGCGGGGTTCACCGGCTCGGGGCAAAAGCCCAGCACGGCCGGTCGGGCCAGGCGGGGCGGCAGCGGGAAGGATTCACAGGTGACCGAGCCGTTTGGGGCCAGCAGCAGCCGCACCCGGCGGCGAGCACCGGACGCGTCCAGGACGGCGGCAGCCAGGGCGGCGTCGATGGCCGGCTCATGGACGGGAAATCCGAGTATCCGCGCCGAGGCCATGAGCCGGGCGCGGTGCTGCGCCGCAAACGCGTAGCGCCCGTTATCCAGGCGCAGGGTTTCCAGCAAGGCGAAATCCGGTGCCGGATCGGTCAGGAACCGGGCTTTGAGCTGGCACTCGGCGTATTCCTCGGCGTGGTGGGAATCATGGGTGATGCCGCCGCCGACGCCAAAGCGGGCGCGCCCGTCGGCGTGGTTGAGGCTGATGGTGCGGATGGCCACGTTAAACAGGCAGTCGCCGTTTGGGGCCACCCAGCCGATGGTGCCGGTGTAAAAGCCCCGCGGATGGGGTTCCAGCTCGCGTATGGCGGCCATGGCCCGGCGTTTGGGGGCACCGGTGACCGAGCCGCACGGAAAAAGAGCGGTGAGGATGGCGAGCAGATCCTGGCTGCGGGACACCTCGGCGGTGACGGTTGTGGTCATCTGCCAGGCTGCGCCAAGCGGCTCCACGGCAAAAAGGTCACTGACGGCCACGCTGCCGGGCCGGGCGATACGGCCCAGGTCGTTGCGCATGAGATCGGTGATCATGCGATTTTCCGCCTGGTTTTTCGGGCAGGCGGCCAGGGCCGCGGCCTCCCCGGCATCGGCTTCGGGCGTGCTGCCCCGAGCCATGGTGCCTTTCATGGGCCGCACGGTGAGGCGCTCGCCGTGTCGCATAAAAAAAATTTCCGGGGAAAACGACAACAGCGACGCCTCGCCCATATCCAGGCGGCAGCACAGGGCGGCCTGCTGCCGGGCGGCCAGGGCGGCAAACCAGGCGTTGTGGTCGCCGGCAAAACGGGTTTCCAGAGGAAAGGTGAAATTGACCTGATAGTATTCGCCAAGGACTATCTGGCAACGGATGGCGGCGATGGCCCGGTCGTAGGCCTCACGTGAAACAAGCGGCGTCCAGGGGGCGGCCGTAGCCGGACCGGCCGGGTTGGGCGGCAGGGCCGCAAGGGGGGCGTCGTAGGCCGCGGCAAAAACCAGCGGTTCGCCGTTTGGGGGATGGACCGGGAGACATGGGTCAAAGGCGGCGGCCGCTTCATAGGCCAGGGCCAGCACCAGCCAGCGTCCCTGGCGCTGCTGTTCCTGGGCGTCTTTAATGGTTGAGAGCACCGTGTCCAGGCAAAGGGCCGTGCGCGTCCAGCACGGTCCGGCAAAGGCGCGGGACCAGTCCAGGCCGGGGCGGCTGCCGGGGCGGGCCGTGGAGCAAAAGATGGCGTCGCCGATCACAGGCGCGGCGTTTCCTGCCGCAGCCAGCGGGCAAAGCGCGGTGCGGTGGCCTTTTGGCTTGATTGCGGGTAAAGCTGCGGGCAACCGATCCGGCCTTGTCCGGACGTCGTCGGCGTGGGACCGGCGGCGACACGGCTTTTTCGGGAGGCCTTTATGCGTGGACGCGTGCTCAAAATTTTCATGGTGCTCCTTGTATTGCTGCCTGTGGGCCTGACCGGCTATCTGGCCAATTCGCTGTATAACCGCAAGGGGGTGCCCGAGGCCCTGGAGAATTTGACCAAGCAGTTGTTTCGCTCCAAGGAGGAAGAGCGCAAGGCGGAAATCCGGGCCAAAGCCTTGGAAAGCAAAACCGAGGAACTGCAAACCGCTTACGACGCCCTGGTGGCGGATCTTCGCGGCGAAGTCGACAGTCGCGATATTCGGGTGCGCCAGTTTCGGGAAAAGCTCGAAATCAATTTCGTGGACAAGGTGCTGTTCGCTTCGGGCAGCGCCGAGGTCACACCCAAGGGCCGCGATATCTTAAGCCGGGTCGGAGCGGTGCTGGGCAAGGTCAAGGGCAAAAGCATTTATGTGGTCGGGCACACCGACAACATGCCCATCCATTCGGCGCTCTACCCGTCCAACTGGGAACTGTCCTCGGCCCGGGCCTCCTCGGTCATCCGCCTTCTGTCCGAGGCAACGGGCCTGTCGCCGGAACGCTTCACCGCCATGGGCCGGGCTTTTTACCAGCCAGTGGCCAGCAACACCACACCCGAAGGCCGGCAGGAAAATCGCCGTGTGGACATCATTGTGGCCGACGTGCCGCTTCTGGCCGGCGAAACCGGGTCCCAGTCCATGCGGGGAACGGTGCCCGGCCATCCAGACAAGGCCGCTGAAGAGGAAGAGGGAGCAAGCGGCGAGCCGTTGCGCCAGACCGCGCCACCGGCCGGTTCCGGGCTTTCGGGCGGGCCAGACGCCGGCGTGACGCCGGCGGGCGAACCCGGCACGACCCCGCCAGCGGCCAGCCCCCCGGCTGTGGCGACGCCGGCAGCCCCGTCGG